>DATHES010000170.1:0-32058 GCA_035318465.1 Polyangiaceae bacterium
AGGTGAACACCCAAGAAAACGGGGAACTTGAGGTACGGTGCCTGAAGAGCTACCAACCTCCGCTCCGCAACCAGATGATGCAAACCCGCCCGAAAATCGTCGTCGTCGCCAATCAAAAAGGTGGCGTCGGAAAGACGACGACGGCGGTCAATCTCGCGGCGAGCGTGGCAGCGGCCGAGAAGCGAACGCTCATCATCGATACCGATCCGCAGGGAAATGCGTCGAGCGGCGTCGGCATCAAGCCCCGCACCTTGAAAAGGAGCCTCTACGAGGCCCTGATCGGCAAGGCCACCCTGGAAGAGGTGATCGTCAAGACCGATATCGCGACCCTCGACATCATCCCCGCGACGCAAGACTTGGCGGGGGCCGAGATCGAATTCGTCGAGCTTTCCGACCGGGCCGAGCGGCTGCGCAAGCTGCTGGTGGGGCTCAAGGACGCGAGCGAGGGGGGCTACGAATACGTCTTCATCGACTGCCCGCCGTCGCTCGGCCTTTTGACGTTGAATGCGCTGGTCGCCGCCGACCGGGTCATCGTCCCGCTGCAGTGCGAGTACTACGCGCTCGAAGGGCTCACCCACTTGATGGCCACCATCGACCGCGTGAAAGGGACGTACAATCCCGGCCTCGCCGTGGAAGGGATCGTGCTGACCATGTTCGATCCGCGCAACAACTTGTCGCACGAAGTGGCGGGCGAGGTGCGGCGCCATTTTCACGTGTTCGACGCGATTATCCCGCGCAACGTGCGGCTCTCGGAAGCGCCGAGCCACGGACTGCCGATCCTCCTCTACGACGCGCAGTCGAAGGGCGCGCAAGGCTACCTTTCGCTCGCGCGCGAGGTCATCGAGGCGGCCGAGCGATGACGGTGACCGAGAAACGGCGCGCGCTCGGGCGCGGGCTCGACGCCCTCTTGCCGGAGGCGACCGTCGTCATGGGGGGGGGCAAAGAGCAGGTATTTACCTGCCCCATCGAGCGCCTCGTCCCGCAAAAGGGGCAGCCGCGACAGCACTTCGACGACGCGCGGCTCGAAGAGCTGGCGCAGTCGATCCGGGAACACGGGGTGCTCGAGCCCCTCATCGTGCGTCGCGCGGCCGGCACGGTGACGGGGGGAATGGACAGCTACGAGATCATCGCCGGTGAGCGGCGGTGGCGCGCGGCGCAAAAGGCGGGGCTCCACGAGCTCCTCGTGGTGGTGAAAGACGTCACCCCGACGGACACCTTCGAGCTGGCGCTCATCGAGAACATCCAGCGCGAAGATTTGAATCCGCTCGAGCTCGCCGAGGCCATGGACCGGCTGATCCGCGATCACAGCTACACCCAGGAAGTGCTCGCTAACCGCATCGGTAAGGATCGGACGACCATCGCCAACAGTCTGCGGCTCCTGAAATTGCCGCCCAAGGTTCGGCGGATGGTGATCGAGGGGACGCTTTCCGAGGGTCACGCGCGGGCCCTTCTCGGCGCGGCAAGCGGCGAGACGATGGAGCGGCTCGCCGAGAAAGTGGCGCGCGGGGGGCTCTCGGTGCGCGAGACCGAACGGCTCGTGCGGTCGACCAAGGCCGGCGGGCGGAGCCAAGAGGCGCCGGCCAAGAAGAGCGCGTCGGTGCGCGATCTCGAAGAGCGTCTGGCGCGGCACCTCGGCACCCGGGTCCAGATTGCGGACGCGTCGGGCAAAGGGGAAATCGCGATCCGCTATGCGTCGCTCGACGAGCTCGATCGGATCTTGGACGTGATTTTCAAGTAGCGCGGCGGCCGATTCGGCGACCTGCCGTCTTTACGCCGACCGCGAACGCGAACGCGACCGTTCCCTGACGGCCTGACTAAATTCTGCCCGCCTCGCGATCGACCGCGCCGACAGCGATCGGAGAGCCTATTTGCCGCCCTTTTTGGCGGCTTTGCGCGCGGCTTCCGCTTGTGCTTTCGCCTTTTTTCCGAGCTCGCTCTGCGGCGCCGCGGTGGCCGCCGCGTCGAACTCCTTGGCGGCCTGGGCGGCGTTGCCCGAGGCGAGCAGCGATTCGCCATAGTAGTAGTGGGCCGGACCGAACTTGGGGTCGAGCTTCGTGGCGGCTTCGAAGTCGGACTTGGCGCCGCTCTCGTCTTTGAGCGAATGCCGGCAGAGACCGCGCCGAACGCGTAGCTCGACGTCGTCGCCGGCCGTGATGGCCTTGTCGAGCGCGGAGATACACTCCGCGAACGCGCCCGCCGAACCGAGCGCTCGTCCGATGGAGGCGAGCAGCGCGCGGTTGGATCCGGCGGCGGCGAGCGCCCCTTTGAGCTCGCTGGCCGCCTTGGGTTTGTTGTCCATTTCGAGCAAGAGGGTGCCGTAGGCGAAGCGGAGCTCGGCGTTGTCGCCGACGACCTTGATGGCGCGCTCGTATTCGGCAGAAGCGCCGGTTTTGTCCCCCTTGCCTCGCAAGGCGAAGGCCATGTTGGCATGTAGCGCCGGATCGTCGGGGCGCTTGGCGAGCCCTTTTTGCGTGACGCCGATGGCGTCGTCCCAACGTTTGCCATCGAGGTAAATCGCGCCGAGGTTGATCGCCGCTTCGGCGACATCGGGCGCGTTGGTCATGGCGTTCTTGTATTCCTGCTCGGCGCCACCCTTGTCGCCGAGGTTCTCGAGCGCGACGCCCATGTAGTAGGACGCCATGCCGTTCTTGGGGTTCTTTTGCAGGGCTTGCTCGAGCGCCGCCTTGGCGCTGCGAAAGTCGTTGGCTTTGATGGCGGCGATCGCGCGATCGACCTCCGGGCCTCCCTTGTCGGACGGCGGAGACGTCGCGGCGGACGAAGAGTCCGCTGGAGATGCACCGCCCATGCTGGGGGGCAGCGTGGGCGACGCGGGGGCCGGGTCTTGCGGTGGCGGTGCGCTGCCTCCGCACGCCGCAAAGGTCAGCCAAAGAGCCGTGGAACCGATACCGAGCGCCGTCTTCATCCGTGTCTCCCCTGCTTGGCGAGGTCTTCGAGCACGCGCAGAAGACGCGCCCGTACTTCGTGCGTGCGAGGGCCGGGATCGATTTTCGATCCGCCAGTCTCGGTCACGTAAAATACGTCAGCGACCCGATTGCCTTCGGTGTTGATCTTGGCGACCGCGATCGAGAGCCCCAGCCCATGCAGGGCATCGGCCAGCGCGAAGAGCAGGCCGGGGCGATCGCGGGTCACGACCTCGATGACCGTCTGCTGCGCGGAAGCGCGGTTGTCGATGGCGACCTTGGTGGTGACCGCGGGCGCGGGACGCTCCGTCCAAGGAGAAGAAACGCGCGTCCCGCCGAGATCGCGCGGGGTCGCTTTGCCCGTCAAGACGGCGCGAAGTTCGCGTTCGAGCTTGGCCATGGCCTTGGGGGCCCCGGCCGCGCCGTCGACGCGGTGGCGCACCCAAAAGAGGTCGACGGCTTGGACCGTGCCGTCGGGCACGGTGCGCGAGTGAATCTCCGCCTTGTGCACTTCGAGGCGGCTCGCGGCCACCGCCGCCGTCAAAGCGGCGAGCAGCCCAGGGCGATCGGCGGCAATGATGCAGAGCTCGGCGGCCTCCGCGTAACGGGACGGGACGAGCCCGGCCACGACCGCTTGCCCCTCGGCTTTGCGCGCCAGCGCCGCGTGGGCAGCGATTTCCGCGGGCGAATTGGAGAGCAGGTAGCGCTCCGGCATGCTGGTCATGAAAGCATCCAAAAACGGCAGCGTGGCGACGTCTTTCCACTCCGTGCGCACTTGCTCGACGACCCGCATGGCGCGGCCCTCTTCCTTCGGTTGACCGGAGAGGCGCGCATCGGTCGCGAGCAAGAGGTCGTCCAGCATCCGCGCCTTCCAGGTGGTGAGCGAAGTCGGACTGGTGGTGGACAGATCGGCGATGGTGAGAAGGTAGAGATCGCGCAGTCCCTCGCGCCCCTTCACTTCGCGCGCGAACTCGGTCACGGTCGCAGCGTCGTCGAGGTCGCGGCGGGTAGCGACGTGGTACATGAGAAGATGTTGCAGGACGAGATGGCAGCCCTCCTCGATGTCTTCGGGGGTAAGGCGCAAACGCGCAAGGATGCCGCGCGCCATCTCCGCGCCGCGCCGCGAGTGGTCTTTGCCGCCGATGGCCTTGCCGACGTCGTGCAGCAGCGTCGCCAGGAAGAGGATGGCGGGGCGTGTCACTTCCGCCGCGAGCCGGCAGGCGAGCGGGTACTCGTTGGCGATGTCGCCGCGGACGAGCGCCCGCAGGCGATCGACCGCGGCGACGGAGTGAACATCGACGGTATAGACGTGATAGAGGTCGTGGTGCACGCGCCCGACGACCGGTGAAAACTCGGGGATCATCGCGGTGAGCAGCCCCACGTCGTGCATGTCCGCCAGCACCGAGCCGTCGCGCAAGCGCGTCTCTTGCGCCGTGGAAACGAGCTCGACGAACAGCGCGGCCGCCTCCGCGCTGTCGCGCAGCGCCGCGCCGAAAGCCGGATCGCGAGCGACGCGCGCGATGGCGTCGCGCGCAAAGGGCAGGACCGGCATCGAGCGGGCGATCGCCGCGGCGTAGATGCGGAGCGACAGGGCTGGATCGGCCGTCAGCTCGCCGGGATCCGCCAGGGTAACCTGCCCGTCGAAGATCTTGAGACCGTGCCCGATATCCTCTTCGTGCGGGCGTTTGCGACCCACGCACGGCGTGGCGCGCGCCACGATCTGTTCGCGCGCCCGCATGATGGTGCGCGCATGCCGGTAGTAGTCGGACATGAACGTCTCCACCATCGCCCCCGCGATGTCGACGGCGTCGTCGGAGAGCTTGCCTACCTTCGCGTGGTAGCCCATGGCGCGGGCAATGGTTTCCTGCTCTTCGAAGGTGAGCCGGTCACTGCGGCGACCGGCGTGGTGATGGAGGTGGTTGCGCACGGTCCAGAGAAAGTCGCACGCTACCGTGATTTCGTTGGCCTCGCGCTGCACGAGCACGCCGAGGCGAACGAGATCGCTCACCCCCTTGACCCTCCAGCGCGCGCGCGCCGCCCAGAGGGCGATGTCGAGATCGCGCAGCCCCCCCGCCCCGTTCTTGACGTCGGGCTCGAGCAGGTACACCGACGCGCCGAAGCGCTGATGGCGCTCCCCCACCTCGATGTCGAGCCGCGCCAGGAAGGTGTGCAGCTCCCCTTCGCTGAAAATGCCGCCGAACGCGCGTTCTTCCAGCAGCTGTCCGGCGCTCACGTCACCGGCAATCGCCCGCCAATCGAGCAGCGCGGTCGCCGTCGGCAGATCGGCACGCGCGGTTTCGAGGGCATCGGCAACGCTCACCACTTGGTGCCCGATGCTGACGCCCGCATCCCAGAGCGGATAGAGAAGCGCTTCGGCAATCGGTCCCGCACATTCCGGGGACTGCGTCGTCAGAATGCGCACGTCGAGATCGCTCTTCAGCCCCACCACGCCCCGCCCGTAGCCGCCGACGGCCGCCAGCAAAACCGGTGACCACCGTTTCTGCTGCTTCATCGTCGCGAACGCCGCCGGGTAGAGCGCGGTCAGCAGGCCGTCCATGATCTTGGCGTGACGGCAGCCGAGCGAGACACCCGCCTCCCCTTCCGTGTCGAGCATGCGGACGAGGTCCGACCGATGCCGATCGAGGTACGCCTTGAGCTCGGGGAGCAGGTTGGGGGCGACCGTTTCCAGCAGGGGGGCGTTCAGGGTGTCCACCATGCGAAAAGGCTCCCGCTTCTAATACCCACGTCAGGGGCCTTAATCAAACGCGTGAAGGAGTCAAAGGGGCCTAGACGACTCTGTCAGATTCTCGCTGCCGGTCGATCATCGGAGCGGGCGTAGGCCCACGGAGCCGCCTGACCCGACGTGACGGGTGAAACGCCAGAATCTGGGCTGAGCCATCGAGGGGGTGTGCTAGTTTTGACCCCGTGCTGTCCCGATCGGCCATGTGTGCCACCCTGCTCGTTCTCGGGGGAGCGCCCCTCGCCGTTTCAATAAGTCTGGCGCCTCGGGACGCCGGGGCCGCCACGTCCATCGAGCTCGGCATGGCCGATCTGGTGGGTACCTCGACCCTGGTCGTCGCCGGAACGCCCCTCGACAGCCGCTCGCTCTGGGAAGGAGATGCCAGCACCCACGGACGTCGGATCGTGACCTATACGCGGGTGCGGGTCGACCGCTTGCTCGATGGGGCGCCCCAAGCGGAGGTCTGGGTCCGCACCTTGGGTGGGGAGGTCGACGACATCGGCCAGCAGGTCGCCGGCGAAGCCGTCCTGCGCCTTTCGCAGCCGTTGCTCCTCTTCTTGCGTGGCCGCACCGACGGTACGCACGTCGTCGTCGGGATGGCCCAAGGGCAATATCCCCTCGACGCGCGACCCGAGATCGGCGCGGCGCGCGTTCGTTTGCCGTCGGAGGCCGGTCATCTTTTGCCCAGGACCGTCACTTCGGGCGCGGCGCAGCGGTCGGCGCGCCTCGTTCTGGTGGGACATACCCTCGACGAGGTCGCCCAGCTCGTTGCCGCCGAGCGGCGCGCGCATGCTCCCTGACCTGTCTTCGCTCGTTCGCGGCGGATGGCGATTGGATTTTCGATGACGAGCGAAGGCGAGACGCGCCCCGAGCAAGGTGCGACCGTCGTGACGACGCGTGACGAGCTTGCGCGCGTCGTGACGGCGGCCGGCGCCGCTCCGATGGTCGCTATCGATGCGGAGGGAAATGGCCTCTTTGCCTACCGAGCGCGACTCTGCACCGTCCAGCTCGCGTGGCAAGAGGGCGACGAGACCCGGATCGTCGTCGTCGACACACTGGCCGTCGATCCGTCGCCCCTTGGCGCGGTGTTCGACCGAGCCGGACCGATCAAGGTGCTCCACGACTTCACCTTCGACGTGAAGCTCTTGGCCGAGGCAGGCGTCGAGCTCGACAACGTTCGTGACACGTCGGTGCTGGCGCGCATGCTCGGACGCAAGGCGACCGGTTTGGCCTCGCTCTTGTCGTCGGAGCTCGGCATCGTCGTTCCGAAAGACCTGCAGCAGCACGACTGGAGCCGGCGACCGCTCCGGCCCGCCGAGCTTGCGTACCTCGCCTCCGACGTTCGTCATTTGGCCGCGCTCTACGACAAGCTCACGCTGGAGGCCCACGCGCGCGACATCGAAGAAGAGGTGCTCGTCGAATGCACTTTCAAGCGTGAGTCGGCGCTGGCGCCACCGCGTGAGAAACGCCCAGCGTACCTGCGCATCAAGGGGGTCGACGCGCTCGACGCACCCAGTCTCGCCGTCCTTCGCCGTCTCGTCATGGAGCGGGAAGCCATGGCCGAGCTCTGGGACGTCCCTCCTTTCAAGGTGGCGAGCAACGAGACGCTGCTCGTCTTGGCCCAACGCAAGCCGCTCAACATGGACGAGCTCCGGGGCGTCAAGCGGGGCATTTCGCCGCGACTCGCCGACTCCGGAGAGCGCCTGGTCGTGGCCATTGCGGCCGGACTCGCCGATGGGGCGGTGCCGGCCAGCGATCGGACCGTCGAGGCACGTCTCGACCGGGCGACGATGGCCGCGCGGCGGGCGCGGGAGAAACGCCTGAGCGCCTGGCGGCGCGCGGAAGCAACGGCGAGCGGCCTCGATGAGCAGGTGGTCTTACCCGGCCATTGTTTGACCGAGTTGATCGGACTGGACGACATCGAGCCGCGCGCCATCGCGGAGGTCCGAGGCATCGGCGCGAGACGCTTCGCCCGCCATGGTGCGATCTTGCAGGCCCTCCTCGAAGGTGATCTCCCCGTCCCCGCGCCGGTCGAGGCGGAGATCGAAGCGTGACTGACGCGACCGGGCCCGGCGTTCCGCGTTCGTCGCCGTCGGTGCTGCTCGTCGCCGGCGAGGCATCGGGCGACAGGATGGCGGCTCGCATCGCGCGGACGCTGCACGGGGTCGGCGTACACTGCATCGGCATGGGGGGCCCCGCATGCCGAGCGGCGGGGGTCGAGCTGGTGGCCGATCTGCGCCGCTCGGCCGCCATGGGCCTCACCGAAGTAGCGGCGCGACTGCCCGCGGTGGCCACCGCGTTCTGGCGCGTCGTTCGGGCCGCGCGCGATGCGCGGCCCGAAGCCGCCGTGCTCGTCGACTACACCGAGTTCAATCTACGGATGGGCGCGCTCCTCAAAGCCCGCGGCGTTCCCGTGCTCTGGTGCGTGGCACCTCAGGTGTGGGCTTGGCGGCCACGTCGAATGGAGCAGGTCGCACGCGCGCTCGATCGCTTGGCGGTGATCCTGCCGTTCGAAGCGCCGCTTTGGCGGGCACAGGGGGTCGATGCCCATTACGTGGGGCACCCCGTGCTCGATGCCCCTGCCGTCGACCGAGCCACGGCGCGCGCGCGGCTCGGCCTGTCGACGCTCCGCCCCAGCGTCGCCATCCTCCCGGGCAGCCGGCCGCACGAAGTGCGACGGCACACGGTCCCCATGCTCGCCGCGTTGAAAGAGCTCGACAGCGCCGGAATGGGCGTCGAGGCGCGGCTCTTGGTCGCCGCTTCGCTGGATATCAAAACCCGCCGCTGGCTCGCGGCAAAAGGCGGCGAAGGTGGCGTTCGCAGCGTCGATGTCGACGCGGACGCGGGGACGGCCGCCTACCTGGGAGCTTTCGACGCCGCGCTCACCGCGTCCGGCACGGCGACCCTCGAGTGCGCGTTGGCAGGGGCACCCCCTGTGGTCGTCTATCGTCTGTCGCCGCTCACCGCGGCCATCGCCCGCCGCATCGTAAGGACGCCGTTCGTGGCGTTGCCGAACATCGTGCTCGGCTCGGGGGTCTATCCGGAGCTCTTGGACCGCGACGTCGAACCGCGACGAATGGCGCGGGCGCTTGGCACGGTGCTGGAACGTCGATCGACCTTCGAACCTTTTGCCCACGAGCTGCGCGCGCGCCTTTCCTGGCAGCGACCTTCGCCGGATGATCCGCTCGCGGTGCCCACCGGGGAGACGTCGGCCGAGCGCGTGGCAAGCCTCTTGTCCGGGTGGCTTCCGCTCGGCTCGCGCGCGCCATCGGGCGAGCCGAGGGCCATGACACGGGCGGCGCTCCACGCGCCCGGCGCGAGCCTTCCGCCGTGAACCGCGCTCCGCTGATCGGCGCGCTCGCCGGCAGCATCGTCCTGCTCGCGGTGCGCCTTTATGCCGCCCAGCACGTCGGCTTTGGCGACGCGGAGGCACTTTACGCGTGTTACGCGCGGCACCCGCAGCCGGTGTACGTCGATCACCCTGGGCTCATCGGCCTCGTCGCCCGCCTCATCGGCGGGGGCTCGGCACCATCACCCTTCGCGGCTCACCATCTGACGGCCTGGCTCGCGACCGCGGTGCCCTGGGTCGCGGCGCTCGCCGCACTCGCCGCAGGCGCATCGCGGACCACGTGCGCCTTGGCGGCCGTCGCCCTCCTCTTGGCACCTGAGATCAGCGTAGGGCTTTTCGGCCTCACGCCCGACCTGCTCCTGAGCCTGCTCTGGTACGCAAGCGTCGGAAGCAGCCTCTGGGCGCTCTCGGCAGGGGTCGGCTCCGTGCAAGCGCTCGGGGGCGCGCTCGCCAGTGGTCTGACCGCGGGACTCGCCTGCGACGCCAAAGTGACGGGCGTGCTGCTTCTCGCGGGACTCGCTTGGGGTTGGGCATCGCCGCAGGCGCGTGCACATCGGCGCACGCTGGCGCCGTGGGCCGGCCTCGCCGTCGCTCTGGTCGTGATCTCGCCCGTGATCCTCGACGAGATGGCGCGCGGCTTTCCGATGCTACGGCACCGGCTGATCGACACGCAAAAAGACGCGGGCTTGTCGCTACGCAACGTGGGGGCCCTCCTCGGGGGACAGCTCGTCTACGTCACACCGCCCCTCTTCATCGGAGCTTTTTTGGTGGCACGCGACCTCCATCGCTGCAGAAACCAAGACGTGGCGTCGCGACTGCTCTGGTCGGTCACGGTGGCGAGCCTGCCGCTCGTCCTCTTGTGTTGCGTCTCGCGCGTCGCCGAGCCCCACTGGGTGGCACCGCTCTACCTCGCGCTCCCCCTCCATCTCGCGCGGCGAGCGCGCGACGAACGGCTCGTGGGCACGGGCCTCGCGCGAAGCGCGGTCGTGACGGGCGCCATCGCCATCGCGCTCGTGCACGTCTGGGTGCTCTTTCCGATTGGCCCGCGGCTCCTGGGAACGGGCTACGCCGCTCGCTTCGATCTCGCCAACGACCTCTACGCGTGGGAAGCAGGCCTCCCTGTCGTACGAAAGGCCCTGATCGAGTCGGCCGATCCCGATCTCCCTCCGGCGATCGTCGTGGGCCCTCACTGGACCGTATGCGCACAGCTCCACGCCGCCCTCCCCCCAGGCGTACTCGTCGGCTGTCATGCTGACACGCCCGACGACTTCGCTGGCTGGCTCCCGGCTTCGACGTGGCAACGCGCGCCGGTCGTTCTGTACGTCTCCGACAATCGCTTCGACGCGCTACCCAGGGAGCTGCGCGATCACAAAATCGACTTCTCCTGGCAGGCCGATGTACGTCGCGGCGGTGCACTCGTTCGTCGGATCACCATCACACGCATGGTTGCGTCGGCGGTCGCGCGCTTCATCTCACCAGCGAGCGTGGTGCCGACGACACGTTGACCCGACGATTTTATGATCTCGCAGAAAGATTGCTTTTGGAGCGGAACTGGCGTCCTATTCGCGCTCGTGCGCGGTCGGGCGGGGCAAGGCGCGGCGAGACCGAGATCGAACTTTCGCTTGAAAGACGAGCGATTGTGAGCTGAGCGAGTCTTGCTATCTCAATCGCATTGTGGCAAAAGTCTTTCAACTAACAGAGGAGGCTTAAATGAGGCGATATTCCTCCACGCGAGCAACCATTGCAGTCGTTGCCCTCGCAGGTGTCATCGGACTGATCGACTGCGGCGGCGATGATACGGACCCGACCGGCGGCGGCGCAACCGGCGGGACCGGCGGGGCGGGCACGGCCGGCGGAAGCGGCGGTAGCACAGGAGGTGGCGCTGGCAGCGACGCCGGAACGAGCGGCGGCGCCTCCGGGGCGACCGGAACCGCTGGCAAGGGAGGAGTGGCCGGCGCCGCTGGCAAAGGCGGAGCGGGCACCAGTGGGACTGGTGGCGCCGCAGGCACCGGTGGCGGAACCGCTGGGAAGGGTGGAACCGGCGGCGGCACAGCGGGAACCGGCGGCGCTGGCGGCATGGTGGACGGATCAGCCGGCTCATCGGGCGGCACGATCGACGCAAGCACCGACGCGCCCCGTACGGCCTGTACGATGGACACGCAATGCAGTCCCCCCACGCCCTATTGCGACCCGGCGAGCCGTTTCTGCGTGCAGTGCCTCTCGGCCAACAACTGTCCGATGAACCTGCCCGTATGCAGCCCGGCGCACACGTGCGTGCAGTGCGGATCGAGCGCCGATTGTGGCGGTGCCACGCCGTACTGTAATCCCGCCTCCAACACGTGCGTGCGATGTTTGTCGAACGCCAACTGCGGCGACGGCGGCACCGCGTGCAACCTGAACACGCATACCTGCGTCGCGGCTTGCTCGATGGACACGCAATGCATGGGCATGCTGCCGTTTTGCAAAGTGGCGGCCGGATATTGCGTGGAGTGCGTGGACAACGGCAGCTGCATGCCCGATGCGCGAGGCGGCGGCGGTGGCATGAACCAGACCGTATGTCTAACCATGACCACGAATACGTGCGTGGCCTGCGTCGACGACACGACATGCGTCACCGGCGTGAACCTGCACTGCAACGCCGCGAACAATACCTGCGTGCGGTGCATGACCGACGCGCATTGCATGGGCCCGGACGCCGGCCCAACCACCACCTGCAACCTGACCACCCACCAGTGCGGTTGCCCCACCGGGCAGACACTCTGTACGACGGGTGGCGGTCGCGGCGGCGACGGCTCGGTCACGAGCGGTTGTTACAACACAGAGACCGACAACGCCCATTGCGGCAACTGCATGACGGTCTGCGACATGAATGAGACCTGCATGGCCGGCAATTGCGTGTCCAACGAGGCAGGCATCCCGGACGCGGTAACGCCGCCCGGCTGACCTACGCACGAAAAACCGACTGCACCCTCTCGCGAGGATGCAGTCGGTTTCGTCAGTCGTTCGAGCTCGTACGTCGACTAGAGCGCCGGCGCCGGGTTCGCTTCGATCTCGGCGATCACCCGGTCGGTGAAGGTTCGCGTCGTTCCCGCGCCGCCGAGGTCCGGCGTGAGGTCCTTCCCTTTGGCGATCGCGCTGCGCACGGCGGCTTCGAGCCGTACACCCCGCTCCTTCTGGCCGATGCGCCCGAGCATCATCGCGCCGGCCATCATGGCGGCGATGGGGTTGGCAATCCCCTTGCCCGCGATGTCGGGCGCCGTTCCGTGCACCGCCTCGTAGATAGCGGCGTTGTCGCCGATGTTGGCCCCCGGGGCGAGACCGAGCCCACCCACCAGCCCCGCCGTCAGATCGCTCAGGATGTCACCGAAGAGGTTGGTGGTGACGATGACGTCGAACCGCGTCGGATCGCGCACGAGCTGCATGGCGCAGTTGTCGACGATGATGTCGTCGAACTTCACGTCGGTGTAAGACTGGGCGATCTCGCGCCCCACCTGCAGGAAGAGTCCCGAGGTCATCTTGAGAATGTTTGCCTTGTGCACGAGGGTCACGCGTTTTCGCCCGTGGGCGCGCGCGTACTCGAAAGCAAAGCGGACGATGCGATCGCATCCGAAGCGGGTGATGATCGAGATGGCTTCCGCAGCGTTCTTGGTAGGGTCGATGAAGTGCTCGATCCCCGAGTATTCGCCCTGCGTATTTTCGCGCACGACCGCGAGATCGACCTTGTCGTAACGCGTGACGAGTCCGAGAAAGGATCGCACCGGCCGCAAGTTGGCGTAGAGCTCGAATTCCTGGCGAAGCTCGACATTGATGCTGCGGTAACCGCCACCGACGGGCGTGGCGAGTGGCCCTTTGAAGCACACGCGGTGCGTGCGGATCGACGCCAGTGTCGCCTCGGGCAGTGGGGCGCCGTGTTTCGGGATGGCGCCGGCACCCGCGTCCATCGATTCCCACGTCACCGACGCGCTGGTCGCTTCGACGGCGCGTACCGCAGCGTCCATGACCTCGGGCCCGATTCCATCGCCGCGAATCAGCGTAACGGTAGGAGGCATCGTAAGGCGCAACTCTACTTCATTTTTCAGCTGTTGGGGAACGAGGGACGCTACCGATAAATCTCGGACCCCTTCTCGCGAAATTCGAGCGCCTTTTCCTCGAGTCCTTTCTTGAGCCCATCTTCGCCGGACAGACCGTGCGAAGCAGCGTATTCGCGCACGTCCTGGGTAATGCGCATCGAGCAGAAGTGCGGCCCGCACATGGAGCAAAAGTGGGAAACCTTGGCCCCTTCGGCGGGCAGCGTCTGATCATGGAAGGCGCGCGCGCGTTCGGGGTCGAGCCCCAGGTTGAACTGGTCCTCCCACCGGAACTCGAAACGCGCCTTCGACAAGGCGTTGTCGCGCGCCTGTGCCCCCGGGTGTCCTTTGGCGAGATCGGCGGCGTGCGCAGCGATCTTGTAGGTGATCACGCCTTCCCGCACGTCGTCGCGATCGGGCAGACCGAGATGCTCTTTGGGCGTCACGTAGCAGAGCATGGCGCACCCGAACCAGCCGATGAGGGCGGCACCGATCCCGCTCGTGAAGTGATCGTAGCCGGGGGCGATGTCGGTCGTGAGCGGGCCGAGCGTATAGAACGGCGCCTCGTGGCAGACTTCGAGCTGCTTTTGCATGTTCTCGCGGATGAGATGCATGGGAACGTGCCCCGGACCCTCGATCATCGTTTGCACGTCGTGCTTCCAAGCGACCTTCGTGAGCTCGCCGAGCGTATGCAATTCGGCGAACTGAGCCTCGTCGTTGGCATCGGCAATCGAGCCCGGGCGAAGGCCGTCCCCCAAGCTGAAACTGACGTCGTAGGCCTTCATGATCGCGCAGATCTCTTCGAAATGCGTATAGAGGAAGTTCTCCTCGTGGTGCGCCAGGCACCATTTGGCGAGGATCGACCCCCCGCGCGAAACGATGCCCGTCACGCGCCGCGCGGTGAGCGGGACGAACGCCAGACGCACCCCGGCGTGGATCGTGAAGTAGTCGACCCCTTGCTCGGCCTGCTCGATGAGCGTGTCACGGAAAATCTCCCACGTGAGCTCCTCGGCTTTGCCCCCCACCTTCTCGAGCGCCTGGTAAATGGGGACGGTACCGATGGGCACCGGGCTGTTGCGCACGATCCATTCGCGGGTCTCGTGGATATTCTTTCCAGTGGAAAGATCCATCACCGTGTCGGCGCCCCAGCGGATGGCCCACACCATCTTTTCGACCTCCTCTTCGATGGAGGACGTGACCGCGGAGTTTCCGATGTTGGCGTTGATCTTCACGAGGAAATTACGGCCGATGATCATCGGCTCGAGCTCGGGGTGGTTGATGTTGGCGGGAATGATGGCGCGGCCGCGGGCGACCTCCTCGCGGACGAACTCGGGGGTGATGACGCGCGGAATCGTGGCGCCCCACGTCACCCCTTCGTGCTGGAAGCCGAGCCCCGCAGCCACCCGCTGGTTTTCCCGGATGGCGATGAACTCCATTTCCGGCGTGACGACGCCGCGCCTCGCGTAGTGCAGCTGCGTCACATTGGCGCCGCTCTTGGCAACGAGCGGCTTGCGGGTCAGATGAAACTGCAAACCGGCGAGCTTGGCATCGGCTCGGCGCGCGCGACCATAGCTCGAGCTCGTCGTGGCGAGCTCTTCGACGTCTTCGCGGCGCCTCACCCACTCGAGGCGCGGCGTGGGAAGCCCTTGGCGCGGGTCGAGGGTGACGTCGGGGTCCGTATAGGGGCCGCTCGTGTCGTAAACGCAAATGGGGGGATTGGGCGTCTCGGTGGCGCCCTCCCCGGCGAAAGGCGCGCGCGTTGGCGTCTGGGCGATTTCGCGCATGGGCACGCGCAGGAACGAATGAATCGATCCGGACGCGTAGATCTTGCGTGAGGCGGGCATCGGCCCCGTGGTGATGGCGCGAAGACGTGCTTCGTCGACGCCGGCAATGTTCTTCGAGGTCCCGCTCATCTTCTTCTCCATCGCGGAAGAAGGGAGGCACCGAGCCGGGGCCGCCGCTTCCCTCCGCCGGCATGACCCGGTTCAGGTTCGAAGGGTCGGCCGATTTTCACGGCGCTCTCAGCCCTACCGCAGGCACCCCTAGCGACTTTTCGTTTAGACCAGGCTAGCGCAGCGTTGTCAACGCGCCATGGGATCCGTCACGCGTCCCTCAGGCGACCGGGGGTAAGGCGACGAGGCCCGCCTCGCGCAGCAGCGAGGCGTCCTCATCCACGTCGGGATTTGGCGTGGTGAGGAGTTTTTCGCCGTAAAAGATGGAGTTGGCCCCCGCGTAGAGGCACATGAGCTGCGCTTCGCGCGGGATCTCCGCGCGCCCCGCCGAAAGGCGTACCATCGTCTTTGGCATGAGGAGGCGCGCGCAGGCAATCATGCGCACCAAGTCGAGGGGGTCGATGGGGTCGAGCGCCGCCAACGGCGTCCCCTCCACCCGCACCAGGGCGTTGATGGGAACGCTCTCGGGGTGCGGATCGAGCGTCGCTAGCTCGACCAACATGCGGCACCGATCATCGATCGATTCGCCCATCCCGATGATGCCCCCGGTGCAGACGGTGATGCCCGCCTCGCGCACGGCGCGCAGCGTGCGCAGACGATCGTCATACGATCGGGTCGAGATGATCGACCGGTAATGCTCGCGGGAGGTATCGATGTTGTGGTTATAGGCGTCGAGGCCGGCCTCTTTGAGACGGCGCGCCTGCTCCTCCGTGAGCATGCCGAGGGTGCAGCATGCTTCGAGCCCGAGCCCTTTCACGCCGCGCACCATGGAAAGCACGCGCTCGAAGGCAGGACCGTCCTTCACCTCGCGCCACGCGGCCCCCATGCAGAAACGAGTGGCGCCGGCGGCACGCGCGCGTCCCGCTGCGTCGATGACCTCTTCGACGGACAGCATCTTCTCGCCGGAAACGGGCGTTTCGTAATGGGCCGATTGGGGGCAATAGGCGCAATCCTCGGGACAGCCGCCGGTCTTGACGCTGAGCAGCGTGCAAAGCTGGACCGAGCCGGCAGCGTGGTGCGCGAGATGCGCGGCGCGCGCCCGATCGATGAGCTCGAAGAGCGGAAGATCGTGAAGCTTTCGTACCTCTTCTAACGTGAAATCGTGCCGGACGCCCATGGCGACCGGGTTCTAGCTCACTTTGCCCCCGCCGAACACCACCTCTTCGACTCGCGCCGTGGCCTCCGCGTCAGAATCCGACCGCGGCGCGCGCCGCTTCGATATCGATGACGCCTTGAGCCAGAAGGTGCTTGAGATGCATTTCGAAGGTTTGCATGCCGTAGGGGTGCGTCCCTTTTTCGATGAGCTCTTTGAGAGGAGGGTTCGATTCGGGGCGCTTGAGCGCTTCGCGCACGGTGCCGGTGACGATGAGCACCTCCGACACGAGAACGAGCCCTTGCTCGTCTTTCCGGGGAACGAGGCGCTGCGCGACGATCCCTTGCAGCACATCGGCGATGCGTTCGCGCCCCTCTTTCGGATCTCCGGTCGAAAGGGCCAGCATTCTTTGCACCGTTCGATACACGTCGGGGGTGTGCAGCGTGGAGAGCACGAGGTGGCCGGTCTCGGCTGCCATCAGCGCGATCTCCATCGTCTCGCCGTCACGGACCTCGCCGAGCTGCACGACGTCGGGGTCCTGCCGCAGCGCCGCGCGCAGCGCCGAGGCGAATGTCGCCGTATCGAGCCCCACCTCGCGCTGACTCACCGAGCTTTTTGCGTCGATATGCAGAAACTCGATGGGGTCCTCGATGGTCACGATGTGCAGCGGCTGCGACCGGTTCAAATGGCCGATCATCGCAGCGAGCGTCGAGCTCTTGCCGTTGCCGGCGGCACCGACGACGAGCACGAGTCCTCTCGGTTTCTCGGCCAGCTCGCGGCACGCGACCGCCACGCCGAGCTCTTCGAGGGTGGGGATCTCCCTGGGGATCCTGCGCATGACGGCTGCAAAACTGCCGCGCTGGCGATAGACGTTGACCCGGAAACGTCCGAGGTTCGCCACCGCGTACGCGGTATCGACCTCGCGTACCTCATCGAGATTGCGCGGCGGATTCAGTCCCTTCAGGAGGTGTCGCACCACCGCTTCCGAATCGGCGGGCATGATGCGATCGACGCGGAAATAGACCATGTCGCCGCGAACGCGGGCGCCCGGGGGTTGCCCCACCTTGATATGAACGTCGCTGGCCCCGGCCGTCACCGCCTTCTGAAGCAGCTGATGGAAGAAGGACTCGTTGTCGTAGGGGCTCGAGCTCATCAGGCGCCGCTGCACCGAAACCTGGGCGACATGAGCCCATCCTAACTCAGTTTGCCGTTCTACTTCGGATCGAGATCGGTCGGGATCGCTGCCGCGCTGACGGCGCCCCTTTCGACGAGCAGGCGAAGCGCCGAAATGGCGGGCGCGCGGACGCTTTTGGTGAGGCTCTTGCGCTCCGCCAGGGTCAGGAGCGCCTCCGCGCACGCGCGAAGTCCGGGGGGGTCGAGGGGCTCGGTCTGATGGCGAGGTCGCGCCGCCATGTCGACAATGGCTTGCACGACGGGCCCGGTCGCCGCCGGGTCGAGCTGTCGCACGATTTCCCCGAGCCGCTGGTACGCCGCATCGGCGTCATCGGCCAAGGGAAGCGCAGCCAGCGCGACCAGCCCTATCGGTCCTCCTTCTTCGAGACCCTCCAAGAGCCCTCCGGCGCCTTCGCGGTCGGCGAGCCGCGCTAGATCGACGGGGTCCCCCTCGAGCGCGCGATGCCACAGCTCGTCTTTGGCGCGCTCACTCTCCTTCGCCGCCTCGACACCGAGATGCGGGGGCGGCGCCGCATCGGCTGCGTCTTGTTTGCTACGACAGCCTGCGACAGCCCCGAACGAAAGGAGGAGAACCACCAACGTGATTCCGGAGGGTCCAAACCACCGTAACCGCGAAGGCCAACACATGAGCCCCTTAACCTACCAGGAATGCCGCGCTTTCTGTCTCGCGGATCGCGCCGCGGCTGGATGGTCGGATTCGTGCTCGTCCCGTCCATGACGTGCGAACACCACGTTGCGCTGTTGTTTTGAATGCACACCATTCTTTTCGTGGATTTCACGGAACATGAGCTCGGCCCCAGGTGTTCCACCAACAGTCGAGCAACAGCAACAGCAACGACACGAGACGGCACGAGGTAACCAACCCGGGACTTCTTCCCGTCTCGCGTATCGGAACATCGAATCAGGAGGCATCATGACGGAAGGTACGAGGCGTGGTTTCGCCTCGATGGCGCAGGAGAGGCAACGCCAAATCGCCAGCAAGGGGGGAAAAGCCGCCCATATCAAAGGTCGAGCTCACGAGTTTACGCCGGAGCAGGCTCGAGAGGCGGGTCGCAAAGGGGGGCAAGCAGTAAGCCGAGACCGCATGCACATGGCCCGTATCGGTCGCAAAGGAGGCGAAGCCGTCAGCGGCGACCGCGCGCACATGGCTCGCATCGGCAGAAAGGGCGGTGCAGCCGTCAGCGAAGATCGTCAGCACATGGCGGAGATCGGTCGCGAAGGAGGTCAGTCGGTGAGCGGCGATCGCGCCCACATGGCCGAGATTGGCCGCGAGGGGGGACACCGACGGCAGGCGCTCCGTTCCTCGGACGCCCCGCCTGACGAGAAGGAGGGGCATTCGCAGTCCGCTGAATCGCCTCCCTTTCACTGACGGCATCGCCGGTCGCTGAGGGCATCGCGGGTCGAACGTTTCGCATCCGTCGGTGCCCGCTCGCCGGGCCGGTCGCACTCGGTTCGACCGGCTCGGTGTTCCGGCCCGGTCGCGCATGGTTCGAGCGGCTCGGTGTTCCGAGCTGGTCGTGGTAATCCGGAAGCGCCGGGAGCCCCCGTCCCGTCGTCACCATGCCGCCGGTTACAGATCTCCTCGCGAGGATCGAGAGCGCTGACGTCGCGCTCGAGCAACGTATCGACGCCGCGCATGCGCTCGCCGCCGAAGGGGATCCCCGCGCGAGAGCGTCCGATCGCGTGATCATCCCTGGCGGCGCGTTCGCCATGGGCGATCCGGCACGCCAAGTGCCGCTCGCTGCCTACGGCATCGATCGTTATCCCGTTACCGTCGCCGCGTACGCGGCCTTCATCGAATCCGGGGGCTACGGGGATCGCCGCTTTTGGACCGCCGAAGGGTGGGATTGGCGAAAAGAGGGCGCGATCGAGAGGCCTCGCTTCTGGGGCGAGGACGAGTGGCAAGCGTACCTCTTTCCGAACCACCCCGTGGTCGGGGTGAGCTTCTACGAAGCCGAGGCGTACGCTGCCTTTGGCGGCGGGCGCCTGCCGACGGAAGCCGAGTGGGAGAAGGCCGCCCGGGGCGTGGACGGCCGCAAGTACCCGTGGGGGAATGCTTGGCGCGACGACGCGTGCGGCATGCGCGGCGTCGGACCGCGCAGCACGGTTCCCATCGGCGTGTTCCCCAAGGGGCAAAGTCCCTACGGCGTGCGCGACCTCGTGGGCTGCGTCTGGCAGTGGTGCTCGGATCCGTTCGTCGGCTGGGGCGGCAGCGCCGATGACGACGAGCGGGCCCCGGATCTCTCGGGTGCCCCGCCCCGACGCACGACCTGCGGAGGCGCGTGGAACACGCTGCAGTGGAGCGTGAGCTGCCTCGGTCGCAACGGTTATCCGACGACCGCGCGATTTTCGAACCTCGGTTTCCGCTGCGTCTCACCCGCATGAGCCGCGGCGACCAGGGAATCGAGGTAGCCGGGCTGCACAAGGACTACCGCGTTCACCGGCGCAAGAGCGGGATGCTCAACACGGTGCGCTCCATTTTTCACCGCACCTACGAAACCGTGCCCGCCGTGCGCGATCTCTCTTTCACCATCGAGCCGGGCGAACGCGTCGGATTCCTCGGTCCCAACGGCGCGGGCAAGACGACGACGCTCAAGATCTTGGCCGGTCTCCTGCATCCCACGGCGGGGCGCGTGGTGGTGGCGGGACACGAACCGCGCTTGCGCGAACATCGCTTTTTGAAGCGCATCACGCTGGTGATGGGGCAAAAGCAGCAGCTGATCTGGGACCTGCCGCCGGTGGATACGTTTTCGCAAAATCGCGCCATCTACGACCTGTCGCGCGCCTCGTTCGACGCCACCCTGAAGGAGCTCGACGAGCTGCTCGGAATCAGCGCCATCGCCGAAAAACCGACACGGCAGCTCTCCCTCGGGGAACGGATGAAATGCGAGCTCGCCGCGGCGCTCTTGCACCGGCCGGACGTCCTTTTTCTCGACGAGCCGACCATCGGGCTCGACGTCTCCATGCAGTTGGCGGTGCGCGATTTCATCCGCGCCTACAACGAGCGCACGGGGGCGACCACGCTGCTCACGTCGCACTACATGGACGATGTCGCCGCGCTGTGTCCGCGCGTCATCGTCATCGACAAAGGGCGCCTCCGTTACGACGGCGCGCTCGGCAAGCTGGTGGAGAAGATCCGCCCCGACAAGGCCATCGTGCTGCGCTACGCACATCGCCCCGATCGCGCGGCGCTCGAGCGGATCGGAACCGTCACCGAGTGCGACGACGCCAAGGCGGTGGTCCGGGTGGCGCGGCCCGATCTGCGCGAAGCCGTCGCCAACCTGCTGCTCGATCCCGAGCTCTCCGATCTGACCATCGAAGACCCGCCGCTCGAGGAGGTCCTGCGCGAGCTCTTCGCCCAGTCGGCCGCGGAATCGGCATGAGGATACTTTCCGCCTATCCCACGCTGTTGCGGATCGGTTTCGCCAACGCGGTGGCCTATCGCACCGAGATGCTGGTCTGGATGCTGACCATGACGATGCCTTTCGTCAGCCTGGCCCTCTGGTCGGCCGTCGCCGAAAGCGTGCCGGTGGGCCGGTTCGATCAAAAGAGCTTCGTCGCCTATTTCCTGGCCACCATCGTGGTGCGTCAGCTGTGCGGAGCGTGGGTCGTCTGGGAGCTCATCCAGGAGATCAAGAGTGGGACTCTAACGAGCCGCCTGCTCAAGCCGATTCACCCGCTCGTCGTCTATTCGGCCGACAACATCGCCGCCATCCCCCTGCGCGCCCTTTTCGCAGCGCCGCTGGCGCTGATCGGGATCACGAGCGGCGGGACCGCCTTGCCCCATGAGCCTCACCGGGTGGTGGCGCTTTTCCTTTCGCTGTTCGGCGCTTGGTTCATCACCTTCTTCGTCATGGTCATCATCGGCTGCCTCAGCTTTTTCATGGAAAGCTCGGCGTCCATTTTCGACATCTGGATCGCGTGCTTCATGATTCTCTCCGGGTACTTGGTTCCGCTCGAGCTCTTTCCGAGCTGGGTCCGCGGCGTGGCCGAGGTTCTCCCCTTTCGCTACACGCTCGGTTTTCCGGTGGAGATCCTGATCGGCATGAGCAGCGACGCGGCCATCGCGCGGGGCCTCGTCATCCAGCTCGCCTATGGCTGCGGGTCGGCGGCGATGGCGCTCGCGCTGTGGCGCTCCGGTGTACGCCGATTCGGCGCTTTCGGTGGATGACCGATGCGCCGCTACCTGCGACTCCTTCTCCTGCAGCTTCGCATGTCGATCGCGCTCGGGGCTCAGTATCGCTGGGATTTCCTGACCCAGGGGGGGCTCTCCCTGGTGTGGACGGTACTTGGATTGGTGCCCCTCTACGTCGCGCTTCACAATCGACCCGCCGTGGCGGGGTGGACCTACGAACAGGCGCTGGTCGTCGTTGGCTGGTTCACCATGCTGAAGGGGATCCTGGACGGTGCCGTCAACCCTTCGCTCGTTCTCGTCGTGGAGCACATTCGCAAGGGAACGCTGGACTTCGTGCTCATGAAGCCCGCCGACGCCCAGTTCCTCGTCTCCACGGCCCGGTTCGAGCCCTGGCGCGCCATCGACCTGTTCGCTGGAGTGGGCATTCTGGTGTGGACCTTTCGT
Organism: Polyangiaceae bacterium; assembly: GCA_035318465.1. Taxonomy (GTDB): domain Bacteria; phylum Myxococcota_A; class Polyangia; order Polyangiales; family Polyangiaceae; genus DASWDH01. Next base: position 21,896 of record DATHES010000170.1, read on the forward strand.
CTCATGGGGACAGCCCCTAGTCTCGCGGCCATTGCCGTGTCGACCCTGCTCCTGGCCGTCGCAGTCACCGTGCTTTATTCGATGTGGATCGCAGCGATCGCGGCCGCATTCTGGGTCGTGCGCCTCGACAACCTTTCCTATCTCATGAGCTCTCTTTTCGATTTCGGTCGCTGGCCGGTCAGCATCTTCAAAGGCGCCGTACGGCTCTTTTTCACGTTCGTCGTTCCCATCGCCCTCATGACCACTTACCCGGCCGAGGCTTTGTTGGGGCGGCTGGAACCGGCCCGGGCCTGGCTCGGCATCGGCGGCGCGCTCGTTTTCGCGCTGACGGGAAGGTTCGTCTTTACCCGCGCGATCGGGCGATATACGTCGGCGTCGAGTTGACCTTCGATGTTCGTCATCCGCATTCTCGCCATTGTCGCCCTGCTCGCCTCGATCACGAATGCCTATGTCGGGGCGCGGATTTCGAAAAGCACGGGCGCCCAGCAGCGCCGTCTCTTCGTGTCGATCCACATCTCGAGTGGCATCGTGCTCTGCGTGTCGTCGGCATTGCTCGCGTTCTGGGCCTTTACGGCCCAGTGAGCGGCTCCGCCGCGGCGGGGGGCTGACGAGCCCTCGGGTGACCGCGGTAGCCTCTTTTGTTCGATTCCGCAGTTTCTGCCGGCTCCGATTGTGGCAAAAGACCCCCAATCGGCAGAAGGGAGCACCTTTTTAGTCTATGCGCTCGCAATGCATCTACACTCATTATCTCCTGTCGTTCGATGCAAGGGGGAGGGGCCGTAGATGGCGTATCGGGTGCTGGTGGTCGATAGCGAGGTCGAAGGGCTGGCAGCCGTTCAATCCCAGCTCGCCGCGCAGGGGTGCGCCTTCGTTTGGGCGCTGACGGGCCAAGAGGCGCTCGACCTCGCCGACGGCGATCCCCTCGATCTCGCCGTCGTCGACGCGCGACTCAGCGATCGGAGCGGCGTCGACGTGGTGATCGAGCTGCGGCGCCGTCCGCGCCTCGGTCATCTGCCCATCGTGCTCACGATCCCTCGCGGCGACGCCGACCTGCGTGTCCGCGGCCCACGCTCGGGCGCCGACGAAGTGCTGGAGAAGCCGCTCGACCCCAACAGCTTGACGGTATGCGCGCGCCAGCTGCTGCGCCTCAAGGCGGTGCGGGACGAGCTCGAGCTTCGCAAGCGCGAGCTCCAGAACACGTACAAAGATCAGCGAAAGTTCGTGGAGACGCTGGTGCACGACTTGAAGAACCCCATCGCCGTCGTGCACGTGAACCTGGCCTGGGTCATCGATCGCATGGGCGAACGTCAACCGGAATACCTGGAGGCCCTCGCCGATGCGCAGGACGGCATCGCCCGACTGCAAAAGATGGCCGACGATCTGCTCACGGTGGGCATGCTCGACCAGGCGGTCTTGCCGCTGAAGCGCGAGTCGATCCGCGTGGCCGACCTTCTCACCCAGGTCATCAAAGCCCACGAGCGGGAAGCCGTCGCACGCAACGTGTCGGTCTCGCTCTCGCTCGACGAGAACGTGCGGGTGGTCGGTGATTCGTCGCTCCTTCGCCGGGCCGTCACCAACTTGCTGGAGAGCTCGCTCCGGCACACGCCGTCGTCGGGGCGCGTCGAACTGTCGGCGCGCGTCGGGGACGGCGTCGAAATCACGGTGTCCAATACCGGCCACGCCTTGCCCGCCGAAGAAAAAGCGCAGCTCCTCGAAAAGTCTCCGTCGGGACAGCACCGCTCTCCGCCGGGAGGGCTCGGCCTTTACTTCAGCAAGCGCGCGGTCGAAGCGCACGACGGCAGGATCGACGTCCTCGAATCGGCGGAGTGGCCCACTTCGCTCGTCATGCGCCTGCCGGGGACGGGCACCTCCGGAGGAAGCTAGACCCGGAAGAGCGCGCTCCCCCAGTGAATGCCCGCGCCGAGCGCGAGAAAACAGACGAGCGCCCCCTCCTTGACCTGCCCGGCGCGCACGATCTCGTCGTAGAGAATCGGGATCGTCGCGGCCGAGGTGTTGCCGACGCGCGCGATGTTGGTGGGCACCTTCTCGGGGGCAACGCCGAGCGCCTCGCGCACCGCCTCGTTGATGCGCTGGTTGGCTTGATGTGCGACGAAGAGGTCCACGTCCTCCAGTTTGACGCCGGCCCGTTTGCAGCAGCGCTGGACCGATTTGGGAAGCTTGGTCACGGCGTGTTTGAAGAGGTCCTTGCCGTCCATGCGCGGGACGAACAGATCCTCGTCGACCGTCTTTTGCGAAATGAAAGGGCGCGTGCGAAAGCCGGCCGGAATGTGGAGCTTGGTGACGAAGTTGCCGTCGGCGTGCAGATCGATGGCCAAGAGTCCGCGTTCCGGGCGTGGATCGCGTTCGAACACCATGGCGCCCGCGCCATCGCCGAAGAGAATGGCGAGCGCGCGGTGGTCATTGGCGCGCTTCCAGACTTCCGGCGCGGGGGCAGGGCCCTGCCCCGTCTCCAATCGATCCCAGTCGGTCCAGGGCATGAAGCCGGCGTGCGCCTCCGCGCCCACGACGAGGATACGCGAGACGTGTCCGGAGGCGAGCAGGGCGTCGCAGAGCTGCAGCGCGTAGATCATGGCCGCGCATTGCTGACGGATATCGAGCGCCGGGATCCCTACCGCGCCGAGCTTGGCGCCGAGCAGAGGAGCCGATCCGGGCAAGATGAAGTCCGGCGTCATGGTGGCGAAGAGGATGTAGTCGAGGTCTTCGGGCGCCATGCGCGCGGCTTCGAGCGCGCGCTTCGAGGCTTCGAGCGCCAAGTCCGACGCGCCGACCCCCTCCGGCGCATAGTAGCGCTGGGAGATCCCGGTCCGCTGCTGGATCCACTCGTCGGTGGTCTCCATGACGCGGCCGAGATCTTGGTTCGTATACGCTCGACCAGGAAGAAAACTACCGGTTCCAACGATGGAGAGGGAGGACATGGGCTCGAAGACGCCTGCTTTAGCACTACCTCTGTCAGGTCTTCGTCATACCTGATTGCGAATTCGTCATTGGACCGGGCTGCCACGCAGTTCGGGGAACCGTGCTTAGGCCAGCCTCACGAATCGCGTCAAGTAAATGCGCTGCTCCGGCGTCCTCCGTTACGACGCAGCACGTCACGAACGCAGAGCCCGCACGTCGAGAGAGCGCCCGAGCTGCATGGTCAGAGCGCCACGCCGAGCAGCGCTGGCGACGGAAGCCGCGTCGCGCGTGGGCTCGGAAGAACTGGAGAAAAGGGCATTTCTTGACCGACGGATACGAGGGTGGTTCACTCGAAACAGCATGCCCAACTTACGATCCATCCTGTTCTTCGCGATGATTTGGGCTTTCGCCACAGGGTGCAGCTCGGACAAGACTCCCCCCTTCGTCGGCGACAACCCCAACACCAAACCGGACGCAAGCACGCAAACGCCCGACGCGACCGACGACGGCATGGACGAAACCGGCATGGGCGCCGACACCGGAACGCCCGGACTTTGTACCGACGCCGGCAATTGCGCCGTCATCTTGACCGCCGCAACCACCACCCTCCCCGCCGACGGCAAAGCGCAGGATGTGATCACCGCCAGCGTCGACGCGCGCGTCGGAGGGACGATCGACTTCAGCATTACCGGTCCGGGCCTGTGGGACAACAACAAGACCGCCATCACGGTGCTCGTCGACGCCTTCGGTAAGGCCAGAGCCAACTTCGTCTCCGACGCCAGCGGGGGCACGGCCACCATCACCGCCCGGCTGGTCGGGCGCGACAGCGCGGCGCAGATCAACATCGAGATGCCCGCCCTCGCCGACATCACCTACAGCACGCAGCACAACCTCATGGGGGTGAAGTCGTCCGGGTTCAACGAATCGAATCAAATCACCTTCAAGATTTTGGCCCCCAACGGCGTGCCTTATCCGGATGGGTTGACGGTGAACTTCGAGCACAAGCCGCTCAGCGGCTCCACCATCGGCAACCAGCCGACCTGCTCGATGCTCGACTGCACCGTGAAAGACGTCGGCGTCACCGAGAAAGGCCAAGTGCAGCTCAGCTTGTCTTCGGGCACGCTGCAGGGTGCGGCCATCGTCACCATCACCGCCACCGCGGGCGGTCAGACCAAACGAATCGACGTCTCCTCGCCGATCGTGGGCGCCAAAGTCAGCGGTCGCAACGTTTCCATCGAGTGCACGCCGCGCAATGTGCCCGCCTTCGTCGACACCGACTGCATCCGCTCTCGCGTGGATACGCCGTTCAAATGCACCGTGACCCTCGGGGATCGCTTCAACAACGAGGTCGGCGTGTCCACCACCGTCAAGTACCAGAGCGAAGCGGGCATCGTCGGCCCGCCTCCCACCACCCCCATGTTTCCCAGCCCCGATCTGGGTAAGGCAACGGGAACCGTCGGCACCGTGGGCGGCGTTCTACCGCTCGACGTGTTTCCGATGCCGGGCGAGTACTCGTACGCGTTCGCTGACGCCTGTCATCCGTCGGGTCCCACCCCCGTGCACAACCCACGCGACGGCATCGTCAGCGTGATCGCCATGATGACGGGAGAAGAAGGGTTCATCGACAAGAACGGCGATGGCACCTACAACCAGGGCGAGCCCTTCATCGATCTGCCCGAGCCTTTCGTGGACGCCAATGACAACGGCGTCCAGGACTCCGGCGAGTTCTTCCAGGATCTCAACCAGGACCTGCGTTGGAACGCCGCCAACGGCTCGTGGGACGCATCGACGACGCTCTGGACCGAGACACGCATCGTCTATACCGGCAACGCTTTTTGGTACGAGGACACCGGCGGCAACCAGTACTTTTCTCGATTTTTCCCGATCACCCAGGAATTTCCGCCGAGCATCGAGTTCCCCATGCACGCTACGCCCTTCGTGCCGAGGGTGCTGCTTCCGCCGGACTCCACCGCCGACTTCGGCTTGTGGTTTTCGGATTGGAACTTCAACGTCCTCGCCTCGACCGTGAAATACGCGGCCGACATCGGCGCTGGCGATCCGGTCACCGCGACGCTCTCCGCCACGCCGCCGATGCGGCCGATACGCGAGGAAGGGTTCTTCCTCGCCCAGCTCTATTGCGACGGTTCGACGCCGGACAACTGCGGGATGGTCTGTCCGCCATCGCCGGCTACGCAGCAGTGCTTGGTCAAATCGATGGTCACCAACTTCGAGTATGGCGTGGATGGATACGTCCGTATCAAGGCCTCCTCGAGCCTCAAGGGGCCTTTCCGCGTCACCGGAAGCGCTGTGCTGCCGAACGCGGCAGCCGCGATCTCGCTGAGCGGCGACGTCAAGTAGCGCCAGCGCGGCTCGAGCGCCATCGGCCGCTCGAGGCTTGGCGAAAGTCGCCTCGCCTGGTATCGAAACTCTCGCCCCGATCGGCCGGCAAAGAGCCCGCGGCCGACGCGCGCCGCACCCTCCACATGCACTGGATAACGGATCCCAACGTCTGGCTCGGCCTCTTGACGCTCACGGTCCTCGAGATCGTGCTCGGCGTCGACAACGTCATCTTCATTTCCATCCTCTCCTCCAAACTGCCGGCCGACAAGCAGGGTAAGGCGCGGAGCATCGGGCTCGCGGGTGCGTTCTGCACGCGGGTGCTCCTTCTGCTCAGCATCGCCTGGCTGTCCAAGTTGACGACGCCCCTCTTCACGGTGGCCGGCCTGGACATCTCGGGGCGCTCGCTGATCCTCATCATCGGCGGGCTCTTTCTCATCGCCAAGGCAACCTTCGAGATCCACGGCAAGCTGGAGGGTGAGCACGAACAGAGCGGACCGAAGGCGTTGCAATCGCTGGTCGGCGTCATCGCTCAGATCGCCGTCATCGACATCGTTTTTTCGCTCGATTCCGTGATCACCGCGGTGGGCATGACCGATCAGGTGGGAATCATGATCGCAGCCAACCTGCTCGCCCTCGGGTTCATGCTGGCGGCATCGGGGCCGGTGTCGCGCTTCGTCGATCTCCACCCCACCGTCAAGATGCTGGCACTCGCGTTCCTCGTGCTCATCGGCACGAACCTGGTGGCCGAAGGTCTGGGGCAGCACATTCCCAAGGGGTACACCTACTTCGCCATGGCCTTCTCGGTCTTCGTCGAGATGCTGAACCTGCGCCTTCGTGCGCGCGTCGATCCCGCCGTCAAGCTGCGCGGGCAGCCAGCGCGCGGTCCACGCGCCGAGGCGTGACGACGAAAAATCCCGAGCACTACGGCTCGGTGGGCGAGATCGCGAGCCGCCGCGCCACCGCCGCGCCCAGCAACGCCGTCGCCACTGTGGCCGCGAACACCGCTCCATGGGCGGCTCTCGGCGTGCCGCCCATCCGAGCCAACGACGCCATCAGCGCGCCGCCAAAGCCGGCCCCGGCGGCGGTGCTGAGCGCTTCGGCAAGCTGCAACTGCCGAGACCTGCCCCTCTTGCCCTTGACGAGCGGCCGCGATGCAGACGAGGCCACCAGCGCTGTAAGCGAGACCGATCCCCATGCCGGCGACCGCCCACCCGAGCGGCACCAGTGCGACGGGGAGCGATGTCAGCAGCACGGCGGCCACGATGGTGATGCCTGCCGCAAGGATCCAAAAGCCGGCCCCCACGACGGTGGGACGCCCGGCGGCGCCTCTTCGAGCCTCCCCTCGATCTTGCAGCCAGGCTGCCAAGACCCACCCTACCGCGCCCGCGGTCAGCGCCAGCCCCGCTTGCGTCGGGCCTACGCCGCGCAGCTCGCCCGAACCGAGGGGGACGAACGCCTCGGTGCCGAAGAAGCTGAACGCGAGCAGCCCGCGCACCGCGAGTCCGGCAGGCAGCCCCCGTGCCGCGCGAAACGTGCCCGCGGGGAGCAACGCGCGAAGCCCGGGCACGAGCAGCACCGCGCCGAGCACCACGGCCACAGCGACCGCGGTCGTGCGTGGATAGAGACTCGGGGCAGCGAGAACGAGCGCGCCGCCAGCCGCAACGCGCAGTGCTGAACCCATCCTCCCCGCCCCCGCAAGCGGTCGCGTCACGGCGAAGCGCGCGAGCGATGGAAGCACGACCACCGCCACCACCACCATGAGCGGCACGATGCCGAGAAAAACGAAGCGCCACCCGATCCGCTCGGCCACGGCTCCGGAAAGGGCGGGACCCACCACGGCCGGTACGATCCAAACACTCGTGGTCAGCGCCATCATGCGCGGGCGCAGGTTGTCGGGGTAAGCCCGCGCGATGGCCACGTACGCGGCCGCGACCATCGCGCCGCCCCCCGCTCCTTGCAGCACGCGTCCCGCGATAAAAAGAACCATGCTACGCGCCAGACCAGCCAGAACGAGCCCCCCGCTGAACCCGAGAAGACCGAGGGTCATCGACCGGTACGGACCGCGTGCGTCGGCCAAGAGACCGCCGCCGACGGTGCCGACCACCCACGCCAGCATGAACGCGCTGAACGCCCAACCGAAGAGCAGAAGGCCGCCGAGATCGCGGACCGCCGTCGGCAGCGCCGGCACGACGCCCATCCCCTCCACCGCAAAGGCCGTCACCGTGAGAAGGATGCCCACCGTAAGCGATCGCCGATCGGCGTCGAAGACGTGCGGGGCAGGTGCGTCGTCGCTCTTGGTTCGTGGTGCGGGCGATCGGGCCATGAGGCCGGCCTGATCTACCGCCACCGGTTGGGCGGTGGGCGCTCATTCGTGTCGACGTGCGCCAGCGGCCCGTCCTTGTCTTCGATGATGAGCGCGACGACCAGGTGCCCGCTGCCGTTGCGCTTGTGGCTCACGCGGAAGCGTTTGATGCCCTTCGCCCGGGCGATTTCCTGGATGTCCATCACGATGGCGTTGAAGAGCAGATTCATACTGAACGCCCGTATAGCCATGACGGCAATGGCGTCAAGATGCCCCTCTGGGCCCGCGATTCTCTTGGGTTTCGGGGCGCGCGCCGGCACGCCTTGCGGTGCGACGGAAGCCTCAGTCTGGGCGCCGCGAGAATGCGCTAAAAAGCAGGCGCATGATGCCGCTCGTCCTCGGCCTCGTCGCGCTCCTCGCGTCCGCGCCGCTGGTGCTCGCGCTCGTGCGCGCCAACGAGCTCTTCTTCGTTCGGGTCCGAGACGGAAAAGTGCGCATCGTGCGCGGTCGCGTCCCGGCGCGGCTCTTCGACGACCTCGCCGACGTCGTGCAGAAGCCCGCCGTCACGCACGCCGATCTTCGCGCCGTCAACGAAGGGGGACGCCCGCGGCTCTACGCCGAGGGCGAGCTTTCGCCCGAGCACAAGCAGCGTCTTCGCAACGTCATCGGCGCCTTCACGGTACAGCAGATTCGCACCGCGCCGCGCCGGCGTAGCACTTAGCTACACCTCCGTGTAGCGCTGCACGATGCGCGCGATCAAGCCGTACTCCTGCGCCTGTGCCGCGTTCATCCAGAAGTTGCGCTGCGTGTCGGCGACGATCTTCTCGTAGGGCTGCTTCGTTTCGCGCGCAAAGATGCGGTTCATGCGTTCGCGCACGGCGAGGATCTGACGCGCTTCGATCTCGATGTCAGAAGCCGCTCCCCCCACACCGCCGAGCGGCTGGTGCAGCATGAAACGCGTGTTCGGCAGCGCAAAGCGACACTCGGGCTTGGCCGCGACGAACACCGCCGCGCCGGCGCTCGCCACCCACCCGGTTCCGATCACGCGCACCTCCGGCTCGATGAAACGAACGATGTCGTGAATCGAGTCGCCCGATTCGACGTGCCCACCCGGCGAGTGGACGAGCATGCGGATAGGCGCCGCGCTCTCCGCAGCCAGCGCGAGAAGCTGCGCGCCCACGCGTTCTGCGAGCGCGCTCGTGATCTCGCCAAAGAGCAACACCGTGCGCGACGCGTAGAGCCTTGTCAGCGCGCTGGGCGGGAAAAGGGGATCGTGTTTTTCTTCGCTGCGCTCGGGCGTTTCCATGGCGTGTCGGGAGCGTGCCTCCCTGCCCGCCGCCCGACCATGGCCAATCGGCTCCCAGATTTGTCCGATCGTCTCAGGATCTGGACCAGGCCCAAGAAAAGCGTCATGAATGGCCCATGGACGCGCGCGACAAGAGCCTTTCCGCAGCGGTCACGCTTTTGCGCGAGGAGCTGACGCGCAGCGACGGTGTGAGCCCCGACGTCATGCAGAGTCTTTTCGACCTCGTTCTCGGCGCCATCGGGCGCCGTCCCGTCGCCGCACGCGCCGACGCGAAGCGGTCGCCCATGGATGTGCGCATCGCGCGCGTCCTCGCGAGTTTGCGCGAACGACTTTCGGAACGCTGGACCATCGCCAAGATGGCGAAGCTCGCCGGCATGTCGCGCGCCGCGTTCATCCGCCTTTTCACCGCCACGACAGGCGCCCCTCCCCTCACCTACGTGACACGAATGCGCATCGAGGCGGCCCAAGCGCTGCTCGCCGAAACCGACGAAGCCGCCGCGGTCATCGCCGAACGCGTGGGGTACGGCTCGGTGTACGCGTTCAGCCGCGCCTTCAGCCGTCTTACCGGCAAGCCTCCCGTGCTGTTTCGAAGGATCGCGCGCGGACGAAGCGCGCCGATCATGGGTCGCGCGACGATGCTGCGGATGGCAGCGTAGCGAACGTCGTCTGTCTGACGAAACGCTACGACGAAGCCGCCAGCGACTCGGCCAGACCCCGCAGAACCTGCGGTGGAGTTTTCGTCACGATCGCGCCGTGCGAAACGATGATGCGATTCAAGCCCTGGAGACCCGCCCACTGTTCCAGCTGCGCCTTGAGCGCGGGTTTGTCTTTGATGGCCTTCATGGCGACGAAGGCGGGGATCTTGGGCTCACTGCCGGTGAAGCCGGCCAAGCGAAAGAGCCAACCGCCAAACCCGGGACGGTCGTCGACGTTCCAAATCAGATCGTTGACGATGAGCGTGCTGCCGGTTTCCGTTTTCACCACCAGCGCGGCCTCGTGCTGCTCGGTACCCGGCACCGTCACGAAGTGTACGTTGGGGTCATCGAAGTCCACGCTGGTCGCATCGACCGGAACCACTTCCGCCACCTTGTCGCGCGCCCCCGCGGGAGTGACAACGAAGAGACCAGGGTACCGATCCTTCCAGATCTTCGCGTCCTTGCGATGGATGTCGCTGGGAACAATCAAGTAGCTCGGCCTTCCCCATCCTTCGAGAGCCCGCATCTCCGGCTCGTCGAGGGCGATGGCGCTGTAGATGATCAGCCGCGAATCGGGGAGCCTCACCACCGTCATCCGCCGCGG
>DATHES010000171.1:0-13678 GCA_035318465.1 Polyangiaceae bacterium
GAAACCACTTCGAAGCCATTTAGAGGAAGGAAGGACAATCGCCGATGCCGCTACCAAGACGCCAGGGACTCTACGATCCCGCGTTCGAGCACGATGCCTGCGGGCTCGGTTTCGTGGCCACGCTGAAAGGCGGGCCCACGCACGCCATCGTGCGCCACGGCTTGGAGATCCTCGCCAACCTGACGCATCGCGGCGCCGCCGGTTGTGATCCGCGCACGGGTGACGGGGCGGGGGTGCTTCTGCAAATCCCGCACGAGCTTTACTCCGCCGATCTCGCCGCCTCGGGGATCGAGCTGCCGCCGCCCCGGGACTACGGCGTGGCGACCTGTTTTTTTTCGCCTGACCCAGCGCAGTGCCGTCACCACCAAGCGATCCTGGAAGCAGCGGTCATGCACCACGGGCAGCGTGTGCTCGGCTGGCGCGCTGTTCCGCATGACCCGTCGGCGCTCGGTCCGGTGGCGCGCGATTCGCAGCCGTCGCTCTTTCAACTCTTCATCGGCCGCACCTGCGCGCCCGACGATTTCGAACGGATGCTCTACATCATCCGCAAGCGCGCCGGCCGGTCGGCGAACTCCGAAGAGTTTTACATCACGTCCTGCTCGTCGCGATCGGTCGTCTACAAGGGACTCATGCTCGCCGAACAGGTGGGCGCTTTCTACAGCGATCTGGTCGACCCGCGCGCCGTGAGCCGCCTCTGCATGGTGCACTCGCGCTTCTCGACCAATACCTTCCCCACCTGGGAACGCGCCCACCCTTACCGCCGCATTGCTCACAACGGCGAGATCAACACCCTGCGCGGCAACCAAGCGTGGATGTCGGCGCGCGAAGCGCTCCTTCGCAGCGACCTCTTCGAAGGCGCCATCGAGGACTTCAAACCCATCGTGCGGCCGGGCGGCTCGGACTCCGCATCGCTCGACAACGTCGTCGACTTCCTGCTCGCCAGCGGGCGCTCCTTGCCCCACGTCATGATGATGCTGGTTCCCGAAGCATGGGCCGACGACCGCGAGATGTCCCCCGAGAAAAAGGGCTTCTACGAGTACCACGGCTGCCTGGTCGAGCCGTGGGACGGTCCGGCCGCGCTCTGCTTCAGCGATGGAGAGCTCATCGGCGCGACGCTCGATCGCAACGGGCTCCGTCCCGCCAAATGGGTGATGACCTCCGACGGTCTGGTGGTGCTCGCGAGCGAGTTCGGCGTGCTCGACATCGACCCCGCGCGCATCATCAAAAAGGGGCGGCTTCAGCCGGGCAAGATGTTCCTGGTCGATCCGTCGGCGGGGCGCGTCGTCTCCGACGCCGAGATCAAGAAGCAGGTCGCCACGCAGAAGCCCTATGCGGAATGGGTGGCGGAGAACAAAATCGACCTGTCTTCGCTCGACGACGTGCCGAGCCTCTACACCGTTCCGCACGACGAGCTCTTGAGCCTGGAGCAGGCCTTCGGCTACACCGAAGAAGATCTCAAGATCGTGCTCGGTCCCATGGCCGCCTTCGGCGAAGAGCCGGTGGGCTCGATGGGAATCGACATTCCGCTGGCGGTGCTCTCCGAGAAACCGCAGCTGCTCTTCCGCTATTTCAAACAGCACTTCGCCCAGGTCACCAATCCGCCCATCGACCCGCTGCGCGAAGAGATCGTGATGTCCCTCGTCAGCTGCGTGGGGGGCGAAGGAAACCTCCTCGAAGAGACGCCGCGGCAATGCCGGATGCTCGAGCTGCCGCACCCGTTTCTCACCCAGGACGATCTCTCCAAGCTGCGCAAAAACCTTTTCCCCGACTTTCGCGCGGCGACGCTCCCCATGCTTTTCCCCGTGCAAGGGGATCCCCAAAAGACACTCTACGATGCGCTCGACGAGCTTTGCCGCGCGGCGAGCCGCGCCATCGCCGACGGGGCGAACATCCTCATTTTGAGCGACCGTCACGTCGACGAGCGTCACGCGCCGATTCCGAGCCTGCTGGCGACGGGCGCGGTGCATCATCACTTGATCCGCGAGGGGACGCGCGTTCGGGCCGGTCTCGTGGTCGAGTCGGGGGAGCCGCGCGAGGTGGGGCACCTGGCGCTGCTCATCGGTTTCGGCGCCGGCGCGGTCAATCCGTACCTGGCGTTCGAGATCATTGCCCGGCTCTGCCGTGACAAGATGCTGGCCGGCGATCCGACGCCCGCCCAGGCTGCCGCCAAATACGTCAAGGGCCTCAAAAAAGGCCTGCTCAAGATCATGTCCAAGATGGGGATCAGCACCCTGTCGTCGTACCAGGGCGCCCAGATCTTCGAAGCGATCGGCGTCGATCAGGTCGTGGTCGACAAATACTTTACCGGTACTGCGTCGCGCATTCGCGGCGTCGGCTTGCGCGAGATCGCCGAGGAAGCGGTGTGGCGGCACGAGCGCGCTTTCGGATCGCGTGCCGAAGCGCGTCTCGACGTCGGTGGGCACGTCCACTACCGCGCCGGCGGCGAGCGCCACATCTGGAACCCCAAGACCGTGGCCTCGTTGCAGAAGGCCGTGCGCAGCGAGGATGCCCCGAGCTACGAAGCGTTCGCGCGCCTCATCAACGACCAAAATCGGCGCCCCATGAACCTGCGCGGGCTCTGGGATCTCGTGCCGTTCGGCCCCGCAGTGCCGCTCGAGGAAGTCGAACCGGCGACGGCCATCGTGAAGCGGTTTGCCACCGGGGCGATGTCGTTCGGAAGCATCTCCAAAGAGGCGCACGAGAACCTGGCCATCGCCATGAACCGCATCGGCGGGCGATCGAATACCGGCGAAGGAGGCGAAGAGCCGGAGCGCTTCGTGCCCGACGCGAGCGGGGATCTGCGCCGCAGCTCCGTGAAGCAGGTGGCCTCCGCGCGATTCGGCGTCACCGCCGAGTACCTCGTCAACGCCGACGAGCTGCAGATCAAGATGGCCCAGGGCGCCAAACCGGGCGAAGGCGGTCAGCTGCCGGGGCACAAAGTCGACAAGGTCATCGCCGCCGTGCGTTATTCGACGCCCGGTGTGACCCTCATTTCACCGCCGCCGCATCACGACATCTATTCCATCGAAGACCTGGCGCAGCTCATCTTCGACTTGAAGAACGTCAACCCGCGGGCGCGCATCAGCGTGAAGCTGGTGGCGGAGGCGGGGGTCGGCACCGTTGCTGCGGGCGTCGTCAAGGCCCACGCCGACGTGGTGCTCATCAGCGGCGACAGCGGCGGAACGGGCGCGTCGCCACTCACCTCGATCCACCACGCCGGCGTGCCGTGGGAGCTCGGCATCGCCGAGGCACACCAGGTGCTCATGATGAATGGCCTGCGCGGCCGCGCGCGGCTGCAAGTCGACGGCAAGCTTTGCACCGGGCGCGACGTTGCCTTCGCCGCCCTGCTCGGAGCGGAGGAGTTCGGCTTTGCCACGGCGCCCCTCGTCGCTTCGGGATGCATCATGATGCGAAAATGCCACCTCAACACGTGTCCCGTCGGCGTCGCCACCCAGGACCCCGAGCTGCGCCAGAAGTTCGCCGGCAAACCCGAACACGTCGTTCGCTATTTCTTCTACGTCGCGGACGAGCTGCGCCAGATCATGGCCGGTCTCGGCTTTCGCACCATCGACGAGATGGTCGGTCACTCGGAATGCATCGCCCAGCGCCGCACCGGGCTGCACGCCAAGGCGCGGCGCGTCGAGTGCTCGGAGATCTTGTACCAGCCCAAACTTCCCGCGGGCACCCAGCGCCATTGTGTCGAAACGCAGGATCACAAGCTCGACAGCGTCCTCGATCGGCGGCTCATCGCCGCGGCCAAGGGAACCATCGAGGGCGGCGCGCCCGTAGTCATTCCCACCAAGATCAGAAACTCCGACCGCGCGACGGGTGCGATGTTGAGCGGTGAGATCGCGCGCCGCTACGGTCGCCGCGGGCTCCCCGAGGACAGCATCCGCGTGCGCGCTTCGGGCAATGCGGGGCAGAGTTTCGCGGCCTTCGCGTCACCGGGCATGACCTTGGAGTTGGAAGGGGACGCCAACGACTACGTGGGAAAGGGTCTGTCGGGCGGCATCGTCGCCGTGCGCCCTCCGCGCGAGGCGCCCTTCCGCGCCGACGACGAGGTCATCGTGGGCAACGTCGTGCTCTACGGCGCCACCGGCGGACGCGCGTTCTTCAACGGCCGCGCCGGCGAACGCTTCGCGGTACGCAACAGCGGTGCCACCACGGTCGTGGAAGGGGTCGGCGATCACGGCTGCGAATACATGACCGGCGGCACCGTCGTCATCCTGGGAACGACGGGGCGCAACTTCGCCGCCGGCATGAGCGGGGGATTCGCCTACGTGTTCGACGAGGATGCGAAGTTCGACGATCGATGCAACAAGGAAATGGTCGAGCTGGAAGCGATCGGCCCCACTGACGCCGAGATGCTGCGCGCCCTTCTCGAGGAGCACGTACAGCGAACGGCGAGCCGTAAAGCGCTGGAGCTGCTCGACTCGTGGGAAGTGGTCGTCCCCAAGTTCGTGAAGGTGGTGCCCAGCGAATACCGGCGCGCGCTCGAAGCGCAGGAATCACCGGCCACCAACGGTCTCCGTCCTTCCTCGCTCCCCCCCGCCACACCTTACGTATCCACGGGGCGTTACGTTCCGCGGGAGAAATCGGCAGCCCATGGGTAAGATTCGCGGCTTTCTCGAGATCGAACGGCGGGAGCATCGGAAGAGACCCGTCGCCGAACGTCTCTCCGATTGGCGAGAGTTCGAATTGCCAGTGCCCGATGCCGAGCTCGGCGAGCAAGCGGCGCGCTGCATGGACTGCGGCATTCCGTTTTGCCACGACGGCTGCCCGCTCGGAAATCTCATTCCCGACTGGAACGATATGTTCTCCAAGGGGCGCCTCGACGAGGCCATGGCCGCGCTCTACGCCACCAACAACTTTCCGGAAGTGACGGGGCGCGTGTGCCCCGCGCCTTGCGAAGCGTCGTGCGTGCTCAACATCGACGAATCGCCGGTCACCATCAAGAACGTGGAACGGGGTATCGCCGATCGCGCGTTCGAGCAGAACCTGGTGGCGCCGGTCATCGCGCGCGCCAAGACCGGCAAGCGGGTGGCGGTCGTCGGCTCGGGCCCCGCCGGTCTCGCCGCCGCGCAGCAGCTGGCGCGTCAGGGACACGACGTCACCGTCTTCGAGCGTGACGATCGTATCGGCGGTCTTTTGCGCTACGGGATCCCCGATTTCAAGATGGAGAAATACATCATCGATCGCCGCGTCGATCAGATGAAGGCCGAGGGGGTCAGTTTTCGCACTTCGGTGCACGTGGGGGTCGACATCACCGGCGCCGAGCTGCGCAGTGCGCACCAAGCGGTGGTCCTCTGCGGCGGCGCGCGCAGGCCGCGCGATCTCCCGGTGCCGGGGCGGGAGCTCGGCGGGATCCATTTCGCCATGGAGTTTCTCGAGCAGGGCAACCGACGCGTCGCTGGCGACGTCGTCGCCGAAGATCGGGCCATCCTTGCGATGGGCAAACGCGTCGTCATCATCGGCGGTGGCGACACCGGATCCGACTGCCTCGGCACGTCGCACCGCCAAAAAGCCGCGCAGATCACGCAGCTCGAGCTCCTCCCCAAACCCCCCGCGCGCCGCGCCGCGACCACCCCCTGGCCGGCGTGGCCGCTCGTCTTGCGAACCTCGTCCTCCCAAGAGGAGGGCGGCGAGCGCGATTGGGCCGTCATGACGACGAGCTTCGCCGGCACCGAGGACGGCCGCGTCCGAGCCTTGCGCGCAGTGCGCGTCGACCTGCGACCCGGACAAGCGCCCTTACCCATCGCCGGCACCGATTTCGAGATCCCGTGCGAGCTCGTCCTCTTGGCGATGGGTTTCGTCGGTTCCGAGCGGGAAGGACTCCTGGAACAGCTCGGCGTCGAGATCGACGCGCGCGGCAACGTCAAGACCGTGGACGGTCGGACGAGCGTGGACGGCGTTTTCGCGGCGGGTGATCAGGCGCGGGGGCAGAGCCTCGTCGTGTGGGCCATTGCCGAGGGGCGCACCGTGGCGGAAGCGGTCGACGCGCATTTGACGAGCGCGGGGCGACGCCGGTTGGCGCTCGTCGGGTAAAGAAGCGCCTCATCGTCAAGGCGGCCTACGACGTTCTCGCGCTTGGGCAAAAGACGGCAATCTTCGCCAACACGTCGACGCCGTCGTTGGTGAAGAGATCGTTGTGTCCGTCCTCGGCCGTCCCACCCTTCCCCGCGTAGCCGGGATGCACTATGTCTGCACGCCGCGATGACCAATACCCATCTCCACCCTGCCATTCGTCCACGCCGCGTCGCCGTGGTAACGGGCGCCGCGAGCGGGATCGGCTTCGCGGCCGCGCGGTATTTCGCGTCGCTCGGCATGCGACTCTGCCTCGCCGATATCGATCGCGGCGCGCTCGCCGAAGCGGGAAAAGTTCTCGAGCCGCTCCTCGCGGAGGGCGCGGCGGACTTGCGTCTCGTCGAGGCGGACGTCGCGAAGCGTGAAGACGTCGTTCGCTTGAGCGAGACGGCTTTCGAGGCGTTCGATGACGTCGCCGTTCTCATGAACAACGCCGCTATCGGGAAAGGGGCGGGGCCATGGGAGAACAGCGAACGCTGGCGCCGCATGCTCGACGTGAATTTCTTCGGCGTTCTTCATGGGCTCGAGGTGTTCGTGCCGCTCCTCCTCGCGCACGGTCGCCCCGCGGCTATCGTCAATACAGGATCGAAGCAAGGCATCACCACACCGCCGGGCAACGCGTCCTACAACGTGTCGAAGGCGGCCGTGAAGGTGCTCACCGAGCAGCTGGCGCACGAGCTGCGTCAGGCGGCGGGAGAGCGCGTCACGGCGCACCTGCTGGTTCCGGGGTACACGTTCACGGCAATGACCGGACGGGACACGCAGCACGCCGAAAAGCCCGCCGCCGCATGGACCCCGGAGCAGGTCGTCGACTTCATGGTGGCGGGGCTCACTGCGGGCGACTTTTACCTCCTCTGTCCCGACGGCGAGGTGACGCGCGAAATGGACGAGCGTCGCATCCAGTGGGCTGCCGACGACATCATCATGAATCGGCCGGCGCTTTCGCGATGGCACTCCGTCCACGCCGCTGCGTTTCAGGCGTTCGCGGCTCGAGCCGCTAGCACGGGAGCTCGACGGCGCTGAACGGCGTTGAATCGTCGCCGACCGGCGTGACGTGGGACGGCAAGAGTGTGACGGCGAGGCCCGTGCGCATCGCCGCAACCGGCGGGGCGCGGACGGTTCGGCAACGACGGACGAAAGTTGGAGGGATGCGCGCATCGCGCACGTCCCCACGACCGATAGCGTCCCATACTCCTCTTTCCATCGAAGTCCTCGATAGCGCGCCATCGACGTCGCCGATAGCACACCTCTTTCCCGCGACATGTGGGCTCAAGATGTGCGGCAAAGATGCCGTAGTGAGGAGCGGATGGCTGAGCTCCAACCCATCATTTTGATCGATCCGGCCGCGGAGAGTACCGCGAAGCTTGCCGGACGACTGGGCATGCAGGGTTACACGGTGGTGGTCTCGCACGACCCCGCCGACGGAGCTTGCCTCGCCTTGGGGGATCCGCCGTCGGCAGTCATTGCCGATCTATGGATGCCGAGCATCTCCGGCGTTCAGCTTTGTCGTCTGCTCAAGGCAGAGCCAGCCACCGAGCACGTGCCCGTCATCCTGCGCGGCCCCGATGGACCACGCAATCGTTTCTGGGCCGAGCGCGCTGGCGCCAGCGCTTACGTGGTCAAGGGGCGCATGGGCGACTTGGTCCGTGCGTTGGCCGCTGCCATCGAATCGACCACCGGCGCCTCTCCGTTTTTCACGGAGCTGGCTCCTGGTGAAAACAGCGTGCGCGAGCGGATCGCGGCTCACCTCGATGCCGCGCTTTTCGAGTCGGTACTAGCGGCAGAGGTGCGCGCCCTCGGCACGTGCGGCGCCTTCGACCGGCTCTTCGATCTGTTTTCGCAATTCGTTTCACGCGTGACGACCTACCGCTGGTTGGCGGTTTCCACGAATCAACCCGCGCGCCTCGGGTTGCATACGAACCCTGGGCAGCGAGAACGCGCGGAACGCGAGGCTCGTCAGGCGCTCGGCCTCAAGCCCGAGGCGCTCACCATCGCGGTCGAAGATGAAGACGCGGTGGCCGACGAAGAAGGTCCTCCCCCCATCATCAAGCCCATCACCCTGGGAGGAATCTCCATTGGCCAGCTGGCGCTGGCCACGCGTCACCCCGAGCATTTGCAGGACGTCGATTTCGCGGCGGTGATCGCGCGCGAGCTTGCCGGCCCGATTCGCATGGCGACGCTGGTCGAAGAGTCGCAGCGGCTGGCCACCATCGATGCTTTGACCAACCTCATGAATCGCCGCGCTTTCATGACCAGTCTCGATGTCGAGATTGCGCGAGCATCGAGGTACGTGCTTCCGCTTTCGTTTTTGCTTCTGGACATCGACCATTTCAAGGTCGTCAACGATCGTCGAGGTCACCAGGCTGGCGACACCGTGCTCGCCGCGGTGGGACGGCTGCTGTCGGCGCAGGCACGCAAGTCGGATGTCGTGGCGCGATGGGGCGGCGAGGAGTTCGTGGTTGCCCTCACGAATACCGACGAGCCGGGCGGTATCGTCGTGGCCGAGCGCGTGCGTCTCGCCATCGAGGAGCTCGACGTTCGCGATGCCGCCGACGGGTCGCGAATTCCGGTGACCGCGTCCGTAGGGCTCGCTTGCTATCAGCGGGGTGATTCGCTCGAGGTGCTGGTCGATCGAGCCGATCGAGCCATGTATGGAGCAAAGACCGGCGGTCGCAATCGCGTGGTCGTCGCTCCGAGCGTCCACCAGACGCTGGATCCCGCGCCATTGTCGGTCAAAGAAACGGCAGCTTGACCGAACGGGAGCCGCGGCTCGCGAATGCGAATTCTTCCTGATGACAACTGTTCGTCATGGGAGCGAAACATGATCGTGGTGGGATGGCGTACTGGGAAGGACACCATGAAACTGAAGCTTCGAGTCGCGGCGCGGCTCACGATGGTTCGCGAGTTGGTACGGGGTCTAGGGGACACCCTTTCGTACTTCTACGATGCACGGGTCGTCGCACCCTTGGCGGCGCTTCCGATACGGGCCGGGAGCGACGGGTCCCCCGCCTCCTGACGGCGAGGTGTCCCGTGGTTTCAGTTCCTGAGTTGCCGCCGGCGCAGCAAGGCCGCCATGGCGGTCAGCGTCACGACGGTCGTGCTGATGCCGGAATCGGGCGAGCAAGGCAGTCACGCGCGTCGTGCTCCACGGCCTTCCGTGGGCGAGGGCGCGGCGTGGATCGTCGCTAGTTGATTTCTCCGGGCTTCATGGGGCCCCGTGGCCCGGCGCAGCATCCGGCCAATGACACATTCTCGTGCGAATGACGCTAGCGGACTGCGCCCGCGCTGCCAATCGCTCCCGGTCCGCAATCCGCTCCTCCCCCCACGCGAGGGGGAGCGGGGGCGGCGCGCGCTAGTTGGCGAGCTCCGTCATCACCGCTTCTCGCAAGAGATCAGGCGGCAAAAGCCCCTGGGAAAGAACGAAGTCGTGAAAGCGCTGGGCATCGAAACGGGTCTGCAATTTTTGCTCGATGTCGCGCCTTAGCTCGAGCAAGCGGGTGTAGCCGTAGAAATACGAGGTGGCTTGTCCGGGGGCGCGGAACGTGTAGCGCTCGACCTCCGATTTGGCGAATGCGTGAGAGAGTCCCACTTCTTTCTCCAGGAACGCCCACGCCGATTCGAACGTCCATTTGCCGGCTTGCAGCTCGGGATCGATGAAGGCGCGCACCGCCCGCTGCAGGCGCAGCTGAAGGGAGATGAGCTTTCCCTCGAGAGGCATGAACGGGACCATGATGTATTCGGAATAGAGTCCCCAGCCTTCCACGTTGGTGCTGTTGAATGCGTAGATGGCGCGAGCCGTGGAAACGCCGCGCTCGACCAGCGAGGCGAATTGCATCTCATGGCCGGGACGCGCCTCGTGGGCGGTGAGCGTCCAGGAAGCGGCGGCGAAGGTGAAATCGTCGAGCTTTTGTGCGGATTCCTGCGAACCCTCGGGAGCCGGCACGCTGAGGGGCAGGACAAACTCGCCCTGCTCGCCGGTGTTGCCGAGCAGCCGCGGCGGGACCATGTGCGGGGCGGGCTGCTGCGCGTTCTCGGCTGGGGTGCCGAGCCGAATGCGCGCCGGCCGGTCGGGGAGCGTGACCAACTTTTCGCGACGGATGATGGCCTCGACCTCACCGAGCCGCTGTTTGTAATGCGGAAGAATGGCGTCTCCGACGAGCTGATCCTTCTTGAGCTCGCGGATGATGTCCCGGTAGTCGGAGCTCGGGAGCTTGCGCTGGGCGGCGATCTGCTGCGCGACGTCCGTCATCTCCTTCTGGATCTCGGTGAACGCGCGGTGCGCCCGCTCCACCAGCTCCGCCGGTGGAATATCGACGCCGAAACGCTCCAGATTCAGCGCGTAGATGGCGGGTGGCAGGGCGAAGTCGGGACGAGCCTTGGGGAGCACATCGCTCTTGACGAAAGCATCGTACTCAGCGAGCTGCGCCATGAGCGCCTTGTAGGGCTCCTCGTGGCCGGCGATCTGGTATTTGCGCAGAAGCTCGCCGATCCCGGCGCGGATGTGGCCATTGGTGGTGAGGTGCTTCTCCACCGCCAAGCGATTCGGCGCCGCCAGACCCGCGCGGCCAAAGCGCTCACGCGTCTCGGCCTTGGCGAGCTCGACGATGGGCGGCCCCCCTTCCAGTCCCGCGTATTTGCGGAGTCGGCCGACGGCGCGCTCGCGGCGAGGGGCGGGGACCTGCTCGTCGAGGAGCCCCTGCATGCTGTTGAAGATGATCTCGGTCGGATTGTAGTAGGGGACTTCGTTGGCCTCGCGCAGCTCCGAGTCCTTGATGTAGAGGCGCGCCGCCTTGACGAGGATGGCGACGTCACGGCGCACGCGCGCGTCCGTCTCGGCAGCGCCGCGCGTTTCGATGGTGGTGATCGCGTCGCGGAGCGCGGCGCGGTACCTTTCGCCGTGTCCGGGCTTGAGATCGAGGATCTGATCGTCCACGCGCTCCACGCCGTAGCGGGACGCGAGCTCGGGCAGGAAGCGCGCTTGCACGCCGAGCAGGATGTCGGCGATGGCGTTGCTGCGCTGGATCCATTCCGGCAGCGTGCTCGCCGTCGCCGCGGTCGTGGCCGCCGTGCTGGGTGCGGTCTTGCAGGTACTGGTCCGCGATTGCGCGCCGCAAGCGCCTAGCAAGAGCGGTAAAACGACCGACCACGCCTTCGCGTACCTCGTGGGAGAGCTCATTTCGCGCACCTTGGGAGGGTGCGCGTTCGGCGTCAAGCGCTCCGCAGCGAACGGTGCTCCGCACGCAGGGACCGCAAAACCGTTCGGCCAATGACGCGCGAGGCTCGACGCAGAGCGGCATGGCTCACCGCCGTTTGCAGGTGACGCAGCCGGCTCTTTCGCCTAGAGCTTCCAATCTCGCATGTCCGACGAATCGTTCCAGCCGTACGTCGCCGACGACCAGAAGGTAGCCGAATTCACGCCGAAGGCAGTTCTCATCGGCGCGCTCTTCGGAATCATATTCGGCGCGTCCACCGTCTACCTCGCGCTCCGCGCCGGTCTTACGGTGTCGGCATCGATTCCGATCGCCGTCCTTTCGATATCGCTGCTGAAGAAGCTGGGTGGTTCGACGATTCTCGAGAACAACATCGTTCAGACGATAGGGTCGGCGGGCGAATCGATTGCGTCGGGTGTCGTCTTTACGCTGCCCGGTTTTCTTTTTCTGGCGACCGGCGCGGATGGGCTCAGCGTGGGCGCGCCGTACTTTACTTATTGGACGATCTTCACCCTGGCGCTCCTCGGCGGCATGCTCGGCGTCTTGATGATGATCCCGCTCCGGCGCGCACTCATCGTCAAAGAGCACGGCAATCTTCCCTACCCGGAGGGGACGGCCTGCGCCTCGGTCCTCATCGCCGGAGAAAAAGGAGGCGATCTCGCGAAGACGGCGTACCAGGGGCTCGGCTTCGCTTTTCTCTATGCGCTTTTTCAGAAGATCCTCGGCATCATCGAGGAAACACCGACCTGGATGAGCAGCGTCAAGAGCCGCGTTTTCCCGGCGGCCACGGTGGCGGCCGATATCACGCCCGAGTACATGGGCGTCGGCTACATCATCGGTCCGCGCATTGCCGGCGTGCTCGTGTCGGGCGGCGTCCTCGCCTGGCTCGGTATCATTCCGCTCCTCGCGTCGCTGGTCCCGCCGAGCGCGATTGCGCTGCAACTTTCGAAGCTCGGTTACATCGCCGATGTGGCGAAGCCGGGTGCGTTCGGGTGGAATCCCGAGGCGCAGGCGTTCGTCAACCTGAACCGTGCCATCTACTTCGCTTACGTGCGTCAGATCGGCGCCGGCGCGGTGGCCGCGGGCGGGTTCATGACGTTGATTCGCACCATCCCCACCATCGTCTCCGCGTTCCGCGGCAGCCTCGCCTCGCTGCGCGAGAAGGAGTCGGGGGTCGCTACCCGCCGTACCGAGCAGGATCTTCCGATCACGGTCGTGGTGGGAGGGAGCTTTCTCCTCGTCTTCATCATGGCGGTGCTTCCGTTCATCCCCGGGGAGGCAGGGGTGCTCGGCAAAATCGCCACTGGCGTGATGATCGTCGTCTTCGGGTTCTTCTTCGTCACCGTGTCCTCGCGCATCGTGGGCGTCATCGGTACGAGCTCGAACCCGGTCTCGGGCATGACCATCGCGACGCTCATGGCGACGTGCCTCATCTTCGTCGGGCTCGGCTGGACGGGGGACGCTTACCAGCCCATGGCGCTCTGCGTGGGAGGCATGGTCTGCATTGCCGCCGCGAACGCCGGCGCGACGAGCCAGGACCTCAAGACCGGTTACATCGTCGGCGCGACACCGCGCCACCAGCAAGTGGGGCTCATGATCGGCGCCGTCGCGGCAGCCGTCGTCATCGGCATCACCATGAAGGTCCTCGACAACCCCAGCGTCGACCCGGCCACCGGCATCGTGCGCCACGCCATCGGGTCCGAGAAGTTCCCCGCGCCGCAGGGGACGCTCATGGCGACGCTCATCAAAGGGCTGCTCGCGCACAACCTCGACTGGCAGTTCGTTCTGGTCGGCGCTTTTCTCTCGGTCACCATCCAGCTCTGCGGCGTGTCCTCGCTCTCCTTCGCCGTGGGCGCCTATTTGCCGCTCTCCACCACGCTTCCCATCTTCTGCGGCGGCATGATCAAGGGTTTGGCCGATCGCAAGAAAGGGGGCGTGCCGTCGCACGAAGAGGATCTCGGCCCGGGCAGCCTCTTTGCGACGGGGCTCGTCGCGGGAGGCGCGCTGGCGGGCGTGCTCGTCGCGTTCCTGGTGGCCGGTGCGGACAAACTGAAAGAGCAGGGCAATACGTCGCTGCAAGGGCTCTTGGACGGCGTGAACCTGCACCATTCGATGCACGCCGCTCTAGGCGCGGAAGGATATGCGCTGCTCGGCGTGGCCTGCTTCGTCGGGATGGGCACCGTGCTCTACCGGGTCGCCCTCAAACCGACACGCCTATGACCATCGGCGGCCCCCGCTACGCACGCTACACGGGGATCGAGGGTCGCGGCGCGTGCGCGGCGAGCTTTTCCTCCACCATGATGTCGGCAATCTTGTACGTCGGGGCATTGAGCCGTTTGCTGCGCTCGGCGATCTCGTAAATGGTGTTGAAGATCTCGAGCGTG
>DATHES010000172.1:0-67070 GCA_035318465.1 Polyangiaceae bacterium
CGCGCCCCGCCGTCTTCGCACGTGCGCCGATGTTGACTCTGATGGGTGGATTGAGGTTACGTTTCATGAGCGACGCTTTGCGCATCATTGGTCGCAATGGGGGCGGGCCTTGCTTCGTCAAACGGAGACACCTCGGACCGAAAGGGAGCATGTTACCCTGAAGATAGCGATGATCCGTTTGCCGCTTCGCGCTCTCGCCATCGGGCTCTTTCTGATCGTCGCTTCGTCACCGCAGTCGTCGGCGGCCGAGGGGCGCGTTTCGTTTCTCATCGACCAGCTGAAGAATGCCACCGACTTCAGGTTGCGAACACAGGCGGCGCTCGCGCTCGGGGCCAGCGATGACCCGGCGGCCGTTGCACCCCTCTGCTCGGGCCTCGACGATGTCAGTGAATCCGTTCGCAGTGCATCGGCTGCCGCGATGGGAAAGCTCAAAAACCCCGCCGGTCTCGGTTGTCTGAGGCGCCACGGGGGAGATTCCAGCGCGTCCGTGCGTTCGGTCCTCGATCGGTCCGTGCAGCTTCTCGAATCGGTCGCCGGCAAACCCGGCAAGCCGCCGCCCCCCGGTCCCAACGACTCCATCTACGTCGCCATCGGCACGGTCACCGACAAGACCGGGCGCAGCGATGACTCGGTGTCGCAACTGGTGGCTACCGCATTGCAGCACAAGCTCCTCGCCACCCGCGGCTACGCCGTCGCTCCGCAGGGCGAGACGGGCACCGTGGCGCGCAAGGTCATGCGTCAGAACAGCCTGCGCGGCTATCTGCTGCAAGCGCGCGTCGAGCCCCCGCGTACGAACGGCAGCGATCTCACCATCCTCGTTCGGGTGACCATGTGGAGCTACCCGGACAAGGCGCTGCAGGGCGAGTTCGCCCCCAAGCTCACCATGCCAGGCGCTTCCATCGGCGACCGGGACTCGGAAGACAACCTCATCAAGATGGCCGTGGAGCGCGCGGTCGACAGCTTCGCTCAGGTCGTTGCTTCCTCGAATTAGGATGAGCTCCCCATGTCTTGGCAACCGCCGATCATTCGTCAACACCGAGTCACCAGGTAACTTCAAGGAGTAAAACCATGTCGGTATCTCCCTCCCTCGACCCGCGTGCCTCAGGTCGCCACCAGCGACGGCTGCGAAACTACCTCCTCGACTCGCACTTCCAGCTGAAATACACGGGCTACCTGGTGGGGACGGCGATTTTACTCTCCATCGCGCTGGGAACGTTGCTGTGGTCGGTGAGCCGCGAGGTGATCGCGCAGAGCCATCAGACGGTGAAGCAGGGCCAGGAAACGGTGCAGCGCGGGCAGGAGGTGGTACGCGAGAGCCAGAAGGTCTCCGCCGTCGTCCACATGAACATCGTGCGCGATCCGGTGTACGGCTCGAACCCCGAATTGGCGGCGGTGTTCAACGAGAGCGCGCGCGAGCAGGACGAGCGACTCGTCGATCAGCAACAGAAGCTCGAAGCCGACGCGCTCTCTCTACTGAAGCAGACCCAGGATCTGCGCCGCCAGCAGACGTACATGTTCGTCGTCCTCATCAGCCTGCTGTCCTTGCTCGTAGTGGGCGTTGGCGTGGCCGGAATCATCGTCACCCACCGGGTGGCGGGTCCCGTCTACAAAATGAAGCGGTTGCTCGGTTACGTCGGGGAGGGGCATTTGATGCTCACCGAGAAACTTCGCAAAGGGGACGAGCTGCAGCACTTCTTCGACGCTTTCGAGAAGATGGTCGATAGCCTGCGCACGCGTCAACAATCGGAGATCGCCTTACTCGACCGCGCCATCGCGGGGCTCGAAGGATCGGTCGCCGACGGGCAGCTGGTGCAGCTCCGCGCCTTGCGCCGCGAAATGCAGGACGCCCTCGAGACTTCCCCCTCTTCTTCGGTCGTCGCCGCGTAGCACGACTCGCTGAATTGCCCGATCGCGATCGGGTAGGGCGAAGAACGGACAGCGCGTGCTAGAACACGCCGCGCGCGTACTCGATGCGGGGCTCGCCGTTCGATTCGAACGTCACCACCGCGACGTCGAAACGCATGCGGTTGACGCGCGCATCGCGCAAAAAACGTTCGCGCCAGAGCCGCTCGCCCGCGGCGCGCACGCGTTTCGCCTTGGCCGGCATGATGCTCTCGAGCCCCGTCTGCCAAGCGCTCGCGCCCCGATGGCGGACTTCGACGACGATGACCGTGTCGCCGTCGCGGGCTACGATGTCGAGCTCCAGCCTTCCCAGCCTCAGGTTCGTGGCCAGGATCGACAGACCCTGCCGCGCGAGATCGCTCGCGACGGCCGCCTCGGCCGCGCGGCCCGAGCGCAGCGCGACCTGCTTCTGTTCAGATCGGACCGTTGTAGAATCCGCAGGCGCCGGGCGGCTCCGGCGGGACGGCATCGGGATTCGTCGGGATGCAGCTGCTGCCCAGGTTGGTTTTCTCGGTGAACTCGGTGCCATCCTTGACGCAGTAAGAGCCCGCCAGCTCCTTCGAACCGAGGCGCGGGACATAGTCGAGGAGTCGCACGCATTGAAAGCCGGTGGGGCACTTGCAATAGCGGCCTTCGGAATCCGGGCCCGCGCAGCGGCAAGAGCAGTAGACTGAGTCGGCCGGGGACCGCTTCTCGTACTGAGTGTTGACGGGGACCTTGATGAGGTTCTCGCTGCCGGTGGTGCCGGGCACGTGACACCGCTGCTCTTCCGGAGACTTGTCCTCTTCGTCCTGTCCGTAAGGGCAGGTGACGCGGCCTCGGAAGTGGTTCACCAGACAGAGGCGGGTCTCGCACTGAAACGAGCGGCTCTCGAGGTTGACCTCGGTCTCCGAGTAACCGGAAAAATACTGCTGGTATTCGTCTTCCGGCACGCACGGGTCGCCGATCCCACCGCTCTGGCAGCCGAGGGAAAGGAGACTCACGGCGAAAATGACGACGACAGCCCACGTCTTCTGGTTCATCGGTGCGGAGCTCCCTTGGGAGGAAAAACGGATGTGCGAGCGGCCCCACCTCGGACTCTTCTTGCGAGGTGGCGTGACGCTAGCCGAGGCACTCGCACAGAGTCAACACCTCTTGTTTCCTCTTTACGATCATCTGTCTCCGCAGCGGCGCGAAGTGAGCGCTGCTCCGAAAGAGGTGGCAAGGGGCGAGCCCGAACCCGGCCCTCGGGGAGGAAACGCGCTTCGAATGCGGCGACCGCGCTGCCCACCTTTTGGAGCCAGCTTTTGGAGGCCAGCGCGGGCGCCGCCGTGTTCTCCGCAGGCCGCTCGGAAGGCTGCCCGGAAGCCGTCGGCGCGCCCCTCGCGGCTCGCACCCGCACGGCACCTAGTTGATGTGCCGCTTGACAACGAAGACCGCGGCTCACTAACATCGCGCCGTTCGCCGTCTATATCTGCGGGATTCGATTGATTTTTTTCACCTTCCAGGGGTTCCGATAGAACTTTTTCTCCCTCTTCTTGTCTTGATTCGTACCCTTCCGCGCATCCCAAATGTGATTGTCTCCGGCGGGCAATAGGCGCCGGTTGTTCGTTGCAGGAGCTCGGCGCTCCAGCGAAGGCGCCGAAAGTCAGGTCGATGTGATTCGCGATCAACTCCGTCCAGTTCGTTTCGCCGCACCGAGTGCTGTGGCCCGTGGAAAGGCAGGATGAAGATGCGTAATTGGGTGGCGCGTGTTTGCGTGGTGAGTGCGGCCCTCCTTCTCGTGACGGGTGGCGCAGACGCCCAGAAGAAGAAGAAGAAGGGTGGCGCGGCCCCGCCCCCAGCCGCCGCGGCTCCGGCTGCCCCGGCCCCGGCTGCCCCTCCTGCTGCGGCGCCAGGTGCGCCCGCGGGAAAAGCTCCGGCGAAGAAAGGTGAGCACCCTCGCGACATCGAGCTCGACGATGCGGGCGGCGGCGGTCCCGTTCAAGCCGGCCAAATGACGGAGGAGGCCGCCAACGCGAAGCGGCTCTTCGACACCGAGCGCTGGAGCGAAGCGGCTCTCGGCCTCTACCGTGTCTACAAGGGCGAAACTGGCGACGACGGCGGCAATCGCCAGGTCGCGCAATACCATCTCGCCATTGCGCTCTATCGCTTGAAGTTCTTCCAAGCGAGCTACGGCATCTTCTCCGAGATCGCCGACAAGCCGAACCACCTGAAGTTCGCCGAGACGCTTCTCTGGCTCTCCAAGCTTGCCACCCAGCTGCCCGAACCGGCCGACATCGTCGAGCGCGTCGGCAAGTACACCGGTGACGCGGTCGGTCGCTTCAAGAACCCACAACAGATCGATCTCTACTGGCAGCTCAACTACATGCTGGGCCGGTACAAGTACCGAAACCGCCAATACGAAGAGGCGATCCAGCTTCTCAATCTCGTCGACTCGAAGTCGCGCTACTTCGTGCAGGCGCAGTTCTTCGCCGGTATCTCGTACGTGCAGCTGCGTCGATCGGTTCCCGCCGTGCAGGCGTTCCAGAAGGTGGTCACCGCCATCGACGAGGGCACCGAGGGCGTGGAAGACGAAGCGCGCATGCGCGACCTCGCCTTCCTCTCCATGGCGCGCACCTACTACTCGGCCAGCATCAAGCTCGACGAGAACAACACGCCGAGCATCGACGGCACCAAGCTGTCGGCGGCGGTCAAGTTCTGGAACAAGGTCGACATCGGCAGCGAGTACTGGCTCGACGGCCTGTTCGAGGAATCGTGGGCGTACTTCATGGCCGGCGATTTCCCCCGCGCCATGGGCAACATCCACACCATCGGCGCCCCGTACTTCCCCAAGTCCTTCATCCCCGAGGCGGAGATTCTCAAAGCCGTCATCTACTTCGCCAACTGCAACTACAACGAGGCCACCACGGTCGTCGCGCGGTTCAAGGCCAAGTACGAGCCCATCCGCAAAGATTTGGAGAGCACGCTGGCGCGCTTCAAGGGTGAGAACCAAGAGGAGCCCTTCTTCAAGTTCCTGAAGGAGGTCCGGTCCGGCAACGCCAACTTGCCGCCCACCATCAAGCCCGTCGTCGAAGCAGCTCTCTCCGACAGGCAGCTGCTGCGCAACATCGAGTACGTGCGCGTGCTCGACGAAGAGCAAGCGCGATTCAAGAAGTCGCCCGGCTCGTTCCAGAGCTCGGCTCTCGGCGGCGAGGTGCAGGACGGCCTCCAGCTGGCGCGCGACCTGGCGGTCCGTAACGCCGGTAACCTGGCGCGCGAGCGTTATCAGCGCGCCGTCGACGAGCTCGCCGAGCACATGCGCGACGGCGCGAAGATCCTCATCGATATCGTCGCTGCGCAGCGCAACCAGCTCGACGCGGCCATCACGACGGGTCAGATGAGCAAGGAAGAATCGAAAGTGTACGGCGTCGTCAATCCCGACGAAGAGCATGTTCTGTGGCCGTTCGACGGGGAGTTTTGGCGTGACGAGCTTGGCTTTTACCGCCAAGTCGTCGTCTCAAGGTGTGGGAGGTAGCGGATGAATTCGTTTGGTAAGGGTTTTGCCCTCGTTGCCGGTCTCTCTCTCGTCGTCCTGCAAGGGCAGGCGTTCGGACAGGCCACCAAAGCTGCCGCGCCCAAGCCGGCCGCTCCCGCAGCCGGAGCTCCCGCGGCCGCCGCGAGCGGCGCCGCCGCGGCTCCCGCGGGAGGTGAGTGCATCTCCGCGCAAGCCAACGCGGCGTTCAGCACCTGCCCGACCAACGGTCCGACCATGCTCGGCGAGTCGGGCAAGGGGCCCAAGGCGCAATTTCACTCCGCGCCGCCGCCCCAGGATCTGAAGAAGAGAGATCAACAGACCAAGCCCAACAACCCCCAGGAGAGTCTGCCCATCGCCCAGCGCGACGAGCGGCGCAACCGCCTCCAGGCCCGCGTGCGCGCCATGCTGGTGACGGAGATCCAGGGCATGGAGAGCCTCTTTGCTTCCACGCCCAAGGCGTCTCCCGATCGGCAGCAGCTCTGCCGGCGTTTGGCAGAGGACTACGTCGAGCTCGAGGCGGCAGCCTTCCGCGACAAGACGGAGGCCGGCGTCAAAGCCGAAGAAGCAAAGAAGAACAACCCGCCCGCGGCTGCCAAGCTGCTGGAGACGGTGAAGCAGGGCAGCAGCATCATGGTCGCCGCGCGCAAGAAGGCGATCGACTACTACACGCTCCTCAAGAACGGGTATCCGAACTACTCGCAGATGGACGAGGTCCTCTACTACCTCGCCTACGAATACGAGCAGGGGCAGGACTACCCCAACGCGCGCAAGGTCTACTACGAGCTCATTCAGAAGGCCCCGCAGTCGAAGTACATCCCCAACGCGTACCTCGCCTTCGGAGAGCTCTTCTTCAACGAAGCACAGGGCGATCCGTCGAAGTGGGACCTCGCCGCCGGCGCGTACTCGGAAGTCATCAAGTACCCCCCGCCGAACAACAAGGTCTACGGATATGCGCACTACAAGCTCGCCTACGTGTACTGGAACAAGGGTGAGTTTCCGCGCGCACTCGACGAATTCAAGAAGACGATCGACTACGGCACGCAGTTCGCGACGGTTCCGAACGCCGCGCAGCTAGCGGTCGCCGCGCGCCGCGATCTCGTTCCGGTCTACGCGCTCGCCGGTCGTCCCGATGCCGCTTACAACTTCTTCAAGAATCTATCGGGCGACGCGGGTGCCGAAAACACCAAGACGCTGAAGATGATGGACGACCTCGGTACGAATTACCTCGATACCGGTCATTATCCCGAAGCGATCGCGCTCTACCACGACCTCATGGGCCGCGATCGCGGCGACAGCTTCTGCCGTTACCAGAGCCACGTCACCCAGGCGACGATGGCCATGAAGTCTGGTAACAAAGAGCAGATCAAGACCGAGCTCGATCGCCAAGTCGAAGTCTACAGCACCTTCGCCAAGACCAAGCATTCCGACGAGGCGCAGGCGCAGTGCGCCAACCGCACCGCAGAGCTCGTCGCCGAGACGGCGATGGCATGGCATCTCGAGGCCGTCGGTTCGGGCGGTGTGCGCGGCACCATGGACCAGAAGACGATGTCGCTCGCCGGTTACCTCTACAAGAAGGTCATCGACAACTTCACCACCGCCGACTTCGCCAAGTTCGAGTTCCCGCGCATCGTGAAGGAAGACTGGCCGACCATCTACAAGATCAAATACGAGATGGCCGACCTGCTCTATTTCCAGCAGCGGTGGGCCGAATGCGGCCCCGCCTTCGACGCCGTCGTGGCCGAGAACCCGACGTCGGCCGAGGCGCCCGAAGCCGCTTACGCCGCGGTGCTCTGCTACCAGAACATCTACCAGGCGCAGCACGCCGACAAGAGCGACCGCAAAGGCTCCGGCAACATGCCCGGCGACGAAAAGACGGCCAAAGGCAAGAAGGGCAAGGGCGACGACGCCGCGCAGTTCAAGCCCAAGGAGCTCACCACCAACCAGCAGGGCATGATCACCGCGTTCAACCGTTACGTTTGCTACATCAAGCCGAAAGAAGGCGACAAGCAAGCGTTCGATCAGTTCGTCGAAGTGAAATACGCGCGCGCCCGTACCTACTTCGAGGCGCAGCACTGGGAGGAAGCGGCACTCGGTTTCCGCGACGTGGCCGTCACCTACCCCGACAAGGACGTCGGCATCTACGCCGCCCAGCTCTACCTCGAGTCACTGAACGTGCTCGGTACCCACAGCGACCCGCCGAAGCCCGGTTGCTTCGAGTCAATGGCGCAGGACGTTCCGCTCTTCATCAAACTCTACTGCGAAGGTCCGAACTTCCAGAAGAACCAAGAGCAGTGCACGTCGCTCAACAAGATCCAGTGCGACATCCACCGCCTCAAGGCCGAGAAGACCGTCGAGCTCGCCGATCGCGGCGGCGCGCAGGCGCTGCGTCTCTACGAGCAAGCCGGCAACGACTACATCCAGATCTGGCGCACCTATGGTGACGAGCCGCTCAAGGCGAAGCAGCCCGTGCTCTGCGAGAAGCTCGAGGCGGTCGTCTACAACGCCGCGAAAGCCTTCGCGGCGGGGCGCCTCATCGCCAAAGCGATTCAGGCGAGGCTCATCTTAATCAACCCGGCCAACAACATGGACAAGACCGATCTGGCCAAGAAGGCGGTCTACGAGATCGGACTCAATTACCAGGCCATCGCCGTCTACGACGAGTCCGCCAACTGGTACGAAAAGTACGCCAAGGAAAATCCGAAGGGAGAGAACGCCGACAAGGCTCTGTCCGACGCGACGCTTCTACGACTTGGTCTCGGCCAAGAAGAGGAAGCCATCAAGGACGGCGACGCCTACAACAAGGCTTTCGGTAATTCCAAGGCCGCGACCAGCGCCGCCATCGGCTTCGCTATCGGCGCCCACTACGCCGAGGCCGAGAACTGGGACAAAGCCAAGACGCGTCTCTCGGGCGCCATGGGACTCATCGAAAAGAGCGCCACGTTCGACGTCGTCGTCCAGGCGCACGGTCTTCTCGCGAGGACCTACGCCAGCCTGAAGCGAGCGAAGGACGCCAGAGTCGAATACGGCAAGGTGCAGAAGCTCTGGAGCGATGCCAAGGCCGCCGAAGGCAAGATCATGGCGCTCCCCGACGAGGACGAGGCCGGGAAAGTCCGTCGACTCGGCAGGGCGCTCACCGCCGTTGGTGAAGCGTACTTCTACTTCGCCGAGGAAAAGCGGGAAGACGTCGAGAAGATCAAGTTCCCCGACTACAAGGGCCCCGGCAACAAAGAGGCCGTCCTCAAGCACATCAAGGGGCCGGTCATCGACTGGATGAAGAAGAAGCGCCCGGCGATCGAGGCCGCGCAGGCCGAGTACATCAAGATCGTCCAGCTGCAGCCCGTTCCGCCGCCGCGCTGGGTCATCGCCGCCGGCTCGCAGGTGGGAGGTCTGTGGGGCAACTTCGTGCGCGAGTTCCGCGCCGCTCCCATCCCGACCGAAATCAAGAAGGACACCGAGCTCCGCAACGCCTACTACGGCGCTCTCGACGAAGCATCGGAACCTGACAAGTTGAAGGCCAAGGGTGCCTTCGAGACGTGCCTCGGGTACTCGGTCAAGTACCAGTTCTTCGACGAATACTCGCGCAGATGCGAGGTCTGGCTCTCGAAGACGTACAAGAACGAGTACCACGCCATCGACGAGTTCCGCGCGTCGCCCGTCAACATCGGCAGCGGGCTCAACGATCGTCCCTATCCGCTCCAAATCGGCGGTGACGTCTACAACGAGGCACCTCCCCCGCCTCCTCCTCTGCCCGTGGACAAGAGCAAGGAGAAGGACGACGACAAAGCCGACAAGCCGAAAAAGGGCGGCGGTGGCGGTAAGCCCAAAGCAGGCGGTCCGGCCCCGGGCAAATCGCGCAGCAACTTGCCGGGCGCCAAGAAGAAGTAAGCCAGATGAAGCGTGAAGAGAAGCCGAGGAGCCCAGCAATGAAACGACTCAGGTCTGGCGTAGCGTGCTCGATGATGCTTTTGCTCTTGGCAGCGTGCGGCGGTGGAGCGACACCGGAAGCCAAGGCGCCCAAGCCGAAGCCGGCCGAAGGGAGCGGGCCGAGCCCGCTCTCGGCCGAGGCGCAGAAGGGTTACAACGACGCCCTCCAGTCGATGGTCGCACACGACAAGGCCAACGACTGGACCGACGCAACGTGCGGCCAGGTCGCGAAGGCCTTCATGGACGCGGCGGTCAGTCAAAAGACCGCCATGAACCGCGATCTGCCGGAGGCGCTTTACAACGCCGGCCTGGCGTACCAGCGGTGTAACAAGGATGCGGAGGCCAAAGCGCAGTTTCAGTCGGCGCTCAACCTCGACACCAAGTTTCACCACGCGCGCGTCCAGATTGCCCTCTACGATCTGAAAGAGAAGGGCGACGGCGCCATGGAGCCCGTCATTCTCGAGCTGCAGCAAGCGGTCGCCGACGCGCAGTTTCAGAACGTGCAGGCGCTGGTCAACCTGGCCATGCTGCAGATGAAGCGCCGCAGCACGCACACCGATCAAGACGGCGCCAACGATTTCGATCGCGCCAAGAAGAACCTGCAGCGCGCTCTCGCCATCGATGACGCGTACCAGCCCGCCTTCAATCAGCTCGCCCTCTACTACCTCGAGATGGCCAAGCAAAAGGCCGGTCGCGGCGGGAAGTCGTCGAAGACGGCGACGTTCGCCAAGACGAAAAAAGCCGACCAGGCGCAGCTCGAGCTGGCGGCGCTCGTCTGCTCGCAGGCCATCAAGAAGAATCCGAACTACGCGGCCATCCACAACACCGCGGGTCTCATCCAGGTCGAACTGCAAGTCATCAACAGCGCCGTGCAAGAATTCCAGGCGGCTGCCAAGCTCGACCCGACCTTTTTCGAAGCGCAGATGAACTACGCGGCGGTCAATCTCTCCTTCCGCGGCTTCAAGCAAGCCGAGGACGCTTACCGCAACGCGCTCAAGGTTCGGCCGGGCGACTACGACGCGCACCTCGGTCTCGCTCTCGCCATCCGCGGCCAAATCAACGATTCGAACTTCGACAAGTACGTGGCCGACGCGCAGAAGGAGCTCGACGAGTGCAAGCGACTCGCCCCCGACCGCGCCGAGACGCTCTACAACGAAGCCATCCTGACCCAGGAGTACAAAGCCAAAGGCGGCGGCGCGAACGCCGTCCCCATGCTGGAGCAGGCGGCGACCATTTTCGAGTCCTTCATCCAGAGGGCGGGCTCGGGGGCCGAGTTTGCGGCCGCCGTGAAGCGCTCCAAAGACCGCGCACAGGATATCCGCGACACCGTCAAGTTCATCAAAGAGGGCCAGAGCGCCGCCGCCATCGAAGCGGCCAGGCAGGAGAAAGAGGGCACGGCCGCTCCGACCGAGGAAGGGACGGAAGCGCCGCCGCCCGAAGGTGGCGATCAAGGTGGTGCCGCACCCCCCCCGCCGGCGGCCCCACCGGCAGCCCCGCCGCCCCCCCCCGCCCCGGCTCCCAAGCCGTGAGTATCGACGAATCCGGGCCCTCCGAGTTTTTCGCCGTGGCCAGGGGAACTTCAAAGCGCGCCGGGCTGTCTTTCTACCGGCACGGTACGCGAAGCGGGAAGCAATGGCGCGACGCCACCAGGAGCGGGTACCGGGCAATCACAGATAGGTTCACCTCGCCGACCACGCGTTGTCATTGACGGAGACTTCTGATTGGTAGTACAATGTCACTGTAATTGCAGCGTAAGTTTCCAAGGAGGCTGAACCCATGGTTCGATCAGGACGTAGACAGCTGGGCATCCTCGGGGGTTTAGCGATCGTTCTCGTGTCGGGAATTGCCGCTGCACAGGCGCCGGCGCCGGCGGGTCCTCCCGGTGCTCCGGGGGGCGAGAAGAAGGAAGGTTACGGTTACGAGTTCTCCGACGATCCGCTCAACGCGGGCGGCTTCGGGCCCAACGACGCGACCATCCGCGTCCGGCCCGGGCCCGTGCGCACGACGCTGATTCGTCCGCGTACCTCGTTCGTGCACGAGATGCTGAAGTCGGTCGAGAACCTGTGACTTTGGTGAGTTTTCGCAACGCATAGCAAAGAAAGACGAAGGCAAAGCGATGCAAGGCCAGGGTAAGGCTAGGGTTTCCCTCACGTTTGGGTTGTACGAAGGAGATCAACTCGTTCGACGCGAGACGGTGACGCAAGACATCGTCAAAGTCGGGAAAGACCCGAAGAGCCATCTCCGGGTCGATGACGAGCTCGCATCCCGAATGCACGCCGTCATCGAAGTGGCCTCGCCGGAAGACATCACCTTGATCGATCTCGGCAATGAGCCGGGGACCATCGTGAACGGCGCGCGCATCAACAAGTGCAAGATCCAGCCGGGGGACATGATCCAGATCGGCGGGACCCGCATCCAGCTGGAGAACGCCGAGGTTGCGGCCGCGACCGCGGTACCGGCCGGCACACAGCTCGGGATGGGTGCACCGCCTCCGATGCCCGCCGCTGCGCCAGCGCAAGCATTCGACGCGCCCACGCCGCCGCCGCCGGCAGCATTTGCTCCGGCTCCTGCGGCCAATCCGTTTGCCGCCGCGGCACCGGCCGCGCCCGCCGCGAACCCCTTTGGTGCTTCGGCTGCTCCTGCGGCCAATCCGTTTGGAGCGCCCGCCGCAGCAGCAGCCGCGAACCCCTTTGCCGCCGCGGCACCGGCGGGGAGTCCATTCGCCAACGCAGCAGGCTTCGCGAACCCGAATGCGTTTGGGCAAAATGGCCAGACGGCTTCCCACGGTCACGCCGTTGCCGACGACGCTCCCCCCGGGACGTACACGTACACGCTGATCAAAAGCGGTCCCGACGTGAATCCGGACGAAGTGGAACTTGGTCACGTCACCGCCGTCGAAGTGATGGTCCTCTGGGACACGACGGTGCTGCACGTGCAGCACCTGAACCCGCCGCGCTCGTTCTATGTCGGCGAGGAAGAGGGAAAGAACTTCGCCTGCGACTATTTCATCCCCTCCGAGAAGCTCGGCACGACCCGAGCGCCGATCGTCCTTGCCGATCACGGGTCGATCAGCTTCGTCATCTTGCCGCGAGCCAGAGGCACGGTCGAGATTCCGAATCAGCCGCGCATGACGCTCGAGGAAGCGGTGCGCAGCGGCCGTACCCAGCCTTGCGCGGAGCTGTCGGGCGCCCAGCAAATGGCGCTGCCTTCGGGCGGCAAAGCACGCATGGAGATCGACGGCCTGGTCTTCCAGGTGGCGGCGGTGCCCGCGGGCAAGCCTGTTCCGCACGGTCTCGCCAACGCCGACACGAGCTCGCTGCTCTACGTCGGTCTCTCGCTCCTCGCTCACGTGGGGCTCATCGCGGCGATGGCTTTCTTCGTCCCGCCCATGGGTCTCACCGATGAAGAGGGGCTCAGCCGCGATCAGCAGTACCTGATCCAGCAGTACCTGCAGGCCGCTGCCGAGCGCGAGCAAGAGCAGAAAGAGACCGAGCAGATCGCGGAAACCGAAGCCGACAACAAAGAGGGCGGCACCGGTACGCGAGCCAAAGGTGAAGAAGGCTCGATGGGTAACCCGAACACCAAAGAGACGGGGCACCGTTTCGGTATTCAGGGCCCGCAGGACAACCCCGATCCGCACATCGCTCGAGCCGCAGCGCTCCGCGAAGCGGCGGAGTTCGGCATGATCGGTCTGCTCAATACGGGCGCCGGTGGCGATCCGAATGCGCCGACGGCTCCGTGGGGTCGCGACGACTCGCTCGGTAACGATCCGATGAGCGCGCGCGGCAACATGTGGGGCGACTCGATCGGCGACTCCTTCGGCGCGGGCGGACTCGGTCTGTCGGGTATCGGCGAAGGTGGCGGCGGTCGCGGCGAGGGTATCGGCCTCGGCTCGATCGGCACCATCGGTCACGGCGCCGGCACCGGCACGGGCCAGGGCTTCGGTTCAGGCCACGGCCGACTCGGTGGCTCGCACTCGACCCGGGCACCGCAGGTTCGCATGGGGCAGACCACCGTCAACGGTCGCCTGCCGCCCGAGGTCATTCAGCGCATCGTTCGTCAGAACTACGGCCGGTTCCGTCTCTGCTACGAGAACGGCCTGCGCAACAACCCGAACCTCCAGGGCCGCGTCTCGGTGCGCTTCGTCATCGGTCGCGATGGCGCCGTGTCGAACGTCAGCAACGGTGGTTCGGACATGCCGGATGCCTCGGTCGTGCAGTGCGTGGTCCGGGCCTATTACGGGCTGTCGTTCCCGCAACCGGAAGGCGGCATCGTAACGGTCGTCTACCCGATCATGTTCTCGCCTGGCGACTGATTCGCGTCCCCAAGAGAACGCGCGAGCCGTTCGCCGGGCCTCCGGCGAGCGGCTTTCGTGCATTTGAGACCCCGGGGCTGGGAGAGAACACCCATTCCCCGGCCGAGGGCAGTCATTCGCTCAAGCCATGACGCACGGCTGTCCGAGCTGCTCGTGCCGGTCCGCTCGGGCGGGCGGCAGAGCCCCGGTGACCTTCGGCGCCCAGCGGCAGCTGACCTCGGTGACCTTCGCCAGCTCAGCGGTAGCCGAGCTCGGTGACCCCTCGCCCCCTTAGCGGTGGCGGGGCTCGACGCGTGCGTTCGCCTCTCGCATTGCCGCTGTGAGCGCGGTCCGGGCGGCGTCCGTCGATGCCGGTTGGGTCGTCAGCGCAGGGCTCACGAGCGCAATTCTCGACCGCGTTCGAGGACCGATGCATCACCCGCAGCGCTCGCGAAAACCAGCGGATTCGAGGCAAAAAAGGCAGTCTTTCGCCCTGGACTTCGCCGGGGGCCTCCGCTTAGACTGGGCCAACTGAAACGCCCTGGAGGCACCTTCGTCGCGGGTGCATTTCGCTATCCTGCGTCTTCGAGAGCGCCCCCCCACGCATCACCAATTGACATGAAGGCTCCCCAGCGGCGCCGCGAATCTCGGGAAGGATGAAACGTCCATGAAGCTCCGTGCTCTGATCGGTTTCGGTCTCCTCCTTGCGTCCACGATGGGGGCAAACCTCGGTTGTAGCCGCAACGCCATCGAAGCCATCAACCTGGCGAACGATGCCGACAAGCAAAAAGACGTCGACGTCGACGGAGCGATTTCCAAGTACGAGCAAGCATCGCAGCTCGACCCGACGAACCATCGCATCCTCTACAAGCTGGCGATGGCTTACAGGAAGAAGGAAGCGTGGGATAAGGTCGCCTCTTCACTCGCACGCGCCACCCAGGTCGCTCCGAAGTTCGCAAACTATTGGTACAACAAAGGGTTCGCCATCGAGGAGCAGGCGGCGAAAAAGACGATCTCCTGGGAAGAGGCCAAGGAGCCTTTCAAGAAGTGCATCGAAGCGGATGCCAATTACGCCGATTGCTACCACGAGCTTGGCTACACCTACTTGTGGACGGATAACGAACAAGAGGCGCTTTCCAACTACACCAAAGCGATCGAGAAAAAGCCGGACGAATTGCGTTACTATACGCGCTTGGCCGACCTGTACTTGGCACTCGGCTACTACGATCAGGCGCAACAGGTTCTGAAAGAAGCGCTGGCCTACGGAAAGGAAGGGGACAAATTCCTATTCGGTGTCCATGTGCTCCTCTCGCAAGTTTATCAGACGAAGAACCAGATGAACGAAATGGTCACCGAG
The DNA here is from genome assembly GCA_035318465.1 of Polyangiaceae bacterium. GTDB lineage: Bacteria > Myxococcota_A > Polyangia > Polyangiales > Polyangiaceae > DASWDH01. The sequence continues at coordinate 14,974 of DATHES010000172.1, forward strand.
CTCGAAGCGGCGCGCAAAGTGGCCGGTGACGAGCACCCCGAGATTCTCTACAATTTGGGCTCGACCTACGCCGTTCTCAATCCGCCTCGCAAGACAGAGGCAATTCAGCTCTTGAAGAGTTTCTCGGTGCGCGCGTGCCGCGGTGCGGGCGCAACGGGTAAGTACAAGGATCAATGCGAAGCATCGCAGTCGCTCGTAGCCAAGCTGGGCGGCTCGATGCAGTAAGTCGATCCAGACAGACGAGAGAGCGACGCTCTGTCCGAGGGGATTTCCGAAGGGTCAAGGTCCGAGGGAATACATGGATTTGCAGGAGCAGATAGGCCTTTTCGAACGCAACCGTGATTGGCAGGGCCTAGTCGAAGAACTCGAAAAAGGCCTAAGTGGCTCAGCGCAGAACGCCATCAAAGCCTCGATACACCTCAAGCTCGGACGGGTGCTCGAGACGAAGTTTCTCCAGAGCGTCAAAGCGCTCAAGCACTTCCAAGATGCGTACAAGCTGAACCCGGCGCTCATCGAGGCGCTGGAGGAGGCCCGTCTCATCTACTGGGACCTTGGCAAGACCGGCATGGTGCAAAAGCTCCTCGAGTTGGAGCTCAAGAGCATGCAGGACGGCCACAAGACGGCCCTGCTCCTGATCGAGCTGGGTGACGTCTATGCCGATCAAGGAGAGACCGAGAAATCGGCGCAGACCTACGCGCGGGCGCTGGCGGCGACAAAGGGAAAGAATCCGGAAGCCAGCGCTTGTCTCGAAGACGTGCAGGTGCAGGAGGCAAACTGGCAAGACCGGGTCGGGCAGCTTCTGCGATCGGCACACGAAGCGGGCGAGCCTTCTGCCAAGGCGCGTCTCTTCGTGCGCGCGGCGCGCATCGCGCGTCGCTTCGCGCCAGAAGCGATGGAGGGGATGCTGGCGCAGGCCTACGCCGCTGACCCGGCCGATCGCGCGGCGGCAGCGCTCTATGAAAACCTGCTCGTCGAAGGGCAGCGCACACCGGCCATCCTCGAGCAACAAAGGCAAGTGCTGGCGTCGATCAACGATACCGCCAAGCGTGGCGATGCGGCGCTCCGGTTCGGCACCCGCTGGGTCACGCGCCATCAGAACCTCGAAGCGGGCGTCGAGCTCCTTCAAGAAGCGTTCGCCGCCGATCCTTCCAACGAGGCAGCGTTCACCTTTCTACGCGAGATCTGGGGAACGAAAGAGGGCAACTGGGAGCGCGTGGTCGAGTTGCTCGATAGGGCCACCCAGACGCGCAACACCAACGGCTCGGAGACGTTCATTCTCGCGCAGGCCGCGACGCTGACCTGGCGGCAGCTCGGCAACATGATGCGGGCCCGCGGGTATTTCGAACGTTTGAGCGCGATCTCCCCCGACCACCCGAGCCTGCGGGCCTTCGAGAAGCAGATCGGTGAGGCGATCAAACCGCGCGCCGAAGCCGTCAAACCCGCCGCGCAAAAACTCGTGGCACCGCCCGCCAAGCCGCCGCCAGTCGAACCGGTACGCGCGCCGGCTGCGTCGGATGCAGGGACCACACCCAAGCCGAGCCCTGCAGCGGCCGCGCCGATCGCGACGCCCGCGCCCCCCAAAGCCGTGTCAGGTCCCCCCGACGAAGGGAAAATCGCGGAGCTTCGTGCCGCTGCCGAAAAGCAGGAGAGCGCCAAGCGGTACAACGAGTTCGTTCGCACGCTGATGCAGCTCGCCGGCATGGTGCCGGACATCCAAGAACGGGTCGAGCTCTACCAGCGCGCCGCCGATCTGTACGTCACCAAATTCGCCAACCAAGCAGAGGCGGTCAAAGCGTACGAGGCGATCCTCGACATCGACGCGGAGAACGCCAAGGCCATCGATTTTCTGCGCCAGATGTACGAAAAGCGGCGCGACTGGGAAAAACTCCTCGGTCTGCAGCGGCGCAGCGCCGAGCGGCTCGACTCGGGACCCGAGCGGGCGGCCCGTTTTCTGGAGATTGCGCGGCTCGCCACCGAGCGCGTCAAAAAGCCGGACGTCTGCATCGACCTCTGGCGCGAAGTTCTCGAGTCCGACTCGGAGAACGCCGAAGCGCTCAACAACCTCGCCGGTCTGTACGAGCGCGCCAAAGATTTCGCGGCCCTGGCGAGTGTGCTGGAAAAGCAGGCGGAAGCAACGCATGACACCCCGCAGCGCATCATCATCCTCGGCAAGCTGGCCGCCATCTACGGCGACAGGCTCGAGAACGACGAGGGCGCCGTGGCCGCATGGCGCACGCTCCTCACGCTCGATCCCAACGATCGCAAAGCGCAAGAGGCTCTGAAGAAGAAGTACCTCGCGCTCGGACGCTGGGACGACCTCGAAGTCTTCTATTCGGAGAGCGGCAAGTGGGACGAGTTCATCCGCGTTCTCGAAACGCAGGAGTCTCGCGAGACGGACAAGGTTGCGAAGATCGGCCTTCTCATGAAGATCGCCGAGCTCTGGGGCGACAAGAAGAAGAAAGACGATCGCGCAGCCAAGAGCTACGAGCGCGTGCTCGAGCTCGATCCTCCCCATTTGGCCGCCGCCGAGGCGCTCATTCCCATTTACCGGCAAGGCAACAACTTCCGCGGTCTGGCGAGCGCTTACGAAGTGAAGCTGCGCCACGAGACGGACGCCGGACCCCAGCTCGAGCTCTATCGCGAGCTCGCCGCGATCTACGAAACGCGGCTGAAAGACGCCGCCAAGGCCTTCGAACGTTACCTCCTCGCTTTCGAGATCGCGCCTTCCGACGAGCAGTGCGCCGAGGATCTGGAGCGGGCCGCCAAGGCGGCGGGGCGCTGGGAAGACGTCATCAAGGCGTACCAAAGCGCGGTCGCCAAATCGGAGCGCGAAGGGCAAGAGTCGGTGGCGATCGCCCTCCGGCTTCGGCTGGGACGCGTTCTCGTCGACGAGCTCGGGCGTGTCGATCTGGCGCTCACCGAGTTTCGCACGGTCTACGAAGCGGACCGCGAGAACGGCGCTGCCCTCGGAGCGCTGGAGCGCCTTTACCGACAGACGTCCCGTTTCGACGAGCTTCTCGAGATCTACGAAAAGAAGCGTGAGCTTGCCGTAGACGCGGCCGACCGCAGGGGAATCCTTTACTCCATCGCTCGCCTCTACGAAGGCGAGATGAAGAACCCCAAGAAGGCCATCACCAGCTACACGGCGGTCCTCGACGACGAGCCGACCGATCCGGTGGCGCTGAAGGCTCTCGACGTCCTCTATCGCGATCTCAAGGACTACGACGCGTACGCGGACATTTTGCGCCGGCGCATCGAGCTCGATTTGGCCGAGAGCGAGCTCATCGACCTGAAGTTCAGGTTGGGCCGAACGCTGGAGCTCCATCTCAAGGACGCCGCGTCGGCGCTCGACAACTATCGCGAGATCCTCTTTCTCGACCCCGGCCACGAGGGGGCGCGCGAAGCGCTGGAATCACTGCTCGATCACGTCGATTTGCGCGCGCAAGCCGCGGCCATCCTGGAAGGCATTTACGATGTGCGCGGCGACTGGTCGAAACTCGTCCGCGTGCTCCAGATCCTCGCCCAGGCCGAGACCGATGTCACCCGGCGCGTCGCGCTGCAGCGCAAAGTGGGGCGCATCGCCGTCGACGCGCTCGGCGACGTCAACCTCGCCTTCGAGGCGCAAGCCAAGGCGCTCAAGGACGACCCGTCCATCACCGAATCGAGGGTCGAGCTCGAGCGGCTCGCCGCGGAAGCCAACGCCTGGGACCGGCTGGAAGCCGTTTTCGACGAGATCGCCGCCGGTCTCGCCGACGCTGCGCTGGCGCGCGATTATTGGATGCGTCTCGCCCACATCGACGAGCGCCTCGGCAAGGTCGAGGAAGCCGCCAAGGGGTACGCTCACATCCTCTCGCAGAATCCTGCCGATTCCGAGGCGCTCGAGGCGCTCGACAGCCTCTTCCGGCGCACCGAGCGCTACAGCGATCTCATCGGCGTGTTCCGGCGGCGCATCGAGCTCGCCAACGACGCGCCGTCGCGCGAGGCGCTCTACGCGCAGATGGCGGAAGTCTACGAAGAGAAACTGCGCAGCCCGGAAGACGCCATCGCCGCCTACAAAGAGGTGCTGGCGCTCGACGACACCAGCAAGGTCGCGCTCTCCGCGCTCGACGCGCTCTACACCCGCCAGAAGATGTGGGTGGATTTGGCCGACAACCTCGAAGCTCAGTTGCGGCTCGCGGAAACCGAAGACGCCGAGCTCGAGCTCATGCTTCGTCTCGCCACGTTGCGCGAGCGCGACATGGGGCAGATCCAAGAGGCGATCGAGGGGTATCGTCAGGTGCTCGAGCGGGATCCGGGCAACGCCAATGCGCTCGCCGCGCTCGAGCGATTGGGCGAATCGGCCGACTATGAGCTGGCCATTGCCGAGATTTTGGAGCCTCTCTATCGGCAGGCGGGCAATTTCCAGAAGCTCATCGGTGTGCACGAGGTGCAAGTGCGCAACGCCAACGATGCGCTGCGCAAGGTGGAGTTGCTGCATCAGGTGGCCACGCTCTACAGCGACGCCGCTGGCGATCTCAACGCGGCCTTCGAGACGCTGGCCCGCGCGCTGCGCGAAGATCCGTCGAGCGAATCGACGCAGCAGGGCCTGGAGCGTCTCGCGCGATCGACGGGCCGCCTGCCCGATCTCGCCCGGGTGTTCGAAGAGCTCGCCGCCGAGCAGCAAGATCCACACATCGGCAGCGCGCTCTACGCGACCGCCGCGCGCGTCTATCAGAACGACCTTCACGACGTTGAAAGTGCCATCCGGCACTTTCAAAAGGTCCTCACCATCGACGCGCAGAACCTCGCCGCCGCCGAATCTCTGGAGACGCTCTTTCGCGGCACCAACCGCTACGCCGAGCTTGCGCAGGTCCTCCAGCGCAAATCGGAGATGCTGGATACGCCGGAAGACAAGAAGGAAGCGCTCTACCAGGCCGCGCTCATCGAGGAGGAAGTGCTCGAACGGCGGGAAGAGGCGGTCAAGGTCTACCTCAAAATCCTGGAAGGCGATCCGGAAGACCTTCGCTCCGTCGACGCGCTGGTCAAGCTCTACCTCGGGCTGTCGCGCTGGGAAGACTTGCTCAACGTCTACACCACCAAGGCCGACTTGGTGGCCGACGTCGACGAGAAGAAACGCATCTTTTATCAAGTCGGCGCCGTGTTCGAGCACGAGCTCGGCAAGGTCGACAAGGCCATCGACACCTACGAGAGAGTGCTCGAGCTCGACCCCGACGACCTCACCGCGCTCGGGCGACTCGACGTTCTCTACCAGACGGCGAAAAATTGGCAGGAGCTGCTCAACGTCCTGACGCACGAAGCCGAGCTCTGCGAGGACGCCGACGAGTCGATTTCGTACCAGTATCGGATCGCCGAACTCTACGAGACTCGCCTCGACGACGTGCCGCGCGCCCTCGAGCTCTACCGCGAGATTCTGGCACGGGAACCCTCGCACGCGCCCACGCTCAAGGCGATCGAAGGTCTCAAGGCGGGCGATCGCGACCCGCTCACCGCGGCGTCCGTCCTCGAGCCGGTGTACGAGGCGAGCGGCGATTGGCCAAAGCTCATTGGTGTTCTCGAAGTGCAGGCGCGCTTTGCCGAAGATCCGATGAACAAGGTGGACATTCTCCACCGTGTGGCGCGCCTCTACGTGGAAAGCCTCCGCGATCCGTTGGCCGCCTTCGACGTGTACGCGCGAGCGCTGCAAGTCGACAACGGCAACGAAGAAACGCTGGCCTCACTGGAGCGTCTCGGAGGGCTCGGCGATCGCTGGCCACAGGTGGCCAAGCTGTACGACGCCGAGATCGACAAGCTCGCCGACGAGCCGGGAAGGTTGGTCGACCTCGGCCTGCGCACGGCCCAGATCTACGAAGTCCAGTTGGAGGACATCGACAACGCCGTCGCCCGCTATCGGCAGGTGCTTGCGGCAGACTCCGAGAACCTCGCCGCGGTGAGCGCGCTCGACCGGCTCTTCATGCGTACCGAGCGGTGGGCCGATCTCGCGCAGGTCCTCGCGCGCGAAGCCGAAATCGGGCAGACGCCGGACGAGATCCTGGAGTTCAAGTTCCGCTTGGGGCAGGTCCACGAGACGCGTCTCGGTGATCTCGATTCCGCCATTGCGGCGTATCGCGACGTATTGGCCGCCGCGCCCGAGCACGCTCCGACGCTGGAAGCCATCGAGCGGCTCTTCGCGGCAGGTACCAAGCAGGGCGAGATCGCGGAAGTGCTGGAGCCGCTCTACCAGTCGGCGGCCGATTGGGACAAGCTGCAGCGCGTCTACGAAGCCCAGCTCGGTCACATCGAAGACGCAGCCGACCGCCTCGCCATGTACTACCGCATGGCGGAGCTGTCCGAGGAAAAGCTCCTCGACGTGGCGGCCGCCATGGCCGTCTACGCTCGCGCCATGAAGGAATTGCCGCTCGACGAAAAGACGGGCGAGGAGATCGAGCGCCTCGCCGGCTCCGTCGACGGCGGGTGGGAGAGCCTCGCCAACGGCTATGCCGACGTGCTCGGGCTGCACGGCGATCCCGACGTGCAACGCGTGATCGGCGGACGCTTGGCGCGGACGTTCGAAGAAGAGCTCGGTGACATCACCAAAGCCGAAGAGACGTATCGCTATGTGCTCGGCGTGCAGCCGCTCGATCCCGACGCCCTGGCGAACCTCGATCGCATCTACACGTCACTCGAGCAGTGGGGCGACCTCGCCCAGGTGCTCGAGCAGCGGGTCAAGGCGACGACGGAGCCGCACGAGCTGGTCGAGCTCTACGCCCGTCTCGGTGAGACCTATGAAGAGAAGCTCGGTCAAGTGGACGACGCTGTCCGCGCCTACCGGCAGATCTTCGATGGCCTCGACAAGACGCACGAAGGATCGATCCAGGCCCTCTCGCGGATCTACGAACAAAAGCAGGCCTGGCAAGAGCTCAACACGGTGTACGAGCGCGAGCTGGAGAACGCCTCCGGCGACGTCCAAGAGGCCGAGATCCGCGCCAAGATCGCTCATCTGGCTTCCGATCGGCTCGGCAATCCCAGCCGGGCCATCACCACCTGGAAACGCGTACTCGATTTGCGGGGCGAAGATCCGGAAGCGCTCGGCGCTCTCGCCAACCTCTACGAATCGGCCGGACAATGGGCCGAGCTGTGCGACGTGCTCGAGCGCGAGTTCGACATCGCCGATTCCGACGAGCTCAGGGTGCACGCCCTCAATCGCCGGGCGCGCATTTTCTTGGAGCAGCTCGGTCGCGACGAGCAGGCGCTCTCCGACTATAACCGCGTGCTCGATCTCGACTACGCCAACGTCGACGCCCTGCGCGCCATCGCCGCCATCTGGCGCAAGCGCAAGGACGCCAATGAGCTCGTTTCGGCGCTGCACGCCATCGTCGATCGGGCCTCCTCCGTTCTCGACGCCGAAGAGCTCAAAGCGACGTTCCGCGAGCTCGGCCGCACGTACGAATCGCTCGGGCAGCAGTTCGAAGCGTCCGACGCGTGGCGCAAGTTGCTGGAGATCGACCCCGGCGATTTCGGCGCTATCGACGCTCTCGAAGCCATCTACCGCGCCGGCGAGCAGTGGACGGACGTCGTCTCCGTCAAGATGCAGCGCGCCGACGCGCTCACCGATCCCCAGGAGCAGATCCGCGAGCTTCTGGAAGTCGCCAAGATCTGGGACGATGAGCTGCACGAGCGGGACGGCGGAACCAAGGCCTACGAGAAGATTCTCGCGCTCGACCCGGCCCACGACCACGCCTACGCCACGCTCGAGCAGCTGCACACCGCGGCTTCGCGCTGGGAACCGCTCATCGAGCTCTATCTGCAGCGCCTGGATACACGCGAAGAGATCACCGAGAAGACGGACATCCTGCGGCGCATCGCGCGCGTCTTCGAAGAGAAGCTCGACGACAAAGGGCAAGCGTTCGACGCCCTCGTCAACGCCTTCTCCGAGGACTACTCCGATCGCGAGACCGCGCGCTACCTCGAACGCATGGCGCAAGCGACGGGCCGCTGGGGCGAGCTCATTCAAAGCGCCAACACGTGGCTGCAGGGGGAGACCGATCCCGCGCAGCGGATCCGGCTCTGCCTGCGTCTAGCCAAGTGGTACGGCGAAGACCTGGGTCACCCCGAGTATGCGCAGCCGTATTACGCGCAGATCGTCCAGCTCGACCCGAACAACGTGTCCGTTTTGCGGCAGATGGGCAGCCTCTATCGCAAGAACGCCCAATGGCAGCAGTACGGGCAAACGCTCACCCGCGCGCTCGACGTCGCCACCACCGACCTCGATCGCAAAGAAATTCTGACCGACCTCGGCGATCTGATGGAACGGCAGATGAACGACGTCGACCAGGGGCTCGGCTACTACACGCGGGCTCTCGAGATCGACGCGCTCCATCTGCCGGCGCTCGAGGCTCTCGAGCGTATCTACACCACGCGCACGATGAATCGCGAACTCGTGGACGTGCTCGGTCGCAAGGTGAAAGCGCTCATCGACGGCGAAGCCATCGCCGCGCACAAGCTACGCATTGCCTCCCTCTACGACGGCACGCTCGGCGACGTCGATCGCGCAGCGCAGACGTACCGCGAGGTGCTCGACATCGACGCGGCGTCGCTCGCCGCCATGCGCGGGCTGGAGAAAATCTATACGCAGAAGTCGAGCTGGCCGGAGCTGGTCGGCGTTCTCGAGCAGCAGCTCGACGTCGTCACCAGTGAACGCGAGCGGATCGAGCTCTTGATGAAGCTCGCCACCATCCAGGAAGAGCAGTTCCTGAAGCCCGATCTGGCGGCGATGCGCCTGGAGCAAGTGGTGGAGATCGATGCTTCTCACGAAGCGGCGCTGATCGTGCTGGAGCGCTGCTACCGCCGGCTGAAGCAGTGGATCGACCTCATCACGACGTACGAGAAGCACATCGCCACCACCGTCGAGCGGCAGGTCAAGGTCGATCTCTACGGCGCAATGGCCCAAGTCTACGCCGAAGAAGTCGAGGATCTCGACCGCTCCATCGACGCTTATCGCAACATCGTCGATATCGACGAGGGCAACGTTCCGGCGCTGGAAGCGCTCTCCAAGCTGTTCGAGAAGCAGGGCGAAGCCGCGCAGGCCATCGACTACATGACGCGCGTCGCCGATCTCACCGCTGACGGCAAGCAGCGCGTGGAGATGTACTATCGCATCGGCAAGGCGCTCGATGAAAAGCTGGGGGAACGCGCGCAGGCGCAAGAGCGCTACGAAATGGCGCTCGATCTCGACCCCGCCCACCTGCTCACCTTGGGGGCCCTCCGACAGATTGCCATCGATCAGGCGGAATGGGACCGCGCCGCACGCTACCTCGATCAGGAGCAGCTCAACACGCAATCGGCGCGCCAGCGCGCCAAGCTCTTGGTCGAGCTCGGGCGCCTGCGCGACGAGACGCTGGGCGAGCACGATCTCGGCATCCAGGCCTACGAGTTGGCGCTGCAATGCGACAGCGACAACGAGGAAGCCGCCTTCCCGCTGGTGAGCGAATACGTCGCCAAAGAGCGCTGGGCCGAGGCCGAGCCCTTGGCCGAGCTCCTCATCAAGAAAGGGGGCAAGCGCGACCGCCGCGAGCAGCACTCGCTCTACAACATGCTGGGGGCCATCGCCAGCGCGCTCGGCAAGGACGACAAGGCGCTCAAAGCCTACCAAGACGCCCACAAGCTCGATCTCACCGACGGCGCCACCATCAAGGGCCTGGCCGACGTGTGTTTCCGCCTCCGGGACTGGGCCGGCGCTCTCAGCAACTATCAGAAGGTGCTCACCAGTCTCGACGAAGCCGACGTCGACTCCCGCGCCAACGTTTACTTCAAGCTCGGCGCGATCAAAAAGGAGCAGGGCCAGGCCAAGCAGGCCATCAACAACTTCGAAAAGGCCCTGGCCGTCAAAACACATCGCCCCTCGCTCGAAGCGCTCATCGACGTCTACACCGGGCTCAAGGACTTCAAGCAGGTCTGCGCCTACAAGCGCCAGATCCTCGACGACGTCGACGACATGGGGGAACGCTTCAAGCTCCTCGTCGAGATCGGCGACATCTGGGCCGACAAAGAGAAGAACCCGCACAAGGCCATCGAGACATACGAAGAAGCGCTCGAGCTCGAGCCGAAGAATCATGTCCTTTTGCACAAGCTCTTGCAGCTCTACCAGGCCACCTCCAACTGGCCGAAGATGATCGAGTCGCTGCAGACCATCGCCGCTCTCGAGACGAACCCCGAGCGCAAATCGAAATACGTCTACACGATGGCGCAGCTCTATCGCGACAAGGAGGAAGACCTCGATCGCGCGGTGGAAGCGTTCAACGAGACGCTCGATTTGAACCCCTCCTTCCTGGAGGCCTTCGAGCGCATCAACAAGATTCTCACGCAGAAGAAAGATTGGAAGCAGCTCGAGCGCGCTTTCCGCAAGATGCTCCACCGCATCTCCGGCAAAGGCAACGTCGACCTCGAATACAACCTCTGGCATAACCTCGGTCTCATCTACCGCGATCGCATCAACGACCTTTCGCTCGCCATCGAAGCCTTCAAGATGGCGGCGCGGCTCAAGGCCGACGAAGCGGTGGAGCGGCAAATCCTGGCCGAGCTCTACGAGACCACCGACCAGATCGATCTCGCCGTCGAGGAGCAGCTCGAGATCCTGCGGCGCGACCCGCTGCGGGTCGATCCCTACCGCGCACTTTATCGATTGTCGGTGCGTCAGCAGCAATACGACGCGGCGTGGTGCATGTGCCAGGCGCTCTCCTTCCTGGGCAAGGCCGACGAAGACGAGACCAAGTTTTTCGAGGACTACCGCGCCAAGGGGATGCTGCAGGTCAAGAGCCGGCTCGACAACGAGCTGTGGGTAAAAAACCTCTTTCACCCCGACGAGAACCTCTACATCGGCAAGATCTTCGAGATGCTCGCGGCCGCCGCGCTTCTCGCCAAGATCCAGCAGCTCAAGGCCATCAAGCAACTGCCGAACCTCGACAAGCGTTTCAAGCAAGACCCCGCGACATCGACCGTCACCTTCGCCAAGACGTTCGGCTGGGCCGCGCAGGTCTTGGCCGTGCCTTGTCCGGAGCTCTACGTGCGCAACGACGTGCCGGGCACGTTGGCCGCCGTTCCCATCGCTCCGCCGGCCTCGGTCGCCGGACAAAGCGTGCTCACCGGTTTCTCGCCGCAGGATCTCACCTTCATCATCGGCAAACACCTCAGCTATTACCGCGGCGAGCACTACATCAAGCACCTCTTTCCGACCGTCGCCGAGCTGACGATGCTTCTCTTCGCGGGCATGAAGATGGTGCAGCACGACACACCCGTGCCCGGCGAGATGGTGGCGCAGGTCAACGCTACCGCGTCCGAGCTCGCTAAATTCATGCAGCCCATCCACATCGAGGGGCTGCGGCTCGTGGTACGCAAGTTCATGGAAGACGGCGCCAAGGCCAACATCAAGCGTTTCAGCCAGTGTGTCGAGCTGACGGCTTGCCGCGCGGGCCTGCTCCTCTGCGGCGATCTCGAGATCGCGCGCAAGATCATCGCCGCCGAACCCCAGGTGCCGGGCGATTTGCCGCCTCAGGAAAAGCTCAAGGAGCTCGTCATCTTCTCGGTCTCGAAGCAGTACCTCGGTCTGCGCAAAGCGCTGGGTATCGCCATCGGATAGCATTGCGATGACATCGCCCCTGGTGAAGGGCGATGCAGCGTTCTTTTCCCGCAACGGCCATGTGCCGCGTCCGATAGGTCGACCATGATCATGGCCGACGAACCTGCCAGCCTGCCCGTTGAGGATACCGTCCAGGAAAGTGCGGGTGCGCACGGAGAGGATCCCAACTCGCAGTGGACGCTCGAGATTGGGCGCGAGCGGCCGTCGGCGCCGTGGTGGGTAGAATCGGCGAGCCTCTGCCAACCGGCCATTTGCGTGCTCGAGGAGGGGCAATCGGTGGTCATCGGCAGCGGCCCGACGGCCGCGCTTCGCATCGTCGATCGATCCGTCAGTGCTACCCACTGTGCGCTTGCCGTCACGAACGGGCGTCTTCTCGTTCGTGACTTGGCTTCGAAGAACGGTGTCTTCGTGGGGGGCGCTCGCGTCGAGCAAGCGGATCTCGCGCCCGGTGCGAGCTTCGTGGTGGGCAGGGTGGTGCTGACTTGTCGACCGGGCTCCCTGCGGACGCCAGGCGACGAGCTCGTCGCGGTGCCTCTTCCGGGCTTTGCCGGCTCTTCACTCGCCGTGCGGCGGGTCACCCAAGAGGTGCGGCGCGTGGCCAACGTGAAGGGACCGGTCCTTTTGCGCGGCGAAACGGGCACCGGCAAGGACGTTCTCGCTCGAGCCATGCATGCCGTCGGACCACGTCGCGGGGGCCCGTTCGTTCCCCTCAACGTGGCCACCCTTCCGCGCGAGCTCGCCGATGCCGAGCTCTTCGGCCACGAGCGCGGCGCCTACACGGGCGCCCACGGCGCGCGCGAGGGGGCATTCGTCGAGGCGCATCGGGGCACGCTGTTTCTCGACGAGATCGCAGAGCTCGCGCCCGACCTGCAGGTGAAGCTCCTGCGCGTGCTCGAAGACGGCGATGTCCGCCCCATCGGCGGCCGCGCCCGCAAGGTCGACGTGCGCGTGCTCAGCGCGACGTGGGCTCCGTTGCACCAGCGGGTGGCGGAAGGCCGCTTTCGGCAGGACCTTTACCAAAGACTGGCCGTCTTCGTGATCGACGTGCCGCCGCTGCGCGAGCGTCGCAGCGATCTTCCCATCCTGGTCGAACGGTTTCTGCGCGAGATTGCGCCCGAGGTGGGTGCCCGCGAGCTCAGCGCCGGCGCGCTGGCCAAGCTGGCGGCCTATGGTTGGCCCGGCAACGTACGCGAGCTGCGCAATGTGCTGTATCGCGCCGCCCTCTTTGCCTCCGGGTCGATGCTCGGAACCAGAGAAATCGCCGAGAGTCTCGAGGTGTCGGCCGCTCCGCGCCGCGTGTTGGTTTCGACAGAAGAGGCGCGCGCCGTGGTCGAGAGCCACGGCGGCAATGTGAGCGCTGCCGCACGGCATCTCGGCGTCGCGCGCTCGACGTTTCGCGATTTGCTCGCGGGCGTCTAGCACTACGCTGTCAGATTCTCGCTGCCAGATCGATCATCGGAGAGGGTATACGCCCACTCAACCGCCTGACCGGACACAGGGGAAACGACCCTTCAACGAAGCCAGCAAGGCGAGCGCCTCGCGGCCGTGCTTATCCGGACCGCTTTGGCGGCGGCCTCGCCGCATCTTACGTGGCCACCTCGCTGAATTGGCCGATCTTGATCTGGTATGGCGAAGAACTGACAGAGTCGTGCTAGCTAAAACGTGCCGATGACGGCCAAGCCCGTTTGATGCGGGCCGGCGATGGGCGTGATCTGCGTTCCGCCATGACGGGCGACGCTTTTGCCGGGTGAGACGAAATACGCCGTCACCGTGGCCGCGATGCCGACGCCGGCGGCGACGAGGCCGATGGTCGCCAGCGTGCGATCGAGGTCGCGCGCGTCCATGTTGTCACGGAGAGTGTCACACGCGAATTGGAACCCACCTTGCACCGGGTCGGCGCAGACGTTGGTGCGGGTGAGCTTCTGGGTGGCCGTCTCATCCCGGATGTCGGTGGCGACCGACGCGACGTTTTCGTCCGCCCGCTGGGCAGCCAGGCCGAAGCCGATGAACATGCCCACGCCAACGCCGGCAACCCCGAGACCGACGTAGGCGAGCTCGGTGTGACCGATCCACGAGAAGAAGTTCTCTCGCTCTTCCTCGGCACCAGGGGCGGGCGGGGGCTCTTCCTTTGCCTTGGGAGGTTCGGGTTCCTTGGGAGGCTCGGCGGCGGGCGCTAGCTCGGGTTCCGCAGGCGGCGTCGGTGCCGGCGTCGGGGACGCGGGCGGTGGCTCCGCGACTGCGACGGGCGGGGGCGGTGGTGGAGCGCTTTCGAAGGTGATCGTCGCCGCGGCAAGCCGACTCACCAGCACCGAAACCGTCGTCGATGCCGATTTCCCCGCGAGCCGCGCTTCGATGTTGTGCGTTCCCGGTGTCACGTCGACGGGATCGGCAATCGGCGCCTGACCCACCGACTCTCCATCGACGAGCACGTCGGCGCCCGCTGGCGCGGAGATTTGAATCCGCGCGAGCTTCGCCCGGGCCTCGCGCAAGCCCTTCTCGGCCTCGCTTCGCTCGAGCGGGGACGCGTTGGTCGCCTCCCGCAGGTACCCCGCAAAGTGCCGAGCGGCCTCCGCGGGATGGCCGCTGCGAATCTCGCTCTGCGCCAAGTTCAAGAGGAGGGCGGGGTGGCGCTTGAGCGCGTAAGCCTGCAGGAACGCGCCGCGCGCTTCCTCGTACCGTTTCTGATCGAAGAACTTCACCCCTTCCTGGAATCTCCGCCGTGCCATCTCCGTGACGGCGTCTTTCTCTTCGGCTCGTGCGGTGGATGTGCCCAGGAGCGCGCTCGAAAGTGCCAACACCACGGCGGCGCAACACACGCGTTTTCTCATCGACTCCTCGTCCACGGATCATGGCCGGTCATGCGAACCCGTCCTAGCCCTGCTGCGTCAGTTGTTCCCCCTACGCGATCACCGTCGGCCCATTCGTCGAGCGGTGCACACAAAGACGCGGCGAAGCCGCCGCGAGTTCGAATCGGATGGGAAGAATCGCGAGGGGCTCGCCTCGCGGGCTTCGCGGAAAGGGAATAATGCCGGTGCACTTCGCTTCGGTTCGCGGGCCTCGGTGGACTCCGTCCAGTTTCCTGGACTCCGTCCACTCCGTCACGGTCAGATGGTTGAGTGGCGTGGAGCTGCTTGGATGATGGATGCGTCGGGCGAGAGTCTGAGACAGAAGGGCCAGGACGGTCAATCCCCATCGCCGACCGAAGGCAGGTCGACGTCCCGTGACAACGCGTGGCGAGCCTCCATGCCAAGGTTCGACTAAAACGGCACGTCGCGCACGATAGCACCGCTCGGCCGACTCGGTGGGGCCGGTTTGGGGGGCGGCGGTGCCGGACGCGGAGGCGGCGCGGCGCGCGGTGGTGGTGGACGGGGGGGCGGAGGAGCTTCGTGGCTTCTGCTTGACGCGGCATTCTCGTCTGATGGTGGACGAGCGGCGCTTTTGGCCTGGGGCGTTTCGTGCTGGCGAGGTGATTCGGTCCGTGAGGGCAGGGAGGGGGGTTCAGCAGGAGATGCCGCGGAAGCCGGGGCCGTCGGGGCGATCTCGGCGGGCGGGACGACGCCTGAAGACGACGTGTCCTCGGTCTTGCGGGCGCTCAGCATGAGGATGCCGGAACCGAGGATCACGACGGCTGCAAACCCGATGATCAGGGGAACCTTGGAAGAGCGCCGCAGCTTGCGGCTATCGCTGTCGTCGTCATCGGCGTCGGGGAGCGCGAGATCGGTCGGCATGCGCGTCAGTGGAGCGAATGCCGGAACAGAATGTGGCGGGTCCGAAGGCGGTCGCACGCCGGGAGTCGTCACGGCGAGATGCGCGCCAAAGGCAGGCGCGGGCCGCTCTGATTCGGCTGGCACCGCCTGCGCGACGTGCTCCGGCGGCGAAAAAGCGGGCGGGGGCGCCGGGACCGGCGCCCCCATCGGCGCGGCCGGTGCCGCCATCGGCGTTGCGGCGCTGGACACGGGTGGCGGCGTTGCGGCGCTGGACACGGGTTCGGCGGCGGACACGGGTGCCGGGGCCGAGGATTGCGGCGCGCGCACCACAGGGCCCCAGCGCGACTGGGTCAAGGGGGCGATCTCGGGGGCGGGTCTGCCTGTGGTCGTGGTTGTGGTGGGCGCGGGCGCGCGCGCAGTGGCGGGAGCGCTGACGGCGCGGGCGGGAGGTGCGGTCGAGTCTCCGGCGACTTCGAAGATGCGTGACGGTGCGACGTCGACGATACGCGACGGGACGACGACCTCCGGCCCGGAAGAAGGCGCGGCGTGGGAGCCGTGTAGCGCGGACGCATCGTGCGCGATGGCTGGCGTCCCGATCGCGGCGGGGGGAGGGGCCACGCCCATCATCGTGCCCCCGAATCGTGCCTTCGCGGCCTTTTCGGCGTCGGTGAGCCAGGGCGGCGCAATGGCAGACGGCGCGGCAGCCCCTGCGCCCACCGATGCGGCCATGGGCTGCGCGGCGGGCGCCGGCGGCGCCGCCATGGGCTGCGGAGCGGGCGCCATCGGCGGGGCCGCTGGCTGCGGAGCGGGCGCCATCGGCGCGGCCGCTGGCTGCGGGGGGGCAGGCGGGACCGCGGCCGCCGGCTGCGGGGGGGGCGCCAGGAACGCGGCCGTCGGCGGCGGTGCCGGCTCCGCGGCGGGCAGCGTCGCCGCTGGCGGCGGAGGAGCCGTCACCGGTGCTGCGGTCTCTAGCGGGGCCGGAGCCTGTGCGGGGGCCGCCTCGGCATCGCCGGCTTCCCACAAGGGTTTGATCCGCTCCGCGAATCGTTCAGCGTCTTCCTCCCATGACGGCTTGATTCGCTCCGCGAATCGTTCGGCGTCCTCGGGCGAAAGACCGCTCTTATCAGGGGCTCGGTTCTCGCTCAACTGCCCACCTGCTAGGGCCTACGACTATCACGCGGATCGATATTCAGCAAAGACGGGCTCGTCTTCACTTCGATCTGCGAGGATCGGGATTCGAACATCAGGTTCCGTATTCCGCGATCAAGCGATCATCGAAGTGATCGGCCACTTGGCCCACGGTGACCAGCAGATCTTCGAACTCCTCGTAGTCGAGCGCGGAAAGCCGCCGCAGCACCCGCAGCACGACCTTGTCACGCGGACCGTCGATGGCGAAGGCGGCGTCTTGCGTGGTCACGAAGGACATGTCGAGCAGCGTGCGATAAAAGGCCTCGCGCCCCGTCAGGGGGACATCCATCACCGGCGCGAAGATCATGAGCACGCCCTGCGTCTCGAGCATGTTGACGCCGATGGTCGCCGAACCGCGTTGCACGTCGGCGTGACCGGCGCCGTCGAGCGCGATCGCCGGGAGCTTCATGTGGTCGCAGAACCTCGCCAGATACCGGTCGAGCATGCTGCGCGCATCCTGGAAGTTCTCGCCCGTGAAGCGATCTTGGTAGATAGGTGGCTGGGTGTTGTCTGACACGTCGAACCTCGTGCGCTGGGTAATCGGACGACCACCGCATCGTATCCCAGGGTGGGCCGGTTCGGCGAGCGTCGTGGTGGCGCTCCTCGTCGCGAGCGGGAGCTGTCAGCGCGATGCGCCGACCCAAGAACGTCCGCGCGGCTCGCCGGCGTCGCCCAACACGAGCGCCGCTGGAGCCGTCAGCGAAATGCGCGTTGCCGAGCTCGCAGCCCGCGCTGGCGAAGTGCTCACCGGCGCCGTGCTCCCCGCTCGGGCGCAGACCGCCGCCTTGGCCGATGAGGTGGCCGTGGCGGCCGCGCGTCTCGGCTCCGGGGCACGCGCGCTCGCCCTCGCCAAATCTGCGGCCGATCTTCGCACCCGGATGTGGCGCGTCGGCCATCGCGACGACGATGCGCGCGACGCCATCGAGCTTTACGCGAACGTGGCCCGAGAGGCTCTAACGCAAGGTCTGCTCGAGGAGGGTTGCGCGGCCGCGCGCGGTCGGGCAGCGGTAACGGGCGAGGTGACGCGCGACCCAGCGCGTCTCTACCGCGATCTCTATGTCGCCGCGCGGACCTTCGCCACGACCGCGTGTCATGCCGCGTGCGAGCGCGATCTCACCACGCTCGCTGCGCACCGCCCCGGGAGCGCGGTACTCGCTGGTCTCGACGAGCAAGCCGCCAAAGACCGCGCGCAGGCGCTGGCGCGTCGAGCAGAGAACGCAGTGCCAGCGCCCATCGTTTCCGCCGACGAAGGCGGTATCGTCCTGGCGCCGCCCCCCGTCGTCGGGGCGGCGCCGCGGGTCAAGGTCCTCTCCATCGATCCTTACGGCTCCAAGGATCGCGCGCGTGTCGTCGTCACCCTCAGTGGAGCGACGAGCTACCGCGTGGGCGACCTCGCTGGACCGCGTCTCTTCCTCGACCTCGAGCGCACCGAGCCTTCGTCACGACGCGAGATCGCCGTGAGCGGACTGGTCGAAAAAGTGCGGCAAGGCAAGCGTCCGGGCCGAGGAGAGGACGTGACACGCATCGTGCTCGACCTCGCCCTGCCCGCTCATCGCCGTATCTTCTACCTGCCGGAGCCTTTCCGCGTCGTGATCGACTTGGCAACGCACGAAGCGCCGCGCGCGACCTCGCCCGCCGGATCGCCGCGGCAGGTCGCGCGCGTTGCGATCGATGCCGGTCACGGCGGATCCGACCCCGGCGCCATCGGTCCCGCTGGTTTGCGCGAGAAAGACGTCACCTTGGAGATTGCCCATCTCGTCGCGCCCATGCTCTCCAGCGAGCTCGGAATCGTCACCATGCTCACGCGCGACGACGACCGGTTGGTCCCGCTCGATGAACGCGCTGCCCGCGCCAACGCCTTTCACGCCGACCTCTTCGTGTCGATTCATTGCAATGCGTCGGAGAACGCCGCGGCGCACGGCGTGATGAGCTTCGTGCTCGATACGACGCGCGACGAAATCGCCAACGCCATCGCCGCGCGCGAGAACGCCACCTCCGTGGCAGCCACCTCGCAAGCCGCGACCATCGCGTCCGGCCTGCGGTTGGCCGATCTCGGCGCACGTTCCAACCACCTCGCCGAGCTCCTGCAACACACGGCCATGAGCTCGCTAGCAGGCTTTTTCAGCGACGTCAGCGATCAGGGCGTGAAGCGAGCCGGCTTCTTCGTCCTCGTGGGCGCGGAGATGCCGAGCGTGTTGTTCGAGACCGCCTTCATCTCCAACCCGTGGGAAGAGAGGCGTCTCGCGTCACCCGAGTACCGGCGCCGGCTCGCGGTGGCGCTTACCGGCGCGGTCCGTGCGTACCGCGAAGGGCTCTAGCTAGCCGCGATCGACTCCGGTCCACCGCTCGATCGACTCGCGCAGAAGCGCGACTTCGCCCTTGGTCACGAAGTCGTTGGCCCCCGCGTCGAGGGCGGCGCGTCGCAGTTGATCCTGCGTCGAGTAGACGATGAGCCGAATCGGCGCCGTTGCCTCGATGGTTTTGAGCCGCTCGAGAAACCGCATGGCGTCGACGCCCGGCAGTGCCAGGTCGAGAACGAGCGCGTCCGGGCGGACCGTGCCGATGCCAATGAGGGCTTCGAATGGGTCCGCGAACGCGGTGACCTCGAAACGCCGGCCGAGGGCGCGCCGCACCGCGGCGAGGACCCCTGGGTCGGCGTCGAGCACCGCCACCTTCGGCTTGCTCCCCCGCAGCGACTCCGGGACCGGGTAGCCGTACTTGTGCAGGAAATCCAAGAGGTCGAGGCGCCGGAAGCGAAGATGTCTCCCCGGGGTTCGAAAATGCCGAATTTCTCCCTTTTCGACCCAGTTGTGAATCGTCTTGAGATCGACATGGCAGAAGCGGGCGAGCTCGCTCGCGGTAAAGAGCTCCGTCGGTACGGTGTCCCGATTTTCCAGTATTTCTGACTTCATCCGGCCGGGAACCTTTTTATCCCATCCCCCCGACCTTTCAAGAACCGCCCCGAGGGAGCGGCCCTGAGGGAGCGGGATAAGCTGCGGGGTCCCCGCCGCGCCCGCCAGCCGAGGAACGCCGAGGAACCATTCGGTGCTGCGTCGGATTGACGGAACGGTATCAGGTGCTTAACCTGTTCCGCTCGCTTCGAGGCTGCTCCCCCTTTTGCGGGAACAACGGCGAGGCAGAACGCGCCCGAACCAGGATCTCCCATGAACAAGGCTCAGCTCAAGAAATTCCGCTCGCTTCTCGAGGAGAAACGAGACGAAATCGTCAAGAAGGCAAAGCAGACGTTGGACGAGGACATGACGCTCGACGCCAATGACCTTCCCGACGAAATGGACCTCGCCTCGAGTGAGTACTTACAGTCCTTCACGTTTCGTCTGCGCGGCCGAGAAAAGTCGTTCCTCGACAAGATCACCAAGGCCCTTGCCAAGATCGACGACGGATCCTTCGGCACCTGTGAAGAGTGCGGCGAAGATATCTCGATCAAGCGTCTCGAGGCTCGGCCCGAAACGACGCTTTGCATCCGGTGCAAGGAAGATCAGGAGCGGATGGAGAAGGACTACGGCTGAATCGGCGGGTCGCCCGTCATCCGCGGCGAGGTGCGCGTCCTCGCTCGGCAGTGACGGGCGCTTCGGCGCGTCACCGCTCGCGCGCGGCCCTCTTGCTGCGCGGCGCGGACGCAGGAGCCGGCGTGGAAGCAGGAGCCGGTGCACCCATCGTCCCTTCCAAGACGTCCTTCAAATACTTCGCGGTGTGTGATCCCGGCGCGTGCGCCACTTCTTCCGGCGTGCCTTGCGCGACCAGCAGGCCCCCGCGTTCGCCCCCTTCCGGCCCGAGATCGAGCACCCAGTCGGCACACGCCACGACGTCGAGGTTGTGTTCGACGATGACCACGGTGTTGCCCGCGTCACGCAGCCCTGCCAAAGCGACGGTGAGAAGCTCGATGTCGGAGAAATGCAGCCCCGTGGTGGGCTCGTCGAGGACGTAGAGCGTGCGCCCGGTGGCTTTGCGTGCGAGCTCGCGTGCCAGCTTGACGCGCTGGGCTTCTCCGCCCGACAGCGTGGTCGCGGGCTGCCCGAGCGCGATGTAGCCGAGACCGACACGGCAGAGGGCGGCCAGACGTTCGCGCACGCGCGGGATCGTTTCGAACGTCTCGATGGCCTGTGTGGCCGTCAGATCGAGCGAATCGGCGATGGAAAGACCGCGGTAGAGGACCTCGAGCGTTTCGCGGTTGTAGCGGCGCCCTTGGCAAGCCTCACAGGTCACGAAGACATCCGGCAGAAAGTGCATCTCGACGCGCAGCACGCCGTCCCCTTGGCACGCTTCGCAGCGTCCGCCCTTCACGTTGAAGGAGAAGCGCCCCGCCTTGTAACCGCGCGCGCGCGATTCGGGGAGCCCCGCGTAGAGCTCGCGCAGGAGAGAAAAGACGCCGGTGTACGTGGCCGGATTGGAACGGGGCGTGCGCCCGATGGGGGCCTGGTCGATGGAAACGACTTTGTCGAGGTGCTCGAGACCTTCGATTCCTTCGCAGGGGCCGACCGCGCCGGCGGCTCCGTAGAGCGTCGCGCGCGCGGCGGGCAGCAGCGTATCGACGATGAGGCTCGATTTGCCGGACCCCGATACGCCGGTGACGCACGTCATCAGCCCGACCGGGATCGTCACCGTGACGTTGCGCAAGTTGTGCGCGGTGGCGCCGGTGAGCTTGATGACCTTGGCGTCGCGGCGCTTGCGCTTGGCCGGGATGGGGATGCGTTTTTGACCGGACAAATAAGGGCCGGTAACCGACGTCGGCGAGGCCATGATCTGCGCCGGGGTACCCTCGGCGACGATGTAGCCGCCGCGCGCGCCGGCGCCGGGCCCCATGTCGATGATGTGGTCGGCGGCGAGGATGGCCTCGCGATCGTGCTCGACGACGATGACGCTGTTGCCGATGTCGACCAGGCGCCGCAACGCCTCGAGCAGCCGTCGGTTGTCGCGCGCATGCAGGCCGACCGATGGCTCGTCGAGCACATAGAGGACACCCACCAAGGCGGCGCCGATCTGGGTGGCGAGACGAATACGCTGCCCTTCGCCTCCGGACAGCGTTTGCGCCGATCGATCGAGGGTGAGGTAGTCGAGCCCCACGTCGATCAAGAAGCCGAGCCGCGCAATCACCGAGCGCAGAAGCGGCTCGGCGATGGCGCGTTCGCGCCCCGTCAAGGCGCTGGCCGGTGCGAGCAGGGCCTCCAAGAACGTACGCACGTGGCGCAGGGCGAGGGTTCCGATGTCGGAAATGTTCCTCTCGCCGAGCCGGACCGCGAGCGCTTCGGGGCGAAGACGGCGCCCACCGCAGGCGTCGCAGGTGCGCGTGACGGCGAAGCGCCCGAGATCGTCGTCGCCAATGGCCCCTTCGTCGAGATCGGGGTCGGTGGTATCGGGTTCTTCCGGACCGGTGCTCGGGTCGGCCTCGGCGTCGATGCGACGTTCGAGTCGCGCCACGATGCCGTCGTAGGCGGCGCCGGCCTTCTTGGTGCGCGAATGGCCGGCCTGGCCGAAAAGAATGGCCTGGCGGGTCGCCTCGGGGATCTCGCTCCACGGTTTGTCGGCGTTGACGCCGAACACCTGTACGGCGCGGGCAACCTCGGCGGCGAGGGCAGGGGAGCCGCGCCGCCCCCACGCCAGCACCGCGCCTTCGCGCAGCGTGCGGTTGCCGTCCGGTACCACGCGTACGGGATCGATCTTGGTGCGCGAGCCGATGCCGTCGCAGGCAGGACAAGCGCCGTGCGGGCCGTTGAAGGAGAACATGCGCGGCTCGACGGGGGGCAGCGAGATGCCGCACTCGATGCAGGCGAAACGCTCGCTCATCCAGATCGGTTCGCCCCCTTCGCCGGGATCGACGAGGAGGCGCCCCTCGCCGATCTTCAGGGCAAGCTCCACCGAGTCCGTCAAGCGCCCCTTCAAGCCGTCCTTCAGCACGACGCGGTCGACGACGACGTCGAGATCGTGCGGCCGGGAGCGATCGAGGACGATCTCGTCACCGAGATCGACGACCTGCCCATCGATGCGCGCGCGCACGAACCCTTCGCGGCGAAGCCGATCGAACTCGAGCTTGAGCTCGCCTTTGCGCGCCCGCACGATGGGTGCGAGCAGCGTGAGACGCGCTCCTTCCCCCATCTCCAGGATATGGTCGACGATCTGCTGCACCGTCTGCGCTTCGATGCGCTTGCCGCAGCGGGGGCAATGGGGCACGCCGACCCGTGCGAAAAGAAGCCTCAAGTAGTCGGCGATCTCGGTGACCGTGCCGACGGTGGAACGCGGGCTCTTGGCGAGCGCGCGCTGCTCGATGGCGATGGCCGGGGAGAGCCCCTCGATGTTGTCGACGTCGGGCTTGGCGAGCTGCTCCAGGAACTGCCGTGCGTAGGCAGAGAGCGATTCTACGTAGCGGCGCTGCCCTTCGGCGTAGATGGTGTCGAAGGCCAGCGACGACTTCCCTGATCCGCTCGGGCCGGTGACGACGACCAGCCGGTTGCGGGGTAGCTCGCAGCTTACGTTACGAAGATTATGCTGGCGCGCGCCGCGAACGATGAGCCGATCCATAGGCACCCAACCATTTCGGTCCCGGTCCGAATAGCACAGCAGGAACAAAGCGTCCGCCGGATTGTAGGGGCGTCTGCGTCGCCGTGGGTTCGCGGGCTTCCGCGCCTGAGCGCCCGTCCGCAGCGGTCAGGCCGTGCGCCTCCTTCTGGCGAGAACTTGCTTCCTTGGCGTCGCGGCTGCTCTTCTTCAGCAGAATGACCGCGAGTTCGCGGCGGAGGTACGGACGGTCGTGCTCGAAGGGCTAGGGCCTCTGCTACCGCTGATCCTCGCGCTCGTCCCCTTGGCGGCCCCCGTGCCCGGCTGGCTCGGCGTCGACATCGCGCCCCTCGTGGCGCTGTCGCTCACCGAGCAGCTCGGCGAGCCGTGCCGACCGGGCATGCTGCTCGTCGATGGCAGCTATTGTCCGACCTACCACTACGAATGCCAGCGCTTCATCAAGGCCGACGAATCCGATCGCGCGGAGCGCTGCGCCGAGTACGCTCGCCGCGGCACGTGTCCGCTCGTCCTCGAGCCGCGCCGGTTCTGCATCGATCGCTACGAATGGCCGAATCTCGTGGGCGAAAATCCGCGGGTGTACGTCTCTTGGTTCGAAGCGAAATCGCTCTGCGGCGCCGTCGGAAAAAGGCTCTGCCGCCGCACGGAATGGATGCTCGCTTGCGAGGGCCAGAAACGGCTCCCCTATCCCTACGGCTTCATTCGCCAGCCGAGCCCTTGCAACATCGATCGCGGGCCGGTGCCTTTCAATGACGAAGCCATGCAAAATCCCGATACCCGGGAGGCCGAGCTGACGCGTCTGTGGCAAGCCGATCCCCTCGGTTCGCACCCGGGGTGCGCGAGCCCGTTTGGCGTCTACGACATGAGCGGAAACGTGGATGAGTGGACCGACAACCAAGCGGACGACCCGGATACCCCTGATATTTCGACGTTGAACGGGGGCTATTGGGGGCCGGTCCGCGACACGTGCCGCCTCACGACGTGGGCGCACGGGCCGTCGTTCAGGTTTTATCAAGTGGGATTCCGCTGTTGTTCCGACACCGATGACGGTATCGAAACGCCGCCGCTCGTCCTGCACCCGGGGGGCTCTCCCTGACGCTCCCCCGTCGGATTTTCCCCGACCGATCTTCGGGCTCGCGATACGGCCACTCAACCATCTGACCGAACAGGCAAATTTGCCTATCCGTGCGCCGGCAAGGTGAGGCGTCTCACGGGCCCCCCGCGCGGCGTCCAGCGCCACCTTGCCCTTGCGGAACCCCTTTCTATCTGGATCGGCGCGGCCGCGTCGCCGCGATCGCACGTGGCCGGAGGGGCGATGAGGCGAATCGCCCCCTTCCCCTCTACCGGCTCTTCGACTAGGTTTTCCCGCCGTGGTCGTCACGGCCGAATGCACGTTTCTCCAGGATCCTACTCGCCAAGCCGACCAGTTTGTCCGGGCCTATAGCTCAATCGGTCAGAGCCCCCGGCTCATAACCGGGCCGTTCCTGGTTCGAACCCAGGTGGGCCCACCGCTACTTACGGGGGAGGCAAAACAAAGCGTGCCTCCGCGCGGAGGCGCGCGCTCCCCCGAATGGGACGCGCGAGCTTTCTCGGCTCGCCCGCCCATTGAAAGTGCTGCCCTTCCGCCTCTTCACGGGGCAAGCTAGTCAAAAGGAGATTTCACGTTTGAGCCTCAGGGATCAGATTGTCAAACTCGAAGCGCTGGCGACGGTCGATGCGGAGCTTCGGCGCCTGGATGATCAGCTCGCCGAGGAACGCGGCATCCTCGCCACCTTGAAAAACGATCTTCGCGCGCTCGACGAAAGGCTGGTGACGGACCGGGCCAGCCTCTCCGAAATGGAAAAGACGCGGAGCGAGCTGATCGCCGAAGTCCGCCAGATGACGACCCAGATCGAAAGATCCCGGGAAAAGCTCTCGCGGTCACGCAACGAGCGGGAGTCCAATGCCGCCCAGCGCGAGCTCGAAGAGCTGCGCAAGCTGCAGCGCGATCGCGAAGACGAGAGCACCAAGCTATCGACCCTCTCCGATGCCGCGCGCAAGACGATCGAGGAGACCGAAGCGGCGCAGAAGAAGATCGCCGACGACCTCGGCGGCCGCGAATCGGACATCTCCATCAGCTTGACCGCCGCCATGCAAGCCCGTGACGCCAAAATCGCCGAGCGCACCCGTCTCGCCGAAGCCGTGCAGCCCATGACGCTTCGCCGCTACGAGCAAGTGCGCAAGCGCAAGGGCAACGCCATCGCCAAGACCATCGACGGCACGTGCCTCTCCTGTCATATGCGCCTGCCGCCGATGCTGTTCCAGAAACTGATGCGCGGGGACGCCTTCGAGCAGTGCCCGAGCTGCAACCGCATTCTTTATTACGAGCCCCCCGACGACGCGCGAGAGGGGGGGGCCAGCTGAAAAGCTGCCCCACCTGCCATCGGCTCTATCCCGACGATGCGGGGTTCTGTCCGCTCGACGGCGTCGAACTCAAGCGCTCCACGCTGGTCCCGGTGGCTGCGACGGACGAAGACCCGCGCGTTGGCTCCATCCTGTGCATGCGCTACCAGGTCCGGCGCGTCGTTGCCGACGGCGGCATGGGTCGTGTCTATCAGGCTCTCGATCTGCAGGACAAATCGGGCGTCGCCATCAAGGTGCTCCACCCCGACGTGTCGCGCGACGCCGTCGCCGTCGAGCGGTTCAAGCGCGAGTACGAGGTGTCGAAGCTCCTGCCCCACGAGCATATCGTCGACGTGCGGGATTTCAGCGAGACCGAAGACAAGAGCTACGCCCTGGTCATGGAGTACCTGGAGGGGGAGGAGCTTCGCACGCTCATCAAGCGCGACAAGCGGCTTCTTCCCGAGCGCATCGTGCGCATGCTGAGCCAGGTGGCCATCGGTCTCGATTCCGCGCATCGGCAGAGGCTCGTGCACCGCGACCTCAAGCCCGACAACCTCTTTCTCTGCGGCACGCGCGAGGGCGACATCGTCAAGGTGCTCGACTTCGGTTCCGTCAAAGACAAGGGGTCGATGGCGAAGAAGCTGACCGTCATCGGCACCACCATCGGTTCCCCTTACTACATGGCCCCCGAGCAAGCCCAGGGCCTCGATACCTTGGATGCGCGCGCCGACGTGTGGGCGCTGGCGGCCATCACCTACGAATGCATCACGGGAACGGTGCCGTTTCAGGGGGTGAACGGGCCGAGCATCCTCTTGTCCATTCTCACCAAAGATCCCGAACCGCCGACGCGGGCAGGTAAAGACGGCGGCGCGCCCATACCGCCCTCCATCGATGATCTGATGGAAGTCGCCCTCGCCAAGAACCCCAACATCCGTACGCGCACCGTGGGCGAGTTCGCCGACGCGCTGGGACACGCGTACGGCCTCACCGGCTCGCACATGGACTGGGCGTACACCCCACAATCGGTGCTCGGCCAAGCGATCCACGCGGCCTTGCCGAGAGTCATGGCCGGCCGACATGCGCCGGGTGCACCCACCGCCCCCGCCGTGCCCGCCGCCGCCATGCACGCTGGATTTACGCCGCCCCCTGGGTTGGGCTTTGGCGGTCCCGAGGCGATGGCGATGCAGCCGATGGCGCCTTCTTACCGCACCGTGGCCGACGACGCCGAATTCGTGATGGGTGTCCCCAAAGCGTTCCCGCGCTGGGCGATCGGAGCCATCATCGCCAGCGCGGCCATTCTTCTCTTCGTGCTGGTCGCCGTCTTCTTGAATTGAGCAGGTTCGCGCGAGCCGGTGCGTGCTCTGGCTTCGGCAGGGTATTCGGCTGAAATTCGTGAAGCGGCGTAGGCCTTCGCGTCCGAGCGACCCAGCGCTGGGCCCGCCGCCGTCTGGTCGAAAAGATGCCGTCGTGGTACCTTTCCCTGCCATGGACAAAGCCCAACGAGCGCCGTGGTCGCCCGCCGCACGAGCGGCAATGCTGTGCTCGGTTGGGCTGGCCGCGGCCGGCTGCGGGAAGGTGAGCGAGGCGGCGCCGAGTTCCGCCAACGCGCAGACCTCGCCCAATGTGGTGGTGAACGCCACAGCCGAGCCCGCCGCAATCGGCGCCGCGTCGTTCGACAACGCCAACTACAGCGCGAGAATCGCCAGCGCCGGACCCTGCAAGAAAGATCAGACTTGCACCGCCGAAGTCGTCGTCCAAGCGAAGGGTGACTACCACATCAACGACAAGTACCCCTACCGCTTCAAGCTCGAAGACCCGCCGGCGGCCGGCCTCAAATATCCGAAGGCCGTGATCAGCAAAGAGGACGGCACGATGGACGAGCACAAGGTGACGCTCATGGTGCCGTTCGTACCGGCCAGCGCCGGCGACAAGAAGGTGGCGGGCACGCTTTCGCTCAGCGTCTGCTCCGCTGCCAATTGCCTCATGGACAAGCAGCAGCTCGATCTCACGGTGAAGGTCGAGTAGTGGACAAGAGCGCGGGGGAGCGGGCACTGGCGCATCTCGACACGATCGCCGCCACCGTCGAGAGCCGTTTCCGCGAGGGGCGGCGCGTCCTTTCCTTCCAGGAGTACCTCGAGCTCTTTGCCACCGATCCCGTGCGCTACGGCCGCGATGCGTCGCGCTACATGCGCGACCTGTTCGACTATTACGGGACGTCGCAAGTCGAACGCCCCTGGGGCACGCTGACGCGCTACAAGCTCTTCGACCTCCCCTGGGAGTCGCCCACGGCGCGCCGTGACGCGCTCGTCGGACAAGAGGAGGTGCAAGGCGAGCTCTATCGCGTGCTTTCCAACTTCGCCCAAGAGGGGCGCCCCAATCGGCTCATCCTCTTGCACGGCCCCAACGGCTCCAGCAAATCGACGGTGGCCGCGTGTCTCATGCGCGCACTCGAGCACTACGCGAGCACCGACGAAGGAGCGCTTTACCGCTTTCATTGGGTCTTCCCCAGCCACAAGACGATCCGCGGATCGATCGGATTCGGCGGCCCGAGAAGCGCGGGCAGCGTGGGGGCGAGCTACGCCCACCTCGACGAGGACCAGATCGACGCGCGACTCTTCATCGAGATCCGCGACCATCCGCTCTTCTTGCTTCCGATCGCCCAGCGCCGGCAGCTTCTCGAAGAGCTCTACCCGAAGACCGATCGCTCCCACCGCCCGCCGGAATGGCTCTTGCGAGGTCGTCTGTCCCACAAGAGCCAGCAAGTGCACGAAGCGCTCTTGGCCAGCTACAAGGGGTCACTGGCCGAGGTGCTCCGACACGTGCAGGTCGAGCGTTACTTCATTTCGCAGCGCTATCGCGTCGGCGCCGTCACCATCGGCCCGCAGATGTCGGTCGATGCCGGCGAGCGACAGATCACGGCCGATCGTTCGGTGGCCGCCCTGCCGACATCGCTCAAGGCGACGACGCTCTTCGAAGCCTACGGCGAGCTCATCGACGCCGCGGGCGGTCTCCTCGAGTTCAGCGACCTCTTGAAGCGCCCCCTCGACGCCTTCAAGTACCTGCAAATCTCCATCGAAACCGGGGAGGCGGCGCTCGGGCAGCAGAACGTGCAGCTCAACACCGTGATGATCGGAAGCGCCAACGAAGTGCACTTGAGCGCCTTCCGCGAGCATCCCGAATTCTCGAGCTTTCGCGGCAGGCTGGAAATGGTGCGCGCGCCGTACCTTCGCAGTTACCTGGAAGAGAAGGCCATCTACGACGCGCAGATCGCGCCGCAAGTGCAGCGCCACGTCGCCCCGCACGCGACCGAGATCGCCGCCATGTTCTCCACGCTGACGCGCATGCGCAAGCCGAACCCCGACCGTTACCCGCGTGTCGTGGCGCAAGTGGTGAGCTCGCTCACGGCGCTGGAGAAGATGGACCTCTTCGCCTTCGGCATCACGCCGGAACGGCTCGACTCCGACGCGCAAAAGCTGCTGAAAGCCAACATCGACGAGATCTACCGCGAGAGCGACGCCTACCCCATCTACGAGGGTCGAATCGGCGCCAGCCCGCGCGAGATGCGCACCGTCCTGCTCGATGCCGGGCAGAGCAAGATCTACAAGTGTCTCTCGCCGCTTTCCGTTTTGACCGAGCTCGACGAGCTCTGCGAGCGCGTGTCCGAATACGAGTGGCTCCAGGAAGAACAGCTGGCCGGCGGCTACCACGATCACAAGGCCTTCCGCGAAGCGGTGCGAGCGCGGTTGCTCGACAACTGGGAGGTGGAGATGCGCGTCGCCAGCGGGCTCGTGTCCGAATCGCAATACGGTGAGCTCTTCGACAAGTACATTACCCACGTCGGCGTCTGGGTGAAAAAAGAGAAAGTGCGTAACCGCTTGACGGGCAAGTACGAAGAGCCCGACGAGCTCATGATGGGCGAAGTAGAAGGACTGCTCGGCGTGAAGGGGGACACTTCCGACTTTCGCCGCGGCCTCATCTCGGCCATCGCGGCGTGGGCCATCGATCATCCCGACGCCAAGATCGACAACACCGTCGTTTTCGCGGGGCAGACCAAGAAGATCCGCGACGCGGTGTTCGGTGAACGACGCAAGCAGATCGCGCTGCTCGCTCGCGACATGATGCTCGTGCTCTCCGAGCAACCGGCGGGGCTCTCCGCCGATCAGATCGCGGAGGCGCGCGCCGCGACCGAACGGCTCAAAACGACGTACGGCTATTGCGAGGACTGCGCCCGCGACACGGTGTCCTCGCTCGTCCGCTGGCGCTACGCCGAGCTCGTGAATTAGTGCCGGTCGCCGGATGCCGATGCTCGTCGATTCTCATTGCCACCTCGATCCTGTCTATCTCCCCGGCGGGCCCGACGACGTATTGAAGCGCGCGAAGGCGGCCGGCGTGGGCACGTTCGTGTGCATCGGTGTGGGCCGCGATCTCGGCGCGGCGCGCGCGGCGGTGGCGCTCGCGCGCGCGCGCGACGAAGTATTCGCCACGGTCGGTGTGCATCCCCACGACGCGGCGACGACCGACGAAGAAGGGCACCGCGAGATCGCCCGTCTCGCCCAAGATCCGCGCGTCGTTGCCATCGGCGAAATCGGCCTCGACTTCCACTACGATCATTCGCCCCGCGCCGTGCAAAAGCAGGTCTTTCGCCGCATGATCGCGTTCGCGCGCGAGCAGAAGAAGCCGATCGTCATCCACACCCGCAGCGCGCCCGCCGACACGCTCGCCATCCTGGAAGAAGAGAACGCCCGCGACGTGGGGGGCATCATCCACTGCTTCTCCGAGGATCGTGCCTTTGCGGAGCGAGCGCTCGGGCTCGACTTCGATTTGTCCTTCTCCGGCATCCTCACCTTCAAAAGCGCGCACGCCATCCGCGAGGCTGCCCGCTACGCCCCCTCCGATCGCATCCTGGTCGAAACGGACAGCCCCTTTCTTGCGCCGGTCCCGTTGCGGGGAAAACCGTGCGAACCCGCCTACATCGTCCACACGGCGCGCTGTTTGGCGGAGCTGCGGGGCGAGACGCTGGACGTGATCGCCCGCCAGACGACGGCCAACGCCGCGAAGCGACTCGGTCTCTCGCTGCCCCCTGACTGAGGGCCCCAAGTCGAGCTGTCCCGTCAGATGACGGGGACTTACCGGAAGCTCGATGATCGGTCTGGAAACACGAAGCTGACGCAGTAGGGTTAATGGCCAGAGGCGAGAGGTACGGTTCGCGTGGAGAGTCGTTCACTGCTGCGGCGCTGGGTTGGGCCGGGTTCGTTCGCAGTTTCGCTCGCGGGGCATCTCGCACTTCTCGGGGTCGGGGCGGTCGCGCTTTCCTGGGGGCTCGCTCGCGGGGGTCCGGAAGAGAGCACCCTTCACGAGCTCGAAATTCCTGTCGAAATCACGCCGCTGCACCTGCCTTCGCTGCGTTTCGGTCCGCCGCTCGGCGAGCCTTCGCCGGAGGAATCGCCCTTGCTCGACGCCCTCACGCCCGGGGGAGGCGAGGGGCTCGCGCGGCCGGAGATGGATCGCACCGGGCGAGGTGGCTCGCGGCACGCCGACAGCGCCGCGCTCAACCTCGCCGATCGCAACGACGGGCTCACGCTTTCGCGCGAGGTGACCAGCCGCATCGATCGCGATCAAATCCAGCGACTCCAGACATCGCGCGAGCGCGCGACCTTCGAAGACCGCCGCTCGACCACGCATCCCATGGACCTCGTCTTTCTGGCGAGCGGCGAAGGCCACCTCGCCGAGCGCCGCCCGCGCGCCGCCGCCGATCCCAGCCGCGGGGCGCTGCGCGCCGACCAACCCGCGCTGAGGGGATCGGTGGTGGGCGCGCCCCGGGAGGTTGGCGAATTCGAAACCGCACATGAAGCGGGCGGCGAGTCCCGCGGCGGTCCGCACGCGGCTCCGGGCATGGGGATCCTCTCCGGCACCCCTGGCCGAGACCACCGACCCTCGGCGGCCGTCGCACGTGGCCGCCCGCGCGTCACCGAAGCACCACCGTCCATCCCCGCCGATCGGACCGGATCGCCGAAGGACACGGTCGACAGTGAGCAAGAAGTCGCGGCGACCGTGCAGTCGCTCGTTCACGCCAGCACGGCCGGCGGCGTGCTCGGGGGTGGACCGGGCGGACAAGAGGGGTCGCTCCCTGCAGGCTCGGAGGGGGCGCTCGGGCCCGGCTCTCGTGCGGCCCCCTTTGGCGGCGGTTCCGGGCCTTTCACCGGGCTTTCCGACGCGGATCCGCGGATCTCGGCCTACCGGCGTAGCGTGCTGGCCAAGATCTATCCGCTCTGGGAAAACGCCTTTCCGAAATCGGCCAGCCTGGAGGGCAAACAGGGGCGCGCGATCATCGCGCTCGTCATCTACAGCGACGGTCACGTCGACGGCGTCCGCGTCGCGCGTCCGAGCGGCGTGCCCGAGTTCGATGACAACGTGCGCCTCGCCGTCCTGCGCGCCGCCCCCTTCGGCCCATTCCCGCCGAACATCCCCTCGCCGTCGATGAACTGGAAGATCACCTTCGATATGAACAACCCAGTCGTTCGGTAGGACAGCGCGGCACCGGCGACGGTTCACGGGAACGTCGGGGTTCCTCGGGAACCGCTCCTGGCACCGCGAGAGCCAGGGACGAAGGGCCCAAGCGGATCAGGATTGACGTCATTGCGCGGATGAACAAGGACTCACCCTGGTGCATTCGGGCCGTCCTTCATCGCCCGCTCGCGCCCCAGCGAAGCTTCCCCGAATGCGAAACACGGATGATCGCAGGCGACGAAATGAACAATCTCGAGCAGCCATTGCGGCGCGCCGTCGAGAAACCAGGAGCCCCGGAAGAATGAAACAGCCGATTGCGTGGTTCATCGCTCTTTTCGCATCAATCGTCGTTGGGAACGCCGCTGTCGGCTGCGGAAGTGACGAGAACACTTCGGGTGGGACAGGTGCCAGCGGTGGAAGCGCGGGCCGCGGCGGAAGCGGGGGCGGCGCGGGTAGCGGCGGAACCGCGGGAAGCAGCGGAAGCGCGGGCAGTGGCGCAACGGCGGGCAGCGGCGGAAGCGCGGGCAGCGGTGGAAGCGCGGGCAGCGGCGGCCGCGCGGGCAGCGCCGGAAGCGCGGGCAGCGGCGGAGCGCCGGATGCCGGCGGCCCTACCATGCCGTGTGGCACGACGATGTGCGGGTCGGTCGAGGCGGCCGGCATCGGGACGTTGATGCCATGTTGCGCGCAAGGCGAGATGAATGCTTGCGGGCTGATATTCCAGGGCATCTGCTTCACGAGGACGCCGGGCACGTCCAATCCCCTTTGCCCCGACGTGATGCTCCCGACGACGATGGGGACGATGGTGAATGTGCCAGGCTGCTGCACGGCCACCGCCGTCTGTGGCGGGAATCTCGGGGCACCTCTCGGATGCAACGAGTTGACGCCCTTCACCGGGCAACCGGGATCGCCCTGTGGCGGGGACGCGGGTCCGCCCCCGCCGTCCGACAGCGGCGTCGACTCCGGCACGGACAGCGGAGTCGACTCCGGAACCTCGCTCGAGGCAGGCGGCGACGCACGAGACAGCGGCCCGGCGAGCGATGCACGCGATGGCGCCCCTTCCGACGCGCGCTCCGACGGCCCAGGCTGAGGGACGTGGCGATCAAAGCACCGCGAAAAGCGGTGCCGGAGGAGGGAATCGAACCCCCGACCCGGCGCGTATGAAACGCCTGCTCTAGCCGACTGAGCTACTCCGGCAAAACTGCAATTGTACCCTGGGTTTCGCGGGCGCGGACTATGTCGGCCCGTGCCCTTTGTGTCAAGCGCCGCGCGGCAAGGGGGCCGCGCGGCAAGGGCGCCGTGTGCTCAGGGCACGCCGGGAACCGGGCCGTGGGCCCGATCAGTACTGGCCGAACAGATCCTGAATGCGCGACTCGAGAGCGAGGGCGATCTTGTAAAGCGAGGATATCGACGCCGAAGATTCGGCGCGCTCAATCTGTGACAAGAGCGAAACACTGAGACCCGTCCGTCGCGACATCTGCTTCAGCGTCAGGTCTTTGTCCTTGCGGAGGTTGCGGATCGTATCGCCGATGACCTTGTGCAGCTGCTCCTCGGGGGTTCGCGCGAGGCCCTTCTTCCGCATGACACGGGCGAGCACTTCGCGGAACTCGTCGACGTTGAAGGGCTTCTTGATGTAGTCGACGGCATCGAGCTTCATCGACGCGACCGCCGATTCGAGGTTCGGGTACCCCGTGAAGATGACGACGGCGAGGTCGGTATCGATTTCGCGGATCCGCTTGAGCACCTCGATGCCGTCGAGGTGGGGCATCATGAGATCCAAAATGAGCAGGTGGTAGCCCCCGCTCCGTATCTCGGCTTCGACTTGCGTGGGGTCGCTCAGCGTTTTGACTTGATAACCGTCGCGCTCGAGCAAGGTCTGCATGTAGTCACAGATGGCTCGATCGTCGTCGACGATAAGGATCCGAACTGCGGGAAGCTCAATGGCCACGGTATCCTCCTGTCGCAGGGGCGGAAAGGGTTTGGCGGGCGGCAGACCCAGCCAGATTACAGCCAGACTATAACCTAATTCCGCTGAGGGTGCAAGGGCCGGGACATCTTTTTCCGGAAGCGACTTTTTCGGAAGTAAGCCGTGCATTTTCGGCATCCATTCTGAGCCCTGTCGCGGGCACCCCGCGACCTTGTATCCGGGCAGCAGGCGCTGCAGTTGGGTGCGCAAGGACCGCGCGTACAGCTTTCGCTCGACCCGTGTGGGCCTACGACCGCGCAGTAAGGAAGACACCCTCATGCCCGATTACCTTCCTTCGTACTTTCACGCGGAGAAGCAGGAGAGCGCGGTGTTCGTAGCGATGGGCCTTGCGGCGATCGCCGCTGCGATAAGGATCTGGCAGCGTCACCCCCGGTTTCGCACCATTGCCTACCCCTTGGTCGCCATCGCCGTCATCCAGCTCGTCGTGGGAGGCGCGGTGTTCGCGCGCACCGAGTCGCAGGTCGCCGCGCTCGTCGAACAGCGCCGCGCCGACCCCGCCGCCTTTCGCGCCGCCGAAGGCGCTCGCATGGCCCAGGTGATGGAGAACTTCCAAATCTACAAAGCCATCGAGATTGCCATGCTGATCGGCGGGGTAGGGCTCGTCATTCTTTGCCGCAAACGCCCGGCGCTGGCGGCCATCGGCTTGGGGTGCATGCTCCAGGGCGGTGCGATGCTCGCCTTCGATCTTTTCGCCGAGACCCGCGGCCGGACCTACGTCGAAGCGATCGGTCGCGGATGACCCGGCTCCCTCGGGCCAGCGGCCACCTTCCGCGACCGAGGTGTAAGGCCAAAGGAGTCAGGAGGAGGCCGATGCGACGCGATATCCGAAAACGAGCGAAACGATGCCCGAGGGAGGGGACCCTTGGACCAACGTCGATTGAAGTCGAAACCTGCGGCGAGCTAAACTGTGGTCGTCCCACGAGATGCGCGGGCACACGGGAGGTGTGGTCATGGACGTAAAAGAATTCGTTCGACGCGTCGTTTCGACGCATCCGCGGATGACGGCACGCATGGTTTCGGAAGCGATGGTTGACGAAGAGACCGGTGCGATCGTCGTGCTCGAAGAGGGCAAGCTCGTGGGGATCGTCTCCGAGCGGGACATCGTCGCGCGCGTCGTGGCGAAGGGGCTCGACCCAGCGATGGTCGCGGTGTCCGACGTCATGACGCGCGACGTGCGCACCGTGACCGAGAGCGTGTCGGTCCGCCGCGCGCTCGAGATGATGGCCCAGGGGCGTTTTCGGCACCTTCCGGTCGTGGACGGCTCGGGACAAGTCGTCGGCATGCTCTCCATCCGGGATCTGGTGGGACAGCGCATCGGCGAGCTCACGCTGAAGAACGACGATCTCGTGGCGTTCATCTCGACGGACGGCCCCGGCGGCTAACCGGCGGATCCCATGAACCCGCATGTCGAAATCCTGGGCACCTCCGCGCGCTCGAGGCTTTCGCAACGCCAGACGTGCTGCGCGGTTTTCAGCTTTGCCGGGGTACGTGGCGCCGGGCACGACCGGCGCCACACATCCACTGGCTCTCGAGGCAGCGCTCAGAAGTCGCCGGCGTCGCCGTGACCCGGTTGCCCGGCACCCTTCTTCGGTTGAGGTCTCTCGGCGATGAGCGCTTCCGTCGTCAGCATGAGCCCTGCGACGCTGGCCGCGTTCTCGAGAGCGGTGCGCACCACTTTGACCGGATCGATGACGCCCTGTTCCAAGAGATCGCCGTATTCGCCCGTGGCGGCGTTGAACCCGTAGCTGCCCTTTCCTTCACGGACCTTGTGGATGACGATGGATCCTTCGACCCCCGCGTTTTCTGCGATCTGCCGGAGGGGCTCCTCGATGGCCTTGCGGATGATGGAGAGGCCGAACTTCTGCTCGTCGGGCACGTCGAGGTTGTCGAGCGCACTTTGAGCGCGGATCAACGCCACCCCACCACCGGCCACGATGCCTTCCTGTACAGCGGCGCGCGTGGCGTGAAGGGCGTCCTCGACGCGGGCCTTCTTCTCTTTCATCTCCGTCTCGGTGGCCGCGCCGACCTTGATGACAGCGACACCGCCGGCCAACTTGGCCAGCCGTTCCTCCAGTTTCTCGCGGTCGTAGTCCGATGTCGTGTTTTCGATCTGGGCGCGGATTTCCGCAATGCGGCCCTTGATCAGGTCCTTCGTGCCGCCGCCGCCGACGATGGTGGTCGTATCTTTGTCGAGAGCGATTCGCTTGGAGCGCCCGAGATCGGCCAAGGTGACGTTTTCGAGCTTGAGTCCGAGCTCTTCGGCGATGACCTGGCCACCGGTGAGGACGGCAATGTCCCGCAGCATTTCCTTGCGCCGGTCGCCGTAGCCCGGCGCTTTGGCGGCTGCGCATTTCAGGGTGCCGCGCAGCTTGTTGACGACCAGCGTCGCCAGCGCTTCCCCGTCGAGGTCCTCCCCGATGATGACGAGCGGTTTGTCTTCCTTGGCGATCGCCTCGAGGATGGGCAAGAGATCCTTCATCGTCGTGATCTTTTTTTCCGATAGCAGGAGGTAGGCGTCCTCGAAGACTGCTTCCATCCGTTCGGGATCGGTAATGAAGTAGGGCGAGAGGTAGCCACGGTCGAACTGCATTCCTTCCACCACCTCCAGCGTCGTTTCGGCGCTCTTGGCTTCCTCGACGGTGATGACCCCCTCCTTGCCGACCTTCTCCATCGCTTCGGCGAGCAGTTTGCCCACCGTCTCGTCGCCATTGGCGCTGATGGTCCCGACCTGGGTGATCTCCTTGGGATCCTTCGTCTGCTTGGCGCCTTTCTTCAGGGCCTGCACGATGGCTGCTACGCCCTTTTCGAGGCCGCGCTTGATCTCCATCGGATTGTGACCGGCAGCGACGAGCTTGGATCCCTCGCGGAAGATGGCCTGCGCCAGCACCGTGGCCGTGGTCGTGCCGTCTCCGGCGACGTCCGAGGTCTTGGAGGCGACTTCCTTGACCATCTGCGCCCCCATATTTTCGAACTTGTTCTCCAGCTCGATCTCTTTGGCGACGGTCACGCCGTCCTTGGTGATCGTCGGCGAGCCGTAGCTCTTCTCGAGGACAACGTTGCGCCCCCTCGGACCGAGGGTGACCTTGACGGCATTGGCGAGCGCGTTGACGCCCGACAGAATGAGACTACGGGCGGCGTTCTTATAAACGATTTCTTTGGCTGACATGGGCTGGACTCCTCGAAGGTCGGTTCTCTTGACGGCGCGGCTCGCGTCGCGGTGTTTCCTGGAGCGGTTTGGGCGGGGGGAGACGCCGGTTATTTCTCGATCACCCCGAGGATGTCGTCCTCACGCAGAATGAGACGGTCCTCGCCGTCGAGCTTGATCTCGGTACCGGCGTACTTTCCGAACATGACGGTGTCTCCCGCCTTCACATCGAGTTTTCGGATGGTGCCATTTTCGAGAATCTTACCGTTGCCGACGGCGACGACCTTCCCCTCGATCTGCTTTTCCTTGGCGGTGTCCGGGATGACGATTCCACCTTTCGTCATGGTCTCCTCGTCGATGCGAATGACGATGACGCGGTCTTGTAGCGGCCGAATGTTCATATGATTGCGCTCCTTGTCATTCTCGAGAAGCGACGATCGCTCCGCGTTGATTTCGGTCCGCGCCTCGCGCGGACATCAATTGAAAACGCTCCTGGGAGCGCCCCTAGAGGCCGCCAGCCGAACGGGTCGAACCGTTCGGCTGATTCGGCTACGCACGAGAAAGTCGGGCTAGCGACCTTCGACGGGCTTCACGATGATCTCGACCCGACGGTTGTTAGCACGCCCCTCGGCTGATGTATTGTCGGCGATCGGCCGCGTGGGGCCGAGTCCCTCGGCTCGGATCTGCTCGGCAGGCACGCCCCGCGAAACCAAGTAGCTTACGACCGCCTGCGCGCGCCGATCGGAGAGCCCTTGATTCGACGTCGCGGATCCCTGCGAATCGGTGTGCCCTTCGACGACGATCTTGTGGTCGTCCTGGGTCTTCAGCGCTTCGGCGACCTGGCCCAGCCTTTCTTGCGCGGCCGGCAAGAGCTGGTCTTTGTTCGACGCGAAGAGAACGCTCCCCGACAGCGTGATCACCATTCCGCGAGGTTCCTGCTTGATCGCCATCGATGCTGCGAGTCGATCCATCGCCTCCTTGGCCTTCTTGTCGGCATCGGCGCGGGCTTTCTTCTCGACTTCGAGCTTCTGTTCAGTTCCGGCGAGCTGGACATTGGCGTTGGCGAGCTGACCACGCGTCTGAGCGAGCTGACCCTTGGTCGCCACCTTGGCGTCGTTGTCGGCCTGGCCCTTGACGGCCTGGGCCTGCGCGTTGGCGGC
Source organism: Polyangiaceae bacterium (assembly GCA_035318465.1). Classification (GTDB taxonomy): domain Bacteria; phylum Myxococcota_A; class Polyangia; order Polyangiales; family Polyangiaceae; genus DASWDH01. The sequence continues at coordinate 53,186 of DATHES010000172.1, forward strand.
ATTGGCCTCGGCGAGCTCGGCTTTTCGATGAGCGACGTAGGCAAGATCTTTGGTTTTCTGGTCGCCCGGGTCATCGACGTAGGACTGTTCGGCCTTGTCGAGCGCCACTTTGGCTTCGTGGACTTGATCCGGTTTGTACTGCGTCGCCGGCCCCGATTGCGCTTTCAGATAGGCGGAGCGAGCGTCCAGAAGATCCTGGGGAACGGGTGCTGTGGCGCAGCCTGCGATCAATATCGCCAGAAGGCTGCCCATCGTTACGACGATGTTTTTTTGCAAGGCTTTCATTGAACTCTCCGTTTCATTTTGGATGGGGCCGCTCACGGCGTAGGTGTTCCGGTCTGCACGGCGCGCGCGGCGTCGACGGCGGCGCCGGCCTGCACGTTCGAGCTAGCCACGTGGGAGAGCGCGATCGCCAACTCGGCGTCGGCCTGGGCGCGCATCAGCACGTATTCGGCCCTCTTGTTCTCATTGTCACGAATGAGTGCCTTGGCAGCGAGAAGCTGTTCTTCGGCGAGCTTCAGGTGAAGCGCTGCCCGAGGAACGTTGCCGCTGCCCGTTTCCTGGGCGGCTCGAATGGCAGCCTCGGAAGAAGCAACCTTTGCATGCGGCGGCGGACTGCCCCCGCACCCCGCAATTCCCATGACTGCCGCGGCCGATACCCCAACCGCTGCCCAACCCCATATTGATTTCATGATGTCTCTTTCCGTCGACTCGTTGTGAGTCGTCTATGCGCGATAACGGCATATTCTACGAACATTGCAATTGTTATGCTTGTTTCGCTTAGCAATCCAATCGATATGCGATATGTCAGCCATGCTTTCTCTGCATGGCCGAGGCGACGAGCCATGGCGGCTGAGGGATGTGCAGAAGCGACTCACGCTCGCGCGCGAATGTCCCGCGACGGCATGGAAAACCACGAAGACCGCAGAGCCGCCCCCCGTTTGCAGCCACGCCTACGCAGCGACCGTTCCCGCGTCCTGCGTCATTGGCAACCAGCGTTGCTGTCGCTGTCGCCAAAACAACCAAACCCCCCCCTTCAGAGCGTATTCGTCAATGGACGCCGTTCTTCTTGTTGCCCGCCCCTTTGAGCTTGTCCCCCGCGCTTTTGACCTTGTCCCCCATGACATGCACGCCGTTTTGGGCCTTGTCGGCGAACTTCTGGCCCGCTTGCTTCAGCTTGTCGGCTGTTTCGACGGCGAGCTCCTTCGCCTTTTTTCCAATGTCGGAGAGTGTGTGATCGCCCTTGTGGACGGTTTCGGTCGCCGTGTGACCGGCCTTGTCGACCGTTTCCTCGGCCGTGTTCTTCAACTTCTCCGCGGTCTCGTCGACTTTGTTTTTGAGATTGGTCATGGGCCCCTCCTTCGGAACGTCGTGAATTGCGATGGACGAGGCGGAGAGAGGCGAAAGTGGCGCGTCCGTCGTGCTTCTGCCTTCAAGCGGACGTCGCCGGATTCGCCGCGGCCCGGTCGCCGGGCGCGCAACCTTGTCACTCTGGGATCTTTTCGCAATACGACCTTGGTTCCGACGCGCATCGTCTCGTCGGCGCTCCGCCCGCCGCAAACCGTGGCTCGAATAGGGCTCTATTCGTTGGCCCACATGCCGTTCCACCATGCCCGACCTAAAGGAATGGAATGCGTCGACTGCAGTCCGGACCGCTCCAGTGCTTCCGTGGTCGCCTTTACCGTGGGAAACCACGACTTCCAGGTCGTCGCTTGCCCTTCGAATGGGCCGCTCAGGATGCCGCGCTTTCTCAGATCGACGAGCCGCGCCTGTAGCACCACGAGATCGACGCCGAGCAGTTGGGCCATCTCGGAATCCGTGTGAACCGTTGGCCCCAGCAGCAGTTCGAAAAGGCGACCGATCGTCGATTTGAGCATGGCGCCACTGTAAGAATCAATGCCATCAATCGCCAATCGATTCTTGGCATGTCGGACATGCATGAAAGTCCGCCTCGACTGAGCGGTCTTCGCCGGGCTTGGCGCAGAGGGCGCGCACATTGCGCACGCCGCTCGCGCCGGCAGGATCGACGAACAACATGTCTACATTGCGCCAGGCGGAGCGGGGCGCGAGCTGGGCAGGCAAGACTGCCTGTTTCTGTACATGCTGCGATGGCGCCGTGATTCGAACCTCAGCCAGTGGGATCGGCTGCGGCTCGATGCGCGACACGACGGGGCGCGGTTGTCGTCCCCCGGGGACGCCGTGCGAATGCCGACTATCGGATAGCGGATACGCTCTCGCATCATGTGCGCCTCCGCGGTCATTTGCAAGGCGCATTGCAAATAATTGTCGTCAATCGCCGTCTTCCGTCTTCCGTCTTCCGTCTTCCGTTTCGCGTGCCGGGCGAGCGATCGATGGCGATGGAAACGCTCCATCGTTTCTCGGGGCGCAAGGCCCACGTCGACTTGGCTTCGACAAATCACCTGGCGACGTTCGCCGCCGAGGGCCACCCTGGGTCCATGACGTCTCTGGACCAGCTGACGGACGGCGAGTTGCGCGCTTGCACCGTCTCGTCGAAGTACCCTTTGGTCCCATGTTCGCATTCGGGCGATTTGCTGCCTGGCTACATCATCTGCGTCCACGCGATCGCTGAAGCGATCGATTTGGCAGTCGAGCATGCGACGTCGTCCAAGGTGGGCAAGGTCACCTGCTCCCGGTGCATCCATTCGACGCGGCTCTATGATCTGCGTACGGCATGCGCTCATTACGTTCGCGATCACTTTGCAGTTCCGCTGTGAGCGGTCGCCGCGGCGCGAACGACCGGTCTTTTTGGGGGCGAATCGAGCGAGGACACGGCCCCGCCCGGTCCATTCGACGGATGATCATACGGCCCAGCTCATTCGGCGGTCCGCCTCCGCCGTGCCAATCGATGGTAAGGTGGTCTCGATGAAACTATCAGGAATCGACGCCAATCTTCTTGCCGCGCTCGACGCGCTCCTACGCGAGAAGAGCGTCACTCGTGCGGCGAGGCGACTCGGCGTGGGGCAGCCCGCGGTGAGCCACTCCTTGTCGCGACTGCGGGCGCACTTCAAGGACGACCTGCTCGTGCTGAAGGGGCGCAACTACGTCCTGACCGACAAAGCGGAGAAGCTTGCCAGCGTGGTCTCCAGCGCGACGCGCGCGCTGGCCGATGTGTTCGAGGAGCAGCCGAGTTTCGACGCCGCGACGTCGTCCTATCGCTTCGTAGTGGCCTGCTCCGACTTGTTCGGCATCCTCATCATCCCCGAGCTTCTGCGCACTTTGAGGCGCGAGGCCGAGCACGTGGAAGTCGAGCTGCGTGCCGTCGTGGCGGGCGCGAAGGAGTCGATCCTCGACGGAGGTGTCGACCTCGCCCTTGGAATTTTCGAAGACGTGCCTTCACGAATCAACCAGCAGTCGCTCTACGAAGATGCTGCAGTTTGCGTGGTGCGGGCCGACCACACGCAGGTGGGCAAACGGTTGACGCTCGAAACGTACAGCAGGCTTCCGCACCTCGAGGTTGCCCCGACTGCGGACGCGCTACCGGGCCTGCACATCGACCGTGCCCTCGCCGCCATCGGCAGGCGCCGGCATGTCACCCTGCGCGTCCCGTATTACCTGCTCACGCCGCACATCCTCGAGCATACCGATCACGTGGCCACGCTGTCCGCGAGCGGCGCCGAGATTTTGGCGAAGATGGCGCGCCTGCGGGTCGTGGAGCCGCCCATCGAGTTACCGAGCTACAAGTACTCGCAGATATGGGACAACCGCCGCAACGACGATCGCGCTCATACCTGGTTGCGCGAGCGGATCGCCAGCATTTGCCAGCGTCGGAGCATGGCGCTCAGCGAGGCCTGAAGCGCTCGTCCTTGCCCGGCCCGCGCACCCCAAGATCCGGTTCGCGGCGCGGATGGCGATCGATGGGCAATCGCCTGCGGTCGTGCGAGCTCCGTCGGCACCGCGCGATCGTCGAGGAATTCCCGGACCATCTGCGCGAACGCCTCCGGTTGTTCGTTGTGGAGGTAGTGGCCGCATCCCTCGAAGGTCCGGAACACCGCTCCTTTCACGAAGGCCGCGAACGCCAGGCCCTGCTCGATGGGGATGAGGGCATCGCGGTCTCCCCAGAGAAGCAGGATGGGAGGGAGTTTCTTGACCTCGTCGACGCGGTGGCGGAAGTCGCGGCGCTGACCGCGCCAGTCGATGACGTCGCGCACGCTCCGAGCGAACGCCCGTGCCGAGCCCGCTTGTGAATTGAGCTCGCTCAGCGCGGCGATGTCTCCGCGGGTCACACCCTGGCGCGCGTCACGGAGTGCCAAACGCGTTCCTAGTGCCATGAAGGGCTGCCCCAGATGCTCGACGACGTGCGGAAGCGACGCGAGGCGCAGCCACAACCCGACGCCCTTGCCAAGACCGCCGGCCGCGACGAGAACGAGCCGTCTGATTCGCTCCGGACACTCGAGAAGAAGCATCTGCGCCACGCCGCCGCCGAAAGAGTGACCGACGATGTCAGCGTTCTCGATGCCGAGGGCTTCGAGCCATTGAGCCATGATGCGCGCGTACCAGCCGAGCTCGTAGCTCGCGTTCGGACGTGCGGAGCGTCCATGGCCGGGCAGATCGGGCATCAGCACGCGCCGGTCCTTGGCCAAGAGGCGCGCGACTTGTGACCAGGAGAGGCACGAGTTGTTGAGACCGTGCAGGAGAACCACCGGTGGCGCCGCGGACGCCTGACCGGTTTCGGCCCAATAGAGACGCACACCCGCGACCTCGAGGAAATGATCGCGTACTTCGTTCGCCATGTTCGCCAAGCGCCCCCATCGACCGTAGCTCAGATTCTGCTACCGGTCACGAGCCCTCTCGTCGTCGCACGATGTCAGCGAAGCCGACGTAGACCTCGGATCAGGCGCGGGAAGGGACTCGGATGGCTCGACCTTCTTGCACCTGCGCTGCGAAAAGCCGCTCGATTTCCTCGGCCAGCTGCTCCATCCGATACGGCTTGGTCATGTAAGCGTCGGCACCGGCCTCGAGCGAGAAGACTCTCACGTCGAGCGAATTGCGCGCGCTCGTCATGAGGATCGAGATGTGCTGGAGTGCAGGGTCAGCGCGAATCTGCTCGCACACATCGTACCCAGAGATGCGCGGGAGATTGAGGTCGAGGCAGACGACCCCGGGAAGCAGCTCCCGGACCATCTGCATCGCCACTTCGCCATCCGAGGCGAGACGGACATCGTATCCTGCCGCCATCAAGTGCTCGGCGACCATCGATTGAATATCGGGATTGTCTTCCACCAAGAGGACGCGCCCACCCATGCTGGTCGGCTCAGCTCAGGCCACGAAACGTTTGTGCGCCTAGCCCATAACTATCGGAGTTGACATAGTAGGTATGTGCGCTCGCATGGTGCTCGGAATGTCGCGCGCACCAAAACTCGAGTCCGTGGGAAGAGTGCCGCGCGGTCACGCAATCGGGGCAGGGCGGTTCAATCTCCGGCCAGGGCGGCAGATCCTTCGGCTTGACGACGAGGACCGGACAAGATGCATTCGTCAAGATGTTTTGCGCCACCGAACCGAGCAGAAGCTTTCTCATGCCGGTTCGGCCGTGGGTACCGACCACGATGAGATCTGCGGAAAGATCGGAAGCAAGCTGGACGATCTCGCGAGCTGGGTTTCCAAAGCGAAGATGCCCGAAGACATGAGCACCGTGCTCCGCCACGGAGGCGGCTGTGCTGAGAGTCACTACTTTGAGCGCCGCCCGATCGGTCTGCAAATCGTCCGGCGCTTGATGGTTCGGCGACGCGGCGGAAGAGCGGTTCGGGCCGTTGGCGAAGGACGAACCCGCCTTGGTGACATGGACGATGTGGAGCGCCAAATCGGCAAGGGTTGCAGCAAAGGTGGAGGCCGCCTTGAGCGCATCGGCGGAGTTTTGCGAATAGTCTTCGCCCACGACGATCACGGCTTTGTCTTTGACGAATGTTGTCACCAGGCACGCTCCTTCATGTACCGAAATGGTTCCAGCGAAATGCGCGTCATTCGGACAATAAGCCAGCTTCGGAGGACCAGGCGGCTCGGCTGTGGCGACGCCCGCCAGCGCTGAAGGATCGATAACGCTCGAGAAGCGCGACGCGCTCAGGGACGTACTCTCGAACGAGATCGATCAGCCTCGAACCGTCGATGAGCTCGATGAGCGCCGGGGTTGCTCCGACCGCGGCGTACGCCTCGTCGGTAAAGCCGGCGACGGCGATGTCGATCCCTTTCAGAGCCCCCATGTCGGCGCGCACACTCTCGGCGAAGGCCAGAACTTCCGCGGCATCGACCTGACCCCCCACCGTGGCCGGGCTCGCCCGCACCAAAAGCCGCCCTCCGGTGATCGGGCGCGGATCGCGGCACATCATATCGAGGGTTCCGTTTTCGTCGGTCGATACGGCGATGATTTCGAGCCCCAGCGCCGGGAGGAGCGCGCGTAAGGTCCGCTCGAATTCGGGGGGCGGAATGGGGGGCCGTCCGTCCGGACTCTCGCTTTTGGCTCGCGTGTCGACGCGCGGGACGTTGCGCGCAAACCGAGAAAGGAGAGCGATGAGGAGGAGACCGAGAAAAAGTGCGGCAACGACGACGATCATGGCGTGATTCCCTTCGGTGCGGAGGTCTTCGCTAAGGCCGTCGAGACAATCCGCTTCGGCGCCAACAGCACGTGGTGCAGGCGTTTACAACGTCGGCACGAGAAAAGCGCGTCGCCATGGGACCGAAGGCCATGATGGCTGGCGATCAGGCCCGCATGTCGAGCTTCTCGAACCAGAGCTGATCGATGTAGCACCATCCCCATTCCTCACCGGGCTCGACGGAACGAGCGATGGGATGCTGCGTCGCCTGGAAATGCCGGATGGCATGCTTGTTCTTGGACGAGTCGCAGCAACCCACATAACCGCACTCCATGCACATCCGAAGCTGCAGCCACGTGTCCCGCACCAGCACGCAGTCGTCGCAACCCGAAGCGCTCGCCAGCACTTTGCGGATGCGATCGACATGCGAGCAAGTCATCGGATTTTTGGGCGCGACCACGATGACGGAAGGTTGCGCACGCGGCGCGTGTCCGTCGAATCGAATGATGGTATGTGGTTCATGCCCGAGATCGATTCAGTAGCGGGGGGAAGGAGCGTTCCGGGTGCGAAGGAGCGTTCCGGGTGCGAAGAGCGGGGCTGGCTGACGTCGCAATCAATCGATGCTTGACATGGCAGCCATGTCAAGCATTCATGCTTGCCGCATAGCTCACGATTCCGACCCGAAAAGCGAGCGACATTCGAAAATCGGTTTCGAAAATCCGTGTGCACGTCGATCGACGAGAGTAAGCTGGGCGGGCCGTAGCATTCCGGCTGCTCGATCGTGGCACTCGGATGGCTGTACGTCGTTCGCCAGGCACGTTCCTGCGAAGACAGCCCCGCTTCGGAGACGTTTTTTCACCTCGTGGCCGGCTCGGGTCGGCCAACCCTCTGGAGAGCAGCCATGGCGTACCTTACTGATCACATCGTCTTTCGCAACGTCGCGTTGTCCAAGCAGTTTGCCAACAAGCTCATCCCCATCGACACGCTCTTCGAGGCCTATTTCGACGGCGATCTCGATATCCCCGGCGACATTTCGCTGCTCTTGCGCGACCGCCACGCGGTGACGAGGCACCAATTCACCCCCGCGCACGTCAAGTACTTCCTGACCAAATTCGTGCCCGAATTCGCAGTCCATTCCAAGTCCTACGACCAGAAGCTCGTGCGCGGGCACTACGATCGCGGCGACGACTTCTTCAGCGCCTTTCTAGGGCCGCGCATGGTCTACACCTCCGGCTTCTTCACCGATCCCGGGCAGACGGTCGAAGAAGCGCAAGATCAGAAAATGGAGCTCGTCTGCCGAAAACTGATGCTGAAGCCGCACGAGACGTTCCTCGACATTGGCTGCGGGTGGGGCACGCTCGTGCGCTACGCGGTCGAGCACTACGGCGTCCGTGCGACCGGCATCACCCTCAGCAAAAACCAGGCGGCCTGGGGCAACGAGCAGATCGCCAAGGCGGGCCTCGCCGACCGCGCCGAAATCCTTTGCCTCGACTATCGCGACATTCCCAAGGGCCGGTATAAGAAGATCGCCAACCTGGAAATGGTGGAGCACGTCGGCATCAAGCACCTCGGCGCGTTCTATCGCCAAGTGTACGAGCTCCTCGAGGATCAAGGGCTCTTCTACATGCAGTGGACCGGTCTGCGCCGCGGTTCGAGCGTGGAGGACTTGGTGTGGGGTCTCTTCATGGCCAAGTACATTTTTCAGGGCGCCGACGCGAGCCTACCGGTCGCTCCCATGATCAATTACATGGAGCGCGCCGGCTTCGAGATCCATAGCGTCGAGAATGTCACCGAGCACTATCGCCTGACGATTCGACGCTGGCACGACAACTGGATGCGGCACAAGGAGCAGACCGTCACCAACTACGGCGAGCGCTGGTATCGGATATGGCACGTCTTTCTCGCTTGGGCAGCCACCGTCGCGGGCCAAGGCACGGCCGCGTGCTTTCAAGTCGTGTCGAACAAGAATCGCAACGACTTCGATCGCAGCATCTGGGTCGGTAAGCCGAGCCTGGCTGAGCGTATGCAGTTTTCGCTGGTGGGAACGGACCAGCCAGCGACGAACGGCACGGCCCTAACGGGCCCCGATTGATTGTGACGAAAATTCTCGAGCGACTCTCGCTGGTGGTGGAGACACACGTACACGGCCAGGTCCTCGATGCAGCAAGCAAGACGATCGCAGAAGAGGTGGGAGCGGACTCCTGTTCGATCTTTCTGCTCGAACCCGCCCGGGCCGGTCTCCATTTGCGAGCCGGCTTCGGGCACCTCGCCTTGAGCGATGCGCTGAAGCGCGCAGCGCAGGCCGTCGCGAGCGAGTCGCTCGACCATGCGCGGGCGGCGCGCGCCGAGGCGCCGCCTCATTGGCTCCTGGCGGTTCCCATGATCAAGCGCGCGCATCCTCTTGGCGCCGTGGTGGCCCACGCGTCCGCGCATCCTTTTTCGGCCGAACAGGAGCGGACGCTCGGTGCCATCGCCTCTCACCTGGTCGGGATTGTCGAGAGTACGCGCTTCGTGGAGGCGGTCGACAATCCAGATGCCGTGGGCGAGTACGTCACCCCGAAAGACCGATATTCGGGGGCGGTTTCGGGGGAGATCGTTCTGCAAGGAACGCCAGCATCCCCCGGAATCGCCATTGGAACGGCCATCTTTCGGCGTGCTTTTCCCCGCGAGCTCGCGCGTCGCGACGCCCCGTCGCGCGGCAAGGTGTCGGAACGACAGCGGGTGCGCGACGGTTTCGAGAAGACGCGCAACGACATCGTGAAGCTGCAGGCGATGGCAACGGGTGATCTGGGAGAAGACCAAGCCCTCATCTTCAGCTCGCATCTCATGCTTCTCCGGGACCCGGTCTTGCTTGCCCGCATCGAGGATGGCATCGAGCGCGGCAAGACGGCGGCGGGTGCCATCGAGGCAGCTATCGATGAATTCGAGCGTCGGCTGCGCGGCGTGCGCGATCCGTACATCCAGGAGCGCGTCGAAGATCTGGAGGACGTCTGCAGCCGCATCCTGGGTCACGTCATGATCTCGACTTCCCCGAGCCCGCTCTTGGCTCAGGTGGTGTTCAGTCCTCGTGTCGCACCGTCGCTGGTGATGGAGATCAAAGCGCGCGGAGCGGCGGGGATCGTGGCCGAAGGGGGAGGCACCACCTCCCATGGAGCGGTGCTGGCGCGCTCACTGGGCGTGCCGGCCGTCACCGGAATTCCGCATGCGATGCGAGCCGCTTCGCCGGGCGATGAGGTGATCGTGGATGGTACCTCGGGCCGCGTGGTCGTCAGGCCGAGCGCCGAGAGCCTCGAGCGGTACACGAGGGAGGCAGAAGACGTCGAGCGACGGCGCACCGAGTTCCTTCGCTATCGCGAACGGCTGCCGGAAACGGCGGACGGTGTGCGGATTCGCATCCAAGCCAACGTGGCGCTCGGTGCCGATATCGCTCTCGCCAAAGAAAACCGGGCCGATGGTATCGGGCTCTACCGTACGGAATTCCCTTTCATCGTGCGTGAGGGTTTCCCGACGCGCGACGAGCAGGTCGAAATATATCGAAAAGCCTACGACGCGTTTCCCGAGGGGCCCATTGCTTTCCGGTTGCTCGACATGGCGGGCGACAAGTTCGTCCCGACGACGGGCGTCGGACCTTCCTCCAGCGCTTTCCACGGATACCGGTCGATCCGGGTTCTCTACGATCATCCGGAACTCATTCGCGACCAAGTACAGGCCTTCGCGATCGCCGCGGGAGAGCGGCCTCTGCGAATCCTGATTCCCTTGGTGAGTTCCCTCGACGATGTCTTCCGTCTGAAGGTCATCATCGCGCACGCGATTGGCGAGCTGTCGGGGACCGAGGTCCAGCGCCGGCCGCAAATAGGGGTCATGATCGAGGTCCCTGCCGCGGTCGAGCTCGCGGCCGACCTTGCCGCGGAAGTCGATTTTCTTTCGATAGGTACCAACGATCTCATCCAGTACACCCTCGCTGTCGATCGCGAAGACTCGCGCATGTCGTCGCCGCGAGACGCGTACCATCCCGCCATCCTGCGCATGCTAAAGCGGACGGTTTTGGCCGTTCACTCCGCCCAAAAAGAGGTGAGTGTGTGCGGTGAAATGGCGGCGCGTCCCGACTTGGCGGCTTATCTCGTGGCCATCGGCGTCGATGCTCTCAGCGTGAGCCCCCGCACGATTCCCGAGCTCAAGCAGGCGCTCGCCGGTGTCCAGGTGAAGCCGCTGGCTCTCGCGGCGGGAGCGATTGCGGCCTGTCGCACGGCGACGGAAACCGAGGTCGCCATCCGCGCCTGCCTCACCGGCGGTGAGGGACCCGCAAAGGCCGCGCGCGGCGCGAGCTAGCTGGAACGTCGATCCGAAAAGACCGAGCCGCCATGGGCAATAAGGACCCATGATTCGGCCGTCACTATTTGCAAAAACGCGAGCCGAATATTTGCAAATGTAGCGGCGGCGTTTGCAAATAAAGTCGACGCTCGTTCGTCATTCGGGGGAAGGCGCGCTAGGATGATTGCGCTTCACGTGGCCGCGATGGGAAGAAAGCAGCGGAACCGTCGCGTGGTCGTGAGCACCAGAGGTCACCCATGAATGAGCCGATTGGTTCTTTTCACCATCAGGACAAGATACGCACACCTCTCGGCGAATGGGTGTTCATGGCGGTGGCGTTCTTGGGGGTGATTGTCGGGCTGCCCGTGGCCCTGGCGTTGCTGTTCGAGTACGTCGTGCCGCTGCTCGGTCGCCTTTGGAACCACTGATATTCCAAGGCGCGCGGAGATTGGCCATTGATGGTGCGCATGCCCAGCATGCGTTGAATCGATTGGATCGCCGGGCGCCGGACGAAGCCTTGCCCCTCAGCGGGTGGCGCGTCGCTCGCAACATGACTAGCTTCGTGATTCCCCCGCTCGACACGATTGAAAAAAGCGCTGCTGTCATGAAAGCGCGCAGGTCCCAACGGTCTCCATCGAAGTTTTTCGTCGAGCGAGGATGGCCGGCGGCGCGACGGCGCAAAGGAGAAACCAATGATGATAATGACTCGGCGCTGGTCGCCTCCGGCTCTTGCCGGTCTCGCTCTCGGGACAGTGCTGCTCGTGGGCTGTGCTTCGGCCGCCACGAGCGATCCCCCGGCGTCGGCACCGACCAGCCCTTCGCCGTCGCCCGCGCCGCTCGCCACCGTGAACGGCGACGAGCTCGAGCCAAGAGGTGTCCCGCTGAGTACGCGGGAACGAGAGAACGCGACGGCTCAACGCCTCCCCATGAAGGGTTTCAAGCCGCCCGACTGGCCAACCCGGGGGGCGCCCGAACGGGCTACCGGTATCGGTGGCGGTTCGCCCGTTCCCGGCGCGGTGCCTGCCGTGGGCGCCGCGCTCGTGCCGGCGGTGTTCGCCGAGCGACGCGCCAGTGAGGCGCTCGATCGTCTCGCGGGACTGGTCACCATTCGCCGTGAGAAGCGAGGGGCCGTCATCACGCTGGCGAGCGACAAGCTCGTCGATTCTGGGCAATGGGCGCTCACCAGCAGCGGGCAGTACAGCCTTCGGGAGCTCGCGGCCGGACTCCGCGACCAGGACGGGCGGATGATACTCATTCAAGGGTACACCGACTCGATGGGCACCTCGGCCGTCAACGACGCCCTGTCGTTGCGGCGCGCCGAAGCGGTACGCGACTATTTGGCGACCCAGGGTGTATCCGCCGAGAGCATGCGCGCGGAAGGGCTCGGGGCGAAGCGGCCGGTGGCGCACAACGGGACGTCCGACGGACGCGCGCAGAATCGACGTATCGAGATCGTGATCGTGCCAGCGCCCTAGCGCGTGAAAACCATGGCCGGCAACGAAACGCCCCCCAAGGACGGTCCGCTGAAGGACCAACCACCGCGATTGAGCTGGGTGAACTGGGCGGTTCTCGGGGCATTGTTGGTCGGATTGTACGGCTGGCAAATGTTCGCGACGAATCGCGAAGCTCATCCGCTCATCAGCTATTCGGCCTTTTATGCGCTCGTCACCGACGCCAAGGTCGAGACGCTCACCATCCGCGGCCAGAGCGCAACGGGCCGGCTCAAAGTGCCAGAAACGGTGGAGGGTCACCCGGTAGCAAACTTCCGCACGATGATTCCCTCCGTGCCCGAGCCGGAGCTGTTCTCCTCGCTGCGCAAGGAGGGGGTGAAGATCGTCGTCGAGAGCGAAGCACAGCCCGCCATGGTTCAGGTCCTCCTCGCGGCTCTGCCATGGATCGTCATCATAGGCGCGTGGCTTCTTCTCTCGCGCAACGCCATGAAGATGCTGTCGCGCGGCGGACCGCTCGGCGGGCTCATGAAGCAACGCTCGCATCGTTTCGAGCGGGAGAGCTCGGTCGGAGTGACCTTCGACGACGTCGCCGGGCTCAAGGCCGCCAAGCAGGACCTGCGTGAGATCGTCGATTTTCTGCGCGAGCCGGTGAGTTTCCAGCGCCTGGGCGGCAAGGTCCCCCGCGGGGTGTTGTTGGTGGGGCCCCCGGGTACGGGCAAGACGCTGCTCGCCCGAGCGGTCGCGGGAGAATCGGGCGTTCCCTTCTTTTCCATGAGTGGATCGGAGTTCATCGAGCTGTTCGTAGGCATGGGCGCCGCGCGGGTGCGGGAGCTCTTCGCGGAGGCAAAAAAGGTCGCCCCGGCGATCATTTTCATCGACGAGATCGACGCCGTAGGCCGCGCGCGGGGCACCGGTCTCGGAGGCGGGCACGACGAACGCGAGCAGACGCTGAACCAACTGCTCTCGGAAATGGACGGCTTCAGCCGCAACGATCTCACCATCGTCATCGCCGCGACCAACCGCCCCGACGTGCTGGATTCCGCGCTTCTGCGGCCCGGGCGATTCGATCGGAGGGTGGTCGTCGATCGCCCCGAAAGCGCCGCCAGACTGTCGATCCTCGGCGTGCACGCCAAGGGCAAACCGATAGGCCAAAGCGTCAGCCTCGAGGACGTCGCGCAGAACACGCCGGGCTTCTCGGGTGCAGATCTGGCCAACCTCGTGAACGAAGCGGCGCTCAGCGCAACGCGCCGCGGTGCGGACGCCATCGAGGCCATCGATTTTGCGGCCGCTGAGGACAAGATCGTCCTCGGAGACCGGCGCGAGACCCGTCTCGACCGCCTCGAGAAGCGCCGCGTGGCGATCCACGAGTCCGGCCATGCCGTCGTGGCCTATTTCACGCCGGCCACGGAACCAGTCAGACGCGTCACCATCATCCCCCGTGGCATGGCGCTCGGAATGACGCAGCAGACACCCGGCGAGGACAAGCACATCACGAGTCAGGCCGAGCTCGAGGCAAAATTGCGCGTCCTGATGGGCGGTTATGCGGCCGAAATCCTCGTCTACGGGCAACCGTCCTCG
>DATHES010000173.1:0-28134 GCA_035318465.1 Polyangiaceae bacterium
CCCGCGGTGAAGTTTGGCTCGAGGGAAAACTCGTAGTCATCGACGATGAAATCGCCCGGCTGCCAGAGGCTGAACGAGTACTTGCCGTTCAACGTCTTGTGGTCGCCGTTGAAGCGGCGGTGAAACCCGTCGATGTGGATGAAGGTTTCCCACTCGCCGCTGATCACGGCGAGAACCTTGTAATAGAGCCGGAAATAGTACTTGCGCGACGGCACGATGTAGTCGACGGGCTTGCCCGAACTATCGGCTACGTCCCATCCCAGGCCGAGCAGCTGGTCTTGCAGGTTGACCTCGGCGCGGTGGCCGACGCTCGGCTCGGCGTCGAGCACGAAGCTCTGGTACGGGTTTTGGTTGCGCTCGCCGTCGCGCAGGAGGTTCGACACGAGCATGTTCTGGCTGGAGCGGGCATCGAGGACGGGGAGGTTCTGCTTCGCGCCAGGGCGAGCGCGGTAGAACGAGTTGAGCTTTCCGAGGTCTTCGTTGCGCACGGCGAGCCAGCGCCGGTCGGTCGACGACGTCAGCCACGCGAAGGCGCCGTTCACGTCATTGAGCGGCCGCGCGTCACCGGTCGAGTAATACGAGGCCGACTTGCCGCCGATGCCGAGCAACGCGAGCGGCTCTCCCTGGCCATGCAGGCGCTGGTACGAATCGAACACCTCTTTGGGTGACAGCTGGGAGGCGAGCGCCGGATAGTAGACGAAGCTGAGCAGCCCTCCCGCGACGAGCCCCGCCCCGGCCGTGGCCATGCCACGGGAGACGCCGGTCTTGTCGAAGAACAGGCGGAACGCATCACGCATCAGCATCGCCGCCCACACGACGAGAAGAAGGAGCAGGGGCGCCACCCAGAAAGCGTTGAGCATCGCCACGCGAATCTGAAGACCGATCGGCGCTATCCATTTGGAATGGAGAAGGTGCATCGCCAGGTAGACGTTGATGGCGAGCATGACGAGAACACCTTCCACCACCGCCAGCCCGAGGAGCAGATTGCCGCCCCATGCCGAGGCGAGGGCACGAGGCCAGGCGAGGTAGTCGTCGCGACGGAACCAGGGACGGTTTCGTTCTTCGAGCCAGGAGAAGAACACGATGAGCACGAAGATGGCGCTGCACCCGAAGATGAGCGTCCCCGCGCGGTCCTTGAAGCTGTCGGGGAACGCCGGGTTGCTGACGGCAAAGGCGGAGAGGCCCTTTTCGGGGAACATCGCGTAGTCGCGCAAGAAGAGCACCGTCAGCACGGCCACGCCGATGCCGAGCGCGCGGGAGGCGGGAGCGCCGCGCTCGAAGTCGCGGATGGATACGGCGGCCATGGCTGCGAGCAGCGATGGCGCACCGAAGGCCAGGTACCCGACGCGCGGCGCCATCATCGAATAGACGCCGAAAGCCACCGCCGATCCGACGAGCATCACCAGGCGCACCGCCGTGCCGCGAGCGTCGGCCGCTTCGCCACCTTCGGCGAGAGGCGGACTGCGGAAGATCCGGCCGACGGCAAAGGGGATGAAGGCGCTCCACGGAAAGAGCGAATGGCCGAGGTAATGAATGACGAGATCGAAGGTGGGAAACTTCGGCTGCACGGCGATGGTCGCGCCGAGCCACATCGAATAGTCGCCCGCATTCGCGCGAAAGAGCGCACCGGCGCCGGCCCACGCCGCTGCCATGCCCACGACGAGGCAAGCCGCGCCCGCGACGTCGCCAGCGAGCTCGGGCTTGCGCTGCGAAGAGGCCCACATCGCGGCCCACGCCAAACCGACGCCGAGCGCGGGGATAGCGACCCCGACCAGGGCGCCGCGCGACAGGAAACCAAAGAGGAGTCCCACGGCGGCGAGCCCCCACGCGAGCTTACGCGCTAAAGGGACGCCAGGACCGTCGAAGACGGCCACGCCGAGCCCGGCGAAGGCCATGGAGATGGCGGCCATCGGCACGATGTCGCCGAGCATGGTCCGCGCCTGCATGAAATAGAGAGGCATCGTCGAAAGAACGACGGCGCCATAGAGGCCAGCTCGTCGGTCGATGAGGCGAGCGAGAAGCCAATACAGTGAAAGCACGCCCAGCACGCCCCACAGCGCGAGCGGCAGACGGCCGGCCCATTCGTGCAGACCAAAGAGGCGAAACCCGAGGGCAATGGAATCGAAGGCGAGCTCGCCGCGCCCCAGATCGCCGAGCTTGGGCATCGAGTTGTCGGCGCCGTCGAGCGCGAGCGTGCCGGCACCGTAGACATTGACCGCAATGCGGCGCGCCAGCTCCGCGACGTTGAATTCGAATGGGTCCCAGAGGCCGCTCCCGGCGATGGGGACCAACAGAAACAGCACGGCAATGCCGAGCACGATGAGCCCCGTTCGCCGAGCCCAGGCGGGCTCGGCGAACGGCGCTGCCGAGGTCCGCGTGTCCGCGTCGTTGGACGAAGGGTTGGCTAGCGGAGATGCAGCGGACGGAGGATCCGCGTTGGAGGCGCTCATGGTGGACGGGGCCGACCCTAGCACTACTGCGTCATTTTCTCGTTACCAGATCGATCATCGAGCCTTCGCCAAGTCCACGTACTCAACGGCACTGCTCGCCCCGCCGTTCCCACCCGCGAGGTGCGCGCCCCCGGGTCAGCGCATCGGTCGGTCGCTCGTTTGCGGGCGAAATCGGATGCAAACCCAATCCACGTCCCCCGGGGCGCAGTTGCATGTCGTGTTGCCGTAGCGGCATGGGCCGATCGGGAGACCCGCGTCGGGACACGAGGTTCCGGAGGGATCGTCGGCCGGGCAGGTGGCACCGCTATCTTCCCCCCCGTGGCCGCCGTCGTGATCCCCGCTGCAAGCCCAGCGGCCGTCGGGTCCGGGGTCCACGCAGGTGCAGATGGTCGCACCGTACATGCAATCGGCCTCCACGGCGCAGTCGGTGTTCGATGCGGGCTGCATAGCGGGGCACATGCCAGCGTCGGAACTCGCGTCCGCGCTGTCACCGGTTCCGCCATCCTTGCCGGCGCTCCCCGCTGCACCGGCGGCGCCGCTGCCCCCGCCCGCATCGCTGCTTCCTCCCGCGCCGCTGCTCCCGCCCGCGGCGCTGCTTCCCGCCTTCCCGCCGCCCCCTGCGGTCCCCGCGCCGCCCCCTTTTCCGGCACTGCCGCCAACGCCCGACGAACCTCCGCTCGCGGTGTCCGGCGTACCGGAGTCGCCCGCGCCGCCCGTACCCGCGCTTCCAGCCGTCGCGCCTGCACTCCCACCGGAGCCCCCCTTGCTCCCGCCGCTGCCACCGGTCGCACCCGCGCCGCCCGACCCCCCGGTGGCTCCCGTACCTCCCGTCGGCGAGGAGTCGTCGTCCCCGCAGTTCACCAGCGCCACCGCAGCCCCAACAACCAACAACATGCCGATCGTGACAGAAGCTGTTCTCATCGAATTCCTCCTCCACATGAACGAAGACCAGCGCAAACCACGGGATCGAGTGGCGCGCATGATAGGCCGGGGTTCTTGGATCATCTAAGAAATAGAGAAAGTGAAGAACAGCCCATCCGCCCGGAATAGCAGCTAGTTTTGTGGTCCCGGTATGTTTCCGTGGGCACCGTACAGAAGGCCATGCGGGCGACTTTCGGCAGGCGATCTGGTAGCAGGACCGGCGGAACCAGGACCTGCCTTGACGACGACGCGATCGACTCGGGAAGAAAGCCCTCACCGCACGGGCACCGTGGCCATCGTGGGGCGGCCCAACGTCGGAAAGTCGACGCTCCTCAACGCCGCCTTGGGCGAGCCTCTCGCCATCGTCTCGCCTGTCCCGCAGACCACGCGCGATCGCATTCTCGGAATCGTGCATCGGCCGGGCGCGGAGATGGCATTGCTCGATACGCCGGGCATTCACAAACCGCATTCTCGCCTCGGGCGAACGCTGAACCGCACGGCTCGGCTTGCCGCCGGTGAAGCGAACGTCGTGGTCTTCGTGACGTCGGCTCCGATGGGGAGTTCGCGCGTGCACCCCGGCGATCGTACGCTGCTCGCCGATATCGGCATCGAGGTTCCCACCATCCTCGTCGTCAACCAGATCGACCGGCTGCGCGACAAATCGCAGCTCCTACCCCTGCTCGAAGAGTTCGCCAAGCTGCGCGACTTTGCGGCCATCGTTCCCATCTCGGCGCTGCGCGGGGACGGCGTGTCGCGCGTGCTCGACGAGATCGAGAAAGCCTTGCCCGAAGGGCCGCCGCAGTTCGAAAAGGATGCCATCACCGACCGTCCCATCCGGTTCTTCGTCGGGGAGTTCGTGCGCGAGCCGATCCTGCTCTCCACGCGGGAAGAGATCCCCCACGCGGTGGCCGTCGAAGTCAGCCGCTTCGAGGAGCAGGAACGCATCGTGCACATCGACGCGACCATCCACGTCGAGCGCGACGGTCAGAAGCGCATCCTCATCGGACACGGCGGTGAAAAGCTGAAGGCGATCGGCAGCGCGGCGCGACGACGCATCGAGGCGCTCGTCGACAAGAAGGTCTACCTATCGCTATGGGTACGCGTGACACCGGACTGGACCGAATCGGAGAAGCGCTTGGCCGAGCTCGGGTACGGGAAATGACATGAATCCTCGTCCGATCGTGGCCGTCATCGGCAAACCCAACGTGGGCAAGAGCAGCCTTTTCAACCGACTCGTAGGTCGCCCGCTCGCGATCGTCCACGACCAGCCGGGGGTGACGCGCGACCGGCACTACGCCGACGTGTGGGCCGTCGGCCGCTCGTACGTGCTCATCGACACCGGCGGCTTCGATCTCGACAACGACGATCCGATGGGGAAGGGCATCCGGCAGCAAGTGGAGCTGGCCGTGACGGAAGCGGACGTCGTGCTGTGCCTCTTCGACGCGCAGACGGGGATGACCGATGCCGATCGCGAGACGGTGGCGATGCTGCGCCGCTCGGGAAAGCCCGTCATCTACGCCGCCAACAAAGCCGACACCAAAGGGGGAGAGAGCGAGGCGCTCGATCTGTATCGCCTCGGTATCCCCAACGTGTTCCCCATCTCGGCCCTGCACGGGCGCGGCACCGGGGACCTCGAGGCGGCCATCGTCGCCGCGCTTCCGCCCGCCCCGGCCGCAGAAAATCCGCCCGACGACGAGCGCTCCGTCGAAGTCGAAGCACCCAGCCGACCGCCGCGCGTCGCGATCATCGGGCGCCCCAACGCCGGGAAATCTTCGCTCCTCAATCGCATCGCTGGCAAGGAGCGCGCGCTCGTCGACGATCGCCCGGGGACGACGCGCGATCCCATCGACATCACCATCGAGAAGGACGGCCGCCCGATGATGTTCATCGACACGGCCGGCATCCGGCGCAAAGGAAAGGTCACCAAGGAGGCCGACGTGCTCGAAGGGGCGAGCGTGTTCCAAGCCATCCGCGCCATGGAGCGCTGCGACGTGGCCGTTTTGCTCTGTGACGGCGCGGCCGGGGTCGCCGAGCAAGACGCGAAGATCCTCGGGCTGGCGGTGGACCGCGGGCGCGCCATCGTCATCGCCGTCAACAAGATCGATCTCCTCGACGCCGACGCGCGTAAAAAGCTGGAGGAACTGGCGCGCGACAAGCTGAGCTTCGTCCCCTGGGCGCCGGTGGTGCTCCTCTCCGCCAAAACGGGGCGTGGCGTCGGTCCACTCCTGACGACCATCCAACAGGTGTTCGTCGCCTTTCGATCGCGCGTTTCCACCGGACAGGTCAACCGGTTCTTCGAGAAGGTGCTGACGACGCACCCGCCACCGACCATGGGAAACCGCGCCCCGCGCCTCTTCTTCGTGACGCAGGCGGAGACGGCGCCGCCGCATTTCGTGGTGATGACCAACGAGCCCGAGCACATTCACTTCAGCTACCAGCGCTACTTGACCAATCAGCTGCGCAAAGCGTTCGGCTTCGAAGGAGTCCCGGTGCGCATCACCTACAGAAAACGCCGCCGCCGGGGCGACGACGAAGGGGCGGACGACGGTGGGCGCGGCCGAAAGCGGCACGACAACAAGAGCAGCGCCAAGCGGCCCGACAACAAGAGCAGCGTCAAGCGGCGCGACAACAAGAGCAGCGCCAAACGGCCCGACAGCAAGAGCAGCGCCAAACGGCGCGCTTAGACGATCCGCACCCGTTCGATGGTATGGCTCCGGCCGAGTGGGACGACGACCTTTTCCATCAGCTCGACGAGACGCTTCCAGCGTTGATGGTTGGTACGAAGCGGCATTCGCTTGGAGTCGATGATGCCCAACCGAATCTCGACCGTTTTTTCCTCGGGGCGCTCTTTGACCAGCAGCACGTCCTCGGAAATCGCGTCGAGGCGCGGTTGCAAGACGGCGCGCGTGGGAAGGTCGACGCCGGGCGCGAAGACGATCTCCACCGTGTCGCCGAGGCCGGCGAGGAGCGCATTCAAGTTGTCGACTGGAAATGGCACCGTACCGAGCCACCCCACCACCTTGGCGCGCGAGCCGCGCAGCGTCGCCGACAGGAGCAAGCTTGCCACGAGCGGCACCGCCGCCACGGCGAGAACCGCGTAGAGCGCGGAAGCATCGGTCGAGCGCCGAATTCCATAGAGTCCGCCGACCACGAGCGCGCCGGAGAGGATCGATGCCGCCATCAGGTCACACAGAGGACCGAGCGGCGACGGCGTGGCATTCATCACCCGCGTGAACTTCTCCGCCACGCAATCGTTTGCTTCGGTCGGGGTCATGAGGCCTCGTGGCTATCGCGCGGGGAGCGCTAGCTTCTGCACCTGCGGGCTCTTCAGGGTGCGCACGAGGCCAACCGCGAGCGCGCCTCCGGCGCGTTCGCGCGCAGCGGCGAGCGATTTGTTGCCGGTGACGGTGCCCTCGGGCCAGATGGCCGCCAGATCGGCGGCCGAGAGCGGCATGGACGAGCGCACGCCGAGCGCCATGAAGGCAAGCTTACCCGAGAGCGCAATGGCGAGCGGGGCTGGCGCGGGGAGCACCTCGCCCGGCGCGACGCGCGGGATCCCGCGCCGCACCACCACGGCGTCCCGGGGCAACGTCAGGCCGAGCTCGGGCACAGCAACCCCGTCGTCGTCGGGAGCGTACCCGAGCACACCGAGCACGCCTCGTGCGTCGGCTACCACGATGACCTCCACCGGCCGGTGCGATGCTTGAGGAGAGGGCCAAGGAACGACGAGCGCGCTGCGATCGCCACCGAGGCGGACCTCGCGCGGCAGCGCGCTTTCGGGGCGCACCTCGGCGAGATCCTTTTCACTCAGCAGACCGCCCTCGGTTCGTCCCGCCACGGCGAGCAGCGCGCGAAGAACGGCCGGCGCCCGCAGCGCCTGGGGCCCGAGGCGGGCCACCTTGGTAAGCAGCGCGCGCCGCTCGGCGCCGCCCGCACCCTTGGCGTACTCGAGCGCCGGGCGAGCGAGCCGCTGGAAGGAAATGGTTGCGTCGTACGCATGAAGCAAGGCCAACGCACCGAGCGACGCCGGCGCAGCTACATGTGCCGCGGTAGGGACCGAGGCCGTTGCCACGACCCCGCGCGGCCGCGGAAGCCCGAGCCCCGGCTGTCGTGCGCGTCCGTCGAAGGCGCGCGCGAACGTGCCGGGCCCCGCTATCAGGACTTGCAGCGGCGACCAGAGCACGCCTGGCCGCGCCGCCGACGCCGCCAAAAAACCGGCGATGAGTGCCTCGGCGGCGGTGCCTTCCTCGTCGAGGATCGCGGCCGCAGCGCGCTCCGCCGCCGGTTCCGAAGCGACGGCGCTCGATCTCACTGTTCTTCGTCTTCTGCATGGAACGTCGCGCGCGGCTTGAGCACGACGCCGGTCCCGCGCCCCGGTGCGGCGCGCCGCACGACCTTTTTGCGCAGCGCCTGCGCGACCGACGCGGGGGACGTCGTTTCGATCACCACATAGGCTTCGCGCCGGGCTACGAGCTCGCCGGCCACTTTGTCGATGGCCGCCGGCGAGAGCCGTGTCGACTCGCCGAGCCCGCGCAGACGAAAGTAAGCAATGGGACCCTTGGGTGCCGCCTCGCGGGCGGCGTCCACGACCAGCACCAGATCGAGATCACGGGCGAGGGCCATCGCTTCGTCGGTCTCCCACAAACCGCGCGGCTCCCACGCCAACGAAACGGCGTCGTGGGGGATCCTCTCGACCAGCGCCTTGAGGCGCTTGCGGTTCAAGTCGGTGGGCGTCACCGACGGGGGCGTCGCCAGCACCAGACAGCGTGCTTCGACTTCGCGCGCGACGTCGAGAGCGTGTTCCAGCGCTTTGTCGAGCTCAGGCGAAGGTTTGAGCTCGCTTACGATGCGCGGAAAGACGACGCTGAAGACGAAGGAGGGCGGGACCTTGCGCCGCCAGGCGCGCAGTGTGGCCGACTTGGGCAGCGACGCGTCGACGGGGCGAAGCTCGACCAGGTCGTACTTCTCCGCGTAGCGCTCGAGACTGCCTTCGAGCAGAGGTAGGCCGACGTGAGGACGTGCCATGCGGCGTGCTTTCTACGAGAGGAAGGGCCGACTGGCTACCACGGATTGACCGGCGCTGCGTCAACGGGCGGAGATCGGCGCGTAGGGCGAGGCCATCGCGCGCTCGGGCCGCCGCGAGGAGCCGCGACGGCTTCGCTTCACAAACGGCCCTCAATTCCGACGCTTACGCGCTCCCGGAGAGGTCGCGGAGGAGCTCTCGGGTGCGGGCCCTCGGGCGTCGTTCGACCCGAAGTGAAACCAATGGGTGGGGTGCAGCCGAATGAAGCGCTCCATCTCCGCCGTGACGTCCTGCGCCGTCTGGTCGAGCGTCTCGTCCGAGGCGTCGCGCGCGATCTCGCGCGGACGGCAAATGCAGATTGCATAGCGGAAATACCCCTGGCGATAGGCAAAGACAGGGACGATGGGCGCGCCGGTCGCGCGCGCGAGCCAGAAAGGGCCACTCGGCACCCGCGATGGAGCGCCGAAAAGACGCACCGGGATGGATCGCATGGCCGCCGGCGCCCGATCGATCTGCACGCCGACCACGCCGCCACGCCGAAGATGGGTAAAGAGGGGCAGCACCGCGAGCGGCTCGGCGCCGACGTGGGCGATGCGGACTCCTGCGCGCTGGCGCCGCTGATCCTGGATTTCGCGCGACCTTGCATCGGGCTCGCGCTCCATCGCGATCAGAAGATCGGCGCCGAGCGCCTTTCCGAGAAGGGGCCCCGCCGTCTCCCAGGCGCCGGTGTGCGCCGTCACCATGATGACGCCGCGCGATCGGGCCATCGCTTGCTCGAGGTGGTCCGCCCCTTCCACGGTGCAATGGGGATCGCGCGGGTGCGGGACGCCGAGCGCGAGGCCTTCGGCGAGACAACTGGCGAAATGCGAGAAGGTTCGGAACACGTCGACGAGCTCCTCGTGATAAGGGCGCGGGCCGAGCACGGCCCGGAGGTTCTGTCGAACGCGTGCCCGCACGCCGGGCAAAGCGAGGGCAAAGGCGAGGGCGAAGCCCGGCGGTCCGTAGCGAACCACTGGCTCAGGAGCGTGCGCAGCCCCGAAACAGGCGAGCCTCCGCCAAAAAGGGCCGTCGGTCCGCAACGCGTCGAGTGGACGCCGCCATCGACTGGCAACGGATCCGACTGCGCGCGTAATGCTGCCCATTTCCAGGCGGGAACCTAGCACTCCTCGGTCCGATTCTCCCGCTGCGATGCACTGGCCGCCAGCTGCTCGAGCCCCCAGGCGGCGTGCTCGCGCACGACCGGATCGTGATGCTCGCGCGCCGCGCTGTCCAAAAGTGCGCGGTAACGAAGTTGACGGCGTCCAGCCAGGATGGTGATGGCGTTGCGCGCCAGCCCCTGGCGCGTCGCGCGCTTCAAGGGCGAACCCTCGGTGAGCGCCCGAAAGCGCTCCTCGTCGAGGTCGACCAGCTGCTCGAGCGACAGCTCGCGCCATCGCTCGAGAGGCAAGTAGCGCGGAGGCACGTCGCCATGGTGCGCGCGATTGTAGGGGCAAACCTCCTGGCACACGTCGCAGCCGAAGAGATGCTCGCCGACCCCGAGGCGCAACTCCGCCGGCATCGCGCCGCGCAGCTCGATGGTCAGGTAAGCAATGCAGCGCCGCGGATCGAGCACGAAGGCGCGCTCGAACGCCTGGGTGGGGCACGCGTCGAGGCAGAGCGTGCAGCTGCCACACCTTTCGGGCATGGACGTGTCCGGCACGAGCTCCAGGGTCGTCACCACCTCGCCGAGCAGCACGAACGATCCCAGCCCCGGCACGATGAGAAGGCCGTTTTTGCCGACGAACCCCAATCCGGCCCGCGCCGCCCAGGCGCGCTCGAGCACGGGAGCGTCGTCGGTCATTGGACGCGCGCGCGTCGACTCACCGAGGGTGCGGATAAACGCCGCCAACTTGCGCACGCGCCGGCGCAGGTGGTTGTGGTAGTCGCCTCCGCGCGCATAGCGCGCGATGTGCTGCACGATCCCCGCATCGCTCGCGGTGGGCTCCACGCCGGCGTAGCGCTCTGCCACGCAGACGATGCTGCGCGCCCCCTCCAAGATCGCGTTGGTGTCGAGCCTGCGCCGCGCTTCCCGTGCTTCGGCGAGGTACCCCATCGTGCCGTGCATGCCGGCCTCGATGAACGCCTCATAGCGGCCGAAATCAGGCTCGATGCTGCGCGCCGCCGACGCCACCCCGACGTGCTCGAACCCGAGCGCGCGCGCCCTTTCGCGTACCTGCCGATCGAACTCGCCCATGCGCATAGCGTAGTCCGAAGTCACGTCGCCGTATGGTACGCTGCTTCGCGTCATGTCCTGGGACGGTCCGCCCCTCCTCTTGCAAGGCCGGATGAATGCCGCACCGGCCATCGCTTACCGCACCTTCGTCCCCGCGGCCGAGCCGAAAATGCTCGTGGTCGTGACCTTCGGCTATTTCGAGAACATGAAACGCTACCGCGAAGTCATCGAGCGCTGGAATGCTCGCGGCATCTGCGTAGCGATCTACGACTTGCGAGGCCACGGACTCTCGGAAGGAAGGCGCGGGTTCATCTCCCGCTTCAGCGACTATACCGACGATCTTCAAGCGCTGCTGGCCGAGCTCGAGAAAGACGCCGCCCTGCGCAAGCTCGGGCCCCCGGTGCTCTTCGGGCACAGCTTGGGCGGGCTCATCTCCATTCACGGCGCCTTTCGCCCGGCCTGCCCTCTCGGCGGCCTCGCCCTTTCGTCGCCTTATTTGGCGCTTGCCCGCAAAGTGCCGGCGATGAAGGTCATTCCGGGCCGTATCCTGTCGCGCTTCATCCCCACCGTCTCCATGCCTGCCGGCGTCCGAGGATCGGACTGCACACGGACGCGCGAGATCGCCGAGGCCTACGAAGACGACCCCATGAATTTCAAGACCGCCAATGTCCGTTGGTTCACCGAAACCACACACGCGCAGAATGAAGCGCTGGAGCGCGCGCCGGAGATCGCCATCCCCGTCCTCTGCATCCAGGGCGGCGCCGATAAAATCGCGCAGGCGGCGGCGTCCGAGCGCTTCGTGGCGCGCGTGAGCAGCGCCGACAAGGAGTACGTTACCTTGCCGGATCACTATCACGAGGTTTTGAACGAGCCCGATCGCGCGACCACCATCGAGAGGTTCGCCACGACGCTCTTGCGCTGGCGCACTGCGATCCAAGGGAAAGCGGAGGGCTGACTCTTGAGCAAGCTCGACGACCTGCGCGCGCGTATCGACGCCATCGACGAGGCCATCCTCGGCCTACTCGACCAGCGCGCCCACATCGCCGAGCAAACGGCGGAAGCGAAGCGCGAAGCGGGAGCCGCTTCCTACTACGATCCCGAACGCGAGCGCGCCGTCCTCGATCGGCTCGCCGCCAAGGGCGCCGGCAAATTCCCGAGCCAAACGATTCGGCCCGTCTTTCGCGAGATCATGAGCGGATGTCTGTCGCTGCAGACGCCCATCACCGTGGTGTTCCTCGGGCCGGAAGGCGCCTTCAGTCACATGGCCGCCCGCCACCTCTTCGGCCTCGCGGCGCGCTACCGTGAAGCGGGCACCATCCACGGCGTGTTCGATGCGGTTCGTCGCGGCGACGCGATCTCGGGCGTGGTGCCAGTCGAAAACTCGGCGGATGGAACGAACACCCACACCCTCGACGCGCTCGTCGACGGCGACCTTTTCATTCGCCAAGAGCTCGTCCTCGAAGCATCGCAGTGCCTGGTCAGCCGTGCCGCCCACCTTTCCTCGATCGAACGCGTTTACGCCCATCCGCAAATGCTCTCCGAGTGTCAGCTCTGGCTCGCGCGCAACTTGTCCGGCGCTCAATTCATCCAGACGAACTCGACGTCCTCGGCCGCGCGGGAGGCCCTCGCCGACGACCGTGCCGCCGCCATCGGCACCCGGCTGGCCGGGGAGGTCTTCGGTCTCGCGGTCGTCGCCGAGCGAATCCAGGACCGCGCCGAAAGCGCGACGCGATTCGTCATCATCGCGCGGGAAGACGCCCCACCCACAGGAGTCGACAAGACCACGCTGGCCTTTTCCCTCCTCGACGCGGGCGCGCGCGGCGCGCTCAAGCGTGCCCTCGAGATCTTCGATGAGGACGGGATCAACTTGTCCCGTATCGAGTCCCGTCCCAAGGGGGCGATGCCGTGGGAGTATGTTTTTCTCGTCGATGTGGAAGGCCATCGACTGGACCCTCCCGTCGCCAACGTCATTCGAAAACTCGGCGCCCTGTGCGGCAGCATCAAAGTCCTGGGCAGCTACCCGCGCTCCCAGCTCGACTTCACCGCGCAGTGACACCCTCCTTCCGATCGACCGAGCGGAGGCGGGGGCGGCTCTGAGATCACTGAAAGACCGAGGACACGCGGACGCGGCTCGAGGATTGCTTCAAAGCTCGCGGGAAGCCAATGTTCCGAACTACCTGTGCAAATCAGGCTCGCGGGCGCCGTGTACCCTCCAATGGATCGCCAACATGAGCGCGGCGAGCTCACTGGCCGGTAAAAAGCGTGATCGTTCCGCTCGATCGCAGCCACCAAAACGCCCGTCGGCCGCAGGGTTTCCGACGCGCCCCCTCCAGCGTCTCGCGGCCGCCCACGAGGCCTGTCGAGCGGCACTCGTCGATCCCTCGCCCGCGACGATGCTGCAGACGCTCGTCCCGGCCCTCCGTCAGATTTTCCAAGCGGAAATCGCTGCCCTCCGGGTGGGGAACGGCTCCCCTCTCGAGGCTGTTTCACCCACCGGGACCGATCCGAGGATACTGGCCGATCTGAGTCTGTTCGAGGCTCGGCGTTTGAGCTCGCCGGGGACGACCTCTTCTCGCCTGGTCGAGGTGCAGCAGGACGACCGCATCGCGGCGGGCGTGGAGCGAATGGTCGTGGTCCCGATCGATGCGTCCCCCACGCGCGGTACCCTTTGCCTTGGTTACGGGAAGAAAGCTCCTTCCACGAGCGAAGACCTGGTCATGTTCGACCTGCTCGGCAATTACCTCGCGCTCGTGCTGCAGCAAGCGATGACGCCGAACCCCGGTTCCGAGGCTTCCACAGGATCGTACTCGGACGACCTCGTCTCGCAAGCGGCCCACGACTTGCGCACGCCTCTCACCCCCATTTCGATGCTCCTGCAGACGCTCGAACGCAAGGCCGCGTCGGGCGCCGTGGATGTCGACAGCATCGGGCGCGCGCGCCGCCAAGTACAGCGCCTGACGGACATGGTCGCCGATCTGATCGACCTCGCGCGGCTACGCGAGGGGCGCCTGATGCTCGAGCCGACCGTGGCTGACCTGCGCGACGCTTTTTCGCGGGCCGCCCAAGCTTTTGGCGAGCGCGAGCGGCGGCGCGGGGTACAGCTCGCGCTCGGCAACGAGCCGCTCATGGTCGTCGCCGATGTCGACCGCACCGTGCACGCCATCGTCAGCCTCTTCGAACATGTCGCGCGTCTCTCGCAGGGTGACGCCCCCCTGTATGCCAGCCTCGATCGCCGCAATTCCGACGCGTCGCTCGAGATCTACAGCGAGCGCACCCTCCCCCACAGCGGGTCACGACTCGAGCTCAGCGCCTCCTCCAACGCCGTGCATCGCTCTCCACCGCTCGGTCTCGGCGTCCGCCTGGCCGACGCACTCTTTACCCATCTGGGGGGCACGCTCCAGATCGCCGGAGGTCGCGATGGCAGCGCGCGCGTCGAGGGGACCTTCCCCCTCGCCCCGCCGTCGTCCGGTGAACGGTCAGCCGGTTAACGGGACTGCCCGTCGCGCCCTAGCGGAAGCGGTTGCACGACCGAGTCGGCAGAAGTAGAAGGTGGTGACGCGGGACTAGCTCAGTTGGTAGAGCACGAGCTTCCCAAGCTCGGGGTCGCCGGTTCGAACCCGGTGTCCCGCTCCACTTTCGACGATGAAGGGCAGCGCGCGATGCGCGCTGCCCTTCGTTACATCAACCGCAACTCAATTGAGCGGTAGCTCCGACAGCGTGATTCAGCCGCCGCCGCCAGCCTCCGGCGGGTTGCCGCCGCCGCTGTCCATGCCGCCGCCACCTCCGCTGTCCATGCCACCGCCGCCGCCGCCGCATCGACCGTTGTTCACGTTGCACGTCGCGGGGGGAGTGCAGTGGTCGTTGCTGAGGCAGGCCACGCAGTTGTTGTCCGCGACGCGACAGTAAGGCGTCATGGGCTGCGATGCCATGCAGTGAGCGTCCGTCGTGCAATCCTCGCAGCTGCCGTCGATGCAGACCGTCTGGTTGCCAGTGCAGTGCGCGTCGGATCCGCATTCCGCGCACGTGCTGGTGGTCGGATTGCAGTGGGGGTTCTGCCCTCCGCCGTCGGCAGAGCATTCGGCATCCGTCGTGCACCTCGGCTCGCAGTTGTTGTCGAAACACACCTGTCCCGCGGGGCAATGGGTGCTGTCGACGCACTCCTCGCAGGCGTACCGTGGGAGCCCCGCCGTATTGACTGTCGTGTCACAGTGCGGGTTCGTCGGCTCGACCGCGCAATCCGCGTCGTTCATGCAATCGACGCAGCGATTGTTCGGCAAATCGCAGATGTTGTTACCGGTGGGCGTGGCCGAACACGTCGCGGTCCCGCACTGCGTGATGCAGGCGTTGTTGACGCAGGTCAAGCCCGCTGCGCAGTGACTCGTGTCCGTGCATTCCTCGCATGCATAGCGCGGGAGGCCTGCCGTATTGACCGTGAGATCGCAGTGCTTGTCCGTCGTTTCGTCCGCACAGTCGCCGTCATTCATGCATCCAACGCAGCGGTTGTTCGGCGCATCGCAGATGTTGTTGCCGGTGGGGTTGGTGGTGCAGTTCGCGGTCCCGCACGGCGTGGAGCAGGTGTTGTTCGTTCCGCAGGTGGCGCCCGCCGGACACTGCGCGCTGTCGGTACACTGGACGCACTGGGATGCCGGGAGCATCGTCATCGTCGAGATCCGAAGATCGCAGACCTTGTTCGTAGTCTCGTCCGCACAGTCGCCGTCGTTCAAACATTCGACGCAGCGATTGTTGGGCAAATCGCAGATGTTGCTGCCGGTGGGATTCGCGGTGCACCCGTTATTGACGGTGCCGCAGGGTGTGCGACCGTCAGCGACGCCGGCATCGCTGGTGCCTGCTTTGCCGGCCGATCCGCCCGATCCGGCCGTTCCACCCGCGCCACCGGTGGCCGTGCCACCGCTACCCGTTGAGCCGGCCGTGCCTGTTGACGCGCCTCCGGTTCCAGCACCACCCGTCGTCGTCGAGGGCGGCGCTTCGTCGCCACCGCAGGCCACATAAACGGCCGGTGTCGCGATAAGTAAGGCTGTAAGCCACGCTAGTTGTTTCTTTGCCATAGTTCCTCCTATGTGTGTCTGTCCTGTACGAGGAGCTCGGTCGGAATGCAAATTTGAGCATAATTCTGCACTAACGATTCAATTTGCCCTTGGAGTCCCCAGGTTGACCTGCATCTACTTATCGGGGCTGGTTTCCAAATGAAACCATTAAAATCCTGCGCTCCTACGTCGACGAATCCGTCGCTTTCGCCCGACCCCTCGACTCGACCGTATCGACGGAGCCACGTATCAAAATGGACGCCCGGTCCGCGGCGGGCCGCGAGGTGGGCGAGTCAGCGACGCTTGCGCGGCGCCGGGCTCGAGATCGAACCTCGAGCTCGCCCGTATCCAGAGACCATGAAGACGGCTCCCACGATTCTCGGGCTCATCACCCTTCTCGCCGCGAGCGCCTGCGGCTCCTCCTACGCCGAACCGAACCGAGGGCCGGCTTGGTCGGCTGGTTCGTACAGCGACCCCCAGCGGACGACGTATCGGCCGAGCGCGCCATGGTCGGATCCGGGACCGATGGTGGACTCTCCGTACCGCGTGGAAGTCCTTTACGGCGATGCGAGTCGCCTTCCCACCTTTTACGCCGGCGGACGCGCCTACGTGCTCGGCACCATCGGCGAGCGATACCGCGTTCGCATCGTGAACCCCACGGCACGCCGCGTGGAAGCAGTCGTCTCGGTCGACGGACTCGACGCCATCGACGGCCGCACCGCCAGTTACGACGACAAGCGCGGCTATGTCCTCGCGCCTTACGGCGAGATCACCGTCGATGGGTTTCGCACGTCGGCCGATCAGGTTGCGACCTTCCGTTTCTCGTCCGTGCGCGATTCCTATGCCGCTCGCAAGGGCCAGGACCGCAACGTCGGCGTCATCGGTCTCGCCTTCTTTCCCGAGCGCGACCGTCCGGTCGCGGTCATGCCGCGCCCCTCGCCGTACTACGACGATCGCCCGCGGAGCTCGGCGGAAGCTCCGGCGAAGGACGGCTACGAGGAGGGCGTCGGACGTGCACCGGGCTCCCCTCCGCCAGCGCCCTCCTCACGCCCGGAATCGAAGGCCTCCGATGGGGCCGGCTCGTACGGCGGAGCGCCGCGCCGCGAAGCTCGCCGTGGGCTCGGCACCGAGTTTGGCGAGCAACGTGACTCCAGCGTCGGCTACACGAGTTTCCAGCGTGAGAACGCGCATCATCCGGCCAGCGTGATCGAGCTCCGCTACAACGATCGTCAGGGTCTGCTCGCGCTCGGTATTGCGGTCGACGAGGCGGTCGGCCGCGATGACGTCTCGCTGCGCGAAAGTGCCGACCCGTTTCCGCGCAACCGTTACGCCGCCCCCCCGCCGCGGTGATCAGGAGCTACGGCCGCACCCGATCGGCGGCGAGATCGGCGGGGCGGTAGCGGGCCACCATGTCGATGGTCTGCTCGATGGACGGCATTCCCGCGACGTTGTTCTTGGGCGTCGCGTACTCGAGGTAGAGGTTGTCGTCGGTCGACCACAGCTGCTCGAACGATACCTGCGCCTCCTTGGCCGAATCGGCGACGAAACGATCGAGCGCGTCGTCCGTCACCAAGAGGTCCCCCGCCAGATCCGCCAGCTTGACCCCATCGAGCAAAGCGGCAATTGCCGGGCGCGCGGCGATCGCATCCGCGCGGGTAGGTGATATCGACAGCGGGTTCTCGCCGGCCACGATGATCCCCTGGTTGCCGTGCGCGTAGAGCGCCACGTGAGAAAAGACCGAGCGTAGCGTGGCCAGCACGGAAGCAATCTCGCGCCGCCGCATGTGGTGAAACTGCAGCCATTGCTGCAGCACGCCTCCTGGCGAAAGCCGCGATCGGACGATGCCGTAGAATTCGCGGCTGTACAGATTGGCGGCGCCGGCGAACCAGATGCTCGAGATCTCGATACCGATGACGTCGTAGCGCGCGGTGGAGACGAGCAGCGCGTTGCGCCCATCCTCATTGAGCAGCGCGAACCGTCGGTCCGCGAACACGCCGCCGTTGATATTCGCAAAGTAGGTCTCTGCCGCGAAGGCGATGGCCGGCGAGATTTCGGCAACCTCGATGCTGCGAAAAGGGTACGCGGCGAGGGTGCCGGCGGTGGTCCCGGTTCCGAGTCCGATGGTGAAGGCACGCTCGTGACGCTCCGCGAGGAGGCACGGAATGTGCGCGAAAGCGCGCTGCGCTTCCAGCTCGAAGCCGTTGTTTCCCTGGAATTTGCCGTTGGTGTAGAGGGTGAGCATCTCTCCCGAGCGCACGACGGTGGTAACGCCCCCGTGCACATCCTCGCGCACCATCTCGATCGCTTCGGGCTCGGGGCCCGACTCGAAGTAGACGTTGGCACCGCTCGTCAGCTTGACCAGATTCCAGCGCGGTACGAGCAAGGCCACGACGAAGGTGGCGACAGCGGCGCCCATCGCGATCTCACGTGCGCCCCAGCGCTTGGCGGTGCCGGATGCGGTCCAAACGGCCGCCAGCGCGAGCGCCGCGTACCCTCCGGCGATGGTGAGCAAGCTGGTTTGCGATCCCCATCGGGGCAGGAGCACGAAGCCGCCCAGAAGCGAACCGGCGATCGATCCCAGCGTGTTGAGCGCGGTGAGCCGTCCCACCTCGGCCCCCACGTTCGACCGTTCGGCGATCGAACGCAGCACGATGGGAAAGAGCGCACCCATCGCCGTCGCCGGGACCGCGAGGGCAACGAATGCCACGAGGCCGCGCCCGGTTTCCCGCATCGCCCAAGTGGTGGCGTGGGGCGCCATGGCGTCGAAGAGCTGGGGAAGCTGGTCCCAGATGGGAACCGCTGCCGCGAGTGCCAGCCCGGCCATCGCGGCAGCGAGTGGAGCGCTCCATGCGGTGCGTCCGAAGAGCCCGGGCGCGATGGCGGCGCCGCATCCGAGGCACACCAGAAAAATCGCCAGCATGAGTCCGAAGGCGTAGACGCTGGTGCCGATGACGAGCGCCAACATGTGCACGTAGACGACTTCCGCCGCGAAAACGAGGAGCCCGGAACCAGCTGCGAGCGCGAAGAGCGTGCTGCGGGCCGCGCCGGGAGCATGGCTCGTCGCGAGCTCATGAAGGGGCCGTGCAACGCGCGCCGCGCCGGGCTCGGCGAGCGACGCATGTGCGCGCGCGTCGTCGGGCCACGCGACGTCGCGGCGGTGTGCGCCGGTCACCGGCGTCAGCCGTCCGAGCGCCATGGCCGTCGCACCGATGACGACATTGACCACGGCGGCCAAGCGCATCGTCGCGCCGAGGCCGAGCGCCGGAAGGATGAAATACGCGGCCAAGAGCGAACCCACGGCGCCGCCGAGCACGTTGAGCGCGTAGAGGCGCGAGAGCCATCGCTTGTCGCCATCGGCACCCACCGCGGGAGCGAGAAGCGGCAACGTCGCACCCATTCCCGCTGCCGGCACGAACACCACCGACGTCGCCAGGAGCCAGCGAACGACGACGAGCACCGGCAACGACGCGGGTAGCGCGCGCGCCAGCGCCACGTAAGCGGCTCCGATGGCGGCGAAGAGCCAGGGGGACACCGCACAGAAGCACCCCACCAGAATCTCGGCCGCGCCGTAGAGGAAGTAGCGCCGCCGGAGGCGATCGTTCCATCGCGCGACGAGCACGCCGCCCGCCGACAGCCCGCCCATGAAGGCCACGAGGACGGCGCTCGATGCGTAGGCGGTCGCGCCGAAGACATAGGAGAGGTACTTGGAAAACGTCACCTCGTAGACGAGACCGGTGAGCCCGGAGAGAAAATACAGGCACGCTACCGCGAGCGCCGGACCCCTTCTCACCGTGGATATGCCTTGCGTCACGCGCTTTTCCCGAGCAAGCAGCCGCGTCGTAGCATCTTCGCGATCGGTCGCGACACAAAACGACCGCGCCGGACCAGCGCCCACGCTGGTGGCGCCCGGTGCGGGCGAAAGGTACGTTCGGCCACTCCATGGCGGCCCCGAATCGTCTTCACGGTGTGCTCGTCATCGACAAGCCGATGGGTCCGACGAGTCACGACGTCGTCGCGCGCCTGCGCAAGGTGCTGGGCACGCGCGCCGTCGGACACGCGGGAACGCTGGACCCGGCGGCAACGGGCGTGCTCGTGGTCGCGGTGGGCGAAGCCACGAAGCTCAGTGCCTATCTCACGGCCCAGACCAAGCAGTACCGAGCCACGGTCACCTTCGGCTCTTCGACGACCACGCTCGACGCGGAGGGGGACATCGTCGCCACCGCCTCGATCCCCGACGATCTCGCCGCTGAGCTTCGCGCCTTGACCGCGGGGAGCGACGGCACGGCGCGGGAAAGCGCGGCGCCGGTGCTCGCGCGCGCCCTCGATCTCGAACGCGCGCGGCACGAGCAGCTTCCGCCGGCCTTCTCCGCCATCAAGGTCGGTGGCCGCACCGCGCACGAACTGGCAAGGCGCGGCCAAGACGTCCCTCTGGCGCTGCGCCCGGTCGCCGTGAGCCAGATCGAAATCACCGAGACCACGCTGGCCACCCTCGGCGTTCTCCTCGTCGTCTCCAAGGGGTACTACGTGCGGGCGCTCGCCCGCGATCTCGGGCAGACGCTCGGCGTTCCGGCCCATCTTTCGTCGCTGCGGCGCGTGGCGAGCGGCAACTTCACGCTGGAAGAAGCGCTGCCGTGGTCGGCCTCGTGCGCAGAGCTCGAGCGCGCCATGCAAACCGTCGAGGGCGCCGCGCAGCGGGTCTTACCGCTGAGTCGGCTTTCCGAAGACGGGCTGCGGCGTGCTCGACACGGTCAGCTGCTTCTGGAGACGCATTTCGCCGAACCTCCTGTCCCGGCCGTTTCGGCCTGGTTCGGGCCAGGCGGCGAGCTGGTCGCCATCGGGCGGCCCGACCCCAACGGCGGTTTCATGGTCGAACGCGGTTTCACCTAGCACGACGCTGTCCGTTCTTCGCCAAGTCGACGGCGTCCGTCTTGGCAGCAGCCGCTCCGAGAAGCTGGCGGAGCAGTGACTAAGCGACTTCCACCGCTTCGACTTGAAGTCCCCGCGCCCCGAGCCGCCCGCTGATCCGTTCCCTCCACGCCGCGCCGTCGACACCGGGCGGCAGATCGAGCGCAACGCGCACCACGCCTTCATCGGCCTGGATGGTCAGCGTTGCCCCCTCCAACTCTCCCGCGCCGAGTTCGAGCCGCGCCAGCCCGGAGCGTGCGTTGCCCGACCAGGCCACGCGTCGCACGAGCCTCGCCATCAGCTGCTCGATGGGAGCGCGCGCGTCGGGCAGAACGGCAAGGTCGGGCCGAGTGGGCGCGCTGGCTGGCGCTGCTCTCGGCGCCAGTCCGACGAGAACCTGGACCATGGGATCGAGGGTGGCGCCTTGACCGACAACCACTTCGTCCGACGCCGAATGGACGCCATCGCCTTCCTCTTCCGACTCGCGCCGCGCATCGCTGGTCCCGATCGCGGCGTTCGCATCGCCCGTCGCACCCCCCGTCGCCACGCCGGACCGAGCTGCGCTGGCGGCTCCGATGGCCGATGCCGTGGCCGATCGGCCCGCGCGCCCCTCCTTGGCGAGGAGCTCGAGCAACGCCGCGAACGTCGACGCCGCCCCGGCTGGCGAGCCCGCGGCAACGAGCGGCCGACCTTTCTCGACCCCTGCGGTGCCACCGGATCCCGTCGTTGCCCGCAAGAAAGGAGGGGAGATCGCGCCAGAGCTGGAAGGACTTGTCATGCCCCCTTCTCGGCGCAAGCGCTCGGAAGTTGCGACAAATCCGCCTAGACCGGGGCATGTGGGGCCCATTGGGCCGAGGGGGCGGCCTTGCACCTGCCTCGCGAGGTCCGCTACGTTTCTTAGGTGGCTCGGGCGTACCTAGGCAGGGCCGGCGCAGGGGGTGCCGATCCCGAACGCAGAGCCGGTGAGGAGATCCGTTGAGCTTACCAGCGGTCGACTTCTGGGAAGGGCTCGCCGGCGCGGTGGCATGCGCAGCCGTCGGTTCGGTCTTCGCCAGCATGGACGCGGCCTTGAGCTCGCTCACCCCGGGACGACTGTCCGCGCTCCATGAGCAATCGACCGGGATGTCCAAGGCGGCGCTCGACCGCTACCAGCGCAGTCCGAGCCGGCAGCACTCGCGATGGCTCGTCGGACGCGTCGTCTTCATGGGGCTGGCGTCGGTGCTCATCGCCGAAGTCGTTGCTCCCTTCGTGCCGAGCTGGTCGGTCGCGCTACTTGGAGCCCTCGGCGCGGTGGCGACCTACGGAACCCTGGCGGAGATTGGCATCAACCTCGCGCGCAGGCGCGCCGACGACTTCACCCTGCGCTTTCTCCCCTTCATCGGTCTGCTCGAGCTCGTCGTGCTGCCGCTGGCCGCACCGGTCGCGGTGCTGGGACGTTGGGCCGCGCGCCTGGTGGCGGCAGAACCGCCGCCCGACGCACGTCTGACAGAGACTGAAGTGGAATGGGTCGTGGCCGAAGGGCAGAAGCACGGCTCGCTCGGCCGCGAGCCGGCGGAGATGATCCGCAATGTGCTCGAGCTAAAAGACTTGGTCGTGCGCGACGTCATGGTGCCGCGCACGAGGGTGTCGGCGATCGAGGTGAGCCGTCCGATTCCGGAAGTCCTCAAGATCGTCGCGAGCGAAGGGCACTCGCGCTTCCCGGTCTATCGGGACAAGGTCGACAACATCGTCGGCCTTCTCTACGCGAAGGACCTTTTTCGCATCCTGAAAGACGTCAGGCTCCAGTCGCGCCCCCTCATCGATCTCGTGCGCGCGCCCGTCAACTTCGTTCCCGAGACGCAGGGCGTCTCCAGCGTGCTCAGGGAGATGCGCTCACGCCGGCTGCACATGGCGGTCGTCATCGACGAATTCGGCGGCGTGAGCGGCATCGTCACCCTCGAAGACATCCTGGAAGTCATCGTGGGGGAAATCCGCGACGAATACGACACCGAGGAGGCGCCTATCCAGGACCTCGGCGACGGGCGCCTTCTCGTCGATGCGGCCGTCTCCGTCGGCGATTTGTCCGCTTACCTCGGGGCCAAGATCCCGGAAGACGACGACTACGAATCGCTGGGGGGCCTGCTCATTCACCGCGCCGGCAAAGTTCCCGATATCGGCACCCAGATCGAAGCGTTCGACTTTTGCTTCATCGTCCGGGAGGCGGACGAAAAACGCATCGTCAAGGTGGAAATCGTGCGACCGCGCGGGCTTTCCGAGGTCCCCCCACCCCTCCTCGGCGACAGCGAGTCGCTGATCGGACGACGCCCCTCGAAAGCCCCCGCCCCCGCCTCCCCTCCCCCCGCGGGGTCGGCACCGAGCAGCCCCACCTCACCACCGGTCGCCTCCGCTGCCTCCCCCGACACTGACGGCTCCGCCGAGCTTGCCAGCGAGATCACCAAGGCCGCGTCCCCTTCGGACCCGACCGCGCAACGAACGGACGAGACGAAGCCGGACGATCGTAAGATCGCATCGGCTTTCCGATGACCATGGACAGGTTGGGCGAGATCCCCGCTGAAAAACCTGATCTCGAGCTTTTTCCGGTCCTCGACCGCGCTTGGCCGGCGGACGGGCTGGGGCCCGTCGCGACGATCGTCGCACAGCTGCCTGACCCGGCCGACCTGCGCCGGGGGGCGCTGGTGATGGTGCGCGAATCGGGGCCGCGCTCCAAGGGGTTTCGCCAGTGGCTCGCGTCATTGAAGGGGCTTTTTGCCAAGCCCGCCAAGGCGCACCCCGCCGTGCGTTGCACGGCGCTCTTGGCGCGCGGTTACCGCGAGATCAGCGCCGCGCCCGACCGTCGCAGCGGCGAAAACGTCGTGTGGGGCACCGGTCTCTCGTAAGGGACACGCCGCCGTGGACCTCGCGCGAGGCCGGCCGCGCGCGCCTGCGTGAGGCGTGCGCGACCGCGGCGTCCGGTGTTCGGCGAACGGCTACTTGGCGCCGATCTTCCGGAGGGCGATGAGAAGCTGCTCCCCCTTCTTGAGGATGCCCTGCTCGGCCTCTTCGCCGGGGGCGCCGCTGCCGGTCATGATGCCCTCGGTCTTGGCAAGCTCGCTCGTGATGCGGCCCAAGATGTCGGTGGGAAACGACGTCGTGACCGAGTCGGGATCGAGGGGGATGGCCACTACCTTCTTCTCCGTGGAGAAGATGCTCTCTTTCGCGCCGCCCTGGAAGCGGTCGGTCTGCACGAGCTCGCGGCCGGTCGAGATCTTGAACGCCTCGGGCCATTTCGCGTCCTTGTAGGCGAACGCGTCGGTGGGGTTGATGGCGGCGATGACGCCGACCGGACCGTGCGCAGGACTCTTCTGGACGAAGACGGTCCACGCGACTTTGGGATTGCTGCCCGCTCCGAGCGCATCTTGAATGGCCTTCTTCTGGCCGCTGAAGAGGTTCTTCAGGGCGTCCTTGCGGCTGTTGAGCGCGTCGACGTCGCTCGCGTAGCCGAAGAGCATCGAGAGGGTGCGCGGATCGAAGCGACCGATGTTGCGGCCGGCGAGCTTGTCGGGACCGAAGGGGATCGACAGACCGCCGAGATCGTTGGCAAACGAGTCGGGGAATTTCTTCTCCTTCATGCCCTTCACGGCCGCGCCGATCTTGTCGGCCATCTCCTTGATTTTGCCCTGCGACTGGTCGATCTCGCCAATCAGCTCCTGCGCGCCCTGGAGAGCCGCATTGGCTCCCTTGTTGCTTGCCGAACTGCCTCCCCAGGCGAAGCCGACGCCGAGACCGATGAGGAGCGTAATTGCCGACAGGATGGTGGCGCGTTTGCCGCCTTTTTGGGCAGCCGCGACCGTTTCGGCATCGAGCTCGATCTTGAACGTCGTCGGTACGGCGCGAACGGGGGAAGCGGCCACGCGCTGGCCGAAAGCATCGGTCGTTTCCGCGGGCGGCCCGCCAAACGGGGGAGCCGGCACACCGCCGGCGACTGGGGCCATCCCGCGGGGCACCGCGCCCACCTGGGGGGGAGGGATCGATCCGCCCGCGGGAGGTGAAGCCGAGCCGACCTGCGGGGGGGGCATTGAGCTGAATGAACTCCCTGTCGGCAAGCCGGCAGGCGTCCCCCCGCCAGCCGCGCCCCTACCGAGGCGGGCTTTCAAATCGATCTTCGGCTTTTTCTCTTCGGCAGCCATGGGTTTCCTCGTAGCACGACTCGGGTAATGCGGTAGAACGCGACTTTTTTCGTCGCGGTTCCGGGCGACCCGCACGTTAGCGAGGGGGACTCGTCAATGTCAACGTTTGACCCGAGCGCACACAGACGCCATCCTCCCGCCTCGATGGCACGGATCGTGGTTATCGACAACTATGACTCCTTTACTTACAACCTGGTGCAGCATCTCGAGGTGCTCGGCGCCAGCTGCGACGTTATTTTGAACGACGCGTGCGACGTCGGCGCGATCGCGGCGCGTGCGCCCCAGGGAATCGTGATCTCGCCCGGACCGTGCACGCCTGACGAAGCAGGCGTCAGTCTCGCGGCCGTGGCGCGGTTTGCGGAGAGCACGCCCATCCTCGGCGTTTGCCTCGGCCATCAATCGATTGGCCAAGCGTTCGGCGGCCGCGTCGTGCGCGCCGATCGGCTCATGCACGGCAAGACGTCCCCGATTGTCCACGACGGCAAGACCATTTTTCGGGGCCTTTCCAACCCCTTCACCGCGACACGTTACCATTCGCTCCTCGTCGAACGCACGAGTCTCCCCAGCATGCTCGAGGTGAGCGCGTGGACGACCGAAGGGGAGATCATGGGACTTCGTCACAAAACGTTGGCGGTGGAAGGCGTGCAGTTTCATCCCGAGTCCATCCTCACCGAGGAGGGCATGGCGCTGCTCGAGAACTGGCTGGCGACGGTCGGCACGGGGCGCGCATGAGCACCGAGCACATCACCTTCGCCGCCGTGTTTGGCGAGATTGCCGGATCGCAACCGGCGCGCCCGGCCACGATTCGCGCCGCTTTCGAGGCCATCCTCGCCGGCGCGTGGACCTCCACCCAGATCGGAGGCTTCGTCGTCGCGCTGCGCATCCGCGGGGAGACAGCGGGCGTCATCACCGCGGCGGTCGAGGCGATGCGGTCGGCGATGATCGCGGTCGATCACGGGCTCGAAGCGACGCTCGACACCTGCGGCACGGGTGGGGACGGGCTCTGCACACTCAATGTGTCGACCGCCGCGGCGGTGGTCGTCGCTTCGCTCGGTGTCTCGGTGGCCAAACATGGCAACCGCGCCGTGTCCAGCCGCTCGGGGAGCGCCGATGTCGTCGAGGCGCTGGGGGTTCCCATCGACATTGCCGCCGATCGGCAAGCGGCCGTGCTGCGCGACGCGGGCATCGCCTTTCTTTTCGCGCCCACGCATCACCCGGCCATGAAGCACGCGGCCGCCACCCGCCGCGAGCTCGGCATTCGCACCATCTTCAACGTTCTGGGACCGCTCGCCAACCCGGCACGCGCAACGCATCAGCTCCTCGGGACTTACGACGACGCGCTTCGCGCGGTGATGGCGGAGACGCTGCGCGCGCTCGGTACGCGCCGCGCGTGGGTCGTGCGGGGCGAGGACGGGTCCGATGAAGTAAGTCCGTCGGGCCCGACGCGGGTGACCGAGCTCGATGGCGACCGGATCCAGGAACGAATCATCACCCCCGAGGACTTCGGGCTGGCGCGGGTGGCGGTCCACGCGATGGGCGGGGGCGACTCGGCGAACAACGCGAGGGCGATCGAATCCATTCTGCGAGGCGAGCCGCACCCGGCCAAAAGCGCCGTCGTGCTGAACGCGGCGGCAGCGGCGGTCGTCGCGCGGGGGGGCCATCCCAAGGATGCCGCCGCGCAAGTCGAGGAGACGATCGCCTCGGGGCGCGCCTTTGCTACGCTCGAACGCTGGCGTGCCGCTGCCGCGCGCGCGAGAGCGACGTGATGGGATTGCTCGCCGACATCCTGACGCGAAAAGCGGCAGAGGCGGCGGCGCTCTCCGCTTCGCCCCTCGGGGAGCGCATGGCAGAAAGCCCGCCGCGCGACGTGCTGGCGGCGTTGCGGCGATCGAGCGGAGATCCGCTGCGGCTCATCGCCGAGATCAAGTTCCGCTCCCCTTCCGCCGGCGCCCTTTCGCGGAGGCTAGGTGCGGGCGAGCGCGCGCGCGCCTATGAGCAAGGAGGCGCGTCGATGGTGAGCGTGCTCACCGACCGCACCTGGTTCGACGGATCGTTCGATGACCTCTCCGCCGCCCGCGCCGAGGTGTCCGTTCCCCTTCTGTGCAAGGACTTCGTCATCGACCTCGCTCAGATCGACCGCGCGTGGACGGCGGGGGCCGACGCCGTGCTCCTCATCGTGCGCTGCCTGCGTCAGGGAGGACTCTTGCCGCGGCTCGTCGAAGGGGCTCGCTCGCGGGGCCTCGAGCCATTCGTGGAAGTCGGGGACGAACGCGAGCTCGATCTTGCCCTCGCCGCGGGAGCACGCGTGGTCGGCGTCAACGCGCGCGACCTCGACACGCTCGAGATCGACGCCGAGCGTGCCAAGCGGGTGCTGGAGAGCATTCCCACGAGCACCGTCGCCGTCCACTTCTCTGGACTCAAATCTGGACCCGACGCTGCCGCCATGGCCGCGTCGCGCGCCGATGCGGCGCTCATCGGCGAAGCCT
This sequence comes from Polyangiaceae bacterium, assembly GCA_035318465.1. GTDB lineage: Bacteria > Myxococcota_A > Polyangia > Polyangiales > Polyangiaceae > DASWDH01. The sequence continues at coordinate 27,209 of DATHES010000173.1, forward strand.
TGATGCGCTGCGACGACCCGCGCCCCTTGCTCGACGAGCTTGCCCGGGGCGCCGCCAGCGGCCCACCGTGGCGCAAAAGTTAGTGCCCGACCCGCACTCACCGTATCTTCCCGAGCGTGGATCTCTGTTCTGCCGTGGACGCCTACCTCGATCACCTCCGGGTGGAGCGTGCGCTCGCCGCCAACAGCATCTCCTCGTACGCCTCTGATCTCGCCAAGCTCGCCACGTTCGCCGAGGAGCAGGGGGTCACGACGACCGAAGCGGTCGATCCGGTGCTCATCACGCGATTCCTCGTGTCGCTCGACCGGGGCGGACTCGGGGCACGATCGGCCACGCGCCACCTTTCGGCCGTACGCGGCTTCTGCCGCTTTCTCGTGCGCGAGCGCTGGACCGGCGCTGATCCGACCGCAGAAATTGCTACCCCGCGGCTGGGCAGACGCCTTCCGGCCGTGCTCACCTTCGAAGAGGTGGTGCGCTTGCTGGAGGCGCCGGATCTCGCCAAGCCTCGCGGGCGCCGCGATCGCGCGATGCTCTCGCTCATGTATGCCGCCGGCCTACGCGTGAGCGAGCTGTGCGCGCTGAAGACGAGCGATCTCGATCAGCGACGTGGATTCGTGAACGTGCTCGGCAAAGGAGGCAAGCGCCGTCTGGTGCCGGTCGGCGAGGTCGCCCTCGCGGACGTGGACCTCTACTTGAAAGGGACGCCGCCCGTGCGCGGCGGTCGCCCTCACTCGGCGCTCTTTCTCTCGTCGTGGGGCCGACCTCTCTCGCGGCAAGCTTTCTGGAAACTGGTCGTGCGCTACGCCCGAAGGGTTGCCATCACGAAACCCATCTCGCCGCACAAGCTGAGGCACTCTTTCGCGACGCATTTGCTCGAGCGCGGCGCCGATCTTCGCAGCGTTCAGGCACTGCTCGGTCACGCCAAC
>DATHES010000174.1:0-8815 GCA_035318465.1 Polyangiaceae bacterium
CTCCTGCCCAACCAAGATCGATGGATCGGTCTGCGGCGCCCCTTGAACTCGCCGAAGGCCGAGTCCTCCTTCTACTGGGTCACCAACGAACTCCTCTCCTACCGCAACTGGGACCTCTATAGCGACGCCGACAAGGAGCCCAACTACACCGGAGAATGCGTGCGCATGCGCTTTACCAGCATGTGGGCCGACGTTGCGTGCACCGAGGCGCTCGCCGTCATCTGCGAGCACGACTAGCTCGCGAGCACGACGCTGTCAGTTCTCAGCTCTCGATGAGCGAACGCAGCCGCTTGGCGTGGACCGGATGCGCCAGCTTGCGCAGCGCCTTGGCTTCGATCTGGCGGATGCGTTCGCGCGTCAGCGAAAACTCCTGCCCTACCTCTTCCAGGGTGTGCTCGGCCTTTTCTTCGATGCCGAAACGCATGCGAAGCACCTTCTGCTCGCGCGGCGTCAGCGTCTGCAGGAGCTTCTGCGTCTGCTCGGCGAGGTCGGCGTCGAGCACGACGTCGGCGGGCGAGGGGAGGCTCGTGTCGCCGATGAAGTCACCGAGCATGGTGTCCCCTTCGTCGCCCACGGGCGTCTCCAAGCTGAGCGGCTCTTTGGTGATCTCGAACACCTTGCGGATCACCTCGACCCGCACGCCCATCTTGTCGGCGAGCTCCTGCGGCGTCGGTTCGCGCCCGAACTCCTGCACGAACGAGCGACTCAAGCGCAGCAGCTTGTTGGTCGTCTCGACCATGTGCACCGGGATGCGGATGGTGCGCGCGCGATCGGAAATGGCGCGCGAGATTGCCTGGCGGATCCACCACGTCGCGTAGGTGCTGAGTTTGTAGCCGCGGCTGTACTGGAATTTCTCGACGCCGCGGATGAGCCCGAGGTTGCCTTCCTGGATGAGATCCAAGAACTGCAGCCCGCGGTTTCGGTATTTCTTGGCGATGGAGACGACGAGACGGAGGTTGGCCTCGACCAGCTGCGCCTTGGCGCGGGTGGCGATCTCCTGCCCCGTCTTGATGGCGGCGTAGGTGGCGTGCAACTCGCGTAACCCGCTGCTCTTGGCCTTGTCGGCAATGGGTCGTTTGCCGGTTTTGCGCGGCGCAAAGGAGGGGGGCGGGATCGAGTCCGGCATGGCGTGCGTCGGCGCGCCTTCTTCGACCTCTTGGATGAGGACGCGGATCTTGTTGATGAGGCGGTTGATGGTCTTTTTGTTGAGACGCATCTCGACCAGGATCCCCACCATCTTCTCGCGGTTCTCCTGGATGCGCACCTCGAGCGATTTTCGTTCGGACCCGACGGTGGCGTGCTGCACCTCGCGCAGATCGTCGCTGGCCTTGCAGAGCAGGCGAACCTTGCCCATGAGACCGAGCAGGCGTTCTTCCGCGGCTCGTTCGTCGAGCCCTTCGTCGTCTTCGTTGTCGCGTTCTTCCTCGTCGATGAGATCCGACACGCGGCACTTGCCGCCGCGCACGTCCTCGCCGAGTTTCAGGATCTCGCGGACCAAGGCCGGCGAGTTCAAGATGGCGGTGAGAATGGCGTGCTCCCCCGCCTCCATCCGCTTGGCCAGCTCGACCTCCCCTTCACGGGTGAGCAACGCCACACTGCCGATGCGGCGCAAGTAAATGCGGACAGGATCGGTGCTCTTCGAGTCGCCTTGGCTGCCCGAATCGGTGCGGAGCAGCTTCGGTCCCGAATCGACGGGAGCGTCGTCGTGCTTGCTCTCGGACGGCGTGGGTGGCGCGGCGGAATCGAGCGGCTCGATGTCGAGCGACAGCGATTCGTCGATCGACTCCCCCAGAAGGTCGCCAGAACGCGCGCGGCTCACTTCCTGATATTTGAAGAAAACCTCAGACGCGCCTTCGTGCGGCACTTCCAGCTCCTGTTTCAGCTCGCGAGTTCGTCTCATGCGCGGCTCAGTCTTACGGTCTCTCTTAGGCACACGGACGCTCTTTAGCGGATCCCGCGGCTGGGTGGACTTCTTTTGACACGTAGCTTCGTCGCCATCGACCCAGAACAGAACGGTCTTTTTATGGAAAACGAGAGCACGCGACGAGGAAAAAGAGCGTAGCGCGCTTTAAGTGTGGGCGCTTGTCCTACGCGAGGAGATGACAGGAAGAGTTCTCTCCCCGGCCCGCGCCCGGGGTCCAGAGCGCCCTCTCCGATGTGAAAAAGGGCTTGCCTCACCGGAACATGTCGCGTTCTGCGGCGCGGATGAGGTCGCGGGCCGAGCCGTCCCCCGCCTCATAAAGGATGCCCCGCACCAGGACGGCCGGCGTTCGATTGAGCTTGCTCGACACGAGGCCGGCGGCGGCTCCGAGCTCGTCGGCGAGGGCCTCGATGGTCGCCTGAAGTGGAAAACCCTGGGGATCGCGCGAACCTACATAGCTTCGTAACGGCAAAAGACCTGCCACTCCGATGGCGACGTTGACCAGCCCCTCCCGCCAGGGACGCCCGAAGGTATCGCTGATGATGACCGGTACCTCGACGCCGGCAATGGCGTGAAGGCCGGCGCGGATCCGGCGAGCGGAGGCGTCGGGGTCGACGGGGAGCAGGGTCGCGACCTCGCCCCCGGCCACATTGGAGAGGTCGACCCCGGCGTTGGCGCACACGAGCCCCTGGTGCGTCTCGACGATCAAAACGCTGCGATCCATGCGGACGACGCGACGGCTCTCGCGGAGCACCAGCTCGACCACCCGTGGATCGGTGCCGTTGGCCGTCCCCCATTGGACGGCGAAGGGGGACGGCGTGACTTCCGCGAGGCGTATCAGGCGCCCTTCCGCCTTGGAGACGATCTTCTGCGTGACGACGACGACGTCGCCAGGTTCGAGCCGCTCCCCGAGCCTGCGGATCCCGAGCGCGACCAGCTCGGCGATGTCGTCGCCGGGCAAGACATCGGGCAGTCCTTCGATGGCGAAGAGCTCCACTTTCATGGAATGCGGTGACTCCCGGTGACCTGCGCGGGGGCGCGGACGCGGAGGGCCTCCAACAAAAAGTAGTACGAAGCCGTGGGCGTCGGCTCGCGGAGGAACAGGTCGAGGTCCTCCGGGCTGTCCAGATCGAGCGCCAGCCCGCGCAGGTGGAGCACTTCGGTCGCCAGGCCCGCCTGGCGCGCTCGGGCCAGGTGCGCCGAAAAGCTCGGCTCGCCGAAACGGAGGTCGAAGGCCTCGGGCGGCGAGACGAGGGCGGCGTTGGTTCCACGCTCGTCGCGCGAAGGGGCGAGGACGACCGACGGCGCGTCGGGGCTCGCCGCTAGCAACCGCTCGATCTCGGCGGGTGTCGCGCCGGGCACGTCACCGGGGATGCTCAGCATGGCGCGTTCCCCGCGGCGGGTCAGCTCCCGGGCCGCTCGATCGACCGCCGACGTATAACCGTCGTTGGCCGGCTCGGGTAGGACCTCGGCGCCGAACCGCGCCGCCCGCCCCGCCACTTCCCCCTCTCGGGTGACGACCATGACGCCCGACAGGGCCGGCACCCGGCGCAGCGTCTGCAACACGTCCTCGAGCATGAGGAGCACCAGCATGCGTCGCTCGCTCGGGTCGAGCCGCGCGGCCAGGCGTTGCTTCGCCTGCGCCAGGTCTTTCATGGGGACCACCGCGATGGTCACGCGAACCCCTCGAGCACGGCGCGCGCCAGCGCCTTCTCTCGATCGGCACCGTCCATGATGCTGTCGGTGACGAGCACCTCGACCCCGCGCGCTTGCAAGGCAGCGGCGAGGTTTGCGTCCCGATGGTCCACCACGAGTTGCTCGAGGAACTCCGCGTAAACGGCGGCGACGCCGAGCGCCGACACTTCGAAGCCTTTCGCCGCCATCATTTTGCCGGCGGGGCCGCTCACGGGCGCCTGCCCGACGATGGGGCTTACCGCGACCACCCGCGCGGCGGTGGCGGACAGCGCCTGGCGAATGCCGGGCACGGCGAGGATGGGTCCGATGGAGCTTATCGGGTTGGAAGGACAGATGACGATCATCCTGGCTTCGCCAATGGCTTCGAGAACGCCGGGCGCGGGCCGCGCGCGGTCGGCTCCCTCGTAGACGATATCGACGATCGCGGGACCACACCGCTCGCGCACGAAGAACTCCTGAAACGCGAGCCGCCCGCCAGGCGTTTCCACGTAGGTACGGACACGGTCGTTCGACATCGGAAGGAGGCGGCTCTTGACGCGGAACCTGCGGCAGAGGACCTCCGTCGCTTCGGCGAGCGAAAGGCCAGCCCCGCGCTGCTCGGTTCGGACAAGGTGCGTCGCGAGGTCCCGATCGCCGAGTCCGAAGAACGTCGCGGACCCCAATCGCCCCATGGCGTCGCGACACTGGAAGGTGTCGCCCGACAATCCCCACCCCTTGGTCTCGTCGACGACGCCGGCCAAGGTGTACATCACGGTGTCGAGATCGGGCGAGACCGACAATCCCCACATCTCGAGGTCGTCGCCGGTGTTGCCGATGACGGTCACGGCGGCAGGGTCGGTGATACGGCAGAGGCCGCGGAGGAACTTGGCTGCTCCCGTTCCCCCTGCGAGCGCGACGATCTTCATGAGGAAGGACGCTTCTGGGGATGCTCGAAACGGAAATCGGTGGCCATGGCAAGCTTTCGGTAAGAGCCGAAACGCGCCTCGGCGTCGCTGACGTCGTCGAGCGGACTCTCGGCGTCGTTTCCGGCGTCCGTCGCCTCGAAGAGGCGGCGAATGGCATAGAGGCTCGTACGTTCGGCGGGCGCGCGCCCGATGTCACGCACGAGCCGCCGCAATTCGCGGGGCGTGGCGAGCTGTCCATAGAGCGAGCCGGCCGACGTCGAGATGCTCTCGTTGATGAGGGTCCCGCCCACATCGTTGGCGCCGCACGTCAGAAGGTACTGCGCCATCTTGGGACCCTCTTTCACCCATGACGCTTGGATGTTGCGAAATGTCGCGCCGAGCATGATCCGCGCCACGGCGTGCATCTTGACCACTTCCGCGCCCGTCGCCCCTTCCCGCACGCCCGGCACGAGCTTCTTCTGGTACATCGGCGCCTCTTGGTGGATGAGCGAGAGCGGCACGAACTCCGTAAAGCCTCCCGTGTTCTTCTGAATGTCACGCAAGAGCGCCATGTGCCGGGTCCAATGCCCGTAGGTCTCGATGTGACCGTACATGATGGTCGACGTGGTGCGGATACCGAGCTCGTGCGCCGTCGTCACCACCTCGACCCATTGCGCGGTGCTGATGCGCCCCTTGGAGATGACATCGCGGATGCCGTCGTCGAGGATCTCGGCCGAGGTACCGGGCAAGGTGTCGTGCCCAGCCTCGCGCAGCGCTTGCAGGTAGTGGCGGATGGAGACGTCGGCGCGCGTGGCGCCGTAGAGGATCTCTTCCGGGGAAAACGCATGAAGGTGCAGACCGGGAACCTCGCGCTTCAGCGTCCGCACCAGGTCCACGTAGTACCAGCCGTCCATCTTCGGGGGCAGGCCGGCCTGGATGCAAACCTCGCTGGCACCGAGGTCCCGCGCCTCTTTGGCGCGGTGCACGATCTCCTCCATCGGCAACAAATACCCTTCTTCTTGCCGATGGTCGCGGCTGAACGCGCAAAAGGTGCAGTGCTTGATGCAGACGTTGGTGAAGTTGATGTTGCGATTGACGACGTAAGTGACGGTGTCGCCCGCTTGGCGCTGGCGCAGCTCGTCGGCGGCGGCGACGACGGCGTGGAGCTCGCCCCCTCGAGCGCGGCAGAGCGTCTCGCCTTCCTCGGCGCTGATCTCCCGATCCTCGAGCGCGCGCGCGAGGACATCGCGCACCGCGCGCGAGCTTTCGCTCGGCGCGATCACGCCCGCCTCCATCGTTCGAGCTCGGGGCGCACGAGGCCGTCGCTGTCGGCGAGCCGGCGCACCCGCTCTTTCATCCCGCCATGCAGAAAGTCGGCGTCGCCGACGACATACTCCGGGTACACGGCGAGCCTTTCGCGCAGCTCGTAGCCGAGGCTCGAGGTCGCGCTTTCCAGCGCCAGGAGGTGCGGCCACGGCGCTTCGGGGTTGATGTGATCGATCGTCAATGGGGAAATGCCGCCCCAATCGTTGAGGCCCGCGCGGAGGAGCTCGGGATAGGTCGCGGGCGAGAGGTTCGGCGGGGCCTGCAGGTTCATGCGCGGACCGAGCAGCAGACGCGCCACGGCCAGGGTCTGCGCGAGATCGCGAAACGACGGATCACTTTCGTCGCGCATGCGGATGGTCGGCTTGGCGCGAAAATTCTGGACGATGACCTCTTGGATGTGACCGTAGCGCTCGTGCAGATCGCGAATGGCCAAGAGCGCGTCCACCCGCTCGGCCGGTGTTTCCCCGATGCCGATGAGAATGCCGGTGGTAAAAGGGATCTTGAGCGCCCCCGCGGCTTCGATGGTGGCGAGCCGTCGCCGCGGGATCTTGTCGGGCGCGCGATCGTGGGCTGCACCCGGGTGAAGAAGTCGTTCCGACGTGCTCTCCAGCATGATCCCCATGCTGGCGTTCACCTCGCGCAGCGCGCGAAGATCGGGCGCCCCCATGAGACCGGGGTTGGCATGGGGTAAGAGCGAGGTGCGATCGACGACCGCGGCACACGCTTCCCGCAGGTAGGCGAGCGTCGTGCGATGTCCGCGCGCCTCGAGCCACGTTCGGTGCTCGGCGAAGAGCGCCTCCGGCCGGTCCCCCAGCGAAAAGAGCGCCTCCTTCACGCCGAGTCTTTCGCCTTCCGAGCAGAGCGCGACGACTTCGTCCACCTCCATCGTGTGCGCGCCCGGCTCGCCAGGGTCGCGCCGGAAGGTGCAATATCCGCAGTAGTCGCGGCACAGCGTGGTCAGCGGGATGAAGGCTTTGGCCGAAAACGTAATCCGCCGGCCGTGCCCGGCATCCGCGAGCGCCCGGGCCGCTTCGAACAGCAGGGGTACCTCGTCGCTCGGAGCCGCGAGAAGGTCGTACCCCTCCTCACGCGTCAGCCGTTTTCCGCTGAGGGCGCGGTCGAGGATGGACGCGACGTGGGGCTGGTGTTGCCTGGCCGCCTCCATCGGTGAATGTCTCTAAGCCAGCGGCGACCAGGTTGCAACGGTCACCGCCCGGTCATTCGGCCTGCCTGGGGCGAGCGCGCGGCGATCGCCCCGTGAGCGGCGCGCGGTCGACCTCTTCGACGCGCTCTTCGGGGTGGGCACGCTGCGGAGGCACATCGCAGACATCGGACGTCAACGCTCGGCATTGCCCTTGGTAACAGACGGAGGCGCCGCCGCATGACCCCGCTTCGGAGCATGCGGTGCCCGCGGGCGGGCGGTTGACGCAGGTCGATTGTGTGTCGCAATCGCCGGCGCGACAAAGAGCGAGTCCTCCGTTTCCCGTTGTCCCGCACGTTTGCCCAATGTCCACCGCGACGTCTTTGACGCATCGCCCGTTGGCGCAGGTCATGTACACATCGCACACGTTCGTGCCGCCGCAGGCCTGCCCGTCGCCGACGAGCGTCACCTTTTGGCAGACGCCGTCCTGGCAGATGAGATCCCTCAGGCAATCGGTGGAGACCGGGCAACCCTCCCCCTCTTTCAAAATCGGAGCGCAGCGCCCATCGGAACACCGACCGCTCTGGCAGTCGGCGGCGCGCGAGCACGCCGCGCCCTCGGAAAGTTTGCCGGCGCACTCGCCGCAACCGTTCGTCCCTTCTCGGCGGCAATACCCGGAGAAGCACTGGTCGTTCAAAAGACAACCGCTGCCGCTGGACAGGGTTCCGGGCGCGGCCTGACATTCTGCGAACGGGCCTGCGGCGTCGCATCCGGCGGTGACGTAGGCTCGCAAACAGGTGACGAGCTGCTGCGCGGTCAAGCTGGATCCAGCCAGCGACGACCAGACGAGACACGTCTGTCTCGATTCGGGCAGGCACGCCTCGTAGGAACCGTAAGTCCAATCGAGATAGACGGAGAAGCAGTCCCTGTCGCGAGCGCATTCGAGGCGCGCGTATTCGGCGCACGTTTCCTCGACATTGCCATCCCCCCCCTCGGCGCCCGCGTCGGACTCGGGCAAGGCACCATCGGGCGTCTCGGTCGAGGCGTCCGGAATCAGTATCGGATCCGAATCGGAGCATGCGGGGACGAGGGCCAGCACGAACCCGAGCACGGACCCAAGAAATGACCAACGGAGGGCGGACAGATGCATGGCAGACCCTTTCATCGTGCAAGGCACCGCGACCCTCGGTGCTGGTCGACGAGCTGGCCCAAACCTCGGGCGAGTGGCACGCGACCGATTCGCCCCGAGGACTCTTTTGCGCCAAACGATAGGCTAGAGGTCCTGTGAAATCCTTGCCAAGTATTTCTCTCGCGTTTGGGTTCTGGACCCACATCGACGACCCCACGCCACATTGGCCCAATGCCCCCGACGACGACGACGGTCGACACTCCCCTCACGGAACGAGGGCTGAGCACTCGTCATTGAATCCGGCCCGCTCCCGCTCCCGGTCCCGCCACCCGATTTCATCATCCTGGAGGACCTTGGGGAACTCGACGAGCATTGGCGACCACTCGATCAAGGGTCTCCTCGAGACGAGAGCAAGACCCTTGGTCTGTACGCAACAACCCTTGGGAGGGCAGCAAACCTGTCAGATGTAGATCGACCCCGGATGAGAGTGGTTCATGGCCACGTTCATCGCGTAGACGCCCAATTTGCCGAGGAGGCTCATGACCAGCGCCGCGATGAGCGCCGTTCCGAAGGTTCTGACTTCGAGCCGGCTCGTCAGCCCGTCGGTAACCTTCAGCAAAATGGCGTTGACGATCCAATGTGTGATCAGCGAAAGCAAGAAGCCGATCCCCAAGGTGGCGATGCCGAGCACGTAATAGAGCAGCGTTCCGAGCAAGAAA
>DATHES010000175.1:0-5851 GCA_035318465.1 Polyangiaceae bacterium
CGAGACGGGGCGCTGCCCGACGAAACGCTGCGTGTGCGTCGGCATGAAACCACGACGCAGAGAGATAGAAGCGTCATGACGGAGCCCATCGGCCAGACGATCCGCCGCGCGCGCATTCGCCGCGGGCTGACCCAACAGCAACTGGCGGAACGCCTCGGCATCACTGGTAACGCGGTAGCGTTTTGGGAGCGCGGCCAATTCACGCCACGTCGGCATCGGGTCGCGGCTCTGGCCGAAGCGCTGGGCTTAGGAGTCGACGCCATCTGCCGACCGGAGCCGACGACGTTCGCTGAACGGACGGCTCACGCAAGCCGGAACATGCGTGCAAGTGTGGAGAGAGAATAGGAAAGCATCATGCCGAACGGCTTTGACCGCGCCGCCGCCATCCTGTTACGGGTCCTCGCATGCCCGGACCCGGAGACGCTGGGAGACTTCTCGGTTACGCGAGAGTCTCTTCCGAAGACCAGGCCAGAGGCACGTCGCTCCAAGACCAGCAAGACGCGATCGCCGCGCACGCCAAAGCGCGCGGCCTGAAGGTTCACCGGTTCTATGTTGAAGCAGAAAGTGCAGTCTACGAAAAGAGCGAGAAGCGAGAGCAGATTCAACTGCTCATGCGAGAGGCGCGCCGCGGTGACCTCGTCGTGTGCGACAAGCTCGATCGGTGGTCGCGCGATCCAGAATTCACGTACGGCAGCATTCGTCAGCTGCTCGAGCGTGGCGCGAGCTTCTACGCGGTCGGAGACCGGTGCGACCCGGGGACGCGTGATGGCGACACCATGCTCGGTGTCCGCGTGCTCGTCGCTCGTGAGGAGCACAAACGAATCAAAGAGCGAACCGTCGGAACCAGGCGACTCCTTCGCGATCGCGGCTATTACGTCGAAGGCCTGCCGCCGGTTGGCTACGTGCGACCATCCGGCAAGGGCATCTCGCGGCTCGAGCACAACATCCTTGCCGTCGACCCGGAGGGGGCGGAGATCGTGCGCGAGATCTTTCGCATGTGCATTCGCGGCATGTCGATCAATAAGCTCTGCGAGCATCTGGACCGGACAAGGCGCAAGCGAACCTGGGACCACAAGCTCGTCAACAATATCCTGCGCAACCGCATCTATCTCGGCGAAACACTCGACACCCGTGGCGCCTGGATCAAGGGTATGCACGTCCCTATCTTGGACGTCGACGTCTTCGCGCGCGCGCAGGCAGCGCTCGACGGGCGCCGGCTCATTGGTTCTGCGCCACGAGCGGAGTCGCGTACCAAGCATTGGCTGCTGCGCGAGCTCGGCCGGTGCGCCCGATGCGGGGCGAAACTGCAGGCCTCGTACGGCGGTGGCACGTACACGGGATCCAAGGACTACACCTATTACTATCGGTGTCTGCGGGCGTGCCAAGGCTCAAAGTACATGCGTGTCAAAGATGTCGACCCAGCGGTGGCGGACATGACGCTCGCGAGACTTGCCGAGTTGAAGGAAGAGCTTGGGCGAGACCACGAGCCCGCCAAGCCAGCCAAGGCCGTCGACTTCACCACGGAGCGTGCCAGAATCCAAAAGAAGCGGGAGCGCTACCTGGAGGCGTTCTCTGACGCGGGAATGACCAAGGCCGAGCTGCTGGCCGCTCTCGCCAAGGTTGATGAGGCGAGGACGCAACTGGATGCCAAGGAGGCGGCGCAGCGGCGCCAATCGCCCCTTGAGGAAGCAGGCTATCGACGGGACGCCCTTAGGCATATCGAAACGATCCGTACGGCCTGGCGCAACGCCAACGGCAGCAACCGGCGCGAGATTATGCGTGAGTTCGTGCACGCCGTTCGTGTGGAGCACGGCAAGACTCCAGTGGTAGAATGGCGATCGGCAGAAGAGATCGCGGGAGACGAGCGACTATGAAGCTTGCGTGGGAAAGAACACCCTGTGTGACAGTGGGGGAAAGCACAAGTACGGAACGGCTCAAACCTGCACTCCTAAAACGCTGTGAATTAAGCCGGTTCCTGCTCGGCCCCCTCCTCTCCGTCTGCGCCGCACTCCTCCTTGCCGGGTGCCTCGACACCGGCCGCGGCGGCATCACGGATCGGCCGCCGCTTGACGGCCCGTGTTGCGACTGGGGCGGCGTCTACTCGGTGGTCGAGCGGTACCAATGCCGGCCGGACCAGAGCCTCTCGTTCGACGGCACGAAAGTCATGTGTCGCTGCGTCCGTAGCGACGGAGGTGCGCCTTGACCACCCTCCTCATCTGGTGGACCAACCACGCGGACTGCGCGGCGTGCTCAGAGTTTCGCGGCACCGTCGACGTCCCGCCGTACATCGAGCGGGAGTTCCGCAGCCGCTTCGGTCGCAACGCACGCGGGCGTCTTTGGATTCCGCCGGCGCATGTCGAGGAAGGCGCGCCCAACGCGATCGAGATGCCGGACACGCCGCTCGCGAAGGTGCTCGGCGATGACTACGGCGGCATCGTCATTCGCGCGAGCGACGTAGCGTGCCTGCGAGATCTGCCGGGTGTCATTACCGATCTCGAGCGCCGCAGGGTCGGAGGCGCGCCATGACGCCGCTCCGACGCCGCACCGCTGCCCAGGAGGACAAGGCGCGCGCCAATTGCATCTGCCGCTTCGGTAGCGAATGCAACGGTCTTGGGACGCAACGTTGCGAGGACTCGCCGTGCGGAGGCTGCGGCGGCGACCTGTGTATATGCGGATGCGGCGGCGAACGTGAGTGCCCCGGCTGTGAATGGTGCGCCGCCGCTGAAGCCGAGCCGACGGAGGAAGCATGACGCCCCTCCGCCGCGCCATCGCAGCCTGGGCCGCGCAGCCAGCGTGGGTTCGCATGAGCGTGCTCGACATGCTTCGCCAGCGACGCGACATGCACACGTCGCGTGAAGACCGCGCGTGCTGGCGCGCCGCCATCGCGCTGCTGCGCGCGGCGCATAAGCCGGCGCGGAAAGCGAGGCGACGCTCATGACGCGCGCCGGCAAGAAGACGCGCAATCTACTTTTCCCCGTGTGGAGAAAGGCGCGACGACTTTCTCCCGCGTCGACAGAGCGCTTGACGCACGTGCTCACCGACGAAGCCGGCACGCCGATGCCGCGGCCCGAGAGGCGAGCCTTCGCCGACAACGTCGCTTTCATGGCGGCCCATCACGACTGGCGCGATCTGATCGCCGACACCGCGAACCGCGCATTAGATGAGGCGTTTCGCAAGGCATGGCGGCCTGCAACGACGAGGCGCCGATGACCTGGCGAAACCTTCGCGAGGAGCTCTGCGAAGTCCTCGCCGAAACCATTGAGGCGCGCGTCCCGCTTGGCTCGTTCCACCCTAACCAGTCGGTCCACGTCGAGACCGGCGGCCGGACGAAGTTCGGTGCTCGTCCCGAGCGCTCGACGTGCCGAGAGTGCAAGACGATCTTCTCCCAGTACTACAAGGGCAAGATCGCTAAGTTCTGTTCCCGATCTTGTCGGGTCCGTGTCTGGAAGCGTAAGCGCATCTCGGATCTGACGCAGGAAGTCCGGGCATTCCGGGCATCCACGAGCAGGTGCCCGTGCGGTAAACCGTCGCGTCCGACGGGTCGGGATAGCGGCGCGCTCGCAACGTACTGCAGCAAGCGGTGCGGCAACCGCCAGATTGCTCATCGAAAGCGTTGCGTGGAATGCGTCTACCGCGGCGCGCCAGCGTGCACGAGTAAGGTCCCGAGGCGAAACCCGTGGGCGAATGCCACCGTTTGGAGAGACGGCCGATTGCTCCTGACCGCGGCCGATCGGCAAGCCGCGCGCAGGATGCGCGCAGAAGGCGCGCTTAGCCCCGCGATAGCGGCCCGATTCGGGATCAGCGCGCGATATGCGCTGGTCATTACCAGGGGCTCCGCGCCCTACCGCGAAGTGCGAAAACGCAAACCTTGGGGCAGTGGCCCGAGAGGTGCCGCCGGCGGCCTGAAACTCACGGGGGCGCAGGTCGAAGAAGCGCGGCAATTGCGTGCCTCTGGCGCCATCCTCAAGGTCCTCGCCGCTCGTTTCGGGATCAGCGGCGCGCACGCGAGCCGCATCTGCCGGAGTTCCGACAGATGAAACGGCACAGGAAAACGAGGGCGCTCGCGCCGGCAGCACCCGACCTCTCGTCGACGGCGCGGCTCACGCCTGCGCAGCTCGACGACATTCTTGCGCTGCAACTTGCGGTTGCATGGGCCGGCGAATCCGCTGGCAACCCGCCTCGACTCGGCTGGTGGAAGACGGACCTCGTGGACAAGGAAGGCGGCGGCGATTTGTGGGCGCGCCTCATTCCGAAAAGCGCCACATGGGCCAGCCTCGCGCTGGTGCGGATGGCGGCGCTCACAATCGACGAGAGGGCCCGCGAGAAGTTGGCGCGCGGTGATGCCATGTGGACGCCGTTCCACTTCGGGTTCGACGTCGACGAGCAACTCGACGACATGCTCGTCTATCACCGTCGCCACGAGGACATCCCGGCAGATGTATTCGGATCGAAGTGGCTACTTGGTCGGCCATGGAGCAAGGCGTCGCTGGAGACGCTCCTGGGTGGCTTGCCATCTTCCGCCGTTGAAGTGACGCCGGCGGGCAGGCGCGTCGCCGCCAGCGTGACGTCAGCGATCGACGCCGCCCCGCTGTTGTTCGCCGCGCTGCTGCCGCTGGTGCCGACTTACCCGCTTCCGTACCTGGAAAGGCCAGCATGACTGCAAAGAAATCGCCTGGGCCGGAGACGCCGGCAGAGATCCAGAAAGTCGAGCTACGCCGGAGAAGGGCCAAGTGGAACGAAGCTAAAAGCGAAGAGGCGGCCGACGACAAGCCGTTCGCGCTCGAGTCCGTGCCGGCCAGCTCGAAGCACCACCGTGCGGTTCTCGCATGGGCAGGGCTGGCTCGCGGTGTGCGCTGACTGCGCGAAGAAGACGGAGGCGAAGCGATGAACAACCACGGCATCAGTCCGACCACAGACCTCATCCTGAGAGAATCTCGTACGCACATCGCCGACATAGTCGCGCAAGATCGCGATCGCCGAATCGATTCGCTCAGGAGAAGCGTCGCAAAGGACAAGTCCGAGCTGGATCGACTTGAGTCTGGCGCCGCTCATGTCAGCGACGGCTTCCTGAGTGAACTTCTGTTTGCCGAGACCAAGAAGCTTAGCCGGGCGGCGTCTGAGGCGGAAGTCGTCGCCATGGGCGGCAACTTCACGAAGATTGCCGCCTGCGCGCACGCAATCGCTGAGCGCGCTCTACAGATCGCCAACGCTGCGAGTCAGCAGGCGGCGTCAAAACCAGCAGATGAGGAGGAGCGTTGACCGTCGACCGCTGCGCCTTCTGCCGCTGGCAACCGTCGGGCGCCATCGATCTCTACTGCCTCTACCACTGGGCAACGCTGCGCGTTGCTGACCGCCTGTGCCACTGCGGCGCGCCAGCTGTGTGGTTCGTCGGGCGCGGAGATCCAGTGTGCACGGCGCACGGCGGCCGCTTCCCCGTGGCCGCACCGGCGCCGTACCCGAGTCGCCGCCAACGATGAACCGAAACACCGAACAACAACATTGGAAGGATGACCCCATGAAGAAAATATTGACGCTGTTGATACTAACGATGCTGATGGTCGCCTGCGGCGACGTTCCCCAAGGCGCCAACTCCGAGCCCATAGGCGAGGAAACCCAAGAGGCCTCGTTCCTCTACTCGAAGACCAACGGCATCCTGGCGATGTCGAACGGGCCGACGCGGTTCTGCCACCTGACATACGTTGGCGCGGTCGGCGGCCACGCTGGCGGCGGAACGTGGCCCAACGGCTTTGCCAAGATAGGCGCGAAGTGGTCGGCCGAGGGCAACAGTCTCGTGGCGCAACCGTCCCAGGGGCTCGGCATGAACTCCACCGCGACGGCGCGCGCGACCTGT
>DATHES010000176.1:0-131777 GCA_035318465.1 Polyangiaceae bacterium
GGGTGCGATCCGGCGAACATCGGCGCGCGGGCCCGCCGCGTGGTGTCGACGCGCGTGATCAGCGAGACGATGCTGTAGTCCCCGTAGGCCCTCGCCTGGCAGGCTTCGTGGAAGCCGAGGTTCGCCCGGCTCGCCACGTCAGGCAATGATGTCGTTGATGACGCGCGCCGCGCGGGTGAGCGGCGTCAGACGTTGGTCGGCGCCGCGAGAAGGAAAGCTCAGCGCCGTGTGATCGATGCCGAATAGCGAGAGCATCGTCGCGTGAACGTCCGCGATATCGACGGGATCCCTGGTCGCCGTCCAACCGAGCTCGTCGGTCTCTCCATAGGTGAAGCCCCCCTTCGTTCCTCCGCCGATCATGAGGACACAGAACGCCTCGGGGTGATGATCGCGCCCCGATACGCCGTCGAAAGTCGGCCGATTTTCGCCGAGCGGCGTGCGCCCGAACTCGGAGGCGATGACCACCAGTGTCTCGTCGAGCAGCCCGCGTTCGGCGAGGTCGTCGATGAGCGCCGCAATCGGCTGATCGACCATTTGGCTGAAGAACCCGATTTCGCTGTTCAGAAGGAAATGTGCGTCCCACGAGCCGCTGAAGACGTTGATGAACCGAACGCCTCGCTCGACCATGCGGCGCGCGAGAAGGCAGTGGCGCGCAAAGTTGCCGTAAGATCCGGCGGCCGGACGCCGGTAGCTCGCCATCGGCACGAAGGGATCGGTGCGATCGATCCCATAGCGGGCGAGTGTCTGCCCGCTCTCTAGGGAGAGATCGGTGAGCTCGGGGCCTGCCATCTGCATGCGGAACGCGAGCTCGTAGTTCTCGATCCGAGCGGCGATTTCGGGGTCCATCATCTTCTGGCGCCGGATCTCGTTGAGACGCGCCAGCGCGTCGAGGCCCCGCCGCTCGACGGATTTCGAGATTCCGGGCGGAGCCGCCAGATTGAGAATGGGATTGCCCGACGGCTGAAAGAGTACGCCGCCATATGTCGTCGGAAGAAACCCGCTTTGCCAGAGCCGTTCACCGCCACTCAAGTAGGCCGACGAGTTCATGACGACGTAACCCGGAAGATTCTTATTTTCGGAACCTAGTCCGTAAAGAAACCACGAACCGACCGAAGGATGCCCTTCGAGATTGTCACCGGTCTGTACCATGAGCTGCGCCGGGTGATGGTTGAACTGGGTAGTGAACACGGTCTGCAATAGGCAGATCCGATCGGCATGCCGCGAGAGATTCGGCAGAAGATCGGAGAACATCATGCCGCTTTGACCGTGCGCGGCGAACGTGCGCGCCGGGTCGGTGCCGAGAAGGACGGCCGTATCCTTCTGTACGAACGCGAAACGCTTGCCAGCGAGGAGCGCTTCGGGCGGCCTTTGGCCGTTCAGCTCATTGAGCTTGGGCTTGTAAGAAAAGAGATCGAACTGCGACGGCCCGCCCTCCATGAAGAAGAAGATGCAGTTCTTGGCCTTGGCTAGAGGTGCCGCCCGTCGCGCGGGCAGTGCGAGGGCGCCGCTTTCGCGCAAGAGAGCGAGGAGCGCCACCCCGCCGATGCCGCCGGCCGCGCTCGTCAAAAACCGTCGCCGGTCGAGGTGAAGACGTTCCCGTAGCGGGTTCATGCAACTACTCCTTTGTGATCGCTTCATCGAGGTTCAGGATCACCCGTGCCGTGGCGACCCACGCCGCGGCGGCAGCCGCAGTTGCCTGGGGAGGCATGTAGTCGCCGACCGCATCTTTCGCGCCCTGGGGGTCGAGCTCATAAGCACGAGCCGAGTCCTGAAAGAGGCTCTCCAGCTCGCTGATCTCGTCTTCCTCGGGCCGTCGCGCCACCGTGAGGCGGAACGCCCAAACGAGCTGTTCGCGAAGACCGAGCGGCACTTCCGTTTGAACGCGACGGGCGAGCGCTCGCGCCGCTTCTGCGAAGACTACGTTGTGCAGCGTGGTGAGGGCCTGCAAAGGTGTATTGGAGCGCTCACGCCCGGGTGCCGACGCGTAAGAAGACGGGTGATCGAAGACCTGAAGATTGGGGTACGGCACCGTGCGCTTGTAGAACGTGTAGAGGCCGCGGCGGTGTTGGTCTTCGGGGGAGCTGGTGCCCCACTCCGTGCCGTTCAAGGTGATGTTCAACACTTCGTCGGGGATGGGCGGATAGACACACGGGCCTCCCACCCGGTCCGTGAGAAGACCGCTCACCGCAAGGGCGGTGTCGGTGACGATCTCCGCCTCCACGCGCACGCGATTCTGCCGGGCAAGGAGGGCATTGTCCGGGTCCCGCGGTGCGACGTCGGGCCGGGCCTCGGCCGATTGACGATAAGTCGCGGACATCACGATTTGCTTGATAACGCGTTTGCGGCGCCATTCGTTGCCGACGAAGTCTCGGGCCAGCCAATCGAGCAGCTCCGGATGCGACGGCAGCCTGGCGCGCGATCCGAAATCGTCGAGGGTGGCGACGATGCCTTGTCCGAAGAGGTGGTACCAGATGGTGTTGACGGTGACCCGCGGCGTGAGAGGGTTGGTTCGGTCGACGAGCCAGCGGGCCAGATCGAGCCGGTCAGCCCCGCTCTGGCGCGATTGGAACGGGTGCAGAATGCGCGGTGTGGTTTGCGTGAGCGCTTCGCGCGTGTCCGGGTTACGAAAATCGCCTCGAATCAGCAGGTAGGTCGGTCGCGCCGTGTTCTCCATCATGACGTCGCCCGGACCGGCTGCCGAACTGCCCGAGCCGGGCACGTCGGCCGTGCTTTCGTTGGCGTTGTTGAAGAACGCGTAGAGTTGGTAGAATTCCTTCTGGGCGATCGGGTCGTACGGATGGCTGTGGCATTGCGCGCAGCCGAGCGTCAGCCCTAGCCACGTGGCGCCGACGGTGGAAACGCGATCCACGACACGCTTGGTGCGGTCCTCCTCGAGGTCGACGCCGTCTTCGCCATTGTAGAGCGTCTGCCGCAGGAAACCGGTGGCAAGGACCTGGGTCGATGTCCGCCCTGGCAGGAGATCGCCCGCGAGCTGCTCGATGGTGAACTCATCGAAAGGCTGATCCCGATTGAGAGCGTCGATGACCCAGTCGCGCCAACGCCAGGCATTCGGTCGAATATGGTCGGCCTCGAAGCCGTCGGTATCGCCATAGTGGGCTTGATCCAACCAATGCGCTCCCCACCTTTCACCGAAGCTCGGCGACTGGAGCAACCGGTCGACGACCTTCTCGTACGCAGCGGCGGAGGTGTCGGCCATGAACGCGTCCACGGCGCTGGGGGTCGGCGGAAGGCCGGTCAGATCGAGCGACACCCGGCGCAAGAGGGTCGTCCGATCGGCTTCGGGGGAGGGCTTGATTCCTTCTCGTTCGAGGCGCGCCAAAATGAACCGATCGATTGGCGTCTTGATCCACGCTTCGTCTTTCACCGGGACGCTGCGCGGTTCGATCTCGGCCAGCGGCGCAAAGGCCCAGTGCCGTGGCCAGGCGGCTCCGCGCAAGATCCAGTTCCCCAAGGCCTGCACCTTTTCCGGCGGAAGCGCTTGTCCCCCCAAAGGCATGCGCAGGCCCGGATCGGCGATGGCGATTCTCCGGAAAAACTCGGACGAACAGACATCTCCAGCGGAACCAAGCACGAAGCCCGCCTTTTCACGGCTTTGCAGGTTCAAACGCGGCGACCCGAGCTCGCGCACGCCTCCGTGGCAGCGGACACAGCGATCACCGAGAATTGGCTGAATGTCCGAGAAAAAATAGACGGTGGTGCCGTCGTCCGCGATGGGCGTGCAAAGCTCGCGGGGAACGAAGGATGGGGGAGGATCGCTATCCTCGGGCGCAGAGCAAGCGCCGAAGACGACGAGCACCCCCATCCAGGCGCGCCATCCGGCGAGAAGTCCTGCTTTCATTACGGCCAATCGTTATCGCTAGCACGAGTGCGCAGCCATCCGGCATCGTATGTGAGCCTGTTAAGTTTTTCTTGAGCTACCCGCGAATCGCGGACGTTCCGAGGGGAAGGGTGCGCAAGCGCCCACACTATCCGGTATGCACCGCGTGTCTCGGCGCGCGTCGTTCAACGCCCGATGCGCGGCGGGTACCCGCTCGGCATACTCGCGCCTCGGCTCGGGTGGCAACGCCGGGCCGCGCCTGCGCTTTGCGGCGAGCAATCGGTCTCGGATCGAACGCCTCTTGACTCTCCACCTGCTGGAGACTCCAGATTGCTGGCCATGGCCAAGGAGCGGCTTTCCATCGGCGATGTGTCGAAGCGCACGGGGATCACCGTCAAGACGTTGCGTTTCTACTCCGACGAGGGGCTCGTGCCTCCGTCGGGGCGGTCGCGCAGCGGCTATCGCCTCTATTCCGAGGACGACATCGTCAAGGTCGATCTGGTGCGCACGCTACGCGACGCCGGGCTCGGTCTCGACGCGATCCGCGCGGTGCTGCGCCGCGAATTGACACTATCGGACGCGCTGCGCCTTCGGCTCGGCGCGGTCGAGGCGCACATCACGTCGCTTCGTCACATCGCCGCCGCTCTCCGCGCCTCGCTCCGCTCGGAGCCCACCGAGCAAGACATCAGGAGGCTATGTGCCGTGACACGTCTATCCAACGAAGAACGAAAAGCCGTGATCGAGCGTTTCTACGAAAAAGTCGGAGAGGGCATCCCCATCGACAAACAGTGGATGCGATCGATGATCGAGGCGAGCGCACCGAAGCTCCCCGACGATCCCACGACCGCCCAGCTCGACGCGTGGGTCGAGCTCGCCGAGATCGTCGCCGATCCCAAGTTCGTCGAGTCGCTGCGAGCCAGCGCCAAGGACGTCTGGAAGCCGGGGTTCGACATGGGAGCGCTCCACGCTGCCAACGACAAGGTTGTCGAGCTCGCCGAGGACGCGCGGCGGCGCGGCGTCCTGCCGGAGAGCGACGAAGCCAAGACCATCATCGAGACCTACCTCGCCGGTCTAGCGCAAGGGTCGGGAAGCAGCGCCGCCGACCCCAAGTTTCGCGCCGGATTGCGCGAACGTTTCGAGCGCCAAGACCCGCGCGCCTCGCGCTACTGGGAGCTCGTGGCGATCCTCAACGGCAAGCACGCGATGTCGAGCCGTGTCGAAGAATGGCGATGGATCGTGGCAGCGACGATGCATCATGTGAAGTAAGAGCGTACATCCCGGCGAGCGCGTGCCATCTCGGCTACCTTCGGTGCATGCGATGGCATGCGTTCACCTGGCTCGCGCTCGCCGTCGGATGCGCCGGCGTGGCGCGCGATTGCGTTCACGCGACGGGCCCGCCATCGCGGACGAAAAACTCGTCTTCGTCGCCAACGTCCAATTTCGCAAAATTAGGAAAGGCGGAACCGCTCGATCCTCTGCATGTCCTCGCGCTACCGCTAGAACCCTAGCCAGGGCGCCGCGCACCTCTGCCCTATCCGCTGCTGCGCGGAGCAGGCGTGACGGGCTTCGCGGCCCTGCTCAGGTGGACAGCGTCAGGCTGGCCCCACCGTCACGTTCGCTGATAGGCCGGTGGGTCACGCGGGAAATCAACGGCAGGGTGCCTCGGCGGCGCGTCGTTGTGCGCAGCGTCGTGCCGACAGACGCATGGGGCGAAAGCGACCCGCATCATCGCTCAGAGTGAGCGTGTTTTTGGGGTTTCTGTTTTTCGTTGGCTCGGCAACTACGTCTGCGTAGAGTGCGCAGAGAGACGCACGAACGATGAGGGACGGGCTGTTGGTCATTTGGGCGGCGTCGCGGTCGCCGATGCCTGGGGAAAGACGGGTGATGTCGGAAATGGCGCGGGACACGGGCGCCAAGCTGCGCACCATCTGTATGTCGTCGCTGGGCCGCGAAGTGGAAAGTGCCATGCTGGAGGGCCCCGTTGTCGCGGTGGTCAGCTCTCGCAGGGATGCCGCCGCGGCGTTGAAGCTCGGTGCCGATGAAACGGTTCGTGTCGCTCAATCGGTGACTCTCCGCAAAAGTACGCTCGAAAGCGCCATCGCACGCGCACGTTCTCACTCGCTGGCCCGCGTGCCCTCCTCCCCTTCTCCGGAGATCAGGCCTCTCTCCCCTGCCCTGACTGGCTTGCTTCGCGCGGTTGAGCCACGTCTCGGTCGTCCTCTCGACGCCGCGGCCGCGAGGTGCGCCGAGGTGGCCGATGAGCTTACGCGGATGTTAGCCATTTTCGACGGTCTTTTGCAGCGGGTCCAGATGAACGCCCAGCGCGAAGAAATTCCAGGTTGGTTCAGGGAGGTCGAGGACTGTGCGCGAGCCACCCTTCGACTCGAGACGTTGGTTTCGTCGCTGCAAGAGGAAGTACACCGCAGCGAAGCCGTCGTGAAGCTGCTCGGCACCTTGTCCTTGGACGCTTCGGCCCCGGAAACCGACGCTGTCTCCTTGCTCGAAAAGCTGGCTGAGATCGTGCAAAGCGGTCTAGCCCCCGGCGTTGTCTGCGAATTCATCAAAGAAGGGGCGCCGTGCATCGTGAGCGTTCCGCTCGCGTCGCTCATCTGCTTCACCTGCACCGCCGTCGAGACCGCTCTCGAGAACGTTCTGTCCGGCAAAGCCGCCGGTCGCGTGACGCTGCGCGCGTCCGCGGCGCACGGTGAGGCCATCATCCAAGTGGCCGACAACGCTCCGAGCTCGACCGATGTGCGAGCGATCACGCTCGATTCACTTGTCACCGACGAACGTACCGCACGCCTGCGCGAGCTGCGCGAGTGGGCGCGCCGGCTCGGCGGGGACCTGACAGTCGACGCCGACGACGCCGGCAACGTGATTTCGATTTGCCTGCCGGCCATGATCGAACCGAAGACGAATCCGCTGCGACAAAGTTCGACCCTGCGGTTCGAACGATCGAGCCAATAGTCAGAAGCCGGGCTTCGCGCAACGGAAACCGATATCGTCGACCCGCGTGATGGGATCGATCGCGATGCGATGCGATGCGCGAAGTACGGAAGACTGCGACTGGTAGTCGCCGCCGCGCACGACGCGCAGCGTTCCTGAAGGCGGACCGGTGGGGTTCGGCGCGGGAGGAATATCGTAAGCGCCATACCAATCGGAGACCCACTCGCCCACGTTCCCGGCCATGTCGTAAGCGTTGAAGACGCTCTTGCCGGCGATGAAGGAGCGGACCGACTGCGAGCTATTGAATGAACACAGCATGAAGTTCGCCCGGGTGCAGTCGGGTGTTTGGTTCCCCCACGGATAGATGAATCCGGCACTTCCGTGCGCGGCGATTTCCCATTCCGCTTCGGTGGGCAAACGTCTTTTGAGCCAACTGCAGTAGTTGTTGGCTTCCGTCCAGTTCACGCACGCCACGGGCCAATTGGCTTTGGTCGTGGGTTGCCACGACGAGCAGGGCGGCGCCACGCAGATGCCCGCGCGGATGCAGACATCGTAGGCGCCCTGGGTGACCTCGGTCTCGTCGATGGAGAAGTCGGAGACATCGACGGAGTGGTAGGGCGTCTCGTCGGGGTTGCAGGCGAGGTCGGTCGGCAAGCAACCCATCTGAAAGGAGCCACCGATGATGGGCACCATGGAAGCCATGCCGCCGGCATCGATGGATGTGTCGGGTGGCGGCGTCGCATCGGCCGGCCCGGCACTGTCCGGCGGGGGCGGTGCTCCGCCATCGGGAATACCGGTGCCGCCGTCGGGCTGTCCTCCGATCGTGGGGCAGCCATAGATGAACTGGACGCCGACCCCCCCGCTCTTCACGGGTGCGCACGACGCGGGGCAGAGCTCGATGACGATCTGACTCGGAATGAACTGCCAACCCGGGTTCTGGCCGCAGAGCCCTTCACCGACCTGCGGAACGAGCGTCGGCCCTGGCATGCCCGCGAGATCCATCAGCTGGAGGTTGAGCAGATTGGGGCAGAAGCCCATCCCCGTCGTCGCGATCCCGCCGGGCACGTCCCACTGACACACCGAGATCGGGTTGGAAGGGGGCATGCTGATGAGCCCCATGCACATCCCGCCATCCGGCGGCGCCGGGGGTGGTTGGCAAAGCGGTGGCTGGCCGCAGTTATCGAGGGTGCAGGGGCCGTCGTTTCCACCCGTTCCGGACTCCGAGCCTCCCTCCGAGTCGAAGGTGGGTCCGGCGTCACCGCCCGTCGAGGCGTCGGCCCTCGGGTCCAGGTCCGGTCGCGCCGTGGAATCGCTGCTCGTTCCACCATCGTCGCTCGAGCCGGAATCGACGGCCCCGCCCGCGCCGCTGCCGGCATCGATCTGCGTGTTCCCGCTGCCCCCGGACGACGACCACGGACCGCAGGTCGGAATGCGCCACGTCTTGGTGACGCACTGCTTGGACGCGATCACCGCTGCAATTTTGCTCGTTTCCAAGCGATCGCAGACCCCTTGCGGCAACTGGACCGCGGCGTCCTGATCGCCGCCGGAACCCACGCGCGACCATTGCCCACCTTCGCCACCATCGAGTGGGATGAGGCAGACGCCACCCGAACAAATGCCGTCCCCGGTGCCTGGGGGGCGCAGGGCAATGTTCCAATTGGGATCGTCGGCCGGCAGCATGGCGCGACACGTCGTCAGGTCGACGTTGAGAGCGATCGGATTGGCGAAGCACTGCGCCACGTCGAAGCACGCGCCGTTGCCCGACCCGTCACCGCCGCCGAAGATGTCGCCCGGCTTGAAGTCGGGAAGCTCGTCGGAATTCAGCAGCGACTCCGTGCAAGTGCCGGCGATGCACGTCTCCTCGGTCGGACAGGTCGACACCACTTCCTCGTTCACGGTGTGGGCCGACTCGTCGCAGAGCCATTCGATCGGCACGCGCAGGGTCGCGATTCGCTCGAGCGGGATGGTCGTCACCGTTTCGCGCATCACCCGCGGCTTGGTCTTCCGGAAGCCCATCACTTGAATCGTCACCGGCGAGGAGGGGTGGTCGGGATTGGCGAGCAGCGCGAGCGTCGCCGGAATTTTGAGCTCGGTGGGACCGACTTGGTAGTCGTTGCTGAAAATGGTGCTGCCATACGAGGCGACGCGGATGCGGATCTTGTCGACGTCCTTGGGGAGCTCCATGTCCGTTTGCAGCGCAAGAATGAGCTCACCTTTGGTGACGGTCTTTTCGGCTTCGCCACAACCGGCGACGCCAAGGAGAAATGCCGTGGCGAAAACGACCTTGCGCGGCGGTCTCATCAGGGCAGCCTCGGCTGGAACAAGAGCTGCACGCTTCCCGGCTGAATGGTGCCGAGAACCGGTTGCGTCGTGCCGCCGCCCGAGTCCTGGTTTCTCGTGACCAGGTAAACGGTGCTGCTCGCGGCGCCGGCCACGAGCACGCCACCGATGACCCACCAGAGGGCGTAGCTGCCTTCCTTCCTTGCCTCGGGTTCGAGCGTCACCCCCAGCGTGCGTGTCTCCTTGTCATTGAGGACGATCTCATTTTGGTACGGCTTCATTCCCCGCGCCGTGACGCGCAAGGAGTGCGTGCCGCTCGGAACCGTGCTCTCCCATTGCCCTTGCCCCACCAGCTTGCCGTCGAGGTAGAGCATGTTGTCCGCGCCGGCGGTGATGGCGATACGACCCTCGTGCGTCTCCCGGAGGAGCTTGACGACGACCGCCAGATCACTTGCTCCCTGGACTTGCAGCGTATCGAAATACTCCGAAAACCCAGGCTTGGTCACTCGGATCCGGCGCGAACCCATGTCGAGCAGCACCGTTTCCATGAGCGGTGACATCCCCAGCACTTCGTCGTCGACAGTGATGGTGGCCTCTGGCTCGTTCACGCTGATCTTGACGCGGCTGACGTAGGACTTCATCGCATCGAGAAGATCGGTGGCATCCCTCTTGTCCGATTCGGGGAGCACCGCACCGCCCAGGGCCACGTACCGCTCCACCAGCAGGAAGACCTTGCTGTAGTGGCGCATGTTCTTTTCGCACGCCGCCATGTTCCAGAGGAGCCTCACGTCTTTCGACGCTTCGAAGGCCTGTTTGAACTTGAGGCTGGCGCCCGCAAAATCTCCGTCCCCATAGAGGAGACGCGCGGCCTGGTAGTCGGCTTGGGCTTGGCCCGTGAGCGCGTCCGACAGCGGCGGCGCGGCGGGAGGAGGGAGCGGCGCGGGCGGCGCGGCGCTCGGCGCGGCACCGGCGTTGCCCTTGGTGCCTGCGGATTTCTGCGCAGCCGCACCGGGCTTCGCCGCGGGCGGCGCCTTCTGCGCCCAGACGCTCGATGCCATCATACAAAGGCACAACGTCACACTCACTGCTTGTCGAAAGGACAGCGTCGTCGACGTTCTCATTGGTTTCCCCTACTTGATTTCGATACTAAGTGGGTTCTTTCGGGTGGGAGCTGGGGGTGCGGCCGGTTGCGCTTCGCTCGGTGCTTTGGGAGAAGGTGCGGTGGGATTCGGTCGCGCGCGCGGCTTCGCCGCTGCCAGCGGGGAGGCTTCGCCTTTGGAGGCTGCCGGCGCGGGGACTGCCGTCTCGGCCGTCAACGCCGATGCTTCGCGCGCTTCAATGATCGCCGAGGCTGCCGGCGTTGGCGCAGCCGGATCCATCTTGGTGCTTGGTTCCGCCTTGGCAGCGGAGTCCGAATTGGCCGGGACGAGGCTCGCGGCCGCCGAAGGATTGGCGAGTACGGTCGAAGCAACGGGCGTGTCGGCGCGCATTTGCCGGACGAGAAAGCCACCCACCCCGGCCAGTGCCATGCCGCCCGCGATCGCCCATTTGACATTCCTCGATGCAGGCTTTGCCTTCGACGGCTCGGCATTGGATTTCGCGTGACTCCAGGCTCCGGCCGTCGCCGTCGATACTGCGATAGGCGACGCTTTCGGTTCGGGCGCGCGCGAGATGAGCGGGGGCAACGATGCGGTGACGACGCCCGCACCGCGCAGGATCCGCGCACTCCGTTCCGCGGATATCCGCGAGCGCTTGGGCGCATAGTCGACCAGAGCGCGCGTCAGCTCAGCGACGTTGGCGAACCTTGCGGCCGGCTTCTTTTCGAGGCAACGCAGGATGGCGGCTTCGAGCGGCGCCGGCACGTCGGGCCTGGCGCCGCGAATGGGTTCCGGCGGTTCCTTCAAGATGCTCGCGCAGAGCTCGGGCATCGTTGCGCCCACGAACGGCGGCTGCCCCGTCAAGAGCTCGTACATGATGACGCCGAGCGCCCAGATATCGGCACGCGGATCCACATCGCGCGAGGCTCGCATCTGCTCGGGCGACATATACGTGGGCGAGCCCATGATGGCCGCCGTTTGCGTGAGCGACATCTCCGCGGGAGAAGTGCCCGTCAAACTCACCTTGGAGATCCCGAAGTCGAGCACCTTGATGCTCGTCGTGCCGTCCGGGCGCGTGATGACGAAGAGATTGGCCGGCTTGAGATCGCGATGGATGATGCCGAGCGCATGCGCCTCCGCGATGGCTTCGCAAGCTTGCAGCACGTAATCGAGCGTGTTCTCGACGGTGAGCTGGCCATGCGCCTCGAGCTCGGCGGCCAGATCGCGGCCGTTCAAATATTCCATCACCATGTAGGGAAGGCCGTTTTCGAGCTTGCCGACGTCGATGACCCTCGCGACGTGCTCGCTCTCGATCTTGACGGCGGCTCGCGCTTCGCGGGCGAAGCGCTCCACCACTTCCATGCTCTCCATGGCCTCGGGAAGAAGAAACTTGAGCGCGACGCGTTGATCGAGCTCGACGTGCATCGCGGCCACGACGACCCCCATGCCGCCTCTGCCGAGGACCCGTTCGACCCTGTACTTGTCGGCGAGCATGGTTCCTTCGGCGACGGGGACGCCCGGACTCGCCGAGGGCAGGGTGCTCCGCACCAGAGCCGGTGCATGAGCCATCAGCTCCTTCTTCGTCAGCTTGTCGTCCAAAAGGCGGCCCCAACGAGCTAGCGGAGGTTTGGCGCGTCAACTTGAGCCGAACGTTCACGATACTCGGCTAAGCGATGGCAACCTCGTGACCGTGGTGATGTAAGAGTCCGACATTCGGCCCGCTCGCCGCACATGTGCGTCGACGGCACCGACTCATCCATCGACGTGGCAAGCGGTTGCCACGCGCGGCCTCGACTTCGACGGCGTCGGCAACCACGAATTCGATCGCGGGCTGGCGGAGCTCGTGCGCTTGTCCTTTTCCGTTTCTCGCTGCCAACGTGCAAAACGACGAGACCAAGATGACCGTGTGCGCTCCTTTACGCGGTGAAGAAGATCACCCTTCAGCAACAACCTCGTTACGGTCACGCTGACCGGTGCTCAGATCACGACGGCGCTCGAGCAACAGTTCTCTGCTGGCGTCGCGCGTATCCTATTGGCGTCAGCGGGATTCAACTATGCGCATACGTGGGATGCTGCCGCCAAGAGCGGTGCCATCGATGCAGCGAGTATCCGGCTCGACGGAAAGCCGCTCGATATACCTCTGTAGAAAAGATCTCTCGCGCCGCCGGCCGGTGATCGCATTTTTGGTAACGGCTGTGCGCCGTAGCGCCGTAGCTTCCGAATCGATAGTCAACACGTCACCCGATGTGTGCCGTGCGCGCGCGAATGTGTGGCGAAAAGGCGCACGCAAAAAGCGTCGCATTCAGCGGCAACGCTTTTTTGCGCGCGCGCGCCGCGTGCCGCAGCGAATCGTGTAGGATGAAAGTAGCGCCATTGGGGGCTCTGGCGGAAAGGGGCTATTGGGATCATGGACCGCAAGGCCGAATTCGAGGTCGTTCTGGACTTGGCCAATCGGACGCTGTTCACACGCATGACGGGACTCTTTTCGGAGACGGACATGCAGGCATGGGCAAAGCAGTACCACGCGGCAACCGACCGGTTTCAAGGCCGTAAGCACATGGTCATTGCCGACATGCGCGGCATGAAGACCGTTCATCCCAGCATCGCCAGCATCATGGGCGCCGAGATCGGATATGCGCGTGAGCACGGCGTGGTTCTCTGCGCGCATCTGTCGGATGACACGGTACAGCGCCTTCAAGCGCGCCGCGTCGCGCGGCAGAACTCGCCGGGCGACAACGTCACCGTCGACGTGAACTCGATTCAGGAAGCGCGCAAAGTCGTCGACGAAGCCAAAGACCGGATCGACGACGCTTCTTCGGCACGCAGCATTCGCCTCGTCGTTTAGCAGCGAAGACGAAGACGAAGACGAAGGCGAAGACGAAGGCGAAGGCGTGCCGTGGCACCGAGGCGGTCCGCGCCGCCTCGGTGTCGATCGACCTCGGCGCGCTGGTTAGGAACGCGCCTTCGCTCGCGAGCGGCGGCGCCATCGCGCGACGGTCCCCACCGCGGCGGCTGCCACCATTGCCGACAGTCCGCGCGGCGCCCCCTTGCCAGGCACGCGGCAACTGCAACCGGACTCGTCTCCGGCGGTCCCGCCGGCGGTCCCGCCGCCGGTGCTGCCACCGCTGCCGCCTGTACCAATGGGCGGGTCTGCATCGGAACCTCCGCCCGCATCGCTGGTTCCCGCGTCCGTCGAGCAGCCGCTGCTTGCTCCTCCCGCGCCTGCTCCGCCGTTGCCCGTGCTCCCTTTGCAGACCGGCGCCACGCAGTCCCACGCCGTTCCGTCGAGGCAGGTCGGTCCGTCGCCCGGGGTGGCGAAGGTAAGCTCGAACTTGGCCGTTTCGCCGAGCGAAACGATCTTGATGCCGACTCCCTGCGGCGTCGTCCATTCGGTTCCCGCCGGGAGAAGCGCTCCTTGCTGGTTTGCGGTGATGGGGTTGATGAGAAAATCCTCGGGGCAGTCGGGCCCACCCCAGTCGCATTGCGACCAACCGCCCTTCTTGATGTCGGCGGCGTAGTGCACGAGCACCCCGTTCGTCTTGTCGATGCCGATAGGCGTCCGGTATTCGAGGTAATAGTAGTGATCGTAGTCTCCCGCCGCGGAGGGACCGGCCTTGATGCGGAGCACCTGTGGCCCGTCGCAGGGCAAGCTGATCGACCCGATGTCGTAGGTGCCGCTCTGCCCCACCGTGAGGACGTTGCAGCCGCTGAAGAAGTTCATCTGAATCCGCTCCCAGGCATTCAGATAGACGTTGTTGCCGCTCGCCATCGGCGTGAAGGGGCTTCCGTATTCGACGTAACCCGCGCACCTCGGAGCGGAGTTCGGCGTCTGGGTATTGGGGCAGAAGTGCTCGTGCGCGAGCCCCCAGTTGTGGCCGATCTCCTGCACCATGACCCCTTCGCTGTCGCCTTTGACGTAGCTCCATGGATTATATTGCCCGCGCAAGCCGTCTGTGCGGATGGGGGTATGACCATCGAGCCCGAAGCCGCCCCAGCTGCAGGAAGTGAAGCTCGAGCCGAGGAGAAACTGGATCTGATCGAATTGTGTCGTATCGATGCCCGCGGCCTGCATGGCGGCGACGCCGTTCTTGCCGATGTTGGCATAGAAGCTTCCACCGCAGTCGTTCGGGATCACCAGCGGACCGAAAACCTGCCACTCCGTCGTCCAGCGACCGTAGGAGCTCACTTCCAACACCGGCTTGATGAAGTCTTCACGCGTGATGCGGGCATCGAGCATTTCTTTCGAATACGCCGCCGACACCGAGACGAACGCCGCCCTGATGGGCGGCATGAGCGGCGGAGGATCGATGAGTCCCGATCGCTGCGTGCCGATGCCCTCCTTTTCGAGCGCCTTGGCGACCTTGAGTCGTTCGACATGAATGCCGTCCGCGCGCTGTGAACCCCAGACGAAGATCTCCGAGCCGGTGGGCGCCGCTGGCCTTTCAGAAAACTTCAACGACACCAAACTTCCGTCTTTGCGCTGCAGTGCATAAACCTTTTCGCTCCGGTCCTCGTCGAAATAATCCGCCGTCCCGGAGCGCAGGATTCCTCGAAGAGCGCCAGGCTCTGCGGGATCCGTGTCCGCTTCCGCAGCCGGATCGGAACAAGATGAAAGCAAGAGTCCGAACGCGATCGCTCCGGACCAACACGCAATGCGACTAGCTTCACGCATGGGAAGTCTCCTTCGTAGCCACGAGCAGCTTGCCCGCCCGCGGGGACCATCGTGCGAAGAGGCAGGTCGTGTCAAGGAGAAGCGCGACGAGAAGCGTCCTTCTTTCGTCGCGTCATTGCGGATCGTCGCGTCAATTGGGACGTCTTCGTCGTCGACGGCGGCGCGTGCAACGGCTCCCATCGGTACGAGCCGCGACGCGCGTCGACGACGCACCGCGTCCGACTTGCACGGCAACTGCAGCCATCGCCGGCGATCGCTGACGCAATCGCCGCGAACGACGCGAACTCTCACCGACCGGTGAGGCACCACCGCTCCCTCCGTGCCGCGCTTTACAGCACCAGCGCCACGGCCCGCGCCGGACGCACGCCGAGCCGCCCGCCATGCTGCCGCCGGTCCTGCCCTTCGACCATCTTCTGGGTTGCGCTGGTCATCTCCCGTTGGCGCGTCCGGCGATGCGCCGCTCCCACATCCTCTTAACGATGGTCGACGAAGCGCTCAATCTACGCTCGGGTGTCGGCCCTACGATCGCAAGAGCCAGGTGCTCCGCGGAAACGTCAACTCTTCACGATGTACTCGCTCATCAGCGCCGAATCGATCTTGTCCCGATCGAGGAACTGATCGACGTCCTTCATCCCGCGCTTCATGTTGGCGGCCTTGCCGCGGAAGAGGCGCTCCATGTCGAGCACGTCCTCGATCTCGCGGAAACGCTCTTCCACGATGCCGCGGTAAGGTCGGGCGCCCGGTGTGAGCGGACGCGCCACGGCGTTGCGGATGTAGCGCCAGAGGGGGTGGATCTCGAACGAGAGCGGCGTGTGCGAGCCGTGCCAGTGCCCGAAGAACTGCTCGTCGGTGAGCCGGTCTGGCTTGACGAAAGCGGTGAACAGCGTGACGCCCGGACTCTTTTCGCCGTCACGCCACTTCCGATCCGTGTACTGGAGCGGCACCGACTCGGTGACCAGGTAGCCCCAGAGTCTTTCGCTCAGCGGAGCAAGGGTCTCTTCGATGCTACGCCGCGCATCGAGCGAATCGAGCCAGCACGAGACCGACGCCGCGATCGTTAGCCCCTCGCCGATGACGAGCGGACTGTCCGTTGTCGCGTCCCCGAGATCGGCGACGTTGATGGTGAGCGAGTGAGCGCCACCCGCGAGGAGGCGCGGACTCGCTTGCGCCAAGAGGACGTCGCGAAAGCCCTCTATCGAGTCGGCAGCGCGTTTCCAGCACAAGTAGACGAGTTTTTCCATCGATTTTCCATCCCGTGAAGAAAGTGAAACACGTTTCACTGGCGGGAATCAAGGAAGAACTCCTCCGCCGGCTCGTGGGCGATTCGCCGCAGGTGTCCTCGCCGGCGACGGTGATGCTCAGAAGGAGCCGAAGACGACGAGGGAGCGCGCTCCGCCTTCGCCGAGAACATCGGCCGAAATGTGAACACGAGGCTTGGACGACGTGACGTTCGCTCGCTCGTCGCTCGCCTTCGACGGCGCCGTCACCCAGAGAACGATGCTCCCGGCAACGGCGACGAGGCCCCCGGCCACGAGATAGGTCGCCGTGTTGGCCTTTGCCCTCGCATTGACACGCTGTTCGTACCCAGGCGCCTCGCATTGGTTGCCGATACAGGGAGATGCACTGTCGTACATCGACTTCGCGCGCGAGGCGTAGTAGCCGCCGACACCGGTGACCGCGAGCCCGGCCGTGCCGGCGAGGAGCGCGGCCACACGCTGCGCTCCGAAGCCGCCCCCGCTCGGGGGCGTGCGTTCCGCTGGTTGCTCGGGCCTCCCGACGGGCGCCGGCGCGACACTTTTCGGCGCGACGCTCGCGGCGGCCGCGGCCGCCGTTCCATCCGATTCGAGCTGCGGCACGTTGACGGTCAACGATTTGGACGGCTCGGCCACGACGCGGGTTCGCCAAGGTTTGCGGCGCGGAGCCGACGCTTCGAAAACGTGCTCGCCCGGATCGATCGCAACCGACATTCCCCAGAGCGCGCGCGGCACGACGGCGCCGTCGCGGCGGACTTCGAGGTCCGGCATCGTTTCCGCACCGGCGACCGCGATCGTCGACATCGGGAGCTTCTTCTCCAAGGCATCGGCGGCGACGCGCGCGTTTTTCTCGCGCGCGGGTTGGTGAGCCGCGCGCGCGGCAGCGGCCGCTTCACGGTAGGTGGACCAGGCGCTCGCGGTATGCCCTAGCTTCTCATAACAACGACCGAGATTGAGGAGCGTGCCGACGCCCGGATCGAGCCGCTGACTTTCCGCGAGGGCCTTGCACGCATCGGCATATTTCCCGTCCGCAAGCAGCTTGCGAGCGTTGATGAAGAGGGTCTCGGCCGCCACTTTATCGGCCGCCGATTGGGCGCTTGCCGAACGCGGTGAGAACATGCAAAAAGTGACACTCACCGCGACGAGCCAAACGACGATGTGGAATTTCATGAACCTTCTACCTTGCGGATCCTGGCCGAGGCTCGGCGATATGCGATGGAATCCACGATTCATTGACGGTCGACGCCAAACCCGGCTTGGTGAGCGAGGCACGCGTTGCAATACATTCCGCCGTTGCAACCGCGAACGCCGGGGCAATCGGTGGGACAACTCCGCGGCCTGGGTTGGCAATACCCGATGGTAGAAAGTCCACACCTCAGGTAGTCCGGCCCGTCGCAGAACTCGGTCGACGAGCACACAACGCCTGCAATTCCGCCGCACGTTTGGTAGAGGTAGCAGCCCTCGGTCGTGCAGACCTGCAAATCAGGCACGCAGGCGCCGCAGCTGCCGTTGATGCCGCAGTTGTCGTTGTCTTGCCTTTCGAAGGGCAGGCAGGTGTCGTTGTTTTGGCAGCAGCCGAGTTCACCGCACGACGAAGCGGTGCAAATGCACGACGCCCCGTTGCACGTGAGCCCGGTGGCGCAAGCGGTGCACGTCGTTCCTCGACCGCAGACCGCGGTGCCCGAGCCTGTCGTGCGGCAAAGCTCCGTGCCCGGCTCGCAGCAACCACCGGGACACAACGCCGTGTCGCACTTGCACTCACCGCTCGTGCACCGTTGCGCATTCTGGCAGCCGTGGCATGTCTCGCCGCCTTTGCCGCAGAGGGTCGTGTTCTGGCTCGCATAGGGGCGGCAGACGTTCCCTTCACAACACCCACCGAGACAGGTGGCAGGCGTACACTCGCATTGCCCGTTGGTCGTGTTGCATCGCGTCCCGGCGGGACATTTGGCGCACGTGCCACTGACGCCGCACGCGTCGTTGTTCTGCTGACCGTAAGGAAGGCAGCCGGCTCCGCTGCAGCATCCCCCCGCACAGGAGTTTGCTGTGCAGATGCACGACGCGCCGTCGCACGTTTGGCCGGTGCCGCATTTGGTGCACGGGCTGCCTCCTCCGCCGCACGTGTTGTTGCCGCTGGTTTGGCAAATTTTGTTCGTGTCGCAGCAGCCGTTGCATGACGAGGTCGTGTCACAGATGCAGTCGTTGCCGTTGCAGCGCTGGCCGGGGCTGCAGGTCGAACATTGCTCGCCCCCCGCGCCACAGGCGGAAACCCCGCCGCCAACGACGCAGATGTCGGTTCCCTTGCAGCAGCCGTTGGCGCACGAGGTCGTGGTGCATTTGCACAGACCGGCGCTGCATTCGAGTCCCGCCTCGCACTTCTTGCACGTCAATCCGCCGGTGCCGCACGCGGCGTTGCTGCCCGCCTCCTGGCAAATGCCGTTCTCGTCACAACACCCGTTGGGACAAGAGTTGGGCGTGCACGCGCACTTGCCCTGAGCGTTGCACTCCTGTTTTGGCTCGCACTTGACGCACGTGCCGCCGCCGGCTCCGCAGCTCGCTGCGGTCGGTGTGGTGTTGCAGGTACCTTCGGCGCAGCATCCCGCGCAGGCCCCTCCCCCGCAGCTGCAGGCGCCGCTCGCGCAGCTTTGTCCGGTCGCGCACGTGCCGCAGGCGTTGCCGCCCGAGCCGCAAGCCATCGTCGTTTGATCGCCCGGCAGGACGCATTTCTTTCCGTCGCAACAGCCCGTCGGACAAGATGTCGGGGTGCACTCGCAAACACCTGCCGCGCTGCACGCTTGACCAGCGGGGCATGCGCCACAAGCAACGCCGCCGGAGCCACACTTGTCCTTGTTTTGACCTGGGTAGCGGACGCATGCGCCGGCGGTTTCGCAACAGCCGTCCGGACAGGAAGCAGCCGTGCAGACGCACTTGCCCTCTGCGCTGCAGACCTGCCCGTCGCTACAGGCGAGACATGCCGTTCCAGGCGCGCCGCATGCCATGTCCGACGGGGTCACGCACGCGCCGGAACTCGTACAGCATCCCGTCGTGCACGTGCTCCCACACGAGCAAGCTCCCTGATTGCACTCTTGACCGGTTGCGCAAGTGTTGCAGCGCGCACCGCCGGTTCCACACGCACCCGGCGAAGGCGTCGTGACGCATTGATCGTTCGAGTCGCAACAACCGGTCGGACACGAGGTCGGATTGCAGCGGCTCCCATCAGGAGGTCCGTCGTTGCCGATGACGACGTCCGGAGGGGTCGTGTCCACGCTGAGGTCGAACCGCGCGTCGGCGCCGTCGGTGCGATCGTCGCGCTGATCGACGGAAACGTCCGAACCGCCGTCGATGGTGCGCGCGTCGATATCGACATTGGCGCCGTCTTGGTTGGCGCCGTCTCGGCCGTTGGCTCCATCTTGGCCCGAGCTGCCGCCCCTACCGTCTTGCTTCGGAGCGTCGAAGCCGCCTTCGAACCCCGGCGCACCGCCCGAGTTCGAGGCATCGCCATCACGAGGCTCGATGAGCTCCGGTTCATCGAGACCGAGCAAATTGGCACACGAGACCGAGCTTGCCGCAGCTGCGCAGAGGATCAACGTTGCGACACGTAGGTTGGACGCTCTCATCGGCAGAAACCTCGGAGAAGGCTGATTTTGTTGGAAATCCCGAGCTGCAACGACTGCGTGCGCCGGACGTGCTTTGGATAGGATGATTACAATAGTCACACTTCCCTACATTGAGCCAGTCCTTTCACTTTACAAATTGATTGCACCTTCGTTCATCCTCGTAGCTCGCGACTGACGCGAACGTCGTCGGATCGAACGGATCGTCGTTCCATGCCTCCTTCGGCCAAGAGACGAACCAAGCGCAAACTCGCGCCGCGCGCGATTGCCGGAGAAATCGGCATCACCATTCAAGTTGCATGGCCGACGCGGGGGGGTCGGGGAGAGCCGGGGTTATCCGCCCGATTTGCGTTCGATCAAGGTCGACGTCATGAGCCGCACGCCGGCTCGCTCTTTGTAGAAGAGGACCGGCGGGCCGGCGTACCCGTTGGCGAAGTAAAATCGCATCGTATCGCCGTCCGGCGCTTGCACCGTGTAGACCATCACCTCGAACTTTCCGGCCGGCACCTCGATGGTCCCCGGGTGGACGGTCAGGGCCGACTGCGGAAATTCGCCGTGGCGCCGCAGTTCGTCCCAGGCCGCGCGATCGACGCTCGGCGGCGTCGTTTCTCGTCCGCCTTCGTCGAGCAGCCGGTTCCGTACCTCGGCCTTTTCGGCGGAGCCGCCGCTCGTAAACTCCATCACCCTGATTTGCATCGGCTGGCCGGCGGTTTCGACCTTGTACCGGTACACGGTGCCCGGTGGGTTGGCAGCGCGGATCTGTTCGGCGGTGTACGGCGGAGGGGCCATTTTCTGAGCGCATCCGGCGAGCGCCAAAAGAGGCCACCATGCGGCAAGAATCGCCACGAAGAGCGAGGGCTTCATAGGGGCGAGCTTACCTCAAGCATCGCCCAGGTCGGCATGGAACGCGGGACCAAGGGACCGTTCATTGCTGGCAGCTTGGCGCGGCATCCAGACGAGCGGAGCGCGGGGGCCGCGCGCTTGGTCGTTAGTCGCTGGCTTCGCCGGGTGCGTCGCGACTCGCTTCGACGTTGGTTCTCGGCCCGTCCGGCGCGCTCGCGTCGGACGGCGTTTGACTCACCCGAATCAAACCGTACGTCGACAGGTGGGTCGTCTGGGCCGTCACGACCATCATCGCCGCATCGACGACCGTCGTCGGCAGCGGTGACCACGTCGATCCCACCGCCAGCGCCATGCGAAGCTCGGCGGGGACGGCCGGGGCAATGTCGGCCGTCTGGTAACGGTACACCAGCGTCGCCGGCACGGCGAACGTCGTGCCCGAGGGACGCACCTCGAAGACAGGGCCGAGCGCGCCGGCCGGCCACGCTTCGCCGAGCTCGACCGTCAAGTGAACCCGAAACGCGAGTGCACCGGCGGGCACTTCGAGCGTGAGGCGGCGATCGGGCGAGACGATGATGCCGCCGTCCGGCCCGATCGAGTCGACTCGAGTCGGCGTGCAGCGGGCGCTGATGCAGTCGTAGCCCACAGGGCAGTCGGCGCCGACGCGGCACTCGCAGGTGCACGATCCGCTCCTGCAGATCAGCCCCCCGGGGCAATCCGAGTTGAACGCGCACGCGATACCGGACCCTGCATCGACTTCGGGGCAGAGGGGAATCAGGCAACGGTTCTGTACGCACTGCCTGCCCTCCGTGCAGTCGACCGACGACAAGCACTCGAGCTGGCAAAGACCCACGCGGCACACGAGCCGCTCGGGGCACTCGGTGTTGTAGGTGCACGGCTGCCCGGAGGAAGGGCCCGCGTCCTTCGCCACGACAGGCAATCCGCCGTCGCGAAGCTCGGTCGGTTCGGCGCAGGTCCCCGAAACGCACAGCTGATCCTTCAGGCAATCGGCCTCGCCCTGGCATTGATCACGGCACTCGGCGTCGGTGCCGCATTTTTGCCCCTCGGGGCATTCGGAATTGTAGAGGCAGGACCGTTCTTCCTCGAGCTGGCACACGTGCAGAGGTCCGTCGCTGCCGACACAGCGCAGTCCGGCCGGGCAGTCGCGCGTCGACTCGCACGCGTTGTGACATCGCTGGAACGCACAGACGAGCGGCGCGGCGCAGTCCGAATTGATGAGACATCCCTGCGCCAAACGTGCGAGCGGCGGATCGTCGTTCGTACAAGCGACGGCGAGCGTCGCCAGAAGGAACGACGCCAAAAGCCATCGCCCTACGACCGCGCGAAAAGCGAACCTTGCTCTCAATGGGCCTCCCATACCTAGCAATACGCTGTCAGATGCCCGCCCTCACGGGTGCTCGGCAATCAGCTTGAAGTCACTTCCGATCATGTACGCACCGCACCCTTTTGCCGTGTCGACGCTGACGGTGAGGAAGCCATGTTCGCCCCTCGCGACATCCGTGAGCTCGGCCGCGTCGGGGCGCCGGCCGCACAGGTTGGCGTCGAGGTCCGCGCTGCACGCGACTTCTTTCGCGCCGAGCGCGACGCATTGGCCCGTGGTCGCGTTGTAGGTCATCGAGCCGAGCACGGCCGAAAGCACGGTGTCCGACGTGGTCTCGGGACTGCACGTCGTGAAATGCAGGGAATGGTTGGGACACTTGAAGACCGCGTAATTGTCGTCTTCCTCGTGCGTCGAGCACGTCGGCGCGCTGTGGTTGCCGTGCGAGCACGTGTTGCCCGCGAGGAACGTGAGCTGCTGCGTCGGTGTCATCACGCCCTGCTGCACGCACTCGAGCGGCACATGGTGGTACGTGAGGGTCCACTTGCCCGCGCCGGCGAGGCTGCGCACCGCCACGAAATACTGTCCAGGAGAAAGTGGCTTGCCGCCCAGCGTCCGGCTGGTGACGACGGGAAAACGCGCACGCCCGCAGAGCTCGCCGCCGCCGCCCGCGTCGCACGCGAGCAACTGCCCGGTTCCTTCCGGCGGGGGACAGGCGCCGGAATACATTTCGATGCTCACGGGAGCTTCTTTGGCCGGTGAGGCGCTGTCGAGCGCCGCGAGGTAAACGAACTCCGAGCCTTTCAGCGTGAAGGTGTAGAAGACCTCCGGACCCTTGGTCGAGCACGCTTCCGTCGTGTCTTGTCGGGCGCTGCTGGTGAGTTCGACGGCGTACGTTCCGCCATTGGTGATATCGACGGCGCCCTTGCACAGATCGTTGGCCGGCGGGCAGTCGGGGTCGTTGCTGCTGCTGCACGTCGTCGGGCACCAGCCGTCCGCTTGGCAAGGGCGCGGCGTCGAGATGCAGATCTCGTCGCATGACCCGGCGGTGCCGGCGTCGAACTTGCGGACGTTGTTGGCGTCGTCCACACACGTGACCGCGGTCGGGCAGTTGCCGTCGCACGTTTCCGGGGGCTCGATCACGCCGTTGCCGCACACGGGCGCGCAATCATTGTCGGTCGTCGCGTTGCACCCCGTCGAAGGGCAGCAACCGTCGCCGTTGACGCATCTCGTTTGCGTACCGGTGTCGACGCACGCGGCTTGGCACGTACCGCCGTTCGAGAGCGTACGAAGCGTGCACGCCACTTGAGGACAGGCCGCGGGGCAGTTGCCGTCGCAAAGCTCGCCGGCCTCGACGACGCCGTTGCCGCACACGGGCGCGCAGTCGTTATCGCCGAGCGAATTGCATGCCGTCGGGCAGCACGCGTCGTTGTTCACGCATCTCGTCTGGGCGCCGGCGCTCTCGCACGCGGCCGCGCAAGTTCCACCGTTGCGAAGGCTCTGCAGGGTGCACCCCAATTGCGGACACGACGTCGGACACGACGACAGCGGATCGCACGTCTCCCCCGTTTCGACCGTGCCGTTGCCGCACATCGCGGGACAATCGCCGTCACTGTTGCCCGTCGACGTGTTGCAACCCGGCGGACAGCAACCGTCCACCCTCCGGCCGCTGCACGCCAGCTGCGTCGTGGAGCAGCGCGCGTTGCAGGTAGCGGGTGAGCCAGTCAACGTCTTCACTTCCCAACATTGCCCCGGCGTACACGCCGTCGGACACGAAGACGGCGGATCGCACGTCTCTCCCGCGGTAGGGTCGACGACCCCGTCCCCACAACCGGCGCAGTCCGAGTCGTTGCCGGCGGTGCAACCAGCAGGGCAGCATCGGTCGTTGCCGGCGGCGGAACAAGTCTTGGCCGCATGGCCGCAGACGACGTCGCACGTGGCA
Source organism: Polyangiaceae bacterium (assembly GCA_035318465.1). Classification (GTDB taxonomy): domain Bacteria; phylum Myxococcota_A; class Polyangia; order Polyangiales; family Polyangiaceae; genus DASWDH01. The sequence goes on from DATHES010000176.1 coordinate 23,819, forward strand.
GCGCTACCCGTTTGCATATCGGCCGTACAATCGTCTTGATCGTCGCACACAGGACACGAGCCCGGCGGATCGCACGTCTCCCCCGCTTCCACGCGTCCGTTGCCGCAGCCCGAGCAATCGGCGTCGTTCATGGCGGTGCAGTTGGCTGGGCAACAGCCGTCGCCGGTCACGCAGGTGCTGACATTGCCCGCGTCGACGCACTGGCGCTGGCACAACGTACCTTGCATCGCCCGGAGCATGCAGCCCACGTTCGGACACGACGTCGGGCAACTCGCCCCTTCGCAGCGCTCCCCCGGCTCGAGCACGCCGTTGCCACAGACCGCGCTGCAGTTGTTGTCGTTCACGGCGTTGCAGGCGGCTGGACAACATCCATCGTCGCTCGCGCATTGGGTCTGCGTGCCCGAAATCTGGCAGACCGCCTGACAGGTTCCGCCGTTCGCCAACGAACGAAGCGTGCACGCTTGCTGCGCGCACGTCACCGGGCAGGTCTGCAGGGGGTCGCACGTCTCGCCGGTGTCGACGATGCCGTTGCCGCACGTGGCGGGACAGTCCGTGTCCCGATTGGCTGGCGACGTGTTGCAAGCGGGAGGACAACAGCCGTCCCTCGTCGTGCCGCTGCACGGGAGTTGCGTCATCGAGCAGCGCGCGTTGCAGGTCGCGGCCGATCCGGTAAACGTCTTCACTTCCCAGCACTGCCCGGGCGTGCAAGCTGTCGGACAGGTGCCCGGCGGATCGCAGGTTTCGCCCGCCGTTGGATCGACGACGCCGTCACCGCAACCCGCGCAATCGGTGTCGTTTTGCGCCGTGCAGCCGACGGGGCAGCACCTGTCCTTGCCGGCGTTGGAGCACGTTTTCGGGGTAGCGCTGCACACCACGTTGCAAGTCGTCGCCGTGCCCGTCTGCGTATCGGCAGTGCAGTCGTTCTGGTCGTCGCAAACGGGGCACGATCCCGGTGGATCGCACGTCTCCCCCGTATCGATGCGCCCGTTGCCGCAGCCTTGGCAATCCGTGTCCGTCAGCGGCGTGCAGCTGCTCGGGCAACAGCCGTCGATCACGGTCCCGCTGCACGCTGCCGCCGTGCACGCGCTGGCGTCCTGCCCAGCATCGCGCGCGTCTTCGCTCCTGTCGGCCCCGCCGTCCACGCCGGGACCTTCCGGACCTACCAGCCCATAAGTCGACAAATGCGTCGTTGGCGCGGTCGCCGTCCCCATCGCGACATTGACGACGGTCGCGAATCGATTCCACGAAGGCCCCTCGGCCACGGCGAGCCGAACGGTCGCCGCCGCGAAGGGCGCGATGTCAGCGGCCTGGAAGCGATAAACGAACGTGGCCGGTACGGCGAACCTCGTGCCGGAAGGGCGCACCTCGAACACCGGGCCGAGCGCCCCCGCGGGCCACGCTTCCGCGGTCGTGATGGTGATGTGCAAGCGCACGCCGAGCGCCCCCGGCGGCACTTCCAGCGTCAGACGCCGATCCAACGACACCACCACGCCCCCTTCGGGACCGATGGTGTCGATCTCCTGCAAGGTGCAGCGGTTACCCGTGCAGTCGTAGCCCGCAGGGCAGTCGCCGCCGCCGTTGCATTCGCAAGTGCATGTTGCGCTCCGACACACGAGCGGCGCCAGGCAGTCCGAGCTGTACGAGCAGGCGAGGCCCGCCCCGGCGTCCATTTCGGGGCACACGCGCACTTGGCAGCGATTTTGGACGCACTGCCGCCCGTTCGAACAATCGCCCGACGACAGGCATTCGCTCTGACAGAGTCCCCCTTTGCAGACGAGTCGATCGGGACATTGCGAATTGTACACGCAGGGCTGCCCACTCGAAGGCCCGCCATCCACGAGCGCCACCGGCAGCTTTCCTTCGCGAAGCTCGCTCGGCTCCGCGCAGGTGCCCGACGTGCAGCTCTGCCCCCGCAAGCAGTCAGTATCTGCCTGGCACCGATCGCGGCACTGGGCATCGACCGCGCAAACCTGCCCTTCGGGGCAATGGGAGTTGTAGGTACACGTTCGTTCGGACTCCAGCTGACAGACGTGGAAGGGCCGATCGCTCACGACGCAGCGCAAACCCGGGGCACAATCCCGGGAGCTCTCGCACGCGTTGTGACACCGCCGAAACGCGCAGACGAGCGGTGAATTGCAGTCCGAATTGAGCAGGCACCCCTCGGCGAGGCCGCTCCGCAAAGGCTCGTCGCTGGTACAGCCGACGGCCAGGATCACGATGAGGACTGCGACCGCCCACACCCGCGAGGGGCAAGCGCGCAAGAGATCCCTCAGCATCATCCTTACCCGCATACTTCTCTCGCGGCTTCGCTGCAAACCCGAGACGCCGTGCGAAGCAAAAATGGGTGTGGTAGGAGCCTGTCGAAGCCGACGATTTCGCACGGGAAGGTCTCCTTCGCAATCGCGGCCGAGCGTCGGCCAACCAATGATCGCTAGGATGAAATCTCGGACGTGGGGGCTCGCTTTCGGCTCCTTGCTCTTCGTCGGTCCGAATACGGCGCTCGGGCAAACGAGCGATAGCGCGGCCGCGCAGATCCTCTTCAACGAAGGGCGCAAGCTCGTTTCCGAGCGACGTTTCGAGCAGGCCTGTCCCAAGTTCGAGGAAAGTCTGCGGCTCGACTCCGGAATCGGAACACGCCTCAACCTCGCGGACTGTTGGGAGCATACCGGGCGCACGGCAAGCGCGTGGTCGCTCTTTCTCGAGGTAGCGATGAGCGCTCGATCGGCGGGACAAAAGGATCGCGAGAAATTGGCGCGCAAGCGGGCGCAGGAGCTCGAGCCGCGACTGTCCCGCCTCCTCATTCGCGTGAAGACGCCGGACAACGAGGTCGAGGTTCTGCGCAACGGATCGGTGGTCGGGCGCCCGCAATGGGACCTACCGGTTCCCGTCGATCCCGGCACCTATGTCATCGAAGCGCGCGCAGCCCACAAGCAGCTCTGGAAAACGACGATCGAGATTGGCCCGAGCGCCGCCGTCTCGATCGTAGTCGTGCCCGACCTCGAGGACGACGGGGCCAAGATCGGCGCGACGACCACTGCACCGAGGGTGGACGCGTCGCCGACCCCCTCGGTCTCACCTCCTGCGGACACGACGGCCGAAGCGGCCCATGTTGCAGGGCCCGCTGGGCGCGTCGATGTCGCGTCGCCCAGCAGAACCTCCTCGAACGTCGCTCCCACGGTCGGGTGGATCATGGTGGGCACTGGCGTGGCCGGCATCGCCCTCGGCGCGGTCTTCGAGAACCTCAGTCGATCCTCCGCCAGGCTCGCCGACGACTTTTGCGCGAGCGGCCCGGCTGGCACGGAATGCCGGGATCAAGCCGAGCTCGAGGCCTACTTCAGCGCCCGCAACCGCGCCAAAAATCGCGGGTTCGTGGCCTACAGCGGCCTTATCGGGGGGGGAGCGTTGCTCGTGACGGGAGCCATCTTGGTTCTGACTTCGGGATCGAGCGATGGCCGCTCCGCGCGCCCCGCGCGCGCGACTTTCGCCGTGCCGATGATCGGCAGCGACGCGTATGGAATCGCGTTCCAAGGAGCTTGGTGAACGGAGCTGCAGCGGTGGGTACTCCGCGGACTCGCGTGCGGCGACTACGACTCGGCGAGGGCCCTCCGCAGGACATGCCCGTTACAACGGCAACCATCCCCATCGCGGACTGGGAATGCGTTCACCCGATGGGCGCGGCTACTACTTCACGACCACGGAAGGTTCGCCGCCACCGCTCAACCGCGTGGCTGTCAGTAATTTCCGCGGGGCAGGTGCGAACCGAAGAAGCAGGAACAGAGCCGGAAATGCTCTGAGCCGCTCCGGTAGCCGACGGTCAGTGCGCGGCACCGCTGTTGATTCCGTTATTGACGAAGAGACTCTCTTCGTCCGCCTTGGGCCGCAGCTGCGGCTCCGTCGACCCATGTGCCATCACTGGCGACAAATCGGCCCTGCACGTTCATCAAGTCATCGGTAATTATCCCACCTTTCGGTAGGTTTCCCGCTTCGACGACATTGAATAGCATGGCGCGCGAGTATCCCGACAGAAAGCGGTAGTATACAGGAGCGCTGAAGAACGCACGACCTTCGAGCAATTCACCACGTGCTTTTGCGCATTTTTTTCCCATTCGACAACGCTGCCGATGATCAGTAGCGGCGGGTATGGGATCGCGTTCCAGGGAGCTTGGTGTGCCGAGCTGCGGGCAGAACCGGGAATGGGCACGGCCTTTGCGAATGCGAGGGTATGATCCGATCTCTGCCCGTGCTTGGCGCGCTCCTCGCCATTTCCTCCGTCGCCACGAGCGCTCTTGCCGACGAGGAGACCGTGACCGTGAGGCACCGCGTGACCGGCGCACTGGGCCCGGCATTCACATTCATCCCACCGGGGGATGACGGTCACTGGCACCAGAGCGGTTTCGGGGCCGGGGCGCGCCTCAGTTACTCTTTCCGGATCGCGCGGGCCATCGAGCTAGGCGCCGGCGCGACCTATTTCAGAGTCGCCCACGACGACGGTCCGGACATGGTGCTCCCCGCCCTCTCCATCCGGACCCACTGGACGCTCCGCGGCGGCACCGAGATCGGCGTGAGCGGCAAAGCGGGCCTGACGTTCCTGCGCATCACCGACGTTCCCGTGCCCAACACCAATTGGACCTCTCGCAGCAACGTCGTTTGGTTCGGTTCGAGCTTCGCCATCGCACCGGACATTCGGACTCCGCTTGCTCCGCAGACCTGGCTGCTCGTCTCACTCGAGCTCGCGGTCGGCGGGGGAAACACCGACCGCTCGCGCGTTTACGGCACGTACCTGAGAGAGCAAGCGAGCTTTGGGCAGGTGGGTCTATGGTTCGGCGTCGTGCAGGGGTTGTAGACGTATTCATCACGGGGCCCCATCGCTGGTCGATTTTTTGGCAGGGCTCGGCGACAGCCCTTCTTGAACGAGGCCGGCCGACGAAACGGTTGGCGGCGCGCCCTGGCAGCTATTGGCGCGTATTCACGACTACCACAACATGTTTTGGGTGCGTCCTCGGGCGACCTGGCGATGGTATCCTCCACGAGCCATGAGCTTACAGCCGACCGTCCAGCAACCGATGTCGGACTTGATCGACCGCGTCGTGACACTGTGCCCGCTCCCGGCGTCAGCGCACAGAATTCTTGCTCTCACCAGCGACCCCGATGTCGACATCAAAGAGGTCGGGCACGTCCTCTCGACCGACCCGGCTCTCACGGTGGAAGTCATGAGGCTCGCCAACAGTACGGCTTACGCCAGGGGGCTCCCGGTCACCGATTTGGTGCAAGCTGTCCTGAGACTCGGCCTCGGCGAGCTTCGGCAAATGGCAGGCGCGATGGCGATCTTGGCCGCCTTCCCCACGGTGGGCGAGTTTTCGAACGATCTGCGCGCGGCTTCCGTTCTCTCGGGGGCGATCGTTCGCGATCTCGCCGACAAAAGCGGCTTTGCTTCCATCGGAACCGCCTACGTCTGCGGCCTTTTGTGCGAGGTGGGTGCCATGGCCTGCACGGCCATCGACGGCGCTTCCTATCTCGAGTTGCGCGCTGAGAGCGGCGGCGACTGGACGATTCGAGCTTCTCGCGAGCGCGAGCGCTACGGGCACTCCAGCCCCGAGATTGGAAGCGAACTGCTCAACCGCAACCGCCTTCCCAGCTCCATCGTGCAAGCCGTGCAAGCATCGCTCGACTCGGCGCCATCCTCGCTCGCCCCGCTGGATCGCATGACGGTCTTCGCCCGACACGCGGCGCCGATACTCATCGAGTCCGGAGCCAACCCCGAACGAGTCGATCTCGCCGCACGTCTCACCCGGCTCGCCCAACAGATCGAGCTCCCTGCGGGCGAACCGTCCGAACTCACTGCACTCTGCGTGCACTCTGCGGTGGCGACGGTCAACGCGCTATCTTCGCCGTCACGCCGCTAGCACTCGGGCTCGCCGCCTCACTCCGACTCCGCAGTGGACTCAGTTCGGCGGGGGGCGGATCCGGGTCGGGCAGCCGATGAGGACTTGGAGCTCGCTCCCGTCGGTCACCTGCAGCGGTCCGCAAGTGCCCGGGCAGAGGGTGATCTTGGTGGGATTCACGGCGTTATCGAAAAACCACCCGGGGCCGGTGCCGCACGAGATGGCATCCGCCACCTGCAAGATTTCGGCGTGCATCCCCGTAGGTCCGACGCGCGTGCTCACGTTGATCTTCTTGAGATCGAGTCCGCCATCCAAGGTTGGGATTTTGTAGTCGCAGCTGAGCGTACTCTGGCGGATGGCGGCGAGGGCAGCGACGAGTGCTGCAGCGCCGCCCATGTCGACGAGGTACGCCATCCCGGTGCCGCCACCCTGAGCGATCTGATTCAGGTTGTTGAGAAACGGACCGATGCCGAGCACATACGTTTTGATGGGCGGCGTGCCCGTCGCGAACATTCGTGCCAGGGCGGAGGCCGTCTCGATCGAGTTGGGCATGCACATGGTCGGCTCCCCGTCGCTCAGGAGGACCACGTTCAGCGAACGGTCGGGATGGGCCATCTGCCAATCCCTCGCCACGGTGAGGGCGCCGGTGAGGGCCGGCGTCGTCGGCGTGCTGCCCTGCACCATGCGCCCGTTGACGGCTGCCGTGACGGCATCGATCTGCGCGTTGTTCAGCCCGGGCAGCATGGCGATGGGTACGTTGGCCATCGAGTAGTCGGCCACGTTGCACGACGGGTTGGCGTTGGTATTGCCACCGGGCCCTGGCCCCGCCTCCGGAAAGAAATCGAGCCCCACCATCATCCCTGCGTTGGTCGGATTGCTCAGGAAGATCGGCAGTGCCGCTCGGAGCAGATCCCATCGCGACGCGGTTTGACCCGGATCGACGTTCATCATCGAACCCGAGCTATCCATCATGAGGTAGAGATCGACCTGCCTTTTCTCGCCTCGCACAGGGTCCGCCAAGCACGCCGCGTCCGCAGTAAGGCCGCCGCCAGCGGATCCGGCATCCGGTTGGCCAGGATCGATGGTACCGGTCGCACCTCCGGTCCCGATGACGGGGCCTCTTGTGCCGCCGCTCCCCGTCGTCGGGGCGCCACCGGTCGTATCCACGCCGGCGCCGCCACTTCCCGTCCTCGGGATGCCACCCTCGTCCGACCTGTCGGGAGAATCGATACTGCACCCGGAGAAGGCAGCAGCTAGGACACCAATCGAAATGACGGAGATGGTCGAGGCGCGCAGGAAACTCATCGTTCCTCCTCGCTGCTTCGCCGTTTGTGTACGGCGACGGACGCTTAGCGGGCGCCAAATGCTGCAATGTTCTTTCGGCACGGCAATGAATCGCTTGACGAAAGTCGCCACCGACGCGACTGGTTGGGACGCGCTACATCGGGATGCTGAGGACGGCAGGTATTGGGAGCTCACCCACCCGGAGAAGGGGTATGCATGGTGAATGTCCGCCGAGCCTTCATTCCGTTGAACTGAGCACCTGCGGCCCCTAAATGAGCGCGGGGCACGGAGTCGGCTTCGAGCCGGCTCCGTGCCCCGCACCGTTCTTATGGCTTATCGATGACCCTCAATGCACCCGCTGAATCCCCTTGGCGATCGACGTCGCGCCGGTGGCACCCGAGGCTCGCAGCCCCGGTGTCGCACAAACCAGCCCTTTCAGGTCCGCATTCCTCCGCGACAGATCGTTCAACGAGCGAACCTGCCCGGAGAACGGATCGAACGCCGACGTTCCCGTGAGGAACGGCGAGAGGAATGATTCCGAACCCGGGAACCGCGGCCCGATGATCAGGAATGTGGTCTGGGTTTCCGGTCCGTGGCACCCATTGCACGTATTGAGCGACAGCTTGTGACGCGCCTCGTTGTTGGAAATGCCGGGCGCCTGCCAGAAGATGAGGTCGTTGAAGACCGAGCCTGCCAAGAATGCCTGGCCTTGGAACTGCTCGGGGACCACGTGCTGCTCGGCGATGATGGCCTCTTGGTTCTGGTTCACGTAATCGGCGAGGATCTGGCTGCCGTTGAAGCCGAGATCGGGCGTCAACTTGATCGTCGCCGGCTCGAGAAATCCAGTCCCTTCCGACAACGCGAACTCGCGAAGCTCCCAGCGGCCGTCGTTGGAGATCGCGATCTCGTTGGTGCGAAGCTGTGAGAGCGCGTTGCCGTTGACCCGGAGCGGTGCGGAGTTGCGACCGGTGAACCGCAGCGTGAGAGCCTCCAGGGCAGCGTTATACTCTTCCGAGGGAAAGGGGAGCATCGAAAGGGCGTGCCACCGGTTGGCCCAATCGAGGACATCCTCTTCCGTCTCCGCGAGGAGCTTGTACTCGGTGATGACCGTGAACTCCACGGGACCAAAAGGCGAGATCACGCCGAATACGAACCGTCCTTCTCCCGCATTTCCCTGCGCGAGGTCGCGCTCGTCGATGCGGTTGACGATGGCCAGCAGTTGAAGAGGTGAACGATCGAGATCGAGCGCCCCGTCGGACGTGCGTGGCCAGTTGTCGAAAAGGATTTGTTGGATGCGTGGACGCGCGAACACGGTAAATCCATTCACCGTTTGATTGGTGAACCACGATTGAAAGAGATGCTCGGCCAGAGCGGGCGCCTCTTCCGGCGTGCGAGCCATGTCGCGCATGAGCCGCCCGAAGGTCCAAACGCCGCGGCTCTCGGGATGGCTGGTGGGCACGTTCGGGTCGAACGTCGTTCGCACCGGATCGTCGACGACGCTCGTGTTCGTGATCATGAGCTCCCGTCGCGTACGAACGAAGCAGCCGGTCGGCTCGGCCACCTCGAGGAGCACTTCGCCGTTGAGGGCCTCGAAGCGCTGTCCGAAGGCGAAGATCGTAAACGGCACGCGATGGACGCCGGGTTCGGCATCCTCGGACGCGATGAGGTCGGCAGAGAACGTTCCGGTCTGCCCCGCATTGAGGAAGATCGTATTCGGGTTGACGATGGCCCGAATCCCGCCGTTCGAAGGCGGCGGCAAGCCGCCGTCACCGGACCCTCCGCCAGGACCTGCGCCAGCGAAGCCGCCCGAACCCCCTCCCCTCGAACCACCGAACGACCCCCCGGTACCCGTTGGACCGCCGGTGGTGGTCGGCGTCGGCGACCCTCCCGTTCCTCCGGTCGTCGACGACCCTCCCGTTCCGCCGGTGCCGAAGGACCCTGCGCTGCCCCCTTCCGGGAAGTCGCTGCCCCCATCGGCTGCCGACGCGAGCGCGGCGGCCTCCGTAAAACCGAAAAGGTTGAAGGACAGCTGGTAGGGGGACCCTCCGCAACGGCCCGTGTCATGGTTCGCCACACTGACCTGGTAGTTGGCCGGAGTGTCGAACGGCACCGGGCCCGCCTGCGCTGGCGTCACCGCGAAGGTGGTTGGGCGGCGGATGCAGCTGAGCGCCAGGACCTGCTCTTTGCTGACGACGTTGGTCGAAAGCCAAACTTCGTCGATCACGCCCTTGAAGGACTGCGACTGGGTCGTGGCGCCGATGCGAATGGGGGCAAACACATTGCGAAGCGTGCCCGCTGCGGCAACTTGCCCCACCTGCTCGCCGTTCATGAAAAGGAACACGAACCGCCCGTCGTACATGCCCCCGACGTGCGTCCAGGTGTTGGCCTCGATGGGGGCGCGGGAGATGAAGGTCTTGCCGTCGGTGAGCACCACCGACATCTCGAGGTTCCCTTTGTGAATTCCGAGGGAAAACGCCGTCTTGTTGCCTTCGCGCTTGAGCACGATGGGGTGATCCTTGTCCATGGCCGTCGGGTTCACCCAAGCGGCCACTGCGACGCGCGGACCCACGGTGAACTGTGGTTGGTCCGCGACCTGCACCAGGTCATTCTTGTCGGCAAATTGCACGCCGAGGCCGCTGATTCCCTCCACGCAAGTGCGGTTCATGGCGTGCTGCGCGTGGGCCCCGTTGCCGGAAGAATCGATGAGGAAATTGGACGCGGGTGAGCAGTCGTCGAAGTGCCAGAACCCCGACGGACCGAAGCCGCCGCCCCCGCCGGCACCGGCAAATCCCCCGGTGCCGAAGCTGCCGCCTTTGCTTCCTCCGGATCCGGTCCCGATCACGGAACCCCCCGTTCCAAAACTGCCGCCCGCTCCGACGGTGGTGCCCCCGGCGCCGCCGGCGCCTCCGCGCCCTCCGGGACCCCCTTCGATCGGGAAGCCCGCATCCGCCGGCCCCACCCCGCCATCCTCGGCGGCGAGTGAATCGCTTGCGGGAAACGTCGTCACGATGCCCCCCGGCTCGCCGATCGTGACTTCGCCGAGCGGCTCGGTGTACTCGTCGTCCGTTTCGGCCGCGAACTTGTCGGCCGATCCACACGCCGAGGCGACCAGAACGACCATCCCCCAGCGAGCCAGTTGAAGCGTCCGTTTTCGTCGATTCGGATGACTCTTGTTGCTATCGCACTCGTCTCTCATGGGAATCCTCTTCGATCCGGTGGAACTCAGGCCTTCCAACGACGCGACCGGGAAAACCCGGCTCCATGGCAAACGAACCCACCGCATTCGCACGCGCCCGATTCGGGCACCAGCAACGAGCGTGCCCAACGGGACTGAGTGCCCTCGGTGCGCGACGGTGAGCAGCGCGGCCGCATTTTTCGCGAGCAATCCACGAGCGCGTCGTTGCTATCGGCAATCGCCCTTGTGACGCCATCGCGACATCCACCGTCACTCCGCGGCACAGTTGGCACAAGTCGGTATCGTCGGATCGCTGTCTTCAAGGTGGCTGTTAAGTCCGATTCGCGTCTTCCCTACCGAGAGGTACTGAGATTGTTCACAGCCTCCACGAGCGAGCGTGGTGTTACGTCGCAGCGCGCCACGGGTCCGCGGTCATCGGGATCTCGCCGACTCGCCGTAGCGGGCACGGTTCACCCCGGCGTGCACGACACTGTAGGTTGCGGCAGCCTCACCGTCGTCGTACGTCGGCCACGCGGAGGAATGAACCATGCGCTACAACCTTCTCGGTCGGACCGGGCTTTACGTTTCCGAGCTTTGTCTCGGCACGATGACCTTTGGTGGCAAAGGCTTTTGGGAAGCCATTGGGAAACTTGGACAAAAGCAAGTCGAGACCCTCGTCGGCACGTCGCTCGACGGTGGCGTCAATTTCATCGACACGGCGGATGTCTATTCCTTCGGCGAATCGGAGCAGCTCCTCGGCAACGCGCTCAAGGCGCTGGCGCGGCCGCGCGAGCAAGTCGTGGTGGCCACCAAAGTGCGCAGCCAGATGGGACCGGGCGTCAACCAGGTGGGGCTTTCACGCGCCCACATTCTGGCCAGCATCGACGGAAGCTTGCGCCGGCTCGGGCTCGACCACATCGACCTCTATCAGGTGCATGGATTCGATCCGGTGACGCCCGTCGACGAAACGGTGCGCGCGCTCGACGATGTGGTTCGTTCGGGAAAGGCGCGCTACGTCGGATTTAGCAACTGGGGCGCTTGGTTGGCGATGAAGGCCATCGGCTACGCCGAGGCCAAGGGGCTGGCGCGGTTTCAGACCGCGCAAGTCTACTACTCGATCGCCGGCCGCGACATCGAGCGCGAGATCGTTCCGATGGCACAATCGGAGGGCTTGGCGATCCTGCCGTGGAGTCCACTGGCCGGGGGGCTCCTTTCGGGCAAGTTCGACCCTGACAAGCCGGGCCCCGAGGGCGCGCGGCGCACCGGGTTCGATTTTCCTCCCGTGGATCGCGCACGGCTGCCCCGCGTCTTGTCGGCCCTTCGCGTGGTCGCCACGGAGACCGGCGTTTCGGTGGCGCGCGTGGCGCTGGCTTGGCTGCTGGGCCGCCCCTTCGTCACGAGCGTCATCATCGGCGCCAAGACGGTCGAGCAACTGACCGACAATCTTGCGGCGGCCGACGTCACTTTGTCCGCGCAGCACCGCAAGGTCCTCGACGAGGCGAGCGCTCTGCCGTCGGAGTATCCAGGGTGGATGATCGAATTCCAAAACCGCGACCCTCGGGGAATCCCGACGAAATGACGCCAAGCCAGCACGCGGCGAGCGGCAGCAATCTCGTCCGAGCTCACCGTCCAGCGATGTAAGGAGAAGCGCGGCACGTCTCCGAGCATGCTAGCGGTAAGTCATGCTTCGCTGGTTGGTACACCTTTCGATTCTGACGGCTGTCTTCTTGCCTGGGTGCGCGAGCAAGGAGTGCACCCTCATCGGTTGCGTTGACTCCTTCGAGGTCCGCTTCACGGGCGCGACCGGCGCCTGGTCGCTATGAGATCGAAGTGGTCGCGGACGGCGTCAACTCGAGCTGTCAGGTCACACTTCCGCGCGAATGCGGCACGCCACCAACGTGCTCGTCCGCCGACTCGACTTGGCGACTGGCCACGTCCGGATGTTCGGTCGGCGGGGAGCCACAGCGCGTCGATGGGATCGTTTTCCACCGCGCCCCGGAGGCGCTCATCTTCACCGTTCGTCGCGACGACGTCGTCGTCGGTGCCGGCCGCGCGCAGCCGTCGTACACGGAGTCACAACCCAACGGTCCCGATTGCGAACCTCTCTGCCGCCAGGCGCCGCCCGTGCAAACCGAGATCGCGCCTTGATGCGGCCTACCCGCGCGCGCGTCGACGCGCCGCCAGCGTAGCCCCTTACTGCCGCCGAAATCGAGCAGGCGCGATCCCCATCACTTGGCGCGTGATGCCTTCTCCGCGTGTCCGCTCGTTCCCGCGCGCTTCGCAAGGACGTCGATGACGGCACGCCAAGGCACGTCGCGCGACGCGAGCCCCACGAGGAGATGGTAGACGACGTCGGCGGCTTCGCTGGCGACGCGATCGTCGCTCTCTGAGCCGATGGCGCGGGCGAATTCGTCGGCTTCTTCGCGAACCTTGTCCCCGATCTTGGCCGCGCCCGCTTCGAGGAGGCTCTTCGTATAACTCTTTTCCGAGGTGCTCGCGCGGCGGCCGTGAATCTCCGCTTCGAGCCGGCTCAGAAAAGCGACCGCGGGCATCGTCTCGTCGACGATCTTGCCTCCTTGGAGGCGGCGAAAAAAGCAGCTCGGCTGTCCGGTATGGCATGAGTTGCCCGCTGGCTCGGCCATGATCAACAGCGTATCCGCGTCGCAATCGACGTAGAGCTCGCGGACATGGAGCGTGTTGCCGCTCGTCTCCCCCTTTTCCCATAGTGCCCCGCGCGATCGGCTGAAAAACGTGGCGCGCCCGGTCTCCATGGTGCGGGCCACGGCATCGCGGTTCACGAAAGCGCACATCCGCACCTGACCCGTGAGCCAGTCCTGAACCACGGCGGGCAGCAGACCGCGGTCGTCGAATTTCAGATCATCCATCGCGCCGTCCTATAGCAAAGGAGGGGCGAGAGGACCCGGATGGTCATGCAAGCCCGCGATTTTCGGTTATAACCGGCCGGGTGCGTCCCACCATCGCCGTCGCTGCTCGCGTGGCCGCGACTGCCGTCCTCTGGCTCGGATCCGCCGCCGCACAAGCGGACGAGGAACCGGTTCGCCTCGAGTACCACGCTCCGCCGACCTGCGACGATGACGCGCAATTCTTCGCCCGGGCGCGCGCGCGAGCGCCTCGTATGCGAATGGCGCGTCCCGATGAGCGCGCGCGGATGTTCGTCGTCGACATCGAGCAGCGGGGAAACCGTACGTCGGGACGGCTCACTGTTCGCAATCCCGAAGGCCGCCAAACGGTACGCGAGATCGAAGCAACGGACTGCAACGAGGCGGTGGATGCACTGGCCCTCATCGTGGCGCTCGCGGTCAACCCGCGCGCGAGTGCGTCGGACGCGCCACCGGCGGCTCCCGTAGAAACGGAGCCGATTCAACCCACTCCCGCGCCGACGGCGAGCACACCCGTCGCACCGACGCGCGTGCCTGCGCCCCCATCCTCGCTCTCTGTGCTCCCCAACGATGCGCCGCGCTGGACCTTTCGCGGAGGAGTGGCCGCTTGGGGCGTCGGGGCCATCGCTCCCGAGCCCCTCTTCGGTGCCCGCGCCAGTGCCGAGTTCTTGCATCTCGCGGCGCGCGTGATCGCTCCGTCGTTCCGCGCGTCCCTGGGATATGCGACCCACGCGGGATTCATCGTGGAAGGCGGGACCGCGCATTTCGGCTACGCGGCCACGAACTTCGAGATCTGCCCATTGCGGTTGCCCCCGGCAGGACCGCTCGTGCTTCGTCCTTGCGTCGTGGCCGACGTCGGGCTCGTGTTCGCCCGAGGGTCCGACGCGCTGCAACCACGGGAGAGAACCCTGCCCTGGGCCGATATCGGCATGGGAGGGCGGCTGGAATGGATGCTCGGCCAGACCATTGGGTTGGAACTCGATGCAGGATGTATGTTTCCGGTATGGCGGGATCGTTTCCTTTTCGGTACTCGCCCCTTTCACCGCGTTGGCTGGATCGGGGGCGTCGTGGCCCTCGGATTCATCGTGCGCATTCCATAATAGATTCCGCAATCGCGGAAGGGTTGGGCGGGCGGAGTCAGGCGGTAAAAGTGGTCTATCCACTTTCGATCGAGCGCTGGCGAGAAGCGACATGTTGATGCTACAATCGGGAAATGCTCGAGAGGCTAAATCATGCTCGATAGGCTACTCGACGCGCGAGTAGCGCTCCCCGCGTCTTCCCTCGGAGCTCTCGAGCTCCATCACCTATTCAAAGAGACCTATGACGGGATCTGGCGTCTTCTGCGAGGGCTCGGCGTCCCAGCCGATCGCCTCGATGATGCGGCCCAACAGGTCTTCTTGGTGTACGCCGAACGGCACGCCGACGTCGTGCGGGGGAGCGAAAAGTCGTTCCTCTTCGGGACCGCGCTGCGCGTGGCGCACGTCGTACGTCGCGGTGTACCGCGCGAAGTGCCCGGTGAAATCGACTTCGCCTGCTCCGATCAGCCCGGCGTCGACGAGCTCACCGACCAGAAACGGGCCCGTCAAGTGCTCGATCTCATTCTCGATCAACTGGAGCCCGAGCTCCGGGACGTGTTCGTTCTCTACGAGCTCGAGGGGTTTACCATGCCCGAAATCGCGGCGTTGGTAGAGGTCCCCCTCGGGACGGCTGCCTCGCGTCTGCGCCGCGGGAGAGACCGTTTCAGTGCTTTGGTCCGGCGCTACTCGACATTTGGCCCTCCCAGCGCCAATGTGGTCGGACAATGATCCATCCGAAGCGCCTGCTGGACGGCGACGGGACCGAGATCGAGCGCCTCCTCTTGGCCTCGGGTCGAGCCGCGCGTCCGAGCGCACGGGCCAAGTGGCGTACGGCGATTCTGTTTTTCCTCATGGGGATCGGGACTGTCTCCAAAGCCGAAGCGGTGGCATTGCTCGGTGCCAAGGCCCGCGCATGGACGGTCGCGCAGGTGTTGGCGCTCGGCGTCGGTACCGGAGCAGCGGGATGGGTCGCCGTCCACGCCAAGATCGACGTTCCCCCGGATCCCGTTGTTGCCGTGGCCGAGCTGCCTCGTCACATCTCGGCTTCACATGCTCCTCGCGAGGAGTCGCCTCGCGTCATGCCCCAGCCATTGCCGGCGCCCTCTCCGGTCAACGCCGTCGAGCCATCCGCGTCTCTCGCGCCCCCTGTCGCCCGTACTTCCGTGCCAGCGTCGCCCGCACTGTCGCGACCGAAGCGCAGCACCACCTTGGCGACGGCGACCACAGTCGCCGAACCGCGCGCCGCCGATCGATCGATCGCGAGCGAGATCGAGGCGCTCGATCTCGCCAGGGAAGCCCTCGGCACCGGTGAGCCGAAGCGCGCCATCGATCGACTCAATCGCTACGACCGCCTGTTTCCTCAAGGCACACTGCGGGAGGAAGCACTTCGCCTGCGGATCGAAGCCGCCGTAAGCAGCGGGGAGCGTGCGACTGCGCGGTCCCTCGCCCAGCGTTTTCAAGCTCTGCATCCCGATAGCACGCACTCCGAGCGGCTGAAGGCGCTGGTGCGAGAGCCGTAAGGCGGTCGTGGCAGTCCTTCGCGGCGTCGTCGGACCTTTGGCTTTGTGCCTCTTCTGGGGCTGCGGCGCGAGCCGCGACGTGGTGCTCGGCGATCTGCCGTTCTTCGACGCTGCTTTGGGAGAAGAGGGCTCTGCTCCGGATGGCAGCGCCGGATCCGACGGCAACTCTCTGGCGGACACCGCGTTTCCCGAAGCGGGAACCGACGCGAGAACCGACGCGAGAATCGACGTCCCTCCCAGTGCTTGCCCGACGGGAGAAGCGGTACCGGCCACATCGCTCGCGTTATTGTCGGACGCCATGGGGTTCGGCCGTTTGGCGACAGGAGGGGCCGAGGGCTGCGTGTACCACGTCACCACGCTCGACGATGCCGGCGTCGGTTCCTTGCGCGACGCCGCGGAGCGCGTCGAGCCGCTCTGGATCGTGTTCGACGTGTCCGGCGACATCCAGCTCGCGTCGCCGATCGTCCTCGGCTCGAACAAGACAATCGACGGCAGAGGCAAGGCGATCACCATCCGAACCCTCGGGATCGTCATGGGGGCCGGCACCTCCAATGTGATCATCGAGAACCTCACCTTCGTCGGCGACAATATGGGTGACAAGGACGCCATCCAGATTGCCGATGGCGCCCACACGGTATGGGTTGATCACTGTTCCTTGTCGAACTACGGCGACGGTCTCATCGACATCACCCACGGCGCGACGAATGTCACGGTTTCGTGGTGCCATTTCTCGATGCACAAGTTGGTGCTGCTCATCGGCCGCAGTACCACTGACGCCGACACCGACGTGAACATCCGCGCCACGCTCCACCACAATTGGTGGGACCAGACGGAGAGCTACGCGCCGCGCCTGCGTTTCGGCAAAGTACACGTTCTCAACAATCTGATCGATCGCTGGCGCTCGGCGGCCAGCGCCTGCACCATGGGCGGCGAGATTTACTCGGAGGGCAATGTTTTCATTGCCAAGGACGACAAGGTGGCGCTGGGGACGTCGGCAGGCAGCGACAACCTTCCTGGACGAGCGAGTACCCTCGGCGATTGGCTGCAGAACGGCGCCACCACGCAACCGCGGGAGGCCGACCTCGTGTTTCGACCGATCGACTCCTATTCCTACATTCCCGTTCGCGCCGATGCCACGCTGCAGACCGACATCATGGTCGGCGCTGGCCCACACTGAAGCCACCGTCTCTTCAGGCTGGTCGGCTCGGCGGTGACTGGAGCGTCGAACGAGCGGCCTGGATCGCCGCCACCAGCTGCCGAGCGCGCTCCGTCAGCTCGCCGTCTCGGCCGGCATCGAGCACCGACCGATCCACGAGCTCCGATCCGATACCCAGCGCCGTGGCTCCGGCCAGGATGTATTCGTGTGCGGTCGTCGGCCCGACGCCGCCGGTGGGCAGCATTTTGACCTGGGGCAACGGACCCTTGAGAGCTCGGAGGTACTTGGCGCCGCCGACGGCGGAACAGGGGAAGATCTTCACCATGTCGGCGCCCGCTTTCCAGGCGGTAATGACTTCCGTCGGTGTGAGCGCACCGGGCAAGATGGCGACGTCGCGGCTGTGCGCCGCGGTGATGGTGGGGAGATCCAGGCCGGGACTGACGATGAACTGCGCTCCCGCATCGATGCACGCCTTGGCGTCGTCGGCCGACAACACGGTGCCCGCTCCGATCACGGCACGATCGCCGAATCGATCGACCAGGTGCCGTATGACCTTGACCGCGCCCGGAACCGTCATGGTGACTTCGCAAACCGAGATGCCGGCTGCCAAGAGCACTTCGACGGCGCGAACTACGAGCTCGGCGGAGGGCAAACGCAAGACGGGCACCAGGCCCACCTCCTCGATGTGACGGCAGATCGCGTCCCGACTCATCGCTCGATCCTCGCTGCCGGGCCCTTCATCGTTCGCACCACCTCCGCCAATGTGGCCATCGTCGTGTCGCCGGGGGTCGACATGGCCAGTGCGCCATGAGCCACGCCGCATTCGAGCGCCCAGGCCGGACCCTTGCCGGCCAAGAGGCCATAGAGAAAGCCCGAGGCAAAAGAGTCTCCGCCGCCCACGCGATCGAAGATCTCGACGTCGCGCTGGGCGACTTCGTGAAACGTCCCCTCGTGATAACAAATCGCGCCCCAGCCGTTCACGCTGGCCGAGGGCGCGGTTCGCAGCGTGGTGGCCACGGTCGAAATATTGGGAAAGGTTTCGATCACCGAGCCGATCATGCTGCGAAAGGTGCTGCTCGGTAGCGTGCTGAACTGGGGGTCGATTCCGGGAAGGGAAAAGCCGAGGGCGGCCGAGAAGTCCTCCTCGTTGCCGAACACGACGTCGACGAGGGGCAAGAGGGCGCGGTTGACCTCTCGCGCCTTCTCTTTGCCTCCCACGGATCGCCACAGCGAATCGCGGTAGTTCAGATCGTAGGAGATGCGCGTGCCGTGCTGGCGCGCTTGCTCCATGGCTTCGCGGGCAACGAGGGGCGTTCCTTTGGAAAGTCCAGCAAACACGCCGCCCGTGTGCAGCCAGCGCGCGCCTTGCCCTTCGCCTCCGAAGAGTACCTTCCAGTTCACGTCGCTCGGTTGCATCTGCGAGGCGGCGGTGTGTCCTCGGTCCGAACAGCCGACCGCGCCGCGCGGCCCGAAGCCCCGCTCGGTGAAGTTGAGACCGTTGCGCACGTCGCGCCCGACGCCGTCCGACGCGACCCAGCGCAAATGCGTGAGGTCGACCCCGCCCTGCAGCAGCAGATCTTCGATGAGGCGGCCCACCGGATTGTCGCAGAGCGCGGTGACGATGGCGGTTCGCAGGCCGAAGCATCGACGTAGACCGCGCGCCACGTTGTACTCGCCGCCTCCCTCCCAGGCGCGGAAGGAGCGCGTCGTATGAATGCGGTCGTCTCCCGGATCGAGCCGGAGCATCACCTCACCCAGGCTGACCGCGTCCCAGCGGCACTCGGCCGGCGATTTGATGGTCAGGCCGCTCAAGGCAGCACCCCGTTGGCGACGCTCGGTGCTTTTTGTCCGAGGGGGCCGCCGTTGTCCGGCGTCTCGAATTGGAAGTAATTCTTCGCGTTGTAAAAACAAATGTTGCGAACGAGGCTGCCGAGGAGGGCGCGATCGTCGGGCAGAAGACCGCGCCGCACATCCTCGCCGAGCAGGTTGCAGAGGACCCGCCGAAAGTACTCGTGCCGCGAATACGACAGAAATGAGCGTGAGTCGGTCAGCATGCCCACGAAACGCGAGAGAAGCCCCATGTTGGAAAGCGCGCCGATCTGCTTTTCGATTCCTTCTTTCTGGTCGAGAAACCACCACGCGCTACCAAACTGCATTTTTCCTGGCATCGACCCGTCCTGAAAATTGCCGAGCATGGTGGCCATCAGGTCGTTGTCGGCCGGGTTCGAGTTGTAGAGGATGGTCGGCGCGAGCTGCTCGGTCTGGTCGAGACGATCGAGAAAGCGCGCCAGCGGGCGGGCGATTTCGAAGTCCCCCACGGAATCGAAACCGGTGTCGGGCCCGAGCCAGTGCTTCATGCGCGAGTTGTTGTTGCGCAGTGCGCCCAGGTGAAACTGCTGCACCCAGCCGCGGGCGTGGTCCATGATGCCGAACTCGTACAAAAGCGCCGATTTGAATTTGAGGACTTCGTCGCTGGAGAGCGCCTTGCGAGCTCGCGCCTTTTCGAAGATCGAGCGCGCTTCGCCGGCCGTGCAAGGCTCGGCGTAAATCGTCTCCAATCCGTGATCGGAGGCCCGGCAGCCGTGCTCGTGAAAACTCGTGTGCCGCTTGCGCAGCGCCTCGAGCAGCCCTTCGAAGGTCGCGACCGGCACATCGGCGGCCTGCTCGAGGCGATCGAGCCAGTCGTTGTAGAGAACGAGGTCTTCGACGGCCATGGCCTTGTCCGGGCGCCAGGTGGGGTAAAGGCGGGTCCCCTCCGGCTTTTCGGCGGCATACCGAGCGTGATGCTCGAGCGAATCGGTGGGGTCGTCGGTCGTGCAGACCACGACCACCCCGAAATGGCGGAGCAGCCCCTGGGCGTGAAATTCGCTCTCTTCGAGGCGCTCGTTGGCGCGCGCGTAGATGCGCGGCGCGCTTTTGCCGTCGAGCAACTCGGAGATTCCGAAGGGATCCTGGAGCTCCATGTGCGTCCAGTGGTAGAGCGGATTGCGCAACGTTTCGGGCACGGTCTTGGCCCACGCTTCGAACTTTTCCCAGGGACTCGCGTCGCCGGTGCAGTACTTCTCGGCCACGCCGTTGGTGCGCATCGCTCGCCACTTGTAGTGGTCACCGTCCAACCACACCTCGGACAGCGTCCGGAAGCGGTGGTTTTCCGCAATTTGCCGGGGGGGCAAATGGGTGTGGTAGTCGATGATGGGGAGGCTCTCGGCGAAGCCATGGTAGAGGTCGCGAGCCGTCTCCGATTCGAGGAGAAAGTCCTCGTGGATGAATGAGCGCACCGTCACTGGTTGACTCCGCTGGCCAGGAAACCGCCATCGACGACCAATATCTCCCCATTGACGAAGCTGCTCGCCTCCGAGGAAAGAAAGATGCACGCGCCGACCAACTCTTCGACCTTGCCGAACCGTTTCATCGGCGTGCGCAGGAGAAACTCACGCCCTCGCTCGGTTCCTTCGAGGAGGGCTCGATTGAGATCGGTGACGAAGACACCTGGCGCGATTGCATTCACGCAAACGCCGCGCGACCCCCATTCGATGGCCAGCGATTTGGTGAGCGAGGCGACGGCCGCTTTGCTCGCCGAGTAGGCGGCCACTTCGTAGAGCGCGACGAACGAGGACAGCGACGCAATGTTGACGATGCGTCCGTACCCTCGGTCGATCATGTGACGGCCGAACACCTGGCAGGCGCGCAAGGTGCCGGTGAGGTTCGTTTCGAGAATGGTGTTCCATTGCTCGTCGGTGACGTCGAGGGTCGGCGTACGCTTGGTGCCGCCGGCGCAGTTGACGAGAATGTCCACCTTGTCGAAAGCGCGCAGCACCTCGGCGAGGAGGTGCTCGAGGGAGCTTCGCGCGGTGACGTCGGCCGGGACGCGCAACGAACGGCGGCCGAGACGTTCGATCTCGGCGGCGGCGGCGTCGACCTGTGCCTCTCGGCGCCCGGTGGGGACGACATCAGCGCCCGCTTCGGCCAAGCCGAGGGCAAGGGCACGACCAATTCCGGACGTGCCACCCAAAACGACGGCCACTCGTCCTGCGAGGTTGAGAGGAGCGTACATCCCGATTGACCTTCTCTCCGACTCGATTGGGTGTACCCGGCAGACCTGCCCCTTGTCAAGTCGGAGCCTCGATAGTGGTCAGACCACTTATCGCGCCCGAGGCGGGGCCCCCCGGGCTGCCAAATCCATTGAAATATTGGAATGGGAGTACGTTTTCGGCGGCGGTGACGGAAATCGGCGCCGGCGGGCGATGCCGCCGCCCAGTGCCGCGCCACGACGAACGTGCCATAGTGGTCATACCACTTGACGCGGTCCTTCGTTTTTTGCTCTGATGAATTCCCGCTCTCGGCGCCGCAGGCTGCTCGTTGTCGCAGCTCCGCGGCGAGAAGGCTCTATGGACGTCTGCCAACATACGATCCTCATTCATCCCGCGGATGACGTGCTCATCGCCAAGCGGGATCTCACCGCTGGCACCGTGGTGCGCGCATCCGGCGAGGAGATCGTGCTCCGCCAAAATGTGCCGGCGGGCCACAAAGTCGCGCGACGCAACGTGGCGGTGGGCGCGCCGGTGCGGCGCTACGGCGAGGTCATCGGCTTCGCCAGCGCCGGTATCACGGCGGGCGAGCTGGTACACGTGCACAATCTCGATTCGGAGAATGTCGGCTCGCAGTACCACCCCTCCTCTGATGTGCCGGTCGTCGACTTCTACCCGCCCGACCAGATGCGCCATTTCGAAGGCTACAAGCGCCCCGATGGTCGCGTGGGAACGCGCAACTACGTCGCGATCGTGTCGACCGTGAATTGCTCGGCCAGCGTGACGCAGTTCGTGCGCGAGCGTTTTCGCGACGTGCAGCGGGACTTCCCCGGCATCGACGGCGTCATCGCGCTCACGCACAAGTCGGGCTGCGGTCAGGTCCTCGGCGGCGAAGACCACCGGCTTCTCGAGCGGGTGCTCGCTGGCTACGCTCGGCACCCCAATGTGGCGGCGTTCGTCGTCATCGGTCTCGGCTGCGAGGTCAACCAGGCACCGGCCCTCGTCGAGCGGCACAAGCTCTCCCTCATGAACGACCCGCGCGAACGCCCCCCCATCATCACCATTCAGGAATCGGGCGGCGTACGCAAAGCGGTCGAGGCGGCGGTCAGCGCGGTGGCGGGACTGCTCCCTCGCGCCAACGAGGCGCGGCGGACGAAGCAGCCCGTTTCCGAGCTCGTCCTGGCCACCAATTGCGGCGGCTCCGACGGAAACTCGGGAATCACGGCCAATCCCGCGCTGGGATGGGCGGTCGACGAGCTCGTGCGCTACGGCGGAACGGGCATCCTCGCCGAGACGACGGAGATGTACGGCGCCGAGCACGTCTTGATTCGCCGCGCCAAGAGCAAAGCCGTGGCGGACAAGCTCGCGGCGCGTATCGGGTGGTGGAAGCGCCATCTCGCCAAGCATGGCGCCGCCATGAGCGACAACCCGGCTCCGGGCAACAAGGCCGGCGGGCTCACGACGCTTTTCGAGAAATCCTTGGGAGGAATGGCCAAGGGCGGCAGCACCCCGCTGATGGACGTGTTCGAATACGCGGAGCCGGTCACCACGCGGGGCTTCGTCTTCATGGACACCCCCGGCCACGATCCGGTGTCGATCACGGGCCTCGTGGCGGGGGGCGCCAACGTCATCTGCTTCACCACCGGACGCGGCTCGGTCTTGGGATGCAAGCCTGCACCCTCCATCAAGCTCGCCACCAACTCGCCGCTCTTCAAGCGGATGGAGGATGATATGGACATCGATTGCGGCGTCGTCCTCGATGGCGTCCCCATCGAAGAAGTGGGACGGCGCGTTTTCGAAGAGGTCCTTTCGGTTGCCTCGGGGAAAAAGAGCAAGAGTGAGCTTTCCGGGGTAGGAGAGGAGGAATTTGCGCCGTGGATGATGGGCCCCGTCTTGTAGTAGCCGTGGATGATGGGCCCCGCCTTGTAAAGGTCGCGACGGGGATCGGAAACTACCGCTGGCTGGTCTGCGTCCTGCTTTTCTTGGCGACGACGATCAACTACATCGATCGGCAGATCCTGTCTTTGCTCAAGCCGATTCTCGACATCGAGCTCGGGTGGACCAACCAGGAATTCGGGCAGGTGAACGCCGCCTTTCAGGGCGCGTATGCGGTGGGCCTCGTCTTGTTCGGCGTCTTCGTGGATCGCTATGGAACCAAGATCGGCTACGCCGCGTCGATCGGGGCGTGGAGCTTGGCCGCCCTCGGCCACGCCCTGGTAGGGAGTGTGAGCGGATTCTTCGGCGCACGGATCGCTCTCGGTCTGGGGGAAGGTGGAAACTTTCCTTCCGCCATCAAAACGGTGGCGCAATGGTTTCCCAGAAAAGAGCGCGCCTTCGCGACGGCCCTCTTCAACTCGGGCGCCAACGTGGGCGCTATCGTTGCGCCGGCGATCGTGCCCTGGATGGCCCTGACCTGGGGCTGGCGTTCCGCGTTCGTGGCCGCCGGCATTGCCGGATTCGCGTGGCTACTCTTGTGGCTACCGCTCTACAATAGGCCCGAGCGCATCCGCCTCCGCCCCGAAGAGCTCTCCTATATCCGGAGCGACGGCGAGGGAGAGGGGGCTAACCGGAAGGTCGCCTGGCGGACGATCCTCGGTTACCGTCAAGCGTGGGCGTTCATCGTCGCCAAATTTCTCACCGATCCCGTCTGGTGGTTCTTTCTCATCTGGCTGCCGGATTACTTCAAGAAGACGCGCGCGCTCGATATCAAAAACAGCTGGGTTCACCTGGTGTCCATCTATGCGATCGTCACCGTGCTCAGCATCGCCGCTGGGTGGATCACCGGCTATCTGACGCGACGCGGCTATACCGTCAACCGCGCCCGCAAGACGACCATGCTCGCCTGCGCGTTCGCGGTGCTGCCCGTCCTCCTCGTAACGCGAGCGAGCGACTGGGGCGCTGTTCTCTTGATTGGCCTCGCGGGCGCCGCGCACCAGGCATGGTCGGCGAACCTCTTCACCAGCGCCTCCGACATGTTCCCGCAGGGCGCGGTCGGCTCGGTGGTGGGTCTGGGCGGAATGGCCGGCTCGCTGGGCGGCATTCTCTTCCCCATCTACTCGGGGCGCCTCCTCGATCGGTTTCAAGCCTCTGGCAACGTCACCGCCGGATACGCCATCCTCTTCGCGTTCTGCGGATCGGCTTACCTCGTCGCGTTTGTGATCATGCATCTGCTCGCACCCAAGTTCGAGCCCGTCGTGCTGCGCGAAGCAGGGGGGCCGTCGACATGAAGTCACGACCTTGGATGCCGCCCGGACGACCTCGCAGAAAACGGATCGATTCGTTGCCCTCATCGCATTACTCGCCGTGGGTTCTGAAGCGGGCCCCCTCGGTCGAGGACGCAACGTTGCCCCATCCCGCTGTGCATCGACGAGATTTTCGGTCTATCTAGCTATTTTTATTCACTGATTCACGAGGAGTGGTCATCTCATGAGCCGAACCAAAAGAGTCTTTCTGGTGACTTTGCAAATCCTCGGCGCGGCCCTCGCCCTCGAGGCCGTGGGCTGCTCCGACTCCAACGAGCCGTCGAATACTGGCGCGGGAGCGACCGGCGGTACGGGCGGAAGTTCCACCGGCACCGGCGCGACGGGCGGCGCTACCACGGGCACCGGCGGGACGACCGGCGGTTCGACCACCGGCACCGGCGGCGCGGGTGGCACGACGGGTGGCAGCAGCGGTGCGGGTGGCGCAGGCGGCGGGGGCACCTTTTCTCCGCTCTGCAGCGGCCTAACGACGATGGCCGGCGGAGAGCCGACCAAAGGCGGCGTGTGCGCGCCGGCCGATTCCCAGCTCTGTTACAAGACGTGTGGTCCGCAGAGCATCGGCTTCAAATCGGAGACTTGCACAGGAGGCCTCTACGTCGAACAGTCGGGCTGCGACTTTCCCGCCAACGCGGACTACGCCTGTTACAAGATTCCCATGCCCGTGAGCGCGACCTGTCCGGCCGCGGTTCCCCAGGCGTCCCAGGCTTGCGACGTCGCCGAGTGCACGCCCTGCAACGTGGGCGGGCTTTACGCCGACTCGGGCGGTGCGCAGAAGGAAGGCTACTGTGTCTGCCCCAAGGCAGGCAGCGCCGGCACCCGCAAGTGGACTTGCGCGAGCTCGACGGCCTGGCCCTGCCCCGCTGGTAAGGGATGCTGAGTGAGCCCACTTGAACGACTCCTGCGCGTGGCGCGGGATTTCTGGGTCGCAACGTTCTTTCTGCTGTTCGTTCCCGCTTGCGGAGGGCCGGCCATTGCCGAATGGACCTACGTCTGCGGCACCGCGCCGCTCTCCGCAAAGGCCGCACAGGCGCCCGGCGTGTGCGGTGCGGGCGATCCCAACCTCCCCCCCGAACCGACGTTTCCGACGGATATCTGCCAGGAGCTGACCTCCAATAAATCGTTTCCCGACGAAAACAACCTGGACTCGGCGCGCATTCAAGCAGCGCTGACGGGGTGCAAGGGTCGAACCGTCAAGCTGGTGAGCAATGGACACAACAATGCGTTCATTGCCGGACACCTCAACATCGACAGCGTCATTCTTTGGGTCGACGCCGGAACGACGCTTTTTGCGTCGCTCAATGCGGAGCTTTATCAGAAGACCGGGTCCTGCGGCGTACCCGGCATCAACGACTCCGGCGCGTGCAACGACTTCATTACCATGAGCGGTACGCGCCCCGGCATCGTGGGCGACGGCATCATCGACGGCCAGGCCGGCGAGCCGCTCGTCGGGCACGACTACTCGTGGTGGCAATTGTCCGGCGCTCTGCGCGAGATCAACGGCAGCATCGGAAACCCGACGCTCATCAACACGGCCTCCAACACCACCGGGGTCTTGCTTTATCGGATCACGCTCCACGACCCGCCGAAGTTTCACGTCAAGCTGACCTCGGTCCCTCCCAACGGAATCTGCGAGAGGAAGGGCGATGGGTACATCGTGTGGGGGATCACCATTCTGACGCCACGGCGGTATATCAATAGCCAGGGGCTCTTCATGACGCCGCACTTTGCCCGCAACACCGACGGCGTCGATCCCGGAACGACCGACATCGCGACCTGCGGGGTGATCGCCTGCAACACTATCTCCACGAGTGACGACCAAATCGCCATCAAGGGTGGTCATTGGGTCTCCGATCTCATCATTGCCCACAATCATTTCGGAACGGGTCACGGCATGTCGATCGGGAGCGAGACGTACGGAACGTACATCTCGCCCGACGGCAAGCAGCACCGCGGGGTCGAAGACGTGCTGGTCTATGACCTCACCATCGATGGTGATTCGCGCGCGGTGGGGCACGACTCGAGCTCCGCCGATTCCAACGGCATCCGCGTCAAATCCGACCCCAGCCGAGGTGGCCTCGTCACCAACATCACCTTTCGCGATGTCTGCATGCGCGACCAGGCCAACGCCATCCTGGTGAGCACTGCCTATAACCCCCTTTTTCCGGGCAACTTGATCCCGGAGTTCGGGACCCTCAACTTCGAGAACGTCCGCCACGTGACCTGCATGGAGCTGAAGCAACCCGTCGTGACCCTGGAGGGGTACAGCGCGCGCTCGCGCGCCGGTCCCATCAAGCTCGACAACGTCGTCATTGACAATATGGGTCCCCAGGCCGTCGCCGCCGAATTTGCAGACATCCGTCTGGGCCCCGGTAGAACCAACTTCGTGCCCAGCGGTACGGGCGTGGTCGTGACGAATGAAATGACCGGCAATGGCCCCGCGAAGGAGTGCGTGTTTCCCAAGCTTCCCGCGCCGGAGCTGCCTCCCGACTGGCTTCGGTAAGCGCATGGTTCGCATTCGTTTCCGATATGTGGCTCCTGCCATCGCGCTGCTCCTCGCGGCCATTGGCGGCGCCTGCTCTTCCGAGATTGCCGTGAATGGCTCGTGCGCCATCGATTCCGATCCGGCGCTCGCGTGCGGGCTCGCGGCGGACGGGACTTTCGATGCCTCGCTCGGTCTCGTCGGATATTCTTGCACCGGCAAGGCCCGGCCCGACGAGCAAGCGATGTACAACGAAGGCGTTCCGAGCGGCATCATGTGCGCCGATCGGGGTCCGGTCGGTTCTGACGGAAAGCAAGGTTACTGCTGCACGACAGCGGCCACGCAATGCGCGTACGACCCGGTCTCGGATTGCGAACAGCCGACGTACGGCTATCAGTGCTACGGCGCGAATCGCCCCGAGTCGGTCAATACGGCCATCTTTTGCGGACAAGGCGTCAAAGAAGGCGACTACATCAACTATTGCTGCTCCGGCAAGCAGCAACCCGACGGCTGTTTGCAGTCGGATAGCGTGCGTTGCTCACCGCGTTTGTCCGGCTGGAGTTGCACCGGGCAAAATCACCCGCGGGCAGAGCAGCTCGGCGCCAACAAGAGCCGCGCCGACACCTATCATCTCCTCTGTCCCGTTCCGGTGCCGGCGGCCAATCCGGCCTACAACAATTATTGCTGCTATCCGGCGGCGCTCGTACCGATCGGCGGTTCGTGCGTCGAGCACAGGGGCGTGCCGGGATGCGCGTCCGGCCGATTCGGTTTTGCTTGTTACGGACCGGACAAGCCGCAAGAAAACTACCTGCCCATGCGCTGCACCGAGCCGGGTTTTCCCGGCCGGAGCGCGGAAGGCTATCCCGCCACGCTTTACTGCTGCGATTTCACATAACGAATGGTGAGAAGACGATGACAGCTGCAAAAAGGTCCTTCATGGCGGCCGCCGGTGTGGCTGCGCTGCTCGGGGTGCGCACGCCCGCGCTCGCAAACCAGCAGCCAGAGCCGGCCACGCCGGGGGGTGAAAGCAGCGCACCACCGGCCCCGAGCGCGGCCCCTGCGCCAGCGCCCAGCACGGTCCCCGCACCGCCCCCTGCAGGGGCGGACCGCGGGGGGACCGAAGCGCAGCCGAGGCCCTTGCATGGTGCACCCGAGAGTGTGTCGGCCGCCGCGCCCGGCTCGTGGTTCGCGCGCCCTCCGCTGACGCTTTCCGCAGGACAGGGTGCCGACGCATGGAGGCTGACGCTCTTCGGATTCGTCGAAGCCGACTACATGTTCGACACGACGCGCAGTTACGACGACGCCATGGGAGCCACGCTGGTGGCGCGCAGCGATACCTACGCCGGGCGTGCCAGTCGCACGCAATTCTCGATGCGCAACACGCGCCTGGGCATGATGTTCGAATCGCCGCGCATCGGCGGCATCGCGCCTTCTGCCATCTTCGAAGGAGATTTTTTCGGTCACCAGGAGATCGAGCCGGGTCCCGCTTCGGAAGCTGCGTTCTTTCAAAGTCCCCTCTTTCGCGTGCGCCACGCTTACCTCAAGCTGGCGAGCGATGTCGTGGACGTCGTGGCCGGGCAAACGTACGACGTCTTCGGTTGGCAGAATTCCTACTCGCCCTGTACGGTCCAATTTCTCGGGCTGCCCAACCAGCTCTTCTCGCGCAACGTGCAGCTGCGCGTTTCCCGCAGTATCCAGGCTTCGAGCTCGTTCAGCGTCGACCTGGCCGCCTCCGCGGTGCGGCCCGCTCAAAGGGACTCCGGCGTTCCCGACGCCAATGCGGGGATACGTTTCAACATCGACTCGTGGAAGGGAATTGCGACGCCGGGCAACATCGGCACGAGGGCACTGCCGCTTTCACTCGGCATCTCCGGCACCTTTCGCAGCTTTCGAGCGAATGCTTTTACCCCGCCGCCGACGCAAAACTCCAACAGTGCGACCGGGTGGGGCGTTTCGGCCGACGCTTTGATTCCGATCATCCCGGCTCAGGACGCGAGCGATCGCGGCAACCGGCTCACGCTGATTGGGTCGTTCGTGATCGGTAGCGGCATCGCCGATCTCATCACGGCCGGGGGGGGGGCGACGTTTCCAACGCTGCACAATCCCACGCAGGCCAACCCGCCCCCGCTCTATCACGGCAACATCGACTATGGCCTCGTGACCTTCGACAACCGGGGTGTGTTGCACACCATCGATTGGCAAGCTTTCAAGATCGGCGTTCAATATTACCTTCCGCCGACCGGGCGGATCATCCTGTCGGTCAATTATACGCAGGGCTATTCGAAGAACTTGTCCAAGCTCTTTCCGCAGGGCGGAACCGAGGTCGAGCTCTTGGGGCGAGTTGCCGATACTTCCAGGTACGCCGACGTGAACGTGTTCTGGGATGCGACGCCCGCGGTGCGCCTCGGCTTGTCCGGGCAATACACCCAGGTCGAGTACCTCCGGGTCGGCCTGCTCCGCGACAGCGATAAACCGCATAATGTGCGCGTCATGGGTCAGGCGCTGTACGCGTTCTGATCGCAGCGCCGACGGGCCGGCGGAAGTACGCGGCGCGCGTACCCCGCCGACGCGACGAGTTCGATCACGCGACGAGCGCGATCAGTGGATGGCGGGCAGCGATCCGTCGGCGTTTCGCGGGACGGCTTTGGCTTCGGCACCGGTCATGGTGATCATCGCTTCCGGCGAACAGGAGAGACTGCACAAGTCCCCTCTTCCGTTGGAATGATACTGGCAATCCGCGAGGACGGGCGTCTCGGGGTTGTTGTTGCGCACGAATCCACAGGCCGTGTTTTCGAAGGCCGCGACTCGCTGCACTTGGTGAACGGCGCCGCCCTCGCCGGGACCGACCGGTTTGCCCCCCAGCTTGAAGCCATTGCCGTCGCCGGCCGGATTGGTCCCGCCGATGGGCGTCCCGTTGAGAAATGCCCAGCAGTCCTCGATGACGACCACGTCGTCGGAGGCGAAAAGATCCCATCCGTCGTCGGCATTGTTCCAGGCCCGACAACCACGAAAAACATTGCCCGCGCCGATACGTAGCTTGGCGGCAAACCCGTCGGCGTTCTCGCCATTCGTCAACTGGTCCAAGTTTTCGTACGAATCGCAGTTGAGGACGAGGTTGTATGCGGCATAGGAATTGTCGAGGGCCATCGCGCTGCCGGCCGTGATTTGCAGGCCGGTGTCCCCGTTGTTGTGAAGAACGACGTCTTCGATGACGTTGTGCGAGCCGCTGATGGCGATTCCGTTGTCGGGGGAGTTCTCGATCTCCAAACCCTTGATGTGCCAGTAATTGCCGCGTATCTCGATGCCGCGCAGGGTGGTCACGCCGCGCGGCAGGGACGCGTAGTCGAGCACGGGTCGTGTTCCGGGCATCGCCCAGACGCGTATGGGGTCGACCTCGGTGCCGCTCTTGGAAAAAACCATCGTCGTCGCATAATCGAAGGTGCCCCCCATGATCCAAAGCGTCGTGCCCGCTCGGGCCACTTCGTGACCCTTGGTCAGCGTTTTGAAGGGCAAGTCCTCCGTCCCCGGGTTCGTGTCGGCTCCGTGCGCAGCGATGTAGTACGTACCAGGCGTGCCAGCCGGGCCGCCGGCATCGGTACCGACCGTCGTTCCTCCACTGCCGCCCATGGCCCCGGCGCCGCCGGAGCCGCCGCTCGCGCTGTCACCGCCAGCGCCGTCTCCGCCGGCACCGCTGCTGCCGCCCGGCCCGGCGCCAGCGCCGCCCGAGGGCGCCGTGCTGCCACTGCAGCCTGCGATCGCGCCCGTCAATGCGATGACCACGCTATGCTTCAGAAAGGGCACGAGTTCTCCTCCTTGAGCCGGCGTCCGTAAGCGCACGCCAGACGGCGCGGCGCCATGCCTCGCGGACGCGGCGCGGACTGCCGGCTTCGCGGGCCGAGAGCAAGACCCTCACTCAGATAATACGGGGGCTCCGCAGTTCGATCACGGAAAGAACGTTCACCCCGCGATCGATCCGCGAGGCTGCCGCTTGGGTCGTCGCGGCGGCGACGTTTCCTCGAGCTTTCGGGCTTGCTGGGTCTTGACGAGGTGCCGGTTCATGGCGTCGCGCGCGCCCGCGGGGTCATGAGCAGCGATGGCGCGGTAAATGCGCCGATGCATGGCCAGCGACGGCCCGAGATCGCGCGCGCGCGCCACGGTGGGGCGCCTGTGGCGATACAGAATGTTGGAGACCATCGCCACCAGCGCTCCCAAGATCGGGTTATCCGACGCGGCGGCAATCGTGCGGTGAAAGTCGATGTCGTGCACGAGGTACACTTGCGGATCGCTCATCGCGCCCACCATTCCTGCGATTTCCGCGCGCATCTTGGCCAGGTGCGCGTGCGTGGCCCGCTCCGCGGCCAGCGCCGCGACGCCGACCTCGAGTTGCATGCGCGCCTCGAACATCTCATCGTCGGTGAAACCGTGCAGACTCGCGAGAAGCGCGAGGGGACCTTCGGTGAGAACGGGAGGGCCCTCGGTGATGTACGTGCCCGACCCGTGACGGAAGTGTAAAAGGCCCATCCCCGCCAGCGAATGCAACGCTGCCCGCAAGCTCGGACGGCTCATGCTGAACCGCTGGGCGAGATCGCGCTCGGCGGGGAGCCGATCGCCCGGTCTCAGCTCGCCGGTCTCGATCATCCGCCGAATTCTTGCGAGCACGACCTCTGCCGTCGATCCGGACTTGTATTGGCTGGCGTCAGCCGGTCGGGTGTGCATGCCGTGCAATCGTCGCCCCGTTATAGCACCACCCTGCCCGCGGCTCGCCGCCCATCGATGGCCCGCCGAGCGAAACGACCGCTCGGTCGCTCTCCCTCGAAAGGGGGGTTTTCGAACAAATCGTGATCGAAACGACCTCTTGGCTGAATCATCAGAATCCAGCCATGGCTCGGTGAACGCAAGGCCAGGCCATGCGGCCGGGCCATGTTGCTGGATGCCCACGAGGATTCCACGACAGACGGAGCGGTGCGCGCTGTCGTCGGGGGCCCCTTTCCCAAGGTGGGAGTTTCCGCAATTGATCAGCTCCCGCACGTGCGTCTGAAGAGGAAGGTTTTGAACTCATGACGAGCCGATATCGTCAATGCCTGGGCTTCGCATGGCTATGCGTTGCCGTTTTTGCCATTTCCCTGAGTTGCTCGTCCGAGGGCCCGCCAGTACGAGGGACCACGGGCACGAGCGGAAACGGCGGGGCAGCCGGGACAGGCACGGGTGGCGCAGGAGGCGCGGGTGGAACGATCGCTCCGCCAGGCGGAACGGGCGGCACCGGACTGCCGCCCGGCCCCATCGATAGCGGCATCATCACGACGGACAGCGGAAGTACGCCCTGTCTCAAGACCTGCACCGTCACAGGAGGACAGTACTGCGGCGACATTGGCGACAATTGCGGCGGGATCCTGAGGTGCGGCGACTGTGCGGCGCTCGGCGCCGATTGGACCTGCGAGAAGAGCGTCTGCGTCGGCGGGCCGAGCTGTCCCTCGCTCACCTGCAATATCCCGGTGCCGGACGGGGGAACCGGCGGCGGAGGGAAATATTGCGGCGCCATCGGCGACGGCTGCGGGCGGTCTCTCGACTGCGCGATGTGTGGCGCCGGACAGGGCTGCAAAAATAATCTCTGCATCGACGCCAATTGCAAGCCTCTTACCTGCGATGCCGTCGGGTTTCGCTTCTGCGGCGACATCGGCGACGGCTGTGGCGGCGTTCTCAACTGCGGGACCTGCCCCGCCGGCGGGACGTGCGGCGCGGCGAAGAGCCCGAACGTGTGCGTACCGGCCAATTGCATGCCGTTCCAGTGCAGCACGCCTGGCGGCGGTCAATACTGCGGCGTCATCGGCGACGGCTGCGGTGGGACGAAGGATTGCGGCATGGCCTGCCCCGACGGCGGCGTGTGCGGGATGGATCACGTGTGTCCAGGGTCGGGAGGCGGCTGCACGGGCATCCTCTGCGATGCGCAGAAGGACGCGCAGGACTGCATGGCCATGGGCAAGCCGGCCACCTCCCTCAGCGGCACCGTCTACGATCCTGCGGGAAAGCTGCCGCTCTACAACGCGATTGTCTACATCGCCAACAGGTTGCCGCTCGATCCCATCGTTTCGGGCGCCACCTGTGACCAGTGCGGCGCGATGGCCTCGGGCCAGCCGATTTCGACCGCGATCACCGACGTCAACGGGCATTTCGTTCTTGAGAAAGTTCCCGCTGGGCCGGCCATCCCGCTCGTGATTCAGGTCGGCAAATGGCGCCGCCAAGTGACGGTGAACATCGCCAACAAGTGTGTCGACAACGCCATCCCCGGCTCGGATCTGACGCATCTGCCGCGCAACAAGATGGAGGGCGACATTCCGCAGATCGCGGTGTCGACCGGCGGTTCGGACGCGCTCGAGTGTCTCCTGCGCCGGATCGGCATCGCCGACTCTGAATTCACGAACGAGTCGGGTACCGGTCGCGTGCACATGTACGTCGGCGGCGAGGTAGGAACCGACGCCAACGGGCAAGGGGCCGACCAATTCAATGCCGCCCTCGGTGGTCAAACGTTTACCCATTCGACCACGCTTTGGAACAGCGTGCCGAAGATGCAGCGCTACGACATGCTGATGCTCTCCTGCGAAGGCAGTCAGTTCGCGGGCACCAAAACGCCGTACATCAACAACATGGTGGGCTACATGAATGCCGGCGGTCGCGTGTTCGTCGACCACCTGCACTTCTATTGGCTGAACCACGGACCGGACGAAATTCAAGGTACGGCCGAGTACCTGGGCGTCGCCGCCGATTTGCCCATGCCCTCTACGGCGTTCATCGACACGGCCTTCCCCAAGGGCAATGCGCTGGCGGATTGGATGCAAGCGGTCGGCGCATCGACGATGCGCGGTCAGTTCGTCATCTACCAGGGGCAGCACTCCGTCGCTTCCGTCGTCACCCCGACGCAGCGCTGGATCTACGTGCCCATGAATCCGAATGAGGACAATAAGTCTTCCATTCAGTACATGACGTTCAACACGCCGGTCACGGTGCCGGAAGCCAACAAGTGCGGCCGCGTCGTGTTCACCGATCTCCACATCAACGCGAGCGTGCCCGACCCGACCGGAACCCTCGGCGGGGACGACTCCGATCCGAAGGTTCCTTTCCCCGATGGTTGCAAGACGACGGGCATGTCGCCGCAGGCCAAGGCGCTCGCCTTCATGTTCTTCGACTTGTCAGCGTGCGTGGCGCCGGACACCTCGACGCCGAAGCCGCCGCCGCCGCCTGGACCGAGCGCACCGCCTCCCCCCAGCGTACCTCCGCCCACCACGCCCCCGCCGCCGCCTCCTCCTCCGCCGCCGCCCAAGTAAAGGAGGCGAGGGGGGGCGAGGCCCCAATCGAGCGTGCTTTGGGGGGCTGGCCCCCACGCAGTGAAGGGGCCAGCAGGGCAAAAATGCGCCGATATCGAAGGGATAGGCCGTTGGCCTGAACGATGCTCTCTTCCGCTGCGCCGCCGACCTCGCTCGGCAGCGCTCCCCGGAGGAATGCATGAAACGCCACCGCTCACCCTACATCCTTGTCGCTACTGCCGGTGTCGCGGCTCTCGCTTTGTCCGCCGCGGGGTGCACGAGCTCGACGGAGAAGCCCGGCGGAACGCTGGGGGGAGGCGTCGATGCGCTGGTCTTCGCCAAGCGGATGCACACCACCGTCGGCGATGACGGCAAGATCGAAATCAACATCGGTGGTGGGACGAGCCAAGTCATCGACTACGGCCGCTATGTGCCGGGGGGCGGCGTTTACCTCCTCTCGCCGGCGCGCCAGGACGGGACGCTCACCAACCTGACCAAGCAGTTTGCGACCGCTGACATCGCCGGGCTCGACCTCTCTTTCGACGCGCAGGAAGTCGTTTACGCGATGAAGACGTCGGGGGACGACCACTACCACGTCTATACGCAGCGTCTCGATGGCAGCGAGCCGAGCCAGCGGACCTTCGGCGAAGCCGACGACGTCAACCCCATCTACGCGCCAGGCGATCGCATCGTGTTCGTCACCAACGAAGGGTTCACCGAGATGGGAACCCGTGCCGACGAGTACAACCATGGCCGCGTGGTGACCCAGCTCGCCACGATCACGCGGGAGGGGGGCGACGCCGATCGCAAGCTCTGCTCGCAGAACCTATCGCACACCGTGAATCCGTTCCTCCGTCACGACGGCTCCATCGGCTACTCACGCTGGGAGCACCTCGGCGGCGTCAATGACGTGAAGCTCTTCCGCATGGCGCCCGATTGCACGCAGATGATTCACGTCGCGGGGCAATTCGGAAAGCCATCCAACTCGCTGGTTCAGGTCACGGAAATTTCCCCCAACGTGATGGTCGGCGTGGCCACCGACCGCGAGCGCACCATCCAGGCGGGATCGCTGGTGAGCATCGATTCTCGTTTTTACGAGAACAATGCGCCGACGAACCGCCTCGATTCCGAGCACGTGAAGTACGAGCTCTTGACCCCGGCGGTTCCGACCGGCAGCGATCAATCGCCGGTGGGGCGCTACCGCACGCCGCATGGGCTGCCCGATGGGCGGCTCCTGGTTTCGTGGGCGGACGGCGTCGTGAACGACACCAACGAGCTCTCCGAGACGGCCCCCGACTTCGGCCTTTACGTCTTCGACGCCAAGGGGAACGCCGAGAAGCCGAACCTCCTCGTCTACAACGACAAGGACGCGTGGGAGCTCTATCCGCTCCCTGTCGTCGCGCGCACCGTGCCGCCCGTCATCGGCTCGGTACAAAACACGGTCGACGCGACGCTGCCCTCGACGTTCGGCTCGATCGACATCAAATTGACCGATCTCGACGACGACAACGTGTCGACGGTCCAGCACTACCCCACCGCCGGCGCCGACAACATCAGCCTGCGGCTCCCGGCGGCTCTCAAGGGCGCGACGCGCGTGCGCGTCATCGAAGGTTTCTCCAGCGAAGGCGCTCCCGGCATCACGATGTTCGGTCTCACCATGGACGAAGGTGCCGCCGTCCTCGGCGAGGCCACCGTGTACGGCGACGGATCGTGGCTCGCCAACATCCCCCCCTACATCCCCGTCCACTTGCAACCGGTGGACAAATGGGGCCTCTCCATCCGCAACCAGCGCCTTTGGGTGCAGGGAATGCCGGGCGAAAATCGCGTGTGCGGCGGTTGTCACGAGAGCCGGACCGGTAACATCGATTTCGGCACCAACCAGAATTTGACGGTGGCTGCGGCGCAAGGTCCGCAGAACTTCGTCAAGCCGGTGGTCGAGCGCCAGGAGTATCCGTGGGACGGCGCTCCGGCCGGCGTGGCCACGGTGCAGTCATTCCTCACCGCCAAGTGCGCGACCTGCCACAACGACACGCAGAACGGCAGCAAGCCGCAGACCTTCTACACCGTGACCCGCACCGACATGACGACGGGGATGATGACCCCCTACCTCATCCCGTACCTCAGCTTCTCGAGCACCCCCATCGAGGTCTACTACGACCGCCAACTCCACACCTGGGCGTCCTCGTACGTGTCGATCTTCTACCCCTCCACGCTCGGCATGGAGATGGACGGGCTCACCGTGACGGGCGACATTCCGCCGCCGTGGGGCGTCCCCGAGTCGGCGCGCGAGAGCGTGCTCATCGAGAAGCTCAACTTGAAGGCGCCGGACGGCACCTTCGCGTGGGATCCGCAGACCCACCCCTCCCATCCCGAAGATGTGGGCGTGACCATCACCGACGAGGAGCGCCAGATGCTCGTACGCGTGATGGATCTCGGCGGGCAATATTATTCACGCAAGAACAGCGGTTATGCGCCTTACAGCAGCGATCCTACGCTGAGAAGCAAGTAGTCGGAGGAATGTCATGAAGAAACGAACCCTCTCGTATCTCCTTTTGGCAGGCCTCACGCTCGGGGCCGGGCTCGGCGCGTACCACGCGCAAGCCGAGGCCCCCAAGCCTCCCACCCGCGGCACGGGCACCGTCTACAAGGGCATCCGCGACGACCAGATCGAGCAGCTCACCACCCCCGACCGCATCAAGTCGGTGGTCACGCGATCCGGCGCGCCGAGCGCCATCTGGCAGGCCCTCGAGCACGGCGAGAAAGTGGAGTGCCTCGACTGCATTCCCGCCGTGGAAAAGCTCCTTTACGATGGCAATGCCAAAAACCGCGAGATCGCGGCGTGGTGGCTGCGCCGTCGCATCTTCGGCGTGTTCGGCAAGGGAGAGGTCTACTCCCGCGCCGTAGAAACGCTCCAATCTCACTCCGACGCCACGACGCGCGCCCGCGCCGCGGAAGCGCTGGGAGAGTTCTTGGACAGCGCTGGCGTCCCGCACGTGGCCCAGAGCCTCGTCAGCGACCGCGAGCCCGTGGTCCGCGCCGCCGCGGCACGCGCGCTCGACCGTCTGAATAGCCCCGGCCCGGGCGGCGAGCTCGCCAAAGCTTTGGGGGACAGCGACGAGAGCGTGCGACTCAGCGCGCTCGGCGCCGCCACGCACGTGCACGGGTTCACCGACATCGCCTCCGTCGCCCGATTGGCCTACGACGCGTCGGCGGTGGTCCGCCGGCACGCGGCCGGCGCGCTCGGACAGATGAAAGCGCGCGACTCGGTGACGGCGCTCATCGGGCTGACTTCGGCCGACAGCGAGAGCGACGCCAAGACCCGAGCTTCGGCAGCGCACGCACTCGGTCTCATCGGTGACGCGTCGGCGCGTGACGCACTCATGGCGGCAATGTCCGACCCTGACTCCTTCGTGCGCGACGCCGCACGGATCGCGCTCCGCCGGCTGTAGTCGCTATGATAACGTGCGTCTGATGGGCGGAGGACGGGCGGAGCTTCGGATGCGGTCTGCCACGGCGATGTCGATAGGTGCCGCGCTCCTTTCGGCATGCTCCGCCAAGGAACCGAAGACCGAGACTTACTTCGATCGAACGATCAGTCCGATCCTCCAGAGTTCGTGCGTCAGCACCAACACCGGGGCCAACTGCCACATCACGCAGGAGCACGGTAACGCGCTCGGCAACCTGTCGCTGGCGACGTATGGCGATCTCATCAAACGGCGCGATCTTCTCATCAACTACGGCCCCTACGGCCTTCCCAACATGCTGCTCAAGACGGTCGACCCGTTCGACATCGTCATGACGACGTACGACGGCACGAGCTTCACGGTGCGAACCGACATCCGTCACGCGGGCGGGAAAACGCTGGGCCTTACCACGGCCGGCTTTCATACGCTGAAGGCGTGGATCGCCGGCGGTGCCAGCGCCAACAACGCCGCTACGCCGCCGCTGGCAGCGGAGCGCGATGCCTGCTCCGACAGCGTTCCCGCCGACCCCGCGTTCGACCCGAACAGCGATCCGATGTCGGACGACTATGAGCAGTTCAAGGCCAAGGTCCATCCGGTCCTCGCCCTCAACTGCGCGGCCGGCAATTGTCACGGCTCGGAGAGCAACTCCCTGCGCCTCGTGTGCAGCGCCGGAACCACGGACGCCGACGTGCTGGCGCGGTGGAACTACTTTGCCGCGGTGCAGTACCTCGCCACCAAGCCCGGGGAGCTGGCGACCAGCGAAATCTTGCGGCGGCCCCTCGATCCCGCCGCGGGGGGCGCCTACCACGAAGGGGGCGCCATCTTTCCCAACCAGAGCGACGCGGGGTACACGGCGATCTTGGAATGGGCCGACGCCCATGGGCCCAATACCAACATCCCCAAGAACCGCGGCTTCGATTTTTTCGCCAAGCGCGTGCAACCGATGCTCGTCAAGAAGGGGTGCATGGCCATCGGCTGCCACTCGCCGGCCATGTTCCATGACTATCGTTTGCGCGGCGGAAGCGGCGGCAACTTCAGCGTGCCGACCAGCGCCACCAACTACGAGCTGACGCGCGAGCAAATCGCCCTGGAGACCCCCGACCCCAGCGCGAGCCGGCTCATTGCCAAGAACCTGCTGCGCCCCGATCAGCAACCCGGTGGACGCGGCATCCTCCACCGCGGCGGCGCCTTGTTCGACGACTTCAACGGCTCGCTGGCAACGCCCCAGCTCTGCGACTTCGATGCTGCCGCGAACGGACCGCTCGACGATCAGCACGCCTATTGCGTGATCACGCGGTGGATCCAGATCGAGCGTGAAGAGACGCCGCTCACGCCTCTCTCGGGCATGGTCTACGTCAAGCGCCGGCCCCTTGCGCCCCCCGATCCGCCGCAGGACTTCGCCCGCTACGGCGGCTCGTCCGATCTCTGCTTCAGCGCGCTCGGCATGGACGCGATGACAGGCGCCATTTCCGGCAGCGGTGGGGCCTGCCGCAGCCTTCTGGCGGGCTGCGCCGGACTCTCGCCGGCAAGCGCCGACGTTCGTCACCCGTCCGTTTCGTGGAAGGGTGATCGGGTCGCCTTCGCCGCTCGGAGCAGCGAAAGCGAGCCGCTGGCGATCTGGACCGTCAACGTCGACGGCAGCGCGTGCCAGAGAAACGCAGCCATTGCCGCGGCTCCGCCGACACCGGGATGGACCGACAACGGCGCCCTCGTCCACAACTTCGATCCGGCTTTCACGCCCGACGACCGCATCGTCTTCACGTCGACGCGCGGCAACGTCATGAACGAAGGTGCCTTCGACTATCGCGGCCCCACCCGCACCCCCGCCGACCCTTCGCGCTGGAACGCGAACCTCTACGTCTTGGAAGCGTCGGGCGCCATCCGCCAGCTGACGTTCCTGCTCAACCAAGAGCTCTACCCCTCCATGATGTCCGACGGACGCGTCATCTTCAGCGCCGAGAAGCGGGCGCTCGGCTTTTACCAGCTCGCCGGCCGGCGCATCAACGTCGACGGCGGCGACTACCACCCGCTCTACGCGCAACGCAGCTCGATCGGATTTCAGCAGATGACCGAGGTGGTCGAGCTCGCCAACAAAAACTTCGCCGCCATCTTCGGTGATCGCGGCGCCGCGCACGGAGCGGGCACGCTCGGTATCTTCAATCGCTCGCTGGGGCCTGATCAGGCATCGAGCGATCCGGCCGACTACGCCGTCGACCCCGGCGCCATCGGTTGGCCCGTCGACAACTTCTATCTGCATTCGCTCCACATCGTCGACGCGGCCGCCAGTGGTCACCTCGGCGCCCCGAGCAGCGGCGCCTACCGCAGCCCGGCCCCTCTACCGAATGGTCAGCTCCTCGTCAGCTATGCCGCCAACGCCACCGATCTCGCCAGCTTCACCGGCAATTTCGACGTCTATTCGATGGACTCCATCACGGGGCAGAAGACGCAGCTTACCAGCGATGCCGGCAACGACGAGCTGTCCGCCGTCGCCGTCTACCAGCGGGTCGATCGCGGCGTCTTCGCCTCCCGTCCCGACGAAGCCAATGCGCACACGCGTGTCTACCGAGAGGGCGAAGACCCGCGTTATCCGGCCAACGTCTCCGACATCACCATCCTCGATGCGCGCGTGCTCGGCGGCCTGCTCTTCCAAAACACGCGCAGCGGGCTCGCCAATCCCACCACGCAGCGCAAGATGCCGGCCATCACGTCGCTCGAGGTGTACGAAGACTTGCCCCCCGCTCCGGGCGAAACGGATTTGTCGGCCCACACGGCAAGCGACGCCTTCGGCTCGCTCTACGCACGCCGCCGACTTCTCGGGTCGATTCCTATTCTCAATGACGGCAGCGCCCACGTGGTCTTGCCGGGGGGCGTCCCCATCGTGCTGCGGGGCAACTTCGAGCTCGGCGGCGCCGCGACCGCGCTCCGTTTCCAGCGCGAGTCCATGCAGTTTTACCCGGGTGAATACACCCACCAGTCGTTTCCAGCCCGCTTTTTCGATGGTTTCTGCGGTGGTTGCCACGGCTCGGTGAGCGGAGCCGAGGTGGACCTCTCCCTACAGCCCGACATTCTCACTCAGGCGTCCCGCGTCGAAGCGAAAAAGCCGGGCAGCATCGCCACATCCCTGGACCTTCCGCCCCCGCAGCGGGGCGCCGTCGTGGGGCCGGTGGAATAGGTCGGGGGCGCCATCGCGCGCCCATGGAACCGAGCGGAGGCGTGTCCGGTGCGACGCGCCCCGTGATGCTACCTATGACCCGCTCGCCGTGGTAATCGAAGGTCCCCGCCAGCGTGAGACGGGATCGTGAAGCTCTTCGAAAAGCTGCCCCTCTTCCTTCGTCCGCCGTTCCCGCTACTTCGCCGCGGATTCCGCTGGTCGACGCTGGCCGCGCTGCTGCTCGCGATCGAGCTCGTCTACCTGTTCATCGTGACGGCCGGCACATTCACGGAGTGGCCGACGTACAACGCCCTCTACGAGCTTTTGGCGGACGGCTTCAAAAAGGGACAACTCAGCCTCCCCATTACACCCCCGCCCGAGCTGGTAGCGAAGGAGAATCCGCTCGACCCGGCCAACGCCGAGCTCTGGATAGCCGATCTCAGCCTCTACAAGGGCAAGTACTACATGTACTGGGGGCCGTTTCCGTCCTTGGCTCTCCTTGCCGCGAAGGCAATCCTGAACATCAAGAAGCCGATCGGCGACCAGTATCCGTGCTTCGCGTTTTACACGATCTACCTTCTGGCCGGCACGCTCCTGCTCCATCGGATGGCGCGCCGGGTCTTTCCCGGCCTCCCCTATTACTTCGTGCTGATGGCGATCGCCGTCTTCGCCTTTGCGAGCCCGACGCCCTATCTGCTCGCCACGCCGGGTATCTACGAAGCGGCCATCGGCGGTGCTCAGGCGTTTCTCCTGCTAGGGGTCGTTTTTGCGTTCGATGCGCTGGGCGGTGTTAGGCCGTTCTCTCGCCTCCGCCTGCTGGCGGCGGGGATTTCATGGTCGATGGCCATTGCCTGTCGCGTCAGCGTCGGACCCACCGT
Organism: Polyangiaceae bacterium; assembly: GCA_035318465.1. Lineage (GTDB taxonomy): Bacteria > Myxococcota_A > Polyangia > Polyangiales > Polyangiaceae > DASWDH01. The sequence goes on from DATHES010000176.1 coordinate 65,370, forward strand.
GCTCCTCGTCGCGCTGCTCACGGCGCTGGTTCCGCACCGTGGCGCGCAACGACGCTGGGTCTCGGCGCTGGTCGATCTGACCTGCCTCGGCGCGCCTGTCGCGCTCGCCACCGCAGCCCTGCTCTTTTACAACAAGGCACGCTTCGATTCGTGGCTCGAGTTCGGGACCGGTGTTCAGCTCAACACCATGCATTTTCGAGCATCGGCCGACTACGTGGTCCCCAACCTCTATAGCTACTTTCTTCGCTGGCCCGTCTTTTCCTGCCAATTTCCCTTTGCCACCTCACCCTGGGACCACGGCCAAGCGGCTTTCCCGGTGCACTACGAGATTCCCTCGGGATACTGGGTGCAGGAGCCGGTCGCGGGGATGCTACGGGTCGTTCCGTGGGCGTGGCTCGCGCCGCTCGGTCTCGTGTTCGCAGCGCAGGCCGCCTGGGCGCGTTTCATTCCCGCTGCCCTTCCGCAAAGCCACGCGCCGAGTCGATCGTCGCTCTGGTGCGCCGGTGCTTTCGCCGTCCTCGCTGCCGTCACCGCCCTCCCCTTCGTCGCGACGTTCGGTGCCACCATGCGGTATCTCGGTGACGTCACTGCCGGCTTCATGCTCTTTGCGACGTGGGGGGCGTGGGGTCTTTATCAGCGAATCCGCAAGCGCAAATGGCTGCGGCGCGGTTACGGCGCCGTGCTGACCGGGCTCGCCGCCGGCACCGTGGCCCTCGGCCTGGTGTTCGGATTTCAAGGCTACGGCGGGCACTTCAAACTCTACAATCCCACCTTGACCGAGAAAATGGTGCGGACGCTGTCGCGCTGCGATTGACGCGGGTCACGGTGTTCGCTTGAGCAGCGAAAGGCCCGGCCGCTGCGCGATCTCGACGTATTGCCCGCTTGCCAATGCCTGCGCGGCGATGGCGGCCCCCGCACTGGTGGTCCCATAGAGCACGTAGTCGGGTCCGCCGATGCCATCGCGGAGCGTCAACACCTTGAGCCGACCGGAGACGTGAGGGAGCTCCTGCTCGCTGACGGCGAAGGTGGCTTGCTCGGGAATCATGGCGGCAAGGTCGGCGAGGTCGCGCGCCTTCTGCCGATCAGCCGCGGTCGGGGTCGAGAAAATGATGTTGGAGAACCCGCTCTTGAAATTGGGTCCCGGAGGGAACGCACCCCAATACTTCGTGCACAGAAGAGTCCCGATTGCCAAAGCGGCGACGGTCGCTCGCGCTTTCAGCCGATCGTGCGAGGCGCAGCTGGCGAGGGCGACGGCCGACGCCATGAAGACATAGGGCGTGAAGTGGCCGGAGTATTGAAAGGCGATGTCGGTCGTCGGACCGTAAGCGGTGGTCAGAAGCGTGAAGAGCGCGCCCGGCGCCAGCGCCGGAAGGAGGTAGGCATGCCGCAGCGGGAGAAAGGCGATGGGAGTGACGATTTGCAGGAAATAGCGAAGCTTGTCGGGCGTGAGAAGCGTGCGAAAAACGAAGGAGGGGTTCGTGGCCAGGGTCTGCATCACTCCGCCGTAGGAGTGAGGACCATTGGGTTGGGGATAGAGATCCTTGTAGATGTCGGAGAACCATCCCGGGCCGAACTGGGCCATGATGTAAAAGCGGACGACGACGAAGTAGAGGGTGCCCACCGCGGCCATGACGGCGCCGGCTTTCGGCCGGTAGCCCGTGAGGAAGAGGTAGAGGCCGAAAAACGTCAGTCCGACCGAGATGTCTTCGCGGCAGCTGATGGCGATGAGAAACGTCAGCGCGGCCCAGAACCACCGTCGAATGTCGACGAGCCAGATGGTGAAGAGGACGAACGTCGACGCCATCGGCTGGAAATGGAAGTCGTAAAAATTGGCCCCATGCAGCGGCGGATACAAAAGATAACAGACGGCGAGGAGGCTCGCGTAGTACGGGCGCATTCGCCGCGCCGCAAAGAAGTAAACCGGTATCGCGCCCAGCGCGAGCGTGACGGACTGCAAAACCAGCAGCGTCTCGGCGTGCGGGTAAATCGCGTAAAACGGAAGAAAGAAGTAGACGCCGAAGTCGGCGTGGCCGGCGAGGGAAGACCAATTCGTCATCCAGGCGAGCGGCGTGCACACCATGGGCCGGCCGTGCAGCGCGTTCCAGAAGATGTTGTCGTATTGGCCGAGGTCGAAGTTGTAAGTTTGGAAGCGCCAATGGGCAAACAGCGTGTACCTGGACGCGTAGACTGCGTAGCCGACGGTGGCGGCCAGAGCGAGCACGGTCGAAGTTCGCCGCGACCGAGTACCCCGTGCCGCCCGTGGAGGCGGCGGGATCGTCGCGGTCCATTCGTGCCACGCTTCCAGGCTCACCCGCAGAAGGCGCTCGAACAACAGGACGAACGCCGCGACCGCCAGGCTCGCCTCCAAGGCATCCCCCCATGCGGAAAAATCCAAAATGGGGAGGACGACCCCGATGAGGACCAGCGGAGCAGAGAGCCGCGAAAGGCGGCGTACCATCAGCACGGCGCGCGTTCCGTAAAGCTTGACGTAGGCGAGCCCAACGCATTCTACGAGGCCCGCCGAAGCCACCATCCAGCCGATGAGCTGCTTGCGCACTGGCGGCGGAAGCACATTGGCCCGCAGAAACGCATAGATCGCGTCGCTCGAGAGCTCCCAGACGAACAACGTCAAGGAAGCCGCACAGAGTGCGAGCATCGTGATGGCGCGAAGCCCGGCGATCAAAGTGGCCGCATCCTGGCAGCTCGTTTACGTACCGACGGTTAGCGTTTGGCGCGGCAAAGGAAGCACGGACGAAGAGGTAGCAAGTCGCTCGGCGCGCAGCGCTGCTCTTCCACCTCGAAATGGCGCTCGAGAATGGCGCGAAACTCGGCCGGTCGCCAGACGTGGATGTGGTAAATGTCGCCGCCCCAGTCGATGCGGCCGCGAAGCACCCAGCCGACCGGGGTGCGTTTGACGACGGTTTTCAGCCGGTTGATCAGCGGATCGTTGGGGACGGTGATGACGGCGCGGCCGCCCGGCCGAAGAAGGCGGGCGATCTCCTGCAGGATCGCCTCCGGGTCCTTGGTGTGCTCGAGCACTTCGGTGCAGATGATCCTGTCGAATTTTTTGGCCGGAAGCCCGAGCTTGTCGATCTCTCCCTTGATGAATTCGACGTCGTAGCCGGCCAGGTTTGCGGCGGCGGCCGCTAAAAAGACATCCGAAACATCGACAGCCGTGAGCTTCGCCCGCTTGAACATGCGCAGCACATGGCCGCCTCCCGAGCCGATTTCGAGGATTTGATGGTTCGGATCATAGGCGACCATCTCCCGAATGATGCGCAGGCGCTGCTGTTCGATCCAGCGCACGAGGAAGGGCGATCGGTCGTAATAGTCGTTGATGGAGTGCTCTCGGGCGAGCTTGTCGTTGAGCCGCTCGACCTCGGATTCGACGGGCATTTTTCCGTTCCCGACTACCTGTTCCATTCAACGATACCTGCTTGGTTCACGTGCTCGGTCGGCCCCGGCTCATGGGGCCACCTGATGCGGTCCCCGGGGGACCGTCCGTTTACCATCGCGACCGCCTCGAATCACCCGAAATCGCCGGGGAACCCGGCGCGCCGGTCAGCTCATTGGCGTCCGCGTGATGCGAGCGTGCCAACTGTTGCCTTGCACGAATTCGACATGAGGGATTCCGCCGTCGAGCTTCGTCACGAGGCGCTCCATGTCCTCTCTCGTCCAGTAGTGGGCGATGTGCGGCAGCATTTGATCGAAGATGATCGATTCGACGTTGCGAAACGAGAGCGAACGCAATTTTCGGTAATAGTCGGTGCGCCAGGGTAAGAGGCGAATCGCCGGCCACGCCGCCAGGGTCACCCCCTGCGCGATGGTGCGGCTCATCGCGACGGGCAAGTTCGAGCCGACGAACCGCAACGACTGGATCACCGGCAAAAGCAGCCGATTTCCCTCCTTCGCGTAGCACCAGAGAACGAGGTCCCCTCCGGGCGCGACACAGCGCCACATGCGCTGCAGGCCGAGCTCGGGTTCGGCCAAGTGATGCAGGACGCCGATGCACGTCACGCGGTCGAACGTGCCCTGTGCTGCGGGGTCGAGGTCGTAAACCGAGCACTTTTCGATCCGCACCGTGGGGAATGCCTTCAAGTTGCGGCGGGCGGCCTCCAAGCTCTGGTCATCGACGTCGACGCCGAGCACGCTGGTCGCGCCCGCCTCGGTGAACCAATGCGGATTGCGCCCCATGCCACAACCGACGTCCATCACCCGTCGGCCGCGGAAACTGGAGAGACCCGTGGACCCGAGCCATCGCTCGAGCTGTCCGCGCGACTCGGGCAAGATGGTGGAGTACGTCGCCCATTCGTAGCCGAAGCGATCGGGCGAGCCACGCCGATCGATTTCGGCGCGATCTTCCGCTGTATTCAAGGTGTGCTCATGCTGTTGCTTGGCCTGTGTTCGCGATTCTTAGCCTGGAACACCTGCTGGCTCAAGACGAGAGATCTCGAATGGGCGAATCGCCCGCGATTCGCCCATTCGGCCGTGCGGCCCTTACCGCGCGAGGTAATCGAAGAGGGTTTGGTCGAGCGACACTGTCTCGCCGTTCACGACCCAATCGACCGACCGTTGGCGAACGCCGGGTGGCGCGATGAGCTGCGGCACTTGGATGTAGGCGGGGTACGAGGTGTCGTGGCTGCTGTCGCCGACGCGATATTGGTGCGAGCCGGAATGCAGGTAGTGCACGAAGTTGGCGGCATTGTCGCCGTAGGCGAGGCGCGCCCGCCAGGCGTTCTCTTTCTCGACGACGTAGGGCAAGGAATAGTTCGAGAAGGTGTAATCCCCTTTACCCGACTCCAGGATGACCAGCCGCGGCGCGGTCAGCGCCAAGTAGTCGGACACTTCGACGAACTCGGTCGCATCACCGTGCATCCATTGCCAACAAGCATGATTGCCGTGCGATGGCATGAGGGAGAAATCGGGCGGGGCGCCGGCAGGGATGGCGGTGGTCACCCGCGGGTCGAGTGCGGCCACGATCTCCGTGACTTCGCCCCCCATGGAGAGCCCAGTGACGATGATCTTGTTGGCGTTCACCGAGGGTTGGGCCAAGAGAAAGTCGATCCCCCTCATGGCGTCCCAAGCGCGCTCGCCGTCGTCCGACCAATCGCTGTCCTGCCCGGGCGCGGCGATGGCCGGGTGAGCATGGTTGCCCGTCTCGGGGCTGTCGCCATCCGCTGGATCGCCGTAGAGACCACCGGTGTCCTGCAGAGGGCGATGCGAAACATCGAGCGCCAGCACGACGTAGCCGCGGCGCGCGAAGGCGTCGCCGTACCAAAAGATACCGTCGGACCGGAGCATCTGCTCGGCGCTTCCGCCGTGTCCGTTGAGCGCGAGCACGATGCCGTACCCGGCGGCGGGCGGCGGCGTCGTGGGTACGGCCAAGATGCCGTGCGAGCGCCGAGAGAGCGGATCCGGTCCATACGGATTGGGAAGCGTGTGGTCGAGAACGACGTCCGAGAGCCGGTACTCTTGTCGCCAATTCGCGCTGTCGTCATCGCGATCGGCGCCGATCAGGTCGGCCCGGAAAAGCGGGCGATCGGTGACGGTGGCCTCGGTTCCGAGAGGAGCGGGGTTTCCCGCCATCATCAAGCGGTAGAGGATGCGACGAACGCGTTCTTGCCATGCCCGCCGCGACTCGACCGTCTTCACGCCGAGCCCGTAACTCAGGATGTTGGCGCGGGTGCCGGCGAACTTGATCGTTTCGCCCGGACGATCTTCGACCATGGTGCCGGCGAGGAGCCGGCCATTGACCGAACCGCTGAAGCGCTGGCGCGCCGCGCCGTTCGTCAGATCGAATACGAGGTGCTGGCCGTCCCAACGCCGAACGACGATGGACTGCGCCGGAAGATCGCCCTCGCTGCCCACGACGGTCGTCGTCTTGACCTTGAGCTCACCGATGAAGCCGAGGGGATCGGACGCGATGCGATCGAGACGCACGCGAGCGAAGCGGCCGTCGTCGATGGCGATGTCGAAAACGCGCGGAACGATGTCGGCGTCGAACGTCTCGCTCCGCCACCCCATGAGGTGGCCCCCGTTGACCAATCCGTAGGGGGGGCCGCTCCGAGAACCGAAATCGATCGCGTAGCGACCGATCATCGTTCCTTCGACCGCATTGACCGCGTACACGAACGACCTTCCGTCTTCCTGCACCCGAAAGCGCAACTGACCCTGGTCCGGATCCCACGTCACGCGTTCGATGGACTTCGATTCGGAAGAACCCTCGGGCGAGAGGGTGCCGATCAGACGCCCCGATTGCAGACCCACGGAGAGGTCGAGGCGCGTCGGGCCGCGGTTGACGAACCAGTGGCCAATGATTCCGGAGGTATCACCGAGGCCGCCCGGCGGTGGAGGGAGCGGCAGCGCGATGCCTATCGGCGCCTCATGCAACGAGCTCCGATCGACCGTTTGAACCTGGGCGGGATCGCCACGATCCGACCTGACAGGCGTGGCACCCGAACCGCACCCCAGTGCCGTGATGATCGCGGCACAACTCAGAACGCCCCATCGCCTTAAACCGAAGAACTTGTTGATCCCCACATTGTCCGTGACGGATCTTTACACTGAAACTTGAGTCCCATTGACTTCACACCCCGAGGCGCGGCGCGCGCCCGGCCGGGGCATCGGTGCACGGCAGGTAGGCGGAGGTGCGTGCTATCAGGCGGCGAGCGCGGCGCGCGTACGGCGCAGCCACCGATCGAGCACGAAGAGCGCCCACAGCGGCTTGCTGTTGTCCTTCTGTTTCGTCTGGTGCTCTCGGTTTTTCTCTTGGAACACGGACCGATTCAAGATCTCGGTGTCCCAGATCGGCGAGGCCTTGAGGACATCTTCGATGCGACCCTGCAGCGGGCCCCTTAGCCAAGCGGCGAGCGGAATTCCGAAACCTTTCTTGGGGCGCTCGATGACGGCATCGGGAAGTTTGCCCTTGGCCGCCAGCTTGAGAAGAAACTTTCCGCGATCGCGCCGAACCTTGTACGTCGAGGGCAGCGAGAGGGCCCACGCCGCGAGGTCGTTGTCGAGAAACGGCGGCCGAACTTCGAGCCCGTGGGCCATCGACGCGCGATCGACTTTGGCGAGGACCGAGCCCGGCATGTAGGTGACGAGATCGAGCAACATGAGCCGAGCCAGGCGATCGCCGGTAGCGGGGAGCACCGTGTTCAGGGTCGGCGGTGTCACCCCCTCCGCTCCCCGAATGGCGAGCGGCAAATCGGGGCGGTCGATGCTCGACATCCACCGCAGGTGCCGCGTCACGTCGTCGTCGTCCCAGCGCTCGGTGAAGCGGCGCAGCTTCCACTCCAAGCTCTGGTAGCGGTCATCGATAGGCAGATGCTCGAGCGCGCGCGGCACCACCTCGTTGCGTAACCAGGCTGGTATGCGCGCGTAGAGCGCGGCGTAAACGTGCGCGCGATAGGTCGGATATCCGCCCCACAGCTCGTCGCCGCCATCACCGCCCACCACCACCTTGACATGCTTGGCCGCCAGGCGCGAAAGGACGAAGGTCGGCAAGAAGGAAGGATCGGCCATCGGTTCGTCGAGCTTGTCGAGCGCGACGTCGACCACGTCGAGCAGGTCGCGCTCGCGCAGATGCTCGATGACGTGCTCGACGTTGAGCCGCTCCGCCACGAGTCGCGCGTATTGACTCTCGTCGAAGGTGGGATTCTCGAATCCAATCGAGAACGCCTTCATGCGGCTGCCCGCCTTCCTGGCCGCCAAGGTGGCCACGATCGACGAATCGATCCCGCCGCTCAGGAAAATGCCGACCGGCACGTCCGCAATGAGCTGCGTGTCGACGGCGCGCTCGAGCCCACGCCACAACTGATCCGAAAGCTCTTGGTCCGTCGCCTCGGGAGCGGGAGCGGGAGCCGATGGACGCCAGAAAGGACGCGGCTCTTCCAGCCGCCCATCCACCCAAGCCACCGTGTACCCGGGCGGGAGCTTGCGCACGCGGCGCACGATGGAATGCGGCGGATGCACGTAGTCGGAGAAAAAGTAGGAACATACGCCTTCCACCGAGAGCTCGGCGTCGACGCCGCCGTGCGCCAAGAGCGCCGAAAGCTCGGACGCGAAGACGATGCCGCCCTCGGGGAGAGTGGCGTAGTAGAGCGGCTTGATCCCCATACGATCGCGGGCCAAGACGAGCTTCTTGGTGCGCACGTTCCACAGCGCGAACGCAAACATGCCATTCAGATCGGGAAGGCCCGCTTCGCCATGCTGCTCGAAGTGGTGAACGATGACCTCGGTATCGCTGTGGTTCTTGAAGACGTGCCCCTCGCGCTCGAGTCGCGCTCGCAGCTCGAGGAAATTGTAGACTTCGCCGTTGTAGGTGATGATGAGCGAATCGTCGGCATTTCCCATGGGCTGCGCGCCGGCCAGGAGATCGATGATGGCCAGACGGCGATGCCCGAGCGAGACGCGCCAAGGGCCGCCTTCGCCGCGCCACTCCCCCTCTCCATCGGGCCCGCGATGGGCGATGCCGGCCAACATGCGCGAGAGCGCGGCGGGCCTCGGCTGCTTCTCGATGTAGCCAGCGATGCCGCACATGGCTCAGTTCTCTTGCTCGAAGCCCGCTCGCGACGCGATGCTGTAAGGAGTTTTGGATTGTGATTCGAAATAGGTACGCACCAAGAGCTCGGCGAGGATTCCCGTCCCGATGGACTGCATCCCCATCAAGAAGCAGGTGATGGCGATCAAAAAGAGCGGATTGCGGTGAACCCACGTCCCATCGGCGAGTTTTTCGTAGAGCACCACGCCCGATATCGTCACGGCCGCGAAGACCATGATCACGCCCAGGCCACCGAAGACGTAGATGGGCTTGGTCTGGTAGCGACGCATGAACCAAACCGTGGTGAGGTCGAGCAGCACCTTGACGGTGCGGGCGAGACCGTACTTGGTGTGGCCGGCCACCCGCGGACGATGGTTGACCACGACCTCGCCGACGCGCGCCCCGATCCCTTCCGCCAGCACGGAAATGAAGCGATGCATCTCGCCGTAGAGGCGCATCTCGTTCGTCACTTGCTTGCGATAGACCTTGAGCGAGCAGCCGAGATCGTGGATGCGCGTGCCGGTCAAGCGGCGAATGATGAAATTGGCAATGCGCGACGGCAATTTGCGTGTCGCGAAACCGTCTTTGCGATCCTTGCGCCATCCGGTCACGAGATCGAAGCCGTCGTCGAGCTTGGCCAGCATCGCGGGAATATCGGCCGGATCGTTCTGCCGATCGGCATCCATGGTGACGACGACGTCGCCCGTGGCCGCTCGAAAACCGGCATCGAACGCCGCGGCTTGTCCGCAATTTCGCCGAAAGAAGAGCGCTTTGATTCGTTTTCTCTCGCTGGCGGCCAGGCGCAGCACTTCCACACTGCCGTCGTTGCTGCCATCGTCGACGGCGATGACTTCGTACTCCTTGCCCATACCGGCGAGCACACCCTCGAGCTCATCCAAGAGCGGGACGAGGTTTTCTTTCTCGTTGTAGATGGGGAGAACGACGCTGATGTCCATGACCCTGCTGTCGGTTGTGCTAGGCGGGATCTTTGTCGGGAGAAGACTGGCCGTGCTCGCCTTCTGCCACGCGCCGGACCTCACCTTCGCCGGCACCCGAGGGCGGGTCCTCGTCAGCTCGTACTTTTGGCGCCGTCTCCGCGACGTGCTCGACTTTGCCGCGCGGCCGGTCCGCGGTATCGGCGACTTCGGCCACCGCCGCGTCCGGATGCGCGCGATAAAACTCATCGAGGTTCAACGCGAGAGCGCTCTCGGGATGCGCCTCCGCGGCCTTGAAATACACGCCGTAAGCCATGGCCGCCGGGATCGCCGTGAGCAGCGCCACCCATTGCGACGTCGAGAGCTGCAAGAGCGTCTGCTCGGCGAAGGAAGCCGGGCGCAAGAGGAGGAAGGCCACCAGCGCGGGAACGAGCGCGATCACCTGCGTCATTTTTCGCATCGTCGGATCGCTGACGCTCGGCGCCATGAAGAAGATGTAGGCGAGCGCGAAGACGAAGAGTCCGCCGGCGATCATGATGTGTTCGGCGATGTGCGGGCCGAATTCACCCCGCTCGGAGTCGTCACGAATGATCTCCAGAAGGAAGCGCAGGACGCCGTAGGCGAAGGTGAACGTGAGAAACACCTGACCCCGGAACTTCAGATTGCGCCGAACCGCAAAGAGCAGCAAAAGGAGGAAGCCTCCCACCAGCGATTCGTAGATCTGCGTCGGGTGCACCGGCACAGAGCCCGGCGCGTCGAAGTCGATCAGATGCTGCTGGACGTGCTGTACCCAGGCCGGCGACCCCGATCCCCGCGGCAGCGTTCCTTCCGACCAATGGGGGAAGGTCCCTATCTTCTTCAGCCATTCCGGTGACGCCGAAGGGAGCGGCTTGCCGAAGTCGCAGCCGAAGAGGTAGCAGCCGAGGCGGGTGAGCATGAGCCCCGACGCCAGGCTCGGCGCCGCCACGTCGGCCCACGGCCAGAGCGGCACTTTCTCGCGCCGGAGGTAGATGACCGATCCCACGAAGCCGCCCAAGAATCCGCCATACGCGACGAGCCCACCGCGCCAGAGTGCGAAGAGCTCCCAGAACGATTTGAACTCGCCCGGATTGGTCAAGTAATAGAGGACGCGGGACATGATCACCGCCGCGAGGGCGGTGAACACGTAGCAGTTGGCCATCGTCTCTTTCGGGAGCCCGTCCTTCTCCGCGAGACCGAGCGTGAGGTACCACCCCACGACCAGTGAAAGCCCCAGCATGACCCCGTAGCTATGGATGGGAATCGACGTAAAATCGCCGAGGAACTTCCAGCCTGGCAGGGGGATCCGGACCAGAATGGGATGCATGGCCCATCCTTACCTTCGAACGGAGGCCAGAGCCAGCGATGTGGTAGAAAGACGCTATGCGCGAGCTTTGCCTGGGAGGGCTCCTCGTCTTCGTCACGGGGTGCGTACCGAATGGTCCGGCGTCGTCGGCCGATGCAGGTGCAAACCCCGCTAGCAGTGCGGCCCAACGACCGAAAAGCCCGCCACCCGTGGTGGCCCGGCCGACGGGCTCTTCACCGTCGAGCGCACCATCACCTCCACTCGGTACCGGCTTCGAAGACAACTTCGAACGCGACACGCCCGGCCCGGATTGGATCCTCACCGGAGGCGATTGGCGCATCGCCGGTGGTCGCCTCTGTGTCAAAGGAGCGCGCAATCACGGGGCCTGGCTCAACCGCACACTTCCCACCAACGCCCGTATCGAGTTCGACGCCGCGAGCGACTCACCGGACGGCGATATCAAGGCGGAGATTTTCGGCGACGGCACCAGCGCCGCCGCGGGCGTCTCTTACAACGACGCGACCAGCTACCTCACCATCTTCGGTGGATGGAAGAACTCCTTTCACGTTCTGGCGCGACTCAACGAGCACGCCTCCGACCGCCCGGAAATTCGCATCGCCCCCGGATCCGACGACGAGCGCGCGCGCCCGGTGAGCGTCGGGCAGACCTATCACTTCAAAATCGAGCGCGCCGACGGAAAGACGCTAACCTGGTGGGTTGGCGGCATGCAGATGTTCAAGTTCGTCGATCCGCAACCGCTGTCGGGCCCCGGGCACGACCATCTCGGCTTCAACGACTGGGAGGTGCCGGTGTGTTTCGACAATCTGAAGGTCGTAGCGCTCTAGTGCCGGTGGGTGGTGCCAACGGCGCTGGCGCAGCAGAGAGGGGTGGAGGGGGCATGGTGAGAGCTTTGAGCCAGGGCCGGAGCGGCACGAGCTCGTTCGAGAGGACGTAGACTTCGCCGTGGACGCAGAGGAAATCGGGCGGCTCATCGCGGACCTCGAAAACCGCGTCGAGCGACTGCGTAGCCTCTACGAGCAGTACTTCATGGGCATCGAGCGCATCGAGCCGCTGACGGCGCGCAAGGACGTCGATCGGCGCCTCTGGTCCTTGCGACGCGAACAGATTCGCAACACGGGACTGCGTTTCAAGCTCGAAACGACGATCCAGCGCTACAACACCTACCAGCAGTATTGGCAGCGCATCGTGCGCGAGATCGAAGCGGGCACTTACCAGCGCGACCTCGGACGCGCCGCCCAGCGTTTCGGCGACAACGCCGTCACGGGTTTCGCCAAGCGCCGCCAGAAGATGTTCGAAAAGGCGCTGACCAAGAAGGCAGAGCGCGATGCGCTTCGACACACGGATCCGGGGGCGAGCCCAGCTCCGCCGGCCGAAGGTGGCGAGGAAGCACCCCCTTCCTCCAGCGAGTCGTTCGACGTGACCTTCGAGGACTCCGAGGCGCCGGAGCCCGCGTCGACCCGACGTCCCGAGGTCCCGATCGCCCAGCCCATCGAGCGACTCGAGCTCGACATTGGGGGATCATCGCACCCCGAACCGCCGCCCCTGCCCGCGCGCGTCCCCTCACCCGTGGAACAGCGCAGAGGTCCGCCCGTTGCGCCGCCCCCTGCCGCGCGCGCGCCCGTACCCGCGCCGCCGCCGCGAGCACCGCTGGCGTCATCGTCGGGGCTCGGCGTGCCGCAAGGTCTACCTCCCCCCAGGCGGGAGATTGCGGCGACCGGTGCCAGGCCGGCTGCGCCCGTCACGGCACCAGCGAGAGCTGCCGCACCCGCGGCGACGGCTGCCAAATCCTGGACAGCGCCCGTCAGGGCAGCCACGCCGGTCGCGACGCCCGCCAGATCGGCTGAGGCGGCACCCAAGGCCCCCGCGCCGCCCGTCTTGCCGGCGCCGCCCGCGGCTACCGCTGGCCCAAGGCCCACGACTTCCGTGCTGGAGAAACCTGCCGCACCGCGCCCGCCCTTGGCCGCCCCCGCCCTACCGAAGCCAGCCGCGCCCGTCGCGCCGATCGCCCCTGCCGTCGCCAGGCCGGCCGCGCCCGTCGCGCCGATCGCCCCCGCCGTCGCCAGGCCGCCCGCGCCCGTCGCGCCGAAGCCGCCCGCCCCCGCGGTTCGCCCTCCGGCCCCGAGTCGGCCCGAAGTGTCCGGGCCCGCGGTCTTGGGCGAGGACAACAGCCTGTCGCCCATCCGAATGCGCCAGATTTATGGAGCCTTCGTGGAGGCCAAACGCCGCGCCAACGAGTCGACCGCGTCGGTGACCTACGAGAAAATCGCCGCCAACCTCCAGAACGCCGCCAAGGAGCTGCGCACCAAGCACAAGGCGCGAAGCGTCGACTTCGAGGTCATCCTGAAAAACGGCAAGCCGGTACTCAAGCCCGTCGTCAAAAGCTGACGGCCCGCCGCGGGAGCCCCTGCGCCGACGCCGTGCCTAGCTCTGCATCGTGCGCCAGGACGACGGCGGCAGCTGCGGCTGCGATTCGACGATCACCTCATCCTCGCAAAAGAGGATGGCACAGTGCGTCTTGTCGGCCTCGCGGATACGCCGGCAAAGCTCGGCGAGGTCCTCGTCAGCGTCAACGACGTCACCTTCCGTGGGTGATGCCGTCGACTGGTCATAACGACAATTGTCCAGTGCGACCCAGCGCCCTCTGTAATCCTCGGACCGGCAGATTTGGCGCCAGGTCAATCGACTGCCCATTTGCGGCTCAACCTCGTTCTTTCCCCCCCAGGTTTCTTAAGCTCAGGCCAAGCGTTGGTCACCACCAACGGCGCCGGGATTTATCATCGGCCTCCGCCGGCGGTCAAGCAAGGGTGTCGCTCTCGCGCAACGGTAACTGAACATTTAATCAGCCTATCTCGTTCGCGCCTCGGTCGATGTTCCAATTTCCTGCTTTTTTCTACTTTTTACACTGCGGAGCACCGTCCAAGACGGCACCAGCGCTTCCCGCGGCGCCAATTGCCGTCAGCGATGCGAGGAGCGAGCGAGCACCCGGGCAGTCGCCGTTGAAAATGCGGCGCCGCACTGCGTCGGGCGCGGCGCGCGTGATGGCGGACTTCGCCGTACCAGCGCTTGCGCCGCTGCATCCGCCAAAAACGCGGGCGGCGCCAGCAGCGTCGCCGTTGTCAGCCAAACGCTTGGCCTCGGCGCAGGCAGCGTCGCCAGTGAGCGCAGGCGGAGGCGGAGGTGGCGGGGTCGCGGGCGACGCAACGGGTGGCGTTGTCCCTTTTTTTGTGGTGGTCGCCGGGGTGGTGCCGGCACCTGTCTTGACGGGTGCAGGCGGCTCGTCCTTGTCGTTGTCTTTCGGCGGCTCGACGGGTTTGTCCTGCGGATCGGGGGCGACCGTGGTCGCGACCGTGGGGGTCGTGATGGGACTCGTCACCGCGATGTCTTCTTTGGGTCGCATCTCGCGCGCGAGGATCACGACCGCCGCGATGCCGAGAACTCCGGCGATCGCAGCCAAACCAATGATGAGCCCTTTGCCGCCTCCCTTGGCGGCCGCCGCAGGCGCCGGCGGCGGTGCGGGAAATGCTTGTCCTCCCGGCGTCGCGTGCGCGACGGCGTGCGGCGTGAATCCGGGATGACTCCCGGCGGCCACTGGCGCGGCCGTCGCGGGCATCGCCGCCGTGCCGCCTCCGCCCGCAGGATGGGCGACGGCAATGGGGGGTGCGGTCGCCACGCCGGCACCTCCGCTGGCGAGGTCTTCGTAAAAGTGGCGCACGTCAGCCTGGCGGTCGTTGCGGTCTTTGGAGAGGGACCGCAAAATAGCCTGCTTCATCGACTGCGGAACCCCGGCCGCCGTGGGGATGGCTTCGAACGCAAGCGGTGCGGCCGTCATGTGCGCCGTCGCCCATTGCCATGGCGTGTCCGCTTCGAAGGGGAGCCGCCCGGTGAGCATCTCGTACGTCAGCACGCCGAGTGAGTAGATGTCGCTCCGCGCATCCAGCTCCTTTCCCGAGAACTGCTCGGGACTCATATAAGGAGGCGTACCGAGCACCATCCCCTGCTGGGTGAGCTTCTGCTCCTGGGCCTGGTCTTTGGCCTCGCTGCGCTTGGCGATACCGAAGTCGAGCACTTTGACGAAGTCGGCCTGCCCAGCGCGCGTCGTCAGGATGATGTTGTCGGGCTTGAGATCGCGATGCACGACCCCCCGGCCATGGGCCTCTTCGAGCGAACCGCAGACCTGCGCCATGATCTTGAGCACGCGCTCGGGGCGCATCGGACCCTGCTCCAGAGCGACAGAAAGACTCTTCCCCTGCACGAACTCCATGGCGATGTACAGCTGGCCATCGGGGGTCTGACCAAAATCGAAGAACTGGATGGTGTTCGGGTGCTCGAGCTCGCTGACGGTGCCGCATTCGCGATGAAAACGGGCGAGTACCTGGGGGTCCTGCGCGTACTGGGACTGCAGCGTCTTGACGGCGACCTTGCGCACATTGGTCCCCATTTGCTGCTCGGCGAGGTAGACGCGCCCCATCCCCCCTTCCCCGAGCAGCTGGGTGACCCGATAGCGTCCGCCGACGATCTGTCCGATGAGGGAGTCCTTGGCGTCCGCGGGGGGGGTTGGCAGAAGGGCTCCGCACTTCGCACAGAAACGAGCACCTTCGACGTTCGCGGTATGACAGGCAGCACAATCCATGGCCTTTGAAGCGTCGCACGAAGCGTCGCCGTTGAAAATCCCCGAGCCGCGCGGCAGAGCTACGGGCCGGCCGGGGGCTAGCTCTCTTCGCCGCCGGAGCCAGGCACGCGCACGGGCTTGATCGACAGCGTGGCTGGCACCTGCACCTCGACCACCACCGGCTCCCCCTCCGTCAGTCCTGTCGCGATCCGATGCAGGATGTACGGCCGTGTGATCTCGTGCTTGCGCGAAGGCAGGAACTTGCCGAAGAGCCAGGTATAGACGTTCTCGACGTCTTCGAGACCGCCGCCGGTGACGCAGAGGATATGGTAGCCCCCTTCGAGGCGCGACGGTTTGACGTCGCCTTCCTCCTTGGCTTCGCCGCGAACCGGCAGACAAGCCTCGTGCTCGCGCTGGTTGGGAACGACGACCATCGGATCGGCTTTGACCACGTAAAATGGGTCGCCCGTCACTTTGAGCTTTTGCGCGCTGGCCGCGGCCTGAAGCTTGGCGAAGGCCTCGCGCAGTCCGTCGAGGGTGACCTCGCCTGCGAGCGGGCATACGAGGGAGCGCTGGGTCTGGCGCATGAGCTCGCTCACGTCGTATTCGGAGACGAACCCGCTCATGCCCGGCTTGGTGGCGGGCGCGCCTCGAACGCGCTGGCGAGCAAGGTGGCGAAGGGTGATGTCGTCGGCCATGTCCGGCCCGGATCTAGCAGACTTCGCGGATGAAATCTGCGCCTAGCCGCCTTTGCCGGTACCGCCGTCGGGCCGCACCGCGAAAGGCCAGGGGAGGGCCCACATATTCCCGGTGGCTCGGTCCACGAGGACCGCACGCGTCGCGCGTTCGCTGTGGGGGAGGATGACCGCCGCGCGGGTCGACAGGTGGCGTTCGAAGCTCAGCGGTGAATCCCAGCGACGCGGCGTGTCGGCATACTCATCCGCGCCGAGCAGGGGAAAATCGAAACGGACGCGATCGATGAGCTCCTTGCCGATGAACAGCTCCAGAGCGAACCGCCCCATGGCGCGCGGCGTACCGGCTGGCTTGGTGAGCTCGACACGTCGTGCGCCCCCGAAAACGACGGCGCCGGAGCGGTAACCGAGGTCGACCACCCATTGATGGCGGGTGACGAGCGGCGTCGGATCGGGGAGGTAGCCAGAAGGCGGAGGACCCGCGTCACTGATGAGCGGCATGAGAGCGAGCTCGACACCGCCGTCGCTGGGCTCGGCGTGGGCGAGGAGCGAGAGAAGCAGCGCGCTCGAGATCAGCCACGAAGTCGCAAGAATAAGCTTCATCTCGTCAAAGGATAGATCGCGGCAAGAGCGCCGGCAAAAGCCGAAAGGTCCCCGCCGCAGCCCGTCCAGACGGCGTGGAAATCTGCAGGGACAGGTGCGTCGACGCGCAACGTCCCGCTGGTGAGAAGCGGCACCTCGACCCACGCCGCGTGCAGGGCGATGCGCTCCACCTGGGTGACGGCCCCTCGGGCGGAGACGAGCCGCAAGGGGCCGCCGTACGGGCCGTCGCCCCACAGGGGACAGCCGGCGTGCGCGGCGTGCACGCGGATCTGATGGGTGCGCCCCGTCCGCGGCTCGACGGCTAAAAGGGCCCCTTTTTCCGCGGTGGCGGTGACGAGGTAGGCCGTCTCGGCGTGGACCTCGGACCGCCCGCCCACCTGGCGCAGGCGAGGGTCGTTCCCGCGGCCGATCGATGCGGTCCAAAGGCCGTGTTCCGGCGTGGGGCGCGCCGAGGCGATCGCGACGTAGTGCCGCAGGTAGCGTCCTTCTTCACGCGCGCGGGCGAGCGTGCGGCGCGAAGCATCGTCGGTGGCAAAGAGGACGACACCGCTCACGCCGACGTCGAGACGCGACGTCGCAAAGATGGGCTCGCGCCGTCCGAGCATTCCGTGAACCACCGTTTCCAGGCTCCCCGCGGAACCGCGGTGGTCGGCGACGGTGGCCATCTCGGGCGGCTTGTAGACCGCCACCACCCCCTCGCACTCGAGCAAAATGCGCGGCGGCTCGCGCGGCATCGGCCGTGCCGGATACATCCACACCTCGTCGCCGGCACGAATCCGATCGGATGCCGCGGCGCGCCGCTTGCCGACGAAGATGCGCCCCTCGTCGAGCGCCTGTGCCGCCCCTTCGCCGAACCGAGGAAGGACGGCGGCGACCGTCGTCTCCTCCTTACACAGCACGAGGACGGGAGCCGTCCTCACGTCACGACGACGGGGACGACAGTGGGAGCGAAGAGGCGCTCGACGATGCCACGATCGCCATCGACGCGCAGGAGATCCCCCGTCTTGATGGCCGTGGTCACGCTGGGAACGTTGACGACGGCGGGAACGCCGTACTCGCGCGCGACGAGGGCCGCATGGGAGAGCGGGCCGCCGAGCTCGGTCACCACCGCCGCGGCCACGAGAAAGAGGGGCGAGAGTCCAACATCGGTCGTTCGCGCTACCAGCACTTCGCCCGGCAGCAATCGAGCCGAATCATGCCCCGCCGGGCTCAAAACGCGCGCCCGTCCTTCGACGACGCCGCCGCTGGCGGGCAGCCCGCGCAGGGTGATGCCGGGAGCCGGCGGCAAGACGACCGCAGCCGGAGCACCGACGAAGCTCACCGGCGGGTCGGGCCGCCGCTCGTCGCGCGCGAATTCCGCGCGGCGCATACGCACGAGCTCGGTCACGTCGGTGCGGCCGGCGCGCAGGACCGTCAAGAGCTCGTCGTAGGTGCAGAAGAAGACCGCGCCCGCGCCAAGATCGGGGTTGGCGCGCACCAGGCGGCGATCGATCTCGAGCGCGATGACGCGCAGCATGCCGAGAATGCGCGTGACCCAAGCGCGCGTCTTCTCGCGCAAACGTGCAAAACGCTGCGAACGCGCGACCAGCACGCGCACCAGCGACATTTCCACCATCGAGAGTCGGCGTTCCGCTGCGGCCAGCTCTTGCTCGGCGCGCACGCGGGCGCTCCTCAGCTGAACCTCGGGATCGGGGCGGCTGGATTTGAGCGTCGCCGAGAGCATGGCCAGCGGCACCGAAGGGTCCTCTTGCCAGCGGGGCGTGGCGAGCTCCGCTTCGCGGACGGCGCGGTCGCCGTGTGTCACGAGGAACTGCGCGAACGCCTGGCGTGTCTCTCCGTCGGGCAGATCGGCCAGCGTGCGAACCTGGCCGCTCTCGAGGGCACGGCGCGCCGGCTCGTCGCGCCGGGCGACGGCCGCG
Organism: Polyangiaceae bacterium; assembly: GCA_035318465.1. Taxonomy (GTDB): domain Bacteria; phylum Myxococcota_A; class Polyangia; order Polyangiales; family Polyangiaceae; genus DASWDH01. Next base: position 84,015 of record DATHES010000176.1, read on the forward strand.
ACCTGGTTCAGGGCGATGCCGGGCAGCGCGCTTTCCAAATCCCCCACACCCGCGGAAAGCGCTTGGGCAATGCGCTCCGCGCCGACGGGCGCAGCGCGCGCGAGGACGGTCTTCAGGGCGACATGGCTCGCCAAGGATGCGCTAGCGCACGAAAGCATGAGCTCTCCGCACCGATCGAGCAGCTGGCGGGCGTCGCGAAGCGCCACGGCCAGCGCGTCGTCGGGCAAGATGGTGAAGTCGATGGCGCCGAGGCTCTGCCGGACGCGCGTGGCGTAGGTGTTGAAACGATCGACCTCGCCGACGAGGCGCATCTGCTCGGCGAGCAAGCGCGCCGCCGTCAGCGGGAGTCTCGCGTAAAAGGCGCGCCGCGACACTCCGCTCACCTGCTTCTCGAGGATCTCCACCTCCGACCCGCCGCCCAGATCGATGAGTGTCTTCGGGTCGAGCCCGGGGACCTGCGCGGCGATGCGCATGAAGAGCGTGAGGTTCAGGTAGAAGCGGCTGTGGATGTTGGCGACGAGCCGCGCCCCGCGGGGGACCGTGCATCCCAGCGAACCGAACGCCTTGCGAAAGCCGCGCTCGGAGAATGACCGGGCGATCGACCAGGTGAGCGGGGTGGCCGCGCCGGGCAGAGCTTCTCCGACGTTGGCGCGCGACCACACCGTCTCGGCGTCCCCGCCGTCGGGAAACGCAGCGCCGATTGCAGGGCGCGCTTGCACGATCCACACACGGTCCGATTCGACGACGAACTCGAAATCGATCGCGCTCTTCGGCTCGAGGGCTTCGAGCAACCGCGCCAGCTCGGCGAGCCGCGCGAGGGCCCACGGCTCCAGCGCCGGCGACCGCGCTTTTTTCGGCACCAGATCGATCGAGCCGAGACCATTGGCCCCGACCACGAGCGCCTGCCGTTTTTCGGCGATCAGGTATTGGACGACCGTACCCGTTGCGCGATCGATCGTGACGACGTCGGGCGTCGTCGCGCCGTCGACGACTGGCGCGCCCAAGCCGAAGGCCGCGTTGACGAGCAGCTCGTTCTTCTGAAATAGCTCGCCGAGCGCGCCTCGCGGTGGCGCCGAGAACGCGACTCCCGCCGCTTCGGCCGGAACGACGACCTGGATAATCACCGCCATGCTCACGCTTCGCACGCCGCGCGCCGCCAGGTAGAGCAGCGCGCGGGGAAGCAGGGCGGATGCCCAGACTTTGCGCAACGCATCGGCCAGCTGGTCGGGCCCTCGCACACCGAGCTCGGTGGCCGCCAGCCCGGCCATGGTCGTCATATCGTCGTCTTCGCAGGTCGCGCTCGAGCGGACCGCGAGACCCCAGGGGGCGTTCGGCTCTACCAGCTCCCAGAGCGCGGTGAGCTCGCGCGCCAGGAGCGGCGGCACCGGTTGACTCAGAATGATGGCCCGCGCGTGCGCCGCGCGGTCGTAAAGTACGCTGCCCGCGCGGAGCTTGAGGAGCGCTCGGGGCGCGTGATCGGAGGGGACCCGCTCGAGCGCGATCTCGTCGAAGTACTTCGCCTCGAGCACCCAACCGCGCGGAACGGGAAGAGCGTGTCGCGCGAGCCATGCCAAGCGCGCGGCTTTTCCGCCGAGGGTCCGCGCGGTCTCTGCCGGGCGCTTGCGACTGGACGCGTCGAGCGAACGCAAGAGGCGAAACGCCGTCATCGCCCACCTGGATCGAGCGGGGTCGCGCAGTCGTCAGAGCGGAGGCTCGCCGCGAAGGACGCGGTCGTGCCAGAGCAGCATTTCGATCCCACCTGGGCCACGGTTGAAAGCGTAGTCGTGCGGGCCTGGGATCACCAGGTAGTCATGTTCGATCCGGCCTTCGTCGAACGCGATGTGGAGCTGTGCAATCGCGGCGGCAAACGGATCGCGATCACTCGTGACGAGGCGAAGTCGCAGCGGACCGCTCGCAAGGCCCGCCCGCGCCCGCGCGGCAAAGGCCCCTGGCTCGTTGTCCTGCACGGCCGCCTGCAAGGTCCCAATCGCGCCGAAGCGATCGGCATGCGCGAGCCCTACGACCAGGGACGCACGGCCACCGAGACTCACCCCGTCGATGCCGGTCGCGGTGCGCTCATCGAGCGCCGGCGTCTCGGCGAAGACGCGCGGCAAGAGTTGCTCGGCGACGAAGTTCCCGAACGGAAGGGCCGCATCGAGGTTCGGTCGATCGCGAGACGACAAGATGTCGGGCACCCACGGACAGACCACGACCAGCCCGCGGAAAGGGCGCGTCGCGAGCGACGCGTTGATCCGCGCGAGCCTCGCGTCGTCCACGAAGCCACGAAAGTCCTCACGCATCAGCGGAGGCGACCGCAGCCGGGAGATTGCACGACCGAGATCGTAGTCATCGACCCAGCCGCGCGCGCCCACCTCGACACCCCGCACCGATTCACCGCGACCGTGCAGCGCGACGAGCACGGGGTAGCGCATGGCGGAATCCCCGCCGCGCGGCACGAGGACGATCGCCTTTTCCGGCCCGACGGGCGTGGATGGAAAATCGAGCGCCACTTCGATGAAGGCCACATCCACGAGGCGAGCACCGCCGTCCGCCAGCATCCGTCGCGCCGAAGCGGGTGAGCCTGCTCCGGACGATGCCCGGTCATTCTCCGAGCTCTCCTCCTGGCGCTTGGGGCAGCCCATCGTCCACGCGGCCGCGCCGCCCAGCACCGCACGACGAGCCAGGCGGAGGGGAGACGAGGGGGCGCGCGGCTCGCTCACTCGTTTGGTGGGGGCAACTGGCCCGTCGCTGCTTTCACGAGATCGACGAGCGCCGGGTCGGATGACAGCTGCTCGCGAAGGCTTTGGCGGACGAACGAAAATTGTTCGGCGCTCAATCGATGGACAAGGTGCGAGGTTGCCTCGTTGACCTTGAGGTCGAGGTACTGCGAAACCGAAATGGCCCCCGACCGGACTTGATCGAGCGAAACGATGGCCGGCTTTTCGCTCGCCTCGGCTTTGCCGACTTTGAACTCGCTCGAAGGGGAGCCGACCTCAGCCGTGGAAGGCGAGGTCGACCGATCGATTCCGGTCGCGGGCGGGGGGGCGCCCCCTTTGCCGATGCCGTCGATACCCATGCGTTGCTCGCGCGCTGACTCTAGCACCAGTCCGAACGCGGACTAGCGGATGTTGCCGATGGCGTTTTTGACCGTGTCGTGCCGCGTCTTCAGCACGTTCGACACCGCGCTGAAGGCGCGGTTTTCGGCGGAGAGCTGCTCCTGCAGCTGCAGATAGTAGAGGTTGAACTCTTGGCTCTGGGCGAGCGCCCCTTCCACCGACGAACCTTCACCGCCGGGACCGGCACCGACGGTGGGGCCGCCGAGGGCAGGGTTTTCGGCCGAGCCGCCCGTCATCGGGACCCGGGGAACGCCGAGACCGACGGCGCCGCTCGTGCCGAGCGGTGTGCTTGCCCTGCCCGCCGAGGGGCGTACCGCGGCGGCGACGATGGGCGCGCCGGGGAGCGAGCTTATCGCCGCCTCGGCACCACGCAGAATGGCGCCGGCTCCGCGCGTCACCATTTCGCGAAAAGGAACGCCGCTCGGGGGCGTGACCCGAGAGGCGCTCTCGGTGGCAATGACGTCTATCCGGCTGCCGCCGGGATCGATGCGAGTATCCATGACGCTACCTGTCCTTGTCGGTTTTGCCGGGGCGGAAGGCCCCGCGCCTTTCCGTATCGGACCGATGGGCGCGCTGGTTGCGAACGATTTTCAGAAAATGCCGGTGACCGCGAGCCCGGAGCCCGATCGCCCCATGGAATAAGGGCTGACGGTCCACGCGAAGTGGCTGCGCTTTTGCCCGGTGAAGGGTGCATCGTCGCGCACGAGAAGCGTCTGCGGCAGGGCCAAGCCGAGGACGAGCAGGGTGGCGCCGGCGGTCTGCATGAGACCATCGAGCATCAGAAAGAAACGAGTGCTCGAATCGCCGGCGCAAGTAAACGTCGTGGTGGTTCCCGACGAGCCGTTGGGGTTGCAGTCGTCGCTGCGCGACGCGAGGTTGACGAAGGGGCCGAACACCGGCGCGTAGAGCCAGCGATCGGGCTCGTATTTGCTCGAGGCCGCGACCGACATCGACAGGAGGTACGGCACGCCGAAGATGATGGGACCGCTCACGACGAGACCGCGGCGGACACGCGTCTCGATGTGGTATCCCGCCGGGATAGGCTTACCTTCCACGTATTTCATTTCCACCGGCTGCGCGCGCCATCCCACTGCGTAGCCGGGCGGCGCGCCCCAACCGGGAGGTGGCTCACCCTGAGGGGGCCCATAGGCGGGCGGAACTGGCGGTGGCGCTGCTGGTGGTGCGGGCGCTGCTGGCGCTGCGGCCGCGGGAGGCGGAGCGGGAGGCGCTCCTTGTGCGTTCACGTCAATCGCGGCAAGCGCGATGCAAAAACCCAATCCGATGGAGAAGGAAAAAACGCGTCTCATGACATCAGAATAACCGAAAGGGAAAATGCACAAATCGCAAAAACGCACGCCAAGCACGACGCCCTCGGATTCCCGCTGCCCGATCGATCATCGGAGCGCCCGCCTCGAACCGCCGATGTGATCGCGGTAGAGCGAAGAACTGACAGCGGCGTGCTAGGTAGCGGGTCTCGGCGGCATCGTAAGCAGAAGTGAAGAGAAGTGAACTCGGGTCGGTTACAGGCCGAGCCAAGGTCCGGGCTCGAGGGACGTCGTCCCGTGGCGGAGCTCGAAATACAGCGCGGGAGAACGCTGTTTCGAACGCACGCTGAGGCTCGAGCCGTCCGTCGAAGTCGATTCATCGGCGGCGGCCCGACCCACCGTACCTACCTTGGCGCCCGCCGAAAGGTCGTCTCCCACCCGCACGTCGATCGAGGAAAGATCGCCCATGAGCGAGTAGTAGTGCCCGCCGTGATCGAGAATGACGAGCTGACCAAACGGCTCGTACCGATCGGCAAACGCCACCCGGCCGGCGAAGACGGCTCGCACCGCGGTGCCCGCGGGCGCCGCCATTTCGAGCGCCGAGCCCGGCGCGCCCGGGCGATGCACGTTACGGATCTCGGCGCGCCCGGCGATGGGGAACGGGAGCCGACCCTTCATGCCGGAGAAGGCGTCCGTGCCGGCGCTCGACGGCTCTTCGGGTCCCGAGGGACCGCCGAGCGAGCCGCCGTAAATCGCGACGTAGTCGCCGGCGCCCGTCGATGTCTCGAAGGCGCGGTCGAACGATCGTCTGCGCTCTTCGCCTTCGCTCGCCAGGGCCTTGGTCTGAGCTGCGACATCGCGCTCCACCTCGAGTGGCGACCGGCGGGCGGTCAGCTCCTCGAGTTGATGCGCGACCGCGATCTTGCGATCGCCGAGGGCGCGAAAATCTGCCACGTCTTGGTCGAGAGCTCGCCGCGCGCGCTCGATCTTGAAAGCGTGATCGAGCAGCGAAGAGAACCCGCCGGACGCCGGCAAGAGCCCGAGCCGAACCAGTCGGTACGTCACGCGACCGCGCAAGAGCATCCGGCGCTGCGCCGCGCTTTCCTTGGTCGCGAGCGAATCCATCTCCGCGCGGAGAGAATGCTGCTCCTGCTCGATCGACAAGAGGGTCCGCTCGCGATCGCTGGCGCGAGCAGGCCCGGCGTGCCGGCCGAGACGATCGTCGGCCTGCACCAGCCCTCCCGCGACGAGGAAGAAGAGAGCGAGGAAGACCAGCGCCCGATAGGGCATGTCACACCGCCGACAGCTTGCGAACGCCGGCAAAGGCGGAGAGGGCGCCGAGCACCGCCCCGACGGCGACCATCGACGCCATGATCTCCCAAGGGAGAAAGGTGGGGTGGACGCCCAGGAGCAGACCGAGTTCGTCGTCGAACTTGCCGCGAACGATGGCGTAGAGCAGCGCGAGCAGGGCGAGTGACGCGGCCGCGCCGACCGCCCCTTGCAGCGCACCTTCCACCAAGAAGGGTCCGCGTACGAAGCGATCGGTGGCCCCCACCAGCTTGAGGACCTCCACTTCGATGCGGCGACGATGCAGAGCGAAGCGCATGGTGGAGGTGATCACGCTGGCCACCGCCGCCAGCACGACCAGAGCGAGCACGGCGCTCGCCGCCACGCCGCCGCGTACGAGGGCGGAGATGCGGTCGGTCCAGCGCTGGTAGGTTTCCACCGATTCGATGTTGGGAACGTCGCGAAGCTTCTGGGCGATGGCTGCCACCTGCTCGTCGGTGACGTCGTCGCTGAGCGAGAGCTCCAGCGACGCGGGGAAAGCTTCGACAGGGAGAATGGCGAGCGAGCCGGCCACGCCATCGTCCACCATTTCCTTGCGCGCGTCGGCGGCGGTGACGTGCCTCGTCGCGGCAACGGCCGGTGTTTGTTCGAGCGCCTTGCGCAGCTGCGCCACCTGGTCGTTGCTGGTGCCGTCGCGGAGGTACACCGAGATGCGGCCGGCGCGCGCCCAGCGCGCTTCGACGGCGCGCAGATTGAACACCACGAGCAGGGCCGACGCCAGGCAGACGAAAGCGACCGCCAGCGAGAACACGCTGAGGAGGTAGACCTTGACGTCGCCGCGACCACTGCGCCAAACGCGGCCGACCGCCGACATCGAGCTGCCGATCATGGCAGGCCCCCCAGCCGGACGACGGCGATCAAACCGCCACCCGCGACATGGGAACGGTGAAATCGTCGACCGGCGGACCAGCGTCGTCCATCGACACCGCGAGGCCGTCCGGCACGTCGATGGCGCGCCCTTCGCTCAGCACCACGATGCGGTGCGAACGCAGCTCGAGCAGCGATCGATCGTGCGTCGCGAACAGGATGGTCGTGCCCGTTTCGTGGATCTCTTCGAAGAGACCGAGGATGTCGATGGCGAGTTGCGGATCGAGGTTGCCGGTCGGTTCGTCGGCGAGAATGAGCGCCGGCTCGGCGACGATCGCCCGAGCGATGGCCACTCTTTGCTGCTCGCCGCCGGAAAGACCGCTCACTTTGTCGACCCCGCGCCCGGCGAGGCCGACGCGCTCGAGCACTTCCCCGACCCGGGTGCGGATCAAGCGCGCTGCCAAACCCAAAATCTCCAACGGAATTGCAACGTTATCGAACACGGACCAGGCCGGCACCAAGCGGAAGTCCTGAAAGACGACCCCCATGTTGCGGCGCAGGACAGGAATCGACGGCTCGGTGAGGCGGGCGACGTCGCGCCCCAAGAAGAGAATGCGACCGTCATCCGCCTGCTCGGCGCAGTAGACGAGCCTGAGCAGTGTGCTCTTGCCGGCGCCCGAGGGACCGGTGATGAACACGAACTCGCCGCGCTCCACGACGAGGTTCGTTCCCCGCAGAACGGGCTGGTCGGTGCGGTACGACTTGAATACCGACTCGAAGGTCAGAATTGGCCGGGCGGCAGCCGAAGCATCGAACCGCTGCCCCGATCGGAGGGCAGGACGGAACGCCGAGACATTGCGGACCATACCCGGGGGTTACCAGGTCGATCGCCGCCCGAACAACTTTTCGGGGTCAAAAATAGCGCAGTATCTTGGCGCCCCGATAGACCGCGCTGCGTCGATGGAGGGAGGCGCAGTTCGGGCACGGGAGCGTGCTGCAGGCAAGATGGCGTATCCTCTTGCAGTGCGTGCAGATTCCTACTGCGGACGTCGCAACGATGACCTTGGAGCATGCGTCGCAGGTGAGGGGACGCTTGGGACGAATCTTGGAGAGGACATGGGCCGGCATCTTGTCGCGGCCGAGCATAGCGACAAGCGCCCCCCGATGTCACCGCCCGCGGCGAACGGACGACGGCGAAGGAAGGGCTAGACGAGCTTGCGCCTTGCATTTTTCGGCCTGCCGCTCGCGGCGCTCCTGCTCCTTGCGGATGGTCACGAAATCGTCTTTTGCATGCTGAGTCGCGCCGACTCGCCGGGCCGGCGCCGCCTGACGCGGCGTCTCGGCGGAGGCGTGCATCAGCGTGGCGACCTCGCCGAGGAGCGGATCGTGGAGAGAATGAAGGGCGTGCAGCCCGACCTCCTGGTCAGTTGGTTTTTCACGGCCAAGCTCCCGATGTCGATCGTCCGCGCCACCAAGGACGGGGCGATCGGCGTTCATCCGTCGCTCCTGCCGCGGCACCGGGGGCCTGACCCTTACTTTGCCGCGATCGACCAAGGGGACCTCGTCACGGGGGTGACCGTTCACCGCATCGAGGCCGAGTACGACACCGGCGCCATCCTCGCTCAGCGTGAGGTTGTCATCGACCCGAGCTGGAACGCTTGGCAACTGGCGCGGCGGCTCGATCGGCCGTCGCTCGGGCTGTTGCGCGAGACGGTTCGTCGGCTGGCAGCGGGAGCGCCCATCGCGGAGCACGCGCAGGACGAGGACGAGGCCTCCTCGGCGCCGATTCCTTCGGACGCCGACTGCGCGCTCGCGTGGTCGTGGCCCGTGGCGAGGCTTCTCCGGCGGGTACGGGCACTTTCGCCATCCCCGGGAGCTTTCACTGAAATCGGGGGCCAGATTCTCACCATCCTCGCCGCTCGCCCTGCTGCCGAATTTCCGCGCGTCCTCGCGGCCGGCGAAGCTGCGATCGTGGGCGAGCGCGCCGTGATTCGCGCCGCCGACGGGGCCATCGAGCTGTTACGGGGCGAAATCGACGGGGAGCCGCTCGATGAAAAAGGGCTCGTCGGCGTCATCGCAAGAAGCCGGGACTTGGTGATAGGCTAGTCGATCAGGAGGGTTCATGTCCGATCCCGTCTCGGCTGCGAAATCCGCTCGCGAAGCACTTGCCCGAGCGCTGGGGGCGATCCAGTCCGACCCCAAGGCACCGGCTCAGATGATGGGCATTGCCGAACCCATCTCCAATGCCATGGGAGCGCTCTTCCAGATCGAAAAATCGGGAGGAGCCGCGGTGGCGGCCCACGCTCCTGCGGCGCTCGAAGCAACGCGGCGCGCGCTCGGTCTTTTGCAGCAGCAACCTTCGAACCACCCCGCAGTGCAGCAAGCGCTCGAGGCCGTCGCGGGATCGCTGGGGCTCATCCACAGCCTCACCAAGCAGGCGCCGCCAGGTCAGATCATTCATGACCCGCGCCCAGCGGCACCCACGGCCCAGGCGCAGCGACCACCCGCCGCGCCGCCGCAGCCAACGCAGCAAGCGTACGCCGCGCAGCCGCAGCCACCACCACCGCCGCATGCGCACGCCGCGCAGCCGCAGCATGCCCAGCCGACGCAACCCCAGCCGACTCGCCCACGTCAAGCGCCGCCCCCGCCGCCGCAGCAGCAGCCAGCGAACCCCCCCGTCCAATCGCCGCAGGCCTACGCGGCGACGTACGTGGCATCGGTTGCGGCGACGCAAGCCGCCCCCTCGCCTTACCAGCCGACGATGATGGCCGCGCAGCCCCCGCAGGCCGCGCCCCCGGTCGCGCCGGCCGCGGCGGGACAGGGCAACGGGCCGAGCGTGCGCGTCGACGCCGAGCTCGGCGCGCATAGCCCTTCCAATTTCTACAAGGGCCTGGCCGGTAACGACGTCGTCGAGCACGGGGGAATCTTCATCGCCACCTACAAGATCCCGCCCGTCGGACAGGCGCTCAGCGTCCACGTCTCCATGCCGGGCGGCTACGAGTTCGACGCCGCTGCCATCGTTCGCTGGACCCGCGAGACCGTCGATTCTTCCTCGCAAGGCGCGAGCGCGTCCCCTGGCTTCGGCGCACAGTTCACGCAGATCGCGCCGGAAGCCCGGCAGCTCATCTACCGCTACGTCAGAAACCGCGAGCCCCTCTTCCACGACGATTTGTGACGCCCCGCGGGCGACCCCAGCCCTTGTCTCGCAAGCGCCCGTCGTTTTCGCTCTGCGTCTTCACGCTCGCCGTCTGTTTGGAGTTGCTGTCGTCGACCCGGCCGGCGTCGGCTGCGGGCGACCCATACCTACAGTGGTGGACCCTCGAGACGGCCCATTTTCGGATTCACTATTACAAAGGTCTCGAAAGGGCGGCGGAGAAGGTCGCGGCCATTTCCGAAGGTGTCAACGAACGACTGGCGGTGTCGCTCGGGCATGAGCTCGATGACGTTACCCACATCGTTCTCAGCGATCACACCGACGACGCCAACGGCTACGCCGACGCTTATCCATACAACGCGATCCACCTCTGGGTGACCGCGCCCGAAGATCTATCGGCACTCGGCGACTACGACGATTGGCAGCTCGAGCTCGTCACGCACGAGCATACCCACGTGATCCATACCAACAGCGCGGGCGGACTTCCGGCACTGGTCAACCGCATCACCGGCAAATGGTGGCTTCCGAACCGCGCTCAGCCCAAATGGCTGCTGGAAGGGCTCGCCGTCCTGGAGGAGAGCGAGCACACGTCCGGTGGGCGACTGCGATCGTCGCTGTTCGACATGTACTTGCGCGCCGATGTCCTCGAGCAGCGCTTGGCGCCCCTCGATCAGATGTCGCATTTCGCGCGCCGCTGGCCCCAGGGAAACATTTGGTACCTCTACGGATCGCGATTTCTGCGCTGGATCGCGGACGTGTATGGAGAATCCTCGCTGCGCGCCGTCATTGCGGACTATGGGCAGCAAGTCATCCCCTGGAGCGTCAATCGATCGATCCGGCGCGCCACCGGGCGAACCTACGAAGAGCTCTACCGAGGTTGGTCTGCTCACCTCACGGCGCACTACGACGAGCAGATGCGCCAGGTGGAAGCCCGCGGTATTCGGGAGGGAGCGCGCCTCACGAACAGAGGGCAGATCGTCGGCAATCCGCGGTTCGTCCCCCCGGCCGCAAAGAAGACGGGCGCTCCCGCCGAGCTTCTCTACTACCGCGACGACGGTCACTCGCGCGCCGGCTTTTACCGCCTGCCCATGGGCGGAGCTCGCGCCGCGGGCGCGCCGGACGATGAGCTCGCCGTGCGCGTGCAAGGGCACGGCAGCGCGTCGTTCGCCACCGATGGGCGCCTCATCTTCAACTCGGTGGCCATCCACAGGCGCGTCTACGCTCTGAACGACCTCTTCCTTCTGCCGCGCGGGGTCGACTCGCCGAGCGGGTTCGAGCCAGAGCGAAAGCGGCTGACGGAGGGAAAGCGCGCGCAGGACCCCGACCTCTGCCCTGACGGCACCCATGTCGTGTTCACCGAGAACCATCGCGGGACGACGACCTTGATGATCGCTCGTCTCGGCGACGACGGCGCAATCTCCGCGGCGCGCGCGCTCGTACCGAGCGCTCTCTTCGAACAGGCCTACACGCCGCGTTTTTCGCCGGACGGCAAATGGGTCGTCTACAGCGCGTGGACGGAGGGGGGATATCGGGACATCCGCTTGGTGGAGGTCGCCACCGGCCGCTTTTTTTCGATCACCCACGACCGCGCGATGGATTGGGAGCCCAGTTTCTCCTCCGATGGAAACCGCATCTTCTTCGCCTCCGACCGGGCATTCGGCATCCCCAATGTCTTCGCGTTCGATCGGAGGGACGGCAAGCTCTGGCAAGTCACCAACGTTCGGACCGGCGCGTTCTACCCCGAGGCATCGCCCGACGGTCGCCATCTCGTGTACGTCGGATACTCCTCCTACGGTCACGATCTTTTCTCGATGGAGCTCGATCCGCGCCAATGGCTCGAGGTCCCCCCCTTCGTCGACACGAGACCCGATCCACCTCGCCCTGCGGGTGCCGCCATCATCGCTCGCCACCCCTACGACCCTCTGCCGACGCTGCGACCGCGATCATGGAGACTCGACGCGGGGCCGGGTACCTTCGGCTCGGCGCTCGCCATCTCGACCTCGGCCTCCGACGCCGTCGGCCATCACAGCGTGGCCGCCTCCGTGCTCGTCGAGACCGAGCGCGGCGACCCGCAAGGCGCGGTGAGCTACTCCTACCAGCGGCTGCCCTTCGACCTAACGATGTCGTTCCGCCGTTCGATTACCCCCATCCTTTACCGTCCCGATCGACCTCTCTTTACCCGTCAGAACCTGAGCCTCACGAGCGGCATTTTCTACTCCTTGCCAGGCGAGTTCGAAAACAACGCTTTCAGCTTCAGTTACACCTTGAGCCGTCTCGATGGCGCGCTGCCGCTTTCCAATCCCACCGACCCCGACGCGCTCCTCGGCGGCGAGCCCGTGCGCGGCCAGATCGGTTCGGTGCATCTCGGCTGGAGCTATTCCAATGCCGAAGCCTACCTCCACAGCGTCGGCGCGGAGCGCGGCTTCAGCCTGGTGCTTTCGGTGGACGTGGCAGCCCCGCCGCTGGCCAGCGACTACACGCTCTACATCGTGAGCTATTCGGCCGCCCAGTATCTGCCCATGCCCTGGGCCCGGCACCACACGCTCGCGCTGCGACAGTCATCCGCCACGTCGAGTGGCAACTACCCGTTCCGCGGCATCTTCTACACGGGCGGGTTCATCGAGACGCCGCTGTTTCGCCCCTTCACGCTCGGCGAGTACCAAGGGCCCTTCGTGCTGCGCGGCTACCCGTCCTTCGCGTTTTCAGGCTCGCAGTACCACCTCTTCAACGCCGAGTACCGTTTTCCCATCTTGAATCTCGATCGCGGCCTGTCGACGATTCCGTTCTTCGTCCATCGCGTCAGCGGCAACCTCTTCGCCGACTACGGAGGCGCCTTCAACGAGCTCGATCTCGCCAACTGGAGAGACCAGTTCCATCTCGGCGTGGGCGCCGAGCTTTGGCTCGACTTCACCCTCGGTTACGTCATCGGGGCCAACGTTCGGCTGGGCTACGCGCGCGGCATCTCCGACGCCGCCGCGGCACCGGGGGGGCAGATCTATGCCGTCCTGGCCGTTCCCTTCTGACGCTCGTCACGGGGCTTCGCCGTCGAATGCAGGCGTGCGCTACACGCTTTCGCGACAAATTCGGCGAAAACGGGGGAGCCGGGTAGAAAGTCGGCATGCGAAGATCCTTCGTCCCCGCGGCAGCCATGATCCACACCGGTGCCGGCGCGCACACGCGGAGCGCAAGGCGGGCATGGTGTCTCGCGCTGGCGGGAGCGGCGCTCGTCGGATGCATCGCTCCCTTGACGCCCGGACAGCGCATGCAGGACGCTGCCAACGATCTTACGACCGCGACCCGATTCGGGCGGATGGATATGGCGTTGGCACGCGTGAGCCAAGCGAGTCGCGACGAATTCATTCGCCACCACGCCGCATGGGGGAGCGCCATTCGCATCGCGGACTGCGACCTCAGCGGGCTGCGCCTTCTCGACAAGGAACACGCCGCCGTCACCCTGACCGTCAGCTGGCAGCGCATCGATGAAAGCGATCTGCGCGGCACGCAGATCAGCCAAAAGTGGCAGGATCATCGAGGGCGGTGGCTGCTCGAATCCGAGGAGCGCATCGCCGGCGACGTCGGCCTTCTCGGCGAGCCCACCACCGTGGTGCGCGCACCCGCGGGCCGGACGCAGTTCGAAAGCATCACCATCCGCTGAAATTGTCGGCGACCGGTCGCTTGCACGCGACCGGTCGCCGCCGCGACTGCGTGGGTCGCAACTCTCGCGAGTCCCCCACAACCGAACGCACCGTCGATTCGAAGGCCTGATCAGGAAGCGGCCGGCGCAGAAGACACCTTTCGCGTGGTCTTCTTGGCCGCGGGTGCGCCCGCCTTGGGCACCGTTCGCTTACGCTTGTCGCGTGCCTTCTTCTTGGCTTGAGACTTCTTCCGCTTCATCTTCGCCGAGGCTCGGCGGTCGTGTTTGCCCATACGCCAAGGCTCCTAACGGAGGGACGGCACGGAGGCAAGCGCAAGATGACGAAGGTGGCGCAGCGTGGCTCGAGCGGCGTGGCGCGCCCGCGTCGCTGTATTCCGCTGATTATTCCGCTTGATTGGCTCTGTTCTTGTCACATTTGCTTGCTTCATTCGAACGACGCTGATTAGTCTCCTCCGCGCGCTCGCACCCCCAGGACGCACGGATGGCCGGTTCGAAAAAAAAAGACGGAGTTTTCTACGAGGCATTCGAGCAGCACGCAGCCTGCCTCGTGGAGGCAGCCCGAAAGCTTGCCGCGGCTTTCGAAGACATCGGCCAGGCAGGTGTGCTCGCCGAGCAGATTCGCGAGCTCGAGCACCAGGGTGACAAGATCACGCACGACACCATCGCGCGCCTCCACAAGACTTGGATCACCCCGCTCGACAGCGCCGACATCCGCCGCCTCATCACCACGCTCGACGATGTGCTCGACCTCACCGAAGCGGTGAGCGAACGAATCGTCCTTTTCGAGATCAACACGACCCAAGACGATGCACGGCACCTCGCCCGCGTCCTCGTGAGCAGCGCCGAAGCGGTGGCCAAGGCGATCCACCTGCTCCCCACGCTGAAACGGTCACGGGAGATTCTCGACTTCTGCATCGAGATCAACCGTCTCGAGAACGAGGCCGACCAAACCTATCGCCATGCGCTGGCGACGCTCTACCGGAGCGGGGGGTCGCCCGACCAGCTGCTCAACGTGCTGAAATGGCGCGACATCTACGACAACCTCGAATCAGCGACTGACCGCTGCGAGGACATCGCCAACATCCTAGAAGGGGTCGTGTTGGAGTATTCCTGATGGAAGTCGCGCTGGTCGCCATGATCGCGTTAGCGCTCGCCTTCGACTACATCAACGGCTTTCACGACGCCGCCAACTCGATCGCGACCGTCGTCTCGACGCGCGTTCTCTCGCCGCGCGCGGCCGTGATTTGGGCGGCTACTTTCAATTTCATCGCGTTCAAATTCTTCGAGGCCAAGGTCGCTGGAAGCATCGCCAAGGGCGTAGACCCCGATGTCGTCACGCTGACCTTGGTGGGGGCTGCCCTGGTGGGAGCCATCGCGTGGGACCTCCTTACATGGTGGCTCGCGCTTCCGACGTCGTCGTCACACGCCCTCATCGGGGGGCTGGCCGGGGCGGCCATCATCAAGGCGGGGTTCGCTTCGCTCGATGCGGGATTCTTCATCAAGACGGCGATCTTCATCGTCATCTCGCCGGTTCTCGGTCTGGTGCTCGCTGCGTTGATGATGCGTGTCTTGGTCGTTCTCTTCGGTCGGCGCTCTCCGGGCGAAGTGGACAAGACGTTCCGCCGTGTGCAGCTGGTTTCCGCGGCGCTTTACTCCCTCGGCCACGGCGGCAACGACGCCCAGAAGACGATGGGGATCATCGTGGCGGCGCTCATGTCGACCGGACACTTGGTGGTCCGGCCCGGCGAGCGTCCGGAGATCCCCAATTGGGTGGCCTTCGTTTGCTATGCGGCCATGGGGCTCGGCACGCTGTCCGGCGGATGGCGGATCGTGCGCACCATGGGCATGCGCATCACCAAGCTGACGCCCGTGGGCGGTGTCTGCGCCGAAACGAGCGGCGCCATCTCTCTGTTCCTCGCCACATCGCTCGGGATCCCCGTCTCCACGACGCACACCATCACCGGGGCCATCGTCGGCGCGGGGAGCGCGCGCAAGTTCTCGGCCGTGCGGTGGGGCGTCGCAGGGCGGATCGTCTGGGCTTGGGTCCTCACCGTACCCTGCGCGGCCGCCATCAGCGCGGCGAGCTATGCGCTCGCCACGGCGCTCGGTATCCCGCGCTAGTCAGCCCGACGAGGCACCCTCGAGGGCGCGCTCTTTGCCGCGAACCTCGAGGCGATAACGGCTATTGACCGTCTCGATGTAGAAGACTTCGCGGCCCGCGACACGGAGCAGGCGCTTGACCGGCGTCGTCACGTACTCGTGCATTCCGTCCGAGAACTCGATGACGATGACCGAGCCCTTGCGAGGTGCGCGAACTAGCCTTCCCGCGACTGCCCGCGACCCTCGGCCTAGTTTGCGAAGAACGACCTGCACTTCTTGGATGCTAGCATCTCGCCCCGCGGCGTCTAGCGCTCCATCTTTTACGCGGGAACTATTTCGGCGCGTCGCATCGCGACCGGTGACGTGCGTAGGTGTGAACGATCCTCAAACAGTCTGCGCAGTTACGTACGGTCATCGGCCCCTTTTCTGGCTCCGGGCGGCAACCGGGTCGGGGAGGCTATGGCCGCGTCACACCGGACGCACCTCTGGCGGCGAAGTACGCGCGCAGCACGTCTCGCGCGATGACGTTGGCTTTGGCGCGCCACGTCGGCGTATTCACGGCCAGCACGGAGATGGCGATTTCGGGTGCGCGGCTCGGGGCAAACCCCACGAACCAGGTGTAAAACTGCTGCGTTTCAGCGCGCATGAGCGAGCCGGTCTTTCCCGCGACCGAGATATTCGGCAAAAAAGCGCGCCCTTCCAGGTCCCGAAACGCCCGGTGGCTCGTGCCATTGGACGTCGTCGTTTCCATCATCGCCGTCAGTGCAGCCGCGGTTTCGGGGCGGATCGTGCGCCGCAGGACCGCGCGCTTGGGCGCTTCGTACAGGGTGCCGGATGCGTCGGCGACCGATTCGACGAGGACGGGGCGCAGGGTCTCACCCCGATTGGCAACCGTGCCCGCGATCATCGCGCCTTCGAGCGGCGACAGCGTGGTGTTCCAAAAACCCGCCGCCGTGCGCGCCATGCCAAGCCGATCGTCCGGGATGTGCACGTCGCTCACGGCCACGGGAACGTCGAAGGGCCGCGCCTCTCCAAAGCCGAAAGCCTGGGCCATGCTGGTCAGCGTGGGAGGCGTCAGGTTCTTGACCGCGAGGCGGGCGAAGACCGTGTTGATGCTCCGTCCCATCGCTTCGCCGAGCGTGGCGCACCAGCGATCGCGTTTGGGATCATCGACGAGATCGTTGGAGGTGATCCGACTCTCGCCGCCCGAATAGCACTGGCGGATGTCGGGCGGCACGCCCGCCGTTTCGACGAGAGCGGCCGCGGTCACGATCTTGAAGATGCTGGCTGCCGGCGCCGTCGATTCGACGCAGAGATCGCGCAGCGGTCCCTGCTGCACATGGCTCGCCCACACGAGGACTTTTCCTTCGCTGAGATCGAGGACCACCACCGCCGCCTCCGGGAGCGCGTACTCACGCAGGATGCGCTGCGTTGCACGTTGCAGGTCCGGCTTGAGCGTGAGATGCGCGACGCGACCGAGGGGCGCTGGCGCGGTCGCGCCGTCGTCGTGCAGCGCAATCTTCGTCAAATCGATGCCAGCGAGCGGGGGGGGCGCGCCCGACGCCCGCGCCGACGCGCTCGAACCGGGGACGGCCCGCGTCGCGCCCCATTCTGGCGGTGCCGAAGACGCGGTACGCAGCTGCGCATCGCTCGGGATCGCTGCCGCCTGCGCCGTGGACCCCGCCGTGGTGGTGGCCGGCGTGGAAGCAACCGCGGGTGGGCGCGGGGAACCGTCACTCGCGGTGGCGCGGTGGTGCATGACGGGAACCAGCCCCGTCACGGACGCGGCCGCGGCCGCAATGGCTATCCAAGGGCGCATGGGACTCCCCAGGAACTAGCCGGGGTCGAAGCGTCCGGCCAAATTCCCGCGACTCGGCCGTCACCGGCGCGGGTCTGATCGGGTCGCCAGAGCATTGAGCGCCTCCTACTGCGCGCGCAGCCCGTCCGCCGGATGCATGCGCGCGGCATAGAGCGCCGGAAGGACCGTCGCCAGCAGGCAGATGAG
The DNA here is from genome assembly GCA_035318465.1 of Polyangiaceae bacterium. Taxonomy (GTDB): domain Bacteria; phylum Myxococcota_A; class Polyangia; order Polyangiales; family Polyangiaceae; genus DASWDH01. Next base: position 101,464 of record DATHES010000176.1, read on the forward strand.
GACCGCGGCGACGCCGGTGATGACGAAGTCCTGAAGACTTACGGCCACCGGCAGGTGGGAGATGAAATAGACCTTGGGGTCGAGCGGAAAAGCGTACGCGAGGAGTCCCTTGCACACGCCGATACCGAGCAGAAGACCGAACGCCGTGCCCGACCCGCCGATGAAGCCTCCTTGATAGAGAAACGTGCGAAGGATGGCGTCGCTCGTCGCGCCCATTGCTTTGAGGACGGCGATCTCCTTCTTCTTCTCCAGCACGACCATGATGAGCGTCGCCACCACCGTGAAAGCAGCGACCAGGATGATGAGAAAGAGCACCAAGCTCATGCAGATTTTCTGGATGCGGAGCGCGGTAAAGAGACCGTGGTTCAGCTCCTCCCAATCGGTGGTGTGGTAGAGGCCGTTGGCGAGCAGCTTGTCGACGGCGCGGGAGATGTCGCGCGCCGAATCGATGTCGGCGACCTTCATCTCGACGCCCATCACGGTGTCACCCTGGTCGTAGAAGCTCTGGGCTTCGAAGAGGTCGGTGTAGACGAGCTTCGAGTCGTACTGATCGAAGCCCGCCTCGAAGATCGCGATGACGCGAAACTGCTTGGCCACGGGCGGTCGAATCGAACCCTGGGTGAAGGTATAGCCGATGGTCGGCGAGGTGACCTGGATGCAGTCATCCACGGTGACACCCAGGTTTTTGGCCAATGTCATGCCGATGGCGACGCCCGGCATCTTGCTCACGGCTTCGCGGTTTGCGCACGCGTCCGGCGCAACGTCGGGAGGGAGAATGTCTTCGTCGGGCAACTCGCTCTTATAGCCCCCCGAGGGGACGACCGAGCCACGTGGCGCGTTGCGCGGGAGCGGGCGATCGACGTAAGCGGGATGTGCCTCATCCTCGGCATCCGCGACGCGCGGCGGCTCGCGAACAGGGTCGCGCGCCGCCGATGCGACGGGGGGCGGCGGCGTTTCAGCGGTCGCCGCTTGGCCGCCGTCGGCCGCGTTTCCGTTCGCGGCGCGCTCCTCGCCGAGCGTCGCTTCGATCGCGCGCAGGAGGGCGAGGTTGCGGCCGGCGTCATCGCGCGCGGGCTCGAGGAGATCACTCGGCACGGGCGGCAAGGTGGGCGTCGCGGAGCCCCGAGGCGGCGGCAAGGGGGTGTAGGCCCCCGATCGCGCGTAGGGGACGGCCCCCGGGCGCCGCAGTCCATCGAGCGAGCCTTGTCGGATGTCACGCGGCAGGTCGAGCACGTGGGTGATGCGTTCGGGATCCACCCCCTTGACGAGCACGCTCGTCGCGGTCTTGTCCCCGTGGTTCACCATCATCTGCCCGATGGTGAAGGGGCCTACCCCGGTGACGCCTGGCACCTTGGCGACCTTCTCCATCACCTCGCGGTACTCTCGAAAATCCGAGGTGTACTTGAGAACAATGACGTGGGCGTTGACCCCGAGAACCTTGTCGCGAAATTCTTTTTGAAAGCCGCCAGTTACGCTCATCACAGTCGCCAGGGCGGCCACGCCGAGCGCCACGCCGACGATTGCAAACGCCGTCCCAACCGAAATGAAGGCCCCTTTCTTCGAGTTCATGTAACGAAGCGAGAGAAGAAGGGGGTATCCCATGATGCGACACGGCTTCGTACCACACGGGGATGCCGATCACGGCAATCTTTGCGGACCCTGTGACACGGCTGAGCTTGCATTCCTGCGTGCCGCGCGGCCCTCGATCGGCCAGCCTGCGCTATCGCTCGCGAAGAGCCCGCCGTATAACGGGATAGAAGCTATTGGCCTCCGGCCCGAGTCTTGCTCGCGGAGGCCTTCGTTGGCACGCTATTTCAAAGGCGGGTTTCATCACCGTTTTGGCCGTCGAGCAACTATGCTGAGGCGGTCCTGTTCGCTCCGAAAGTCGATAATCTTAAAGGAAGCGACATGAGCTCCAACGACCCGAAATCTGGCCCCGCGGCCGCCAAACCGCTTCCTCGGCCGGCGCCCAAGCCGCCCGTGCCAGGCTCGGCCGCGCGACCCGCCGGCGCTACGGGGAATCCTAGCCCTCCATCAGGCGCCAACCGGGCCATGGGGCTCCAGATGACCCAGGCCGGCACCGGACCCCTCTCCGGTGGATTGGCTTCCCCAGTGGACCCTGGCTCGGGCGAACGCGCCTTTCCCCCGCGCGCTTCGGGCTTTCTGCAGTCGTCTCCCGTGTCGCCTCAGGATGCCCCTCCCTTGCCGGACGGCCCGAGCATTCCCCGCGACGAGAAGTCCGTTCCCCCGCCGCCGGCGCCGATCGATCCTTACGTCGGAACGACGTTCGATGGCCGCTACAAAGTCGAATCGTTGCTCGGCGAAGGGGGGATGGGCGTCGTCTACTTGGCGCGCCACAAAGTCATCGACAAGAAGGTCGCCATCAAGGTGCTGCGCGTCGACATGGCGCGCGAGAAGGAAATCACCGACCGCTTCTTGCAGGAAGCCAAAGCGGCGTCGTCGATAGGCAATCCGCACATCATCGACATCTCCGATTTTGGCCACTTGCCCAACGGCTCGACGTACTTCGTCATGGAGTGGCTCGACGGTAAGCCGCTCAGCAAAGCGCTCGAAGAGACGAAGCCGCTTCCGGTGGCACGCCTCGCCCACATCGCCCGCCAGATCGCGGAAGCCCTCGCCTCGGCGCACCAGCGCAGCATCGTTCACCGCGATCTCAAGCCGGACAACATCTTTCTCATCAAACGCGGCTCCGAGCCGGACTTCGTCAAGATCCTGGATTTCGGCATCGCCAAGGTCTCGTCGGGCACCTCCAAGTTGACACGCGCCGGGTCGGTGTTCGGAACGCCGCACTACATGTCGCCCGAGCAAGCAGCGGGGGCGCCGGTCGACTCGCGCACCGACGTCTATGCGCTCGGCGTCATTCTCTACGAGATGGCGAGTGGTCGCGTCCCCTTCGACGCCGACAACTTCATGGGGATCCTTACCCAGCATATGTACAAGGCGCCGGTGCCCATCCGCGCGCTCGTGCCGGCGCAGGACGTTCCCCCGGGACTCGAAGCCATCATCCTGAAGGCGCTCTCCAAGAAGCCCGAACTGCGCTACCAGACGATGGAAGCGCTCGCGCAAGATCTCGACAGGCTCTCGCGCGGCGTGATCCCCGACGCGGTTCCGGAAATGATCTCGCGGTCAGGTGGCTTCAACGTGCCCGCCGATTTCTTCAGCGAACGCGGCATGCCGGCTCCGGTCCCCGCCACGCCACCGCAGCATTCGGCACGCAAGCGGTGGGGCGTTTACGCGGGCGTCGCGGGCGTCACCGCCGCCATCATGATCGTGGTCGGCATCTTCGCCAAGAGCTCGAGCAGCACCGCTTCCGATGCTCCCAAGGCGATCACGCTCGCCCCCACGGGGATCGTCGAGCCGCCGAAACCGCCCGAGGCCCCGGCCCCGGTCGAAGTCAAGCAGGTGCTTTTTGCGTCGGAGCCCCTCGACTCGCACGTGTTCCAGAACGGACAGGATCTCGGCGCGACGCCGCTGACGGTGGAAGTGCCCAAGGGGCTGAAGGTCATGGTCGAAGTTCGACGCGATGGCTTCAAACCGCAAACGCTCACCCTCGACGGGTCCGAGGCCAAGGTGAAGGTCAAGCTCGAAAAGCTCGCCGCTGCACCCCGTCCCGCCCCAGCCCGGCGCCCCAGCGAGTCAGCACCGCGTCCAGCCAGCCCATCGTCGACGCTCGGGGGCGGCGAGATCGTCAATCCCTGGGCCAAATAAGTGCGCCGTTCGCGGGGCGCGTGATCCACCGAGGGCAGCTCGGGAATCGATTGCTACCGCCTCGTCGGCAAAATCGATCGTGACGCGATCGACATCTGCGCGCGTCCCGGCGACGGCGGGGGAGCGGCGAATACTTGAGCTATCCGCATCGGCTTGTGCGGCTTTCTTCAGCTAGCCAGCATTTGCCCGCGGACAACCGTGGTCTTCGCGAATCGGCAGGAGGCCGCATGCACAAGCCAAGCTCGGTTGATTCAGTTTTCCTCGCTGTCGCCGCGCTCCCCGCCATGCTCGCCTTGGGATGCGGCGTCGCCGAGGACGGCAACGCGCCTAGGACGCCGACCGGGGCAACGGGAGGAGCGACTGAAGCTGATTCGGCCGGCGGCGCCTCCGGGAGCGGTGGTCTGACCACTGGGACGGGTGGTTCGGGCGGAGCCGGCACCGGTGGGGTGGGAGGTTCCGCCGCCGCGGGGGGTGCGTCGGGCAGCGGGGGTAGTTCCGCCGGCGCGGGCGGTGCCGCGGGCAGTGGGGGTAGTTCGGCCGGTGCGGGCGGCAGCGCGGGCAAGGGGGATGCGTCCGCTGGCGCGGGCGGCAGCGCGGGCAATACCGGCGGCTCGGCTGGCAAAGGGGGTTCCGCGGGTGGCGGAGGAGCTTCCGTGGATGCCGGCGTGGTGGATGGTTCCGCCGGCTCGAGCGGTGCCGATGCCGGTCCCGGTTCGTCTGGCTGCGGAAAGCCGGGAAAGACAGGCGCATTCCAGGCAACGATCACCGCCGCCGCGCTGGAGCGCGGGTACTATCTTTCCGTTCCGGCGACCTACGATCCCATGGTCAAGCAACGGCTCGTGTTCGGCTACCACGGGAGCAACTACACCGGCCTCATGATGCGGAGCTATCTCACCCTCGAGCAGGCGCCGCTGCTGAGCGGCACGATTTTCGTCTACCCCGATGGACTGCCTCTGCCGGGGCAGCCGGACAACATTGCGTGGGTGCTCACTGCCGACGGTCGGGACATCGCGTTCTTCGATGCGCTCTACGCCAAGCTCTCCGACGAATACTGCATCGATACCGATCGCGTCTTCGTGAACGGCCAGAGCTTCGGCGGCTTGATGACGAATGCAGTTGGCTGTTTACGGGGCAACGTGGTGCGTGCCATCGCCGTCGTTGCGGGCTCGGGGCCACGGGCGGCGACGTGCCAAGGTCAGGTGGCCGCTTGGATTACGCACGGCACGGACGATCCCACGGTCACCTTCTCGAGCGGCGAGGCCAGCCGCGACTTCTGGCTTGCGGCGAACCATTGCACGACGACGACGATGCCCGGGACTCCAGCACAATGTCAGAACTACCAGGGCTGTGATGCCGGCTATCCTCTCATCTGGTGTCCACACACCAACGACGGCGGCCACCAGCACCCGAGCTTCGGACGTGCTGCCGTCCGAGCCTTCCTCGCAAGCTTTTGATCCACACGAAACGCTGCGCAGGATTGATCAGGCGGGGAACGGCGAGATCGTCAGTCCCTGGGCCAAAATAGCGCTGCTCGCGGGGCGCGTGATACACCGGGGGCTTGAGCTCGGAAATCGACCTCGACCGTCTCGTTGCCAAGATCGATCGTGAAGCGATCGGCATTTGCGCGCGTCTGCGCGACGCCGGGCGGCGGGGCTGGATCGTCGGCGGATGTGTGCGCGATCTCCTGCTGGGCAAGGAGGTCAGCGACTGGGACATCGCCACCGACGCGCGCCCCGATGAAGTGACGAAGCTCTTTGCGCGCGTGATCCCGACCGGTATCGATCACGGCACCGTGAGCGTGCTCGTACGCGGGGTCCCCTACGAGGTGACGACACTGCGCGGCGAGACGACCTACTCCGACGGTCGCCGTCCCGATTCGGTGGTGTTCGTCGACGACATCGCGGCCGACCTCGCGCGCCGCGATTTCACCATCAACGCCATCGCCCTCGATCCGCTCACCCCCATGCTCATCGACCCTTGGGAAGGTCGAAAGGACCTCGCGGCCCGCGTGCTGCGCGCCGTGGGCGACCCTGTCCAGCGCTTTTCCGAAGACGGGCTGCGCGTTCTGCGCGCGGCGCGCTTTGCCGCGACGCTGGAGTGCGCGATCGAACCGCGGACGCTCGCCGCCATCGAGCCGACGCTCGTCACCTACCGCAAAGTGAGCGCCGAACGCGTGCGCGACGAGTGGGTGAAGACGATGAAGGCCAAAAAGCCGAGCACGGCTTTCGAGGTGATGCGCGCGACGGGCATCCTCGGCGTCACGCTTCCGGAGATGCTCGAATCGGTGGGCATGGAGCAAAATCGGCACCACGCCTACGACGTGTGGACCCACGCCCTCGCTTGTCTCGACGCGTGCGAGGGCGATCCGCCGCTCCGGATCGCGGCCCTCCTGCACGATATCGGCAAGCCGCGCACGCGCGACCGATCGGACAAGACCAACGACTACACCTTCTACAATCACGAGAAAGTCGGCGCGCAAATGGTGGAGCCCATCCTCGAGCGGCTCCGCTTCTCCAACGAAGAAAAAGCGCGCATCACGTCGCTCGTCGCCAATCATCTCGTCTGTTATTCCGACGAATGGACCGACGCGGCGGTGCGTAAATGGATCCGGCGCGTCTCGGTGGACCGGGTGGAGGACCTTTACGCCCTGAACCGCGCCGATCTCCTGGGCAAGGGGCGAGACGTGACGCAGGATCTGGCGGGGCTCGAGCGACTGAAGGAGCGCGTGGCCCGCGAGTTTGCTGAGCAACATGCGCTCTCCACCCGCGATCTCGCCGTCGATGGAAAGGACGTCATGCGTGAGCTCGCCATCAAGCCGAGCCGGCGCGTGGGCGAGCTGCTGGAGATGCTGCTGGAGAAGGTCGTCGAGGATCCGTCGCTCAACGAGCGCGAGACTTTGCTTCGAATGATTCGAGAGGCGGGCTGAGCAGACACGGTGATTCAGACGAGGTGATCGGACGGACCGCGACCGGTGCTATGTTCGTCGGCCATGAAACGGCGCGTTGCGCGGCTCGGTGCACTTGGCGCGGCGTTTTTTCTTACGGCCCTTCGCGCCGAAGCGCAGCCCGCGCCGCCGCCCGACGGCGTCGCCGTCGGCGAGTTCTGGTTTCGGCCGCGGCTCGAGCTGCGCGCCCGTGGCGAATACGAGCATCACCCCGCAGCGACGTCGGGAACCGATGCCGCGGTTCTCGGTGGCCGCCTCGGGGTCCCCATCGGGATGGGCCATCAATGGGTCGCGCATGAGCGCGCGCGCCTCGGCTTGGAGGTGGAGCGCGGCGTCCTTTCGGCAGGCATCGTCATCCAGGATGCGCGCATCGCCGGCTTTCCGAGCCCACTCAACGTCGAAAGCAGCGGCCAAGTGCCTTCCACCAAGTTCCACGCCGCCTACCTCGAGGCACGTTCGACGGAGCTTCGCCCTTCGTTCGTGCGGCTCGGGCGTCAGGAGATCGCGTGGGGCGAGGGGCGACTCCTCGGTACGTCGGACTGGATACTCGTGCCGCGGTCGCTCGACGCGGTGCGGGCGCGCTGGGTGGTGCGCCAGTTCGACTTCGAGGCGGTGGCTGCCATCTTGACGCCCCCGGGCTCGGTCCCCCCCGAGTACGCGCGGCAAGGGGCCGCGTCGAACGGCGGACCAGGACCCACGGGGACCGGTGTGCAGCTCTACGGCATCGACGCGATATTTCACCTCGAGCCCTTCCTTCATTTCGAGGCGGCGGGGTTGGCACGTATCGCGCGCACCCCCCTGCCGACGACACTGACCCCGAGCGACACCTACGTCATCGACGGCCGCGTCTTTGGCGAGCGCGCGGGATGGAGCTACGCCGCCGAGTTCGCCTACGAGTTCGGACGCATCGCCGTCGTCGATCGGCGATCCACGATCGCCGCCTGGGGCGCCACGGCCCACATCGATTGGCAGACGACTTGGTTCTGGCGACCGAAGCTCACCTTGAGCGGCTCCTACGCCACCGGCGACGATCAGTCGAAACCGGGCACGATTCGCGCTTTCGATCCGATCTTGCCCGACGCCCGCGCCGGTCTCGGACAGATGGGGCTTTACGGTTGGTCGAACATCCTCGATGCGGCGTTCCATTTCGTGGCCACGCCCACGGACGAGCTGCGCGTCCATCTCGGCTATCGCTACCTGCGCCTCGCGGATCCCGGTGGCGCCTGGTTTTCGGCCACCCTCGCACCGATAGGGCAGAACGCGCAAAACGATGCCTCGTTCCTCGGCCACGAGATCGACGCGGCGATAAGCGTAACGCCGTTCGATTCACTGACCGTGCGCGGCGGCTACGGCGCGCTCATCACCGGTGACGGCGCGCGGGCGATCCTTTCCGGTCGAGCGAACGGTGGTCCGCGCCTCTTGTCAGCGGCGTTTCTACAGGTGGAGATGCTCGCGCCCTAACGGAGCGCGTCATTCATCGTCCGAAGAGATCCTGCATCCACGCCACGTCTACCGACTTGCCCGTTTTGACTTCGGCGGCCCAGCGCTCGTCGGTCAGCCGGTCGAACTGTTCGGTGATTTTTTCGTAGTACGAAAAGGCCAGACCAGCGTAGGCCCGCGGGCCCGTGCAGCTGTTCGTCGTAACGACCATGAGTCGAGCGTTGCCGGTTCCCACGTGCAGGACGCGGCCGACCAGATTGCCGGCGGCATCGGCCGGTTGCGTATGCACGTCGGCGATCGTCGGATCGAACTTGGTCGCGTCTCCATATACGAGCTTCGGGTACCAGCCGTCGGCCACCGCACCGCCGCAGATTGGCCGCAGGGTGACTGCTTGATTGATGAACGCCATCTGGTCCGCCGTGAGTGGCGTGCCGCTACGTTCCGATTCGGCCATTTGGCGCAACATCGTCGCGGTCTTTCCGAGGCGCTCGAAATAGTCGCCGAGCGATTTGGCCAGCTGGGTGTTCGAAGATCGCTCGGCAACGGGCACGACATGCCGCGCCGCGTGGTCGGCGAAGCGTTCGAACGTGGAAAAGAAATCCGGATAGGGATCGACGTAAGCGTCGGGAAACTCGCAAGCGGGCACCGAAGTATAAGACTGCTTGACGTACAAGATCGTGTCGTGGCGAAGCTCGGACCACGAAGCCAGCTGGGTATTGAGCAAGCGCCTCTGCCAGGGCTCGGTGCCAGTGACGAGGGGCATTCCCACCGAGGCAGGATCGGCGATCGCGCTGCTGGGGGAGAGCGCACGCAGGGACGACAACCACAGGTTGTAGAGGTTGGCTTCCCAGAATTCCGCGCCGTGCATGTCGGCAAGAACGCGCATCGAGGCGAGGTTCGGTGCGTAGGGAAAGGCGCGTAGCTCGGCATCGAGCATGGCGCCCGCTTGATCGTTCCTCAGCGCGGCAAAAGCAGGGTCGAGCGGCGTTGGCATCATGCGCCGCTCGGGCACGCGATCGTAGACGACGTTGGAAAATACATGCGAGTCGATGGCATATCGCTGTCCGAAAATGAGGAACGAGCGGTGCAGCGGCAACGTGACGGAGTCCGACAATCCATTGCGCATGATGTCGGTGGCGATGCGCTGCGCACCGTAGCCGCCATCGATGATGGCCTGTGCCACGCGTTGATCGGGCAGGTCGACCGCCGTTGCATCGGCCGGCGCGCCGAGATCGGCGAGAAGTCGCCCCACTTCCGCTACCTTCAGGTTGTCGCTTTCGCCCACGAAAGTCTGGATGACTCCGTCGATGGCTTGGTGGCGCGCCAAGTTCGGCTCATCGAAAAGAGCGTGCAAGGCGAGCATCGCGTCGAACTGTCGCCGGTGAAAGATGCGCTCGCCGTCGGGTTGCGTCTCGATGAGTCGAAAATCGATGCGACCGAGCCACATCATGGCGCGGAAGTATCGTTTCAGCTGTTCGCTATTCGTGTAATGCCCGCGCGGTGAAAACTGCGAAAAGTCCACCTCGCGTGGGACGCCGAACAAAACGATCTTCTTTACCCCCATCGCCGCCGTCGCGCTGGCGACGAAGTCGGCAACGTCGCGCGAGCTCGCGGCGGCCACGGGAGTGGCCGCACCGCTGAGAAGATCGAGCGCAACCGTGAGGTAGAAATCGGCGTCGCGTGCGACATCGACGTTTCGTACCTCCTTCTGAGCAAGCTTCGCGCGCAGACTCACCAGAAGCGTCTGAAGCTCCGGAGCGAGAACAACCGTCTCGAGGTCCTGCAGGATGCTGTCGTAGGAGCGATGAACTGCGTCGAGGATGGAGTCTGCGGACACGTAGAGTGGAAGGTGCTCTGCGTAGAGCGTCGCATATCCATAGGTGAACGTCGGAAAGGCGCGCTCCGTGGAGATGGTGAATCCGTGTTTGCCGAGAGCGTCGAGCTCCGCCGCCGAGGGGGCCACCGCGGAGCCCCGGATGCGATCGAGCCCCGTCGCCGCGAGTGGATCGTAGCCGAGCGGCGGTCCATATCGGAGCGCATACCGGCTCGCGAAGGCATCGGCCGTCAGCTGAGACACCTCGCCTACGCCGAGGCGCAACGATTCGACCTCCGCCATCTGGGCGGCCGACATCGTCACGTCGACCTTCTCGCCGCCCGACGGCCGTTCATCGGTCGACGGCGGCGGCTTCGTGGTGCCCGATCCGCATGCCAGGCCGAGGCCGGCGGCAAGCAAAAGCGATAACGCGAGAGCCGTACGCTTCATGACGGGACTGTCGCCTCCTTCCATCGATCCTACCGGTACGCACTTGCCGTGCCAGTCGCTGCCGCCGTTGGTGCGCCCGCGCATCAGCTTAAAATAATTGCCATTTCAACCTGCTCCGGCCCGCCACACGCGCGACCCGGCTGGCACAGGTGAGCCAAATGACACAGCGAGCGGGGATACCTCGAGATCGAGGACGGCACAGATGGCGCGGCCGTTCGATGTCTAACGCCGTTCGAACCACTCGCGCTTCGGCCCGACGTCGGCGTGGACGAAGAGGTCCGACGACTTGTCGTACTGACCGATGCCCCCCTGCCAGCCGACCTTGAGGATCTCCTGCTTCATCTTGCTCGGGCTGAGGCCGATCACACGGAAATCGACGGCGTGCCCGAGGGAGTGTTGGCTATGGGACGCGACCCGATGCCCCTTCTTTCGCAGGATCTCGTTGAGCTTCGGGCTGCGGTAACCGGACACGAGCTCCAGCCGTACGCCGGGATTGCGTAGCGCAATTTGTCGCAAGAGCTCGAGCAGCCGCGGATCGAGCTCGATCGTCGACCCCGTGACGCGGTCGGCAAGGACGTCCGAGAAGCGAGCGAAGGTCGGTTCTGCGCTGGAAAGGGCAACGGCTTCCTTCGTATGGACGTTGATGAGCGTCGCCCAAGTTTCCACCGGGCGCGGCACCGCGGCCGTCGTCGCATCGTCATCGTCTTCGCGCATCAGCGCATGCGGCGGGGTGCCCGCAAATTCCTTGCGGATGGCGTGACCGCTCGAGCGCTCGGGCGGCAGATCGGCCACGGTGGAACGCGCCACCGGCAGTGCCCCGCAGATCGCGGCCAGGATCGTGGCACCGAGCCGCGCCCCCGAGGACATCCGGCGCAGGGGTGGCCACCTCATGCCCAAGACCTCGTCCGGTCAACCACTCGTGGCGGGTTTTGGCGCTCCGAAGATGCTCGCCGCGCGACGCTTTTCCTTCTGCGCTTTTTCCTTTTCGCTCCAAGAGGGGATGATGATCTTGGCGCGCTGCGGAAGGGGGCGACCTTCGATGACGGCTTGAATTTCCTCGGCGTCGAGGGTTTCGCGCTCGAGAAGGGCGTGGGCCATCGCGTCGAGCTCGACCCGGTGATCCATCAGCACCTTGCGGGCAACCTCGTGCTGCTGCGCGACGATGCGGGTGATCTCTTCGTCGATCGAGATCGCCGTTTGCTCCGAGTAGTCCTGGTGGCGCTGCGCAAAGTCGCGCCCGAGGAACACCGACTCTTCACGCTCGCCGTAGGCGATGGGGCCGAGTTTTTCGCTCATGCCCACCTCGCACACCATCGACCGCGCAATTTGCGTGGCGCGGCGAATGTCATCGGAGGCACCGGTCGTGATTTCGTTGAACACGACCTCCTCGGCGGTGCGCCCGCCGAGCGCCATGGCGATGCGCGCCAGCGCCTGCTCGCGCGTCATGAGGTGGCGGTCTTCGGTGGGGAGAAATTGCGTGACGCCGAGGGCGGCGCCGCGGGGGATGATGCTGACCTTGTGCACTTCGTCGTTACCGACCACGAACTTGCCGACCAAGGTGTGCCCCGACTCGTGCCACGCGGCCGTGCGCCGCTCCGACTCGCTCATCACCATCGAGCGGCGCTCGGTGCCCATCAGCACCTTGTCTTTGGCCATCTCGAAGTCCTGCATGGAGACGGCGTCTTTGTCCTGCCGCGCCGCCAAAAGGGCGGCTTCGTTGACGAGGTTCTCCAGATCGGCGCCCACGAAACCCGGCGCACCTCGGGCGATCACCTCCAGGTCGACGTCCGGTGCAAGCGGCACCTTCTTGGTGTGCACGCGGAGGATCCCCTCGCGACCCCTGACGTCGGGACGCGGCACCACGATGCGCCGATCGAAGCGCCCGGGCCGCAGGATGGCCGGGTCGAGCACGTCGGGGCGGTTGGTGGCGGCGATGATGATGACGCCTTCGTTCGATTCGAAGCCGTCCATTTCGACGAGCAGCTGGTTCAAGGTCTGCTCGCGCTCGTCGTGACCGCCGCCGAGCCCGGCGCCGCGATGGCGACCGACGGCGTCGATCTCGTCGATGAAGATGATGCACGGCGCGTGCTTTTTGCCCTGCTCGAAAAGGTCGCGCACGCGGCTCGCGCCGACTCCGACGAACATCTCCACGAAGTCAGAACCGGAGATGGAGAAGAAGGGGACGCCCGCCTCGCCGGCGATGGCGCGCGCGAGCAGCGTCTTGCCCGTACCCGGAGGGCCCATCATGAGGACGCCCTTGGGGATGCGGCCGCCGAGCTTCTGGAACTTCTTCGGGTCCTTGAGGAAGGCGATGATCTCTTCGACTTCGTCCTTTGCCTCGTCGATGCCGGCCACGTCGGCGAACGTCACCTTGTTCTGCGATTCGTTGAGGAGGCGCGCGCGCGATTTTCCGAAGCTCATCGCCTTGCCGCCACCCGCTTGGAGCTGGCGCATGAACAAATAAAACATGACCAGAAGGAAGATCATGGGGAGCACCGTCATCAGGGCGCTCGACCAGAACGGACTCGGCTCTTCCTTCTCGAAAACGACCTTCACATTGTGATCGACGAGCTGCTTGGTGAGCGCGTCGTTGGCTTCGGGGCCGATGGTGACGCTCTTCTTGCGAGTCTTGGCGCTCGGGTCGAAGACCTCGAACGTGTACTCGTGGTTGTTGATGGTCACCTTCTCGACGTGCGGCTCGTCGGGCTTGGCCTGCACCTGCGAAAGGAAGTCGCTGAAGGCTACGGGCACCGCTTTCGTTCCATCCGCCTGCAAGAACTGCCAGATGGCGAGGAACATGAGGATCAGTAAGACCCAGAGGAGCAAAGTCTTGTGGGATTGCTTCACGAAAACCTCATCGACGCGGGCGGTTACGAGCGGAGCTTGTTGAGCATGCCATCGGGGGGTAGAGGCGTCGACTCCATCTCACCGGGCCTTCATAACCACGATTCTACGGGAGGTAAGGTCGATACCTGCAACCTTTCCGCCAGAAATGGGCACGCGCGCCCGCCGATTTCCGGCCGTCAAGGCGCGGGCGAGGCTCGCGCGTTGCGCGCGGCCGAGCGCGATACCCTCGAGAAATGCAGGCACCTGGCCGTGCGCTGCCGGACCGAGCGCGGCCGCCGCCTCGGCCAAGGCGCACAGATGCTCGACAATTCGCGGGGATAGCTCCGTAAGCAGGGGGAGGACTTCGCGTCGAACGCGGGTTCGCAAGAAACGGGAGTCGAGGTTCGACGGGTCGACGGCGTAGGGGACCCGGTGACGCTCGACGTGGGCCATGATGTCGGCCCGTCGGGCGCGGACCAGTGGTCGGGTGAGCATGGGTGCGCGCGGCGTGAGGACGCCGAGACCCGGCGGGCCGGAGCCGCGGAGCAGGCGGATCAGCACCGTTTCCGCCCGATCGTCGGCGTGATGCCCCGTGGCGATGCTGGCGCGCGGCGGGCGCCCAACGGCTTCGCGCAGGGGCTCGCGCTCGATCCATTCTCGGAGAACGCCGCGAAGCGCGCCGTACCGCGCGTCGCGCGCCCGCGCCATCAGGTTCGGCCCCGGCGCGAGATCGACCTTGGTCGACGTGAAAGGGACATCGAGATCAGCGGCGAATCGCTGGGCCAGGCTGAGCTCGTCGGCAGCGGCAGGCCGCAAGCCATGATCGACCCCGCACGCGCGAAGGGACAACCCGAGCTTGGGGGCGAGCCTGGCCAGCACATGCAAAAGGGCCATCGAATCGGGTCCGCCCGAGACGGCGATGAGCACGCGGTCTCCGGGCGCGAAGAGGCCCTCGTCGGAAACCGTGCGCGCCACGAGCTTCAGCAGCGCGGGGGGATGGGATCTCATGCGAGCTCGAAGGCTTTGCAGAAGACGAACTCTGGGCGCTCCCCTGCGAGGGGGAGCCTCCGATGAGGTTCGGTGGGGTACCCGTAAGCGCATGCCTTCGTCGCTGGCTCGAACGCACCGCAGGCATCGCAGGTGCACTGGAGATTGAACTTTACAACCTCCTGGTGAAACCGTTCGTCGGCCAAAGTGATCATGGGGCGCTTCCCGTGCTCGAGGGGACGCCGGAAATGCTCCTCGCCGGACGCGCCGTACGTTCGAGCGCGGCCACGGTTTCGACGTGGCTCGTGTGCGGGAACATCTCGAACAGCTCCACGCGCGCCAGACCAAAGCCGGAACGAACGAGGATCGCGACATCGCGCGCCAGCGTCGTGGGATCGCACGAAACATAGACGACACGGCGAACTTTGGACGCCGCCACGCGGTGCGCTACGGCGGCGGCACCGGCGCGCGGTGGGTCGAGCACGATGGTCCGGGTCGCGGCCGGCAGATCGAACGCATCGGCGTCACCCTCCACGACACGCGCGCGAAGCCCTCGCGCGGCGAGGTTCGCGCGCGCCGCGCTCGCCGCCCGCGCGTCCGCTTCGACGGCGACGAGCGTTTCCGTGTGGCGGGCGAGAAGCACCGTGAAGTTGCCCGATCCCGCGAAAAGCTCCACTACCGGACGACTGGCGTCGGCGGGTCGGCTCGCGTCGATCGCGGCGAACGCAAGCACGGCGCGGCCGAGCTCGCCGTTCAGCGCGGGATGCGCCTGGGCGAAACCACCCGCCGGGACGATGAGCGGTTCGCCATCGGCACCCACGGTCACCGCCCGAGGGTCCCCGACGCGGGCAGGCTCGCGTGCGCCCGTCAGCCAAACCTCCGCGCCCGCGAGCGCGCCCGACGCGACGTGACGCGCGAGTGCGGCATACAACGGGCCGCCGAGCTCGCCTTGCCACCGCACGTCGAGAACGGGTCTGCCCGCCGCGCCGAGCGCGACGGCGACCTCCCCTTCACCGCGCTGGTCCGCGAACATCGCCTGGAGCAGGGGCAGCGCCGCCTCGAGGCGCGGGTCGAGGACGAGGCACGCTGCGATCCCCTCGATGAGACGGCTCGCGGTGCGTCGGTATCCGATGACGGCGTGGCCCCGACCGGCCAAAACGGCGAGACGCGCGCGCGTGCGATAGCGCGTGGGGCTGGGAGCGGCATGCACGGCGAGGGGGGAAAGGGCGCCTCCCGTCGCGCGCGCCAGCAGGTCGCCGACGATGCGTCGGTGCGCATCGTGCTGCGCATCGCGAGTGAGATGCATGAGATCGCAGCCGCCGCACCGTTCGGCGAGGGGACAGGGGGCGACTGCCCGCAACGCCGAAGGCTCGACGAGACGCACGACTTCGCCGCGCGCGGGCCGCTGCTCGAAATCGACTTGCGCATCGAGGACGTCGCCCGGCGCGGCGCGAGGGACGAAAACGGCGCGTCGCTCGTCCCCGTGCGCCACGTGAGCGACCCCTTGCCCACCCGGCGCAAGGGAGGTGATCGCGAGACGGACTCGCACGGAGCGGCGGCCTTGCTGCACGGTGACTTCGCGCGCGCCTCAGGGGAAAGGCTGTGCCGGCTGCCCGCGCCGGAAATAGAATTTGAAGCGACCCTTGAGGTGGCTCACGTTGGCGATCGTGGCCGTGCCCGGCTGGCGATCGCGCGGGTCGCCCACGACGATGTCGGTAAAATCGGCCTCGGTGAGCTTGTCGTGGTCATCCGAGGCGTTGGGATCACCGTTGAAGATCGAGCGAAAGACGATGCCGCCGTCGATCGAATAAAGGGCCGAGTTTTGCGCGTGACAGGCGCGGTGGAGATAGAGCGTCAGATGGACGATGGGCGGATCGGGGTCGGTCACGACGGGAAAGCCGGGGGGAACGACGCTGGGGGGCATCCCCACGCGCAACGCCACTCCGGGGTGCTCGGCGATGTGAGCGCGCACCTTGTCGATGTCGTCGACGAGGATGATGACCCCGTCGGACACCTCTTCGAGATCGCCGCCGTGCTGGACGCGGATCGCCAGCATTCGCCGGTAAGGGCTGGCCGCGAAGAAATCGGGGCGAAGCTGGAACTGACCGTTCCAGCAATCGGCAACGTCGAGCTTGTCGCTGCTCACTTCCCCCTCGCCCTCGCCGAGCCCGCAGGCCGGCGTGAGGAGGGCGAGGGCGGCGAGCGGGAGCAGAGGTCGCATGCTCGGGTTCATGCGCACGCTCCGCTCAAAGCGCATTCGATCGTGCCTCCGCCGAGAACCCGATCGCCCGCGTAGGCAACGGCCACTTGGCCACGCGCGACCGCGCGCACGGGTTGGTCGAAGGCGACGTACACGCCCGCCGCGTCGCGAAGGACCCTGGCGCTAGCCCCTTCGTGCCGGTAGCGCACCTTCACCGCTGCGTGCACGGGCAGCGCAACGTCATCCACGAACTTGGCGTCACGCAGGCGCGCGCCGGAATGGAAAAGATCGGCGGCACCACCCAAGCGCACTTCGGCCGTCGCCACGTCGATGTCGACGACGTAAGCGGGGGACCCGAGCGCCACGCCGAGACCCTTGCGTTGACCGATGGTGAATCGATGCACGCCCTGATGCGCCCCCACGACACGCCCCTCTCCGTCGACGATGGCGCCGGGGCGCGCGCGATCGCCGGCCCGTTGATCGACGAACGCATCGTAGCGGCCCGTCGGAACGAAGCAGAGCTCCTGGCTCTCGCCTTTGCCGGCGCCCGGAAGGCCGAGAGCGACGGCGCTCGCGCGAACCTCGGTTTTGCTCGCCTCCCCGAGCGGAAACGCGAGCCGAGCGAGCTGGGACTGCGAAAGCGTGTGCAAGAAATAGCTCTGGTCCTTGCTCGTGTCGGCGGCGCGATGAAGCTCGACCCGATCGCCGTGCCGAACCGTACGCGCGTAGTGCCCCGTTGCTACCTTGCGAGCGCCCAAACGGTCGGCGAGCGCAAAAAGCTCGGCCATTTTTACGCTGCGATTGCACGCGACGCATGGGCTCGGCGTCGACCCAGCGAGGTAGGCATCGACGAACGGCGTGACGACCTCGCGTGCAAACAGCTCGCGCCGATCGAACGCGTAATGCGCAATGCCGAGGTGATCGGCGACCCGGCGGGCATCGTGCTGATCCTCCGGCGCACAGCACCGGCCGCGAACCGATCCGTCGTCGGGATAGTCCCAGAGGTGCAGGGTAACGCCGACGACGTCGTAACCCTGCTGGACCAGCCATGCGGCGGCGACCGAAGAGTCGACGCCCCCGCTCATGGCAATGAGAATGCGTTCGCGAGCGACCACGCGCCCCATGGTAGCACCCTCGTGGAAGATGCCGCTGAAACGGGCACCTCGTCGAGGCAGGGCGGGTCAAAACCCCGACGCGGCAGCGCTATTGATTCTGGAGCGTGGTTCGGACGGCCTGGGTCCCCCTATCGACGAGCTTGGTGACGAGATCGACGGCTTCGCTGTAGCGATAGATGCCCGCTTGCAGCGCAATCAGCCGCTCGGGTGACAACCCAGCGTGGGCCCCTGCGCCGCGGATCGCCCGTTCGGCCAGGTTCTCGCCGCGATCGAGCTCCTCACCGAGGCCGCGCAGCACGTTCAGGAAGGGGTGCGACCCGGAGCCGACCGTGGGGGAGTCCGCGGACCGAGCCAGCGCCGCGGCGTCGATCTCGGCCCTCGGCTCGGACGCAGGCGGTGCCGGATCGGCGGGCGGCGCGAGAGGAACGGCTTCGGTCGTGCGGGCGATGCGCATGGGACCCTATCGACGAGAGCGGCGACGAGTTGCGCGATGGGAGCGTGCTAACGAGTGAACGCTCGAAGTCGCTTGGTGAGGCGCGCGACGGCGCGGGTATGGAGCCGGCTCCCCCAGGACTTGGAAAGACCGAGCGACGCCGCCACGTGATCGAATCGCTCGCCTTCGAGATAGTGACGTCGCACGAGCTCTCGCTCGTCATCGGGCAGCTCTTGGAGGGCATCGACGACGATCTTGCGCAACTCGGCCTGAGCCACGGCTTCCTCGGGTGAAAGGGCATTGTCGACCGCCGACGGTTCCCCTTCGTCGCCGACGGCAGGTGTCGCCAGAAGGCCCACCGCCATGGCGGTCGCCATGTCGGCCAGATGCTCGGTCAACTTCTGCTCGCTGGCGCGCGGGTCGCCCGTAATCGCGGCCGCGCCGGTGTCCTGCGCGGCCGTCTCGGCGACGAGTAGCGCGGCTTCGAGCGCGCGGATGCGCGCGTGGGCGCGGCGTGGAAGGGGAGCGCTCTTGCGCACGCCGTCGAGCATGGCGCCGCGGACCCGGTAGTTGGCAAAGCGTCGAAAGGTGACACCTCGCCCCTCGTCGAACCGACGTGCGGCCTCGAGCAGCCCGTGGTGGCCCATCGCCCGAAGATCATCGAGCTCGGCCGATCGTCCGAGCTCACGCGCCAACTGGCGTGCGATGAGGTCGACGAGGTCCATGTGCGAATGGAACCGCTCGAGCACCTCTTTGGTGTCTTCCGGGGGTGTCACCGGGGCCTACCTTTCTGGGTACGGGACATGGCTGTCAACGACAAAGCCCACGCCCAGCAAGCCCGCGCTGGATTCTCGCTGCTCCCATCGATCCTCGAAGCAAGCGACAGGGCGACTCAACCATCTGACCGGACAGCGAAATCCGGCTCGCCGACGCCACCACCGATGGCCGCTCCGCCGCCCGGGCCGCCTCCGGTCGCCGCCCTAGGCGAAGCCCGGCGAGGCGGGGCATCTCGAGGGCCAACCCGCTTGGCGCAGGGCAAATGGGTAAGATAGGCTGAGCGCCGATGTTGAGGTGGCAGACCGTCGTCGTTGCTTACACGTTGCTCGGTCTGCTGGCGTGGGGTCTCTCCGCCGCCTTTGGGAACGGCAACCTCTGGTCACATCCTTCCCCGTGGATGGGGCTCGACGAGGCGGTCCGCACGGGGGCAAGCCTCGTCCTCGGGCTGGCGCTCGCGGCGATGCTCGTCGCCTCGACGCGCATCGCGGTGCAGCGCTTCAGCTTCGCGCGGCAGCTGCATTCCGACCTGCGGCCGGTCGCACAAAATCTGACGGTGCCGAGCGTCGTGCTCATCGCCCTGCTCTCCAGCGTGGGCGAGGAGCTGTTCTTTCGGGGTTTTCTTGGGCCGCGCATCGGCGTCCTCGCCCAGGCGCTCATCTTCGGCATGGCGCATCAAGTGCGCGGGCCGAGCCGCTGGGTGTGGGTGGGGTGGGCGAGCCTCGTCGGGGTGTGCTTCGGTTTCCTTTTCCTTCTGACGGGCTCTCTCCTCGGTCCCATCGCTGCCCACGCCGCCGTCAACACCTACAACCTCATTTTCCTTCGCAACCACGACCCAGCGCCCAAAGATCGGCGTCTCGGTGGTCTGCTCGCCCATTCCGACGTGTAGCGCGGAGGTCGCGGCTGCCGTTGCGCGTGCGCGGGACGAGAAAGGCATGGGTAGAGGCATCACCGACGAGGTTTCTTGCGTTCACGCCGACGTGTGCGCCGGCTGCCCGCTCATCCACCTGCCTTACGCCGATCAGCTCGCCTTCAAGGAAGATCGGCTGCGATCGGCGCTGACGCCCTATCCTTTCCTCCGCCCGCTGATCGAGCCCGCTGCGGCAGCGCAGCCACGCGAGGCGTACCGGGGGCGCGCCAAGCTCATGGTGTCGGCGGGGCTCGACGGGGCGGGCCAGCTGAGGCCGACGCTCGGTCTTTTCGCGCGCCGACCGAGCAATGGCCAGCGGCCGAAGCAAGGCGCTGACCACCTGGTCATCGACATCCCGGAGTGTCGGGTGCTCCGCCCTCGGCTCATGATGGTCGCAGCGGGTCTGCGCCAGCTGCTTTCCCAACCACCGGCGGGCGTCGGCGTGTGCCTCGTGCCGGAACCGATGGGAGGGCGCTTGTCGGCCTTCGATCTGCGCGAGGTGGTGGGAAATCGGTCCGGTGTGCTCGTGACGCTCGTTCTGCGATCGGGATCGGAACCATCGACGTCGGAGCTGAGCCGAACCGAAGCCGCTATCCGAGGCATCTCGACGGATGTCTTGGGCGTTGCCGTCAATTACCGGCCCGCCGAAAGCCCGCAAGTCCTGGGCAGCGTCACACGCGTGCTCGGGGGCGCCGCATTCGCCGACGATGAAGCGGGGTCTGCCTACCAGGTTGCAAGCTACGGGTCGTTCGTACAAGCCCACCGCGGTCAGGCCGAGCGCATCGGCGCACTCCTTTCCGAAGGCCTGGCGCGGGTCGGCTTGCTGCCATCCCTTCGCCTGCTCGACCTCTACGGTGGCTCGGGCGCGCTTTCGCTTTCGCTTGCCAAAAAAGGAGCCGAAGTGACGCTGATCGAGTCCTTTGCGCCCGCCGCGGCGGCGGCGGCACGCGCGGCCGCGGCGCAGGGCATCGCGCATTTCACGGTCCGGGTCGGCGACGCGGCGCGGATGCTCGGCGTACTCTCGCAAGCGCGCGCGCCGTTCGACGCCGTCGTCACCAATCCTCCGCGACGGGGCATGGCGCCGGAGGTTCGCAAAGCAATCGCTGCACTAGGGCCGCGCGCGATCGCCTACGTATCTTGCGATCCCGACACGTTGGCTCGGGACCTGGCGCACCTCGCCCGGCTCGGATACGCCGCCGAGCGGCTCTACCCGATCGACATGATTCCGCTGACCGACCAGGTCGAGACGGTGGCCCTTCTGACACCGGTCGGCGCCGCCCCTTTCAGCATGGCGTACGAGGATGCCGAGCTGTGTGTCGTCGAAAAGCCGGCCCATGTAGGCGATGCGCCGCCGAAAGGTGATGACGCGCGTCTGGCGTGGGCGACGCCGGACGATGCCAGCGGTTTCGCCGTCTGGTCGCGCGGAGCTGCCGGGGCTCGTCTCGCACCGCGACAGGTGTACCTCGTCCTCGCGCGAGGCTTGATGGCCAGCGGTGGGCGCATCGCAAAAAAGGCAAACTATGTTCGGCTCGCAAAATTAAACGGTCATTCATTACTGCGGGTGATCCTCGAGCGCGGAAATTTTGCCGACCTTCGGCGGGAGCTCGCGCGGCGTGGCCACCCCGTGGTGGGCGATCGGCGTTACGGACACGACCCCACCAACCGCCATTTCGAAGAACGGTACCTGCTCGACCGCCCCTTCCTGCATTGCGTCGAGCTCTCCTTCGCGCACCCGCGCACACGTTCCACCATCCGGGTCGGGTCGGGCGTGCCCGGCGAACTGGGGATGGTTTTGACCCGGCTCGGCCACTTGACCTCGATGTCGCTAAACGAGTGATGGTAAGCTAGATCGTCTGTTTGGGTCGCTGCCTTCTGGTGCCAATGGTTCGTGAGGACAGGAAAAGAGGCGAGGGTGCTCTGACATGACGCTCCGTCCCCCTCCAGAGGAACGCCCGCGCGTCCTCGTCGTCGACGATGAAAAGTTCATTCGCGAGATTCTGGCGGAGTTCCTCGGAATGGAAGGGTACGTCGTGCGCACCGCCGAGGACGGCTCGAGCGCGCTCGCGGAGCTAGGTCGTTCGCACTACGACCTCGTCATCAGCGATCTCAAGATGCCCCGCATGGGGGGCATGGAGCTGCTCGAGGCGATCACCCGGGTCGCCCCCCACGCGATCACCGTCATCATGACCGGCTTCGGCACGGTCGAGACTGCGATCGACGCCATGAAACGCGGCGCCTACGACTACATCTTGAAGCCGTTCAAGGTCGAAGAGGTCACGATGATCGTTCAGCGTGGCCTCGAAAAGCAGCGGCTCTCGGCCGAGAATCTGCGCCTGAAAGAGGCGCTCGGTCTCTACAAGGTGAGTGAAGCCATCGCCGCCAGTCTCTCGCTCGATGCCGTGCTCAGCACGGTGGCCGACAGCGCGCTCAACGAGATGCACGCCGATCTGGTGGCGACGTGGTTGGAGGACGGCGAGGGAGGCTTTTTCGCGCGCCAACACATCGTGAACCCCGCGCTCGAAACGGAACCGACGATCGCGCAGCTCAAACCGGCCGCGCTGGCCGCCCACTTCGCCGGTGATCCGACCCTCGTCGAGCAGGGCACCAAAGGGCTTCGGTTTTTCGCCGGGCCGGTGGAGCCGGCGCTGCAGTCGTTCACCGCCGTACCGCTGCGGATGAAGCAGCGGCTCTGCGGATGGATCGCCGTCGCGTCGATCACGGCCGGCAAGCGCTTCAACGAAGGTCAGCGCAAGCTGCTCTCCATCATCGGCTCGCGCGCGGCAGCCGCCATCGAGAATGCGCGACTCTACGAGGACCTCCGCGCCACGTTCCAGCAGACCATCGAAGGTCTCGCCAAGGCCATCGACAAGATGGATCGCTACACGGCGGGGCACTCCGACAGAGTCGCTCTCTATGCGACGTACCTTGCCCTGCGTCTCGGCTTCTCCGCCGACGACGTCGAAATCGTGCGCCAAAGCGCGCTCATGCACGACATCGGAAAAATCGGATGCGTGCTCAATCTCAACAAGCCCGGCAAGCTCTCCGGCGAGGAATACGAAATCTTCAAAAAGCACCCCGGCTTCGGGCGCGACATCCTCGACCCCATCAAGTTTTTGCATCCGCTCATCCCCGGCGTACACCTGCACCACGAGCGATGGGACGGTCGCGGGTATCCACTCGGGTTGAAGGGCAAGGAGGTACCGATGATGGCGCGCATCATCGCGGTCGCCGATACCTACGACGCCATGACCAGCGACCGCGCCTACCGTCGAGCGCTCCCCCACGAGATCGCCACCGCGGAGATCGATCGCTGCGCCGGATCGCAGTTCGATCCCGACGTGGCGGGCGAGTTCAATACGGGGCTCGAAGGGTTCCGCCAAGCGCGACGCGACCGCGGCGACCCGGTGCCCGAATAGCGCGGGCATGACTGACGAGAAACCGCGTTCGCTGACCGCTCGATGGCTCGGCAGGAGACGCTACGAGCCGATCCACACGCTCATGCAACAGCTGGCGGACGCGCGGCACGAGAAACGTGTCGGCGACACGCTCTTGCTGCTCGAGCACGACCCGGTGATCACGCTCGGCCGCGCCGCCAAACGCGAGCACATTCTGCTCCCCGAGACCACGCGGGCGGCGCGGGGCATCGATCTCGTCGAGACCGGCAGAGGAGGCGACGTCACCTACCACGGCCCTGGTCAACTCGTCGTGTACCCCATCCTCGATCTCAAGCCCGACCGGTGCGACGTGCGCCGCTACGTCAATGACCTCACCGAGGTGATGGTACGCACCGCCCGCGCTTTCGGGATCGGCGCCGGACGCCTTTCGGGAAAAATCGGAGCCTGGGTCGATCGCGCGGCTCCCTCGGAATGGCCCGGCGAGGAACATGCGCAGGACGCCGCCAAAATCGGGGCCATCGGTGTCCGCCTCTCGCGCTGGATCACGCTCCACGGCTTCGCGCTCAACGTCACCACCGACTTGTCGGGGTTCGATCTCATCGTACCGTGCGGGATCGCCGACCACGGCGTCACCTCGATCGGCGCGCTCACCGGACGGACGCCGAGCGTGCGCGACGTCGCCACCGTGAGCCTCGCCATGTTCGGCGAGGTGTTCGACCGCGAGGTCCCGGCGATGCGCGACGCCTCCCAGCAGGACCTCGATGTCGAGGGAATGGCCGCTCGATTCGAATGAGCCTGGCGCCGTCTCGTAGCGCCGTCAGCACGACGCTGTCAGTTCTTCGCCATACCAGATCGCGATCGGCCAATTCAGCGAGGCGGCCACGTAAGATGCGGCGAGGCCGCCGCCAAGAGGGCTCTGATGGCCACGGCCGCGAGGCGCTCGCCTTGCTGGCTTCGTTGAAGGGGTGTTGTGCCTGTCCGGTCAGGCGGCTCCGTGGGCGTATGCCCGCTCCGATGATCGATCTGGCAGCGAGAATCTGACAGCGTAGTGTTAGTGCGGCGGGGGCTGCTGGCTCGGACGTACGCGCGCCGCCTGCGCCTGCGTGTCGCACATCCTGACGTACATCTGCGCGCTCTTGTTGTCGGGGTCGATCTCGAGCACCTCGCGCCACTCACTCACGGCAGCCAACGAGTCACCGAGCGAGAAGAGCGTGACGCCGAGCAGCACCCGCGCCGGAACGTACTTCGGGTTCGCATTCTTGGCTGCCTCGTACTGCTCACGGGCGCGCGGGAGATCACCCGCGTCCCGGTACAAGGTACCGAGCCGGGTTCGCAAATCGGCGAACGACGGGCAGAGCTGCACGGCTTTCAGGTACTGCTCGATGGCCTCGTGCACGATGCCTGCCTCGGCATAGGCCTGGCCGAGGTCGGCGTGCATGTTGGCGATCTTGCCGCGAGCAAAGGGGTCGATTTGTACCGGTCCCACATTGCCAAGCTTGCGGACTTTGGAATGGATTTGACGAGCGGCCTCGTAGCGGCCGAGGTCGTTGTAGGTGACGGCGAGGTTGAGGAGGGCCTCGGTGTAAGAAGAGTTGAGGGCGACGGCGCGCTCGAAGTAGCGAGCTGCCGCGTGCAGGTCCCCCCGAGAATGAGCGATGATCCCCAGCATATCGAACACATCCGCGTAGCTGTCGCTGTGCTCGATGACTTCGCGCAGGAGGTAGTCGGCCTTGTCGAACTCCCGCTTCTGGTAGTGCTCACGTCCACGCACCAGAAGCCCTTTGATGCGCTCGTCCATGGCCGACTAGAATACCGCCGATCGGGGCTACACGCGATACCGATCGGGCCGCAGGCGGCGCCGCGAAGTCCCTCGATGGCCGGGCCAGGACTCGCCGGCGAGACGCCAGCCTTGCGAGCGAGTTTCCGCGCATGCTAGGCCCTTCCCCCGACGTGGCGTATCCCGGCGATGTGGATGGCTCAGCGCGCGTCGAGCCTTCCAGCTCGACGGACGGCGCACCCCCCGAGGAAAAAGGGGAGGAGGTCCGAGCAAAGCCTCGCGACCGCTTGGCGTCCATTCCCATCCTGGACGTCATGCTCGATTCACCGACGCCGGGGCAGACGACTCGTACCGACTCCGCCCCACATGGGGCGTCTTCGCCCAGCCGAAAAGCGCTCTATGGGCTGGTCGCCGGACTTTCCTTCATGGGGGCGATTTTCGGGGGACTCATCGCTTCCGAGCCCGGGCGCGCGCAGGCAGTGGCGGGCGCCTTTCTCAAGGCGTTCCAACCGGCTCCACGCGCCGCGACCGTCTCGGGTATGGCCCCGATGCCACAGGCCGGCGCGGCACATGCTTCGCCCGCGGCGAGTGCGGCGGCGGTTGCGGCCGGCCCCCCCGCACCGCTCATTCCTTCGGCGCCGATCCCGGGGCCATGGAGGGTCGGCCAGCTCGCGAACTCGCCCGACATCAAGGTCGTGGAAGGGACGATGGATCGACGTCCCCTCGTCGACGCGCTGAGGGACGCCGGGCTCGTGCCGAACCAAATTTACCGTTTGCTCGGCGTGCTCACGCCCATTCGCAAATTCGATCGGCCCCGGCGCCGCGACACGTTCGTGGTGGCGATGGACCCTGCCTCGCGCCGCCTGCGTGCCTTCGAGTACCAAGCGGGACCCACGGAGATCTACCAGGCGCGCGAAAACGCGGAGGGGATCCTGGCCGCGGAGAAGCTCGACCTGCACATCGAGAAAAAGCGCCTCGCTACCGCCGTCGTCATCGGCGACGATCTCGCGGCGTCGCTGCAAGCGGTGGGGCTCGATCCGAGTCTCATCGACCTGCTGGATGACGCGCTCGAAGGGCGAGCGCAGATTTCGCACCTGCACGCGGGCACGCGCCTCCGGCTCGTCGCGGACTACGAGACGGCGCTCGGCGTCTTCGCGCGCTTCACCGATGCCCCGGCGGTGGAGTACGTGACCGCCGACCCCGATGCGCCGACGTTGCGCGTGTATCATTACCACGGAAGAACCGGCGACAAGGACGAAGGGTACTTCGATGCCAAGGGGCGTCAGCCGTACAAGGGCGGCTTTCGACGGCCGATCCCCTTCGGTCGTATCTCGTCGGGATTCAACATGCACCGGATGCACCCCATCCTGCACGTGGTCATGCCTCACAACGGCGTCGACTTCGTGGCCGACGCCGGGACACCGGTGTTCGCGGCCTGCCACGGAAGCATCGAATCGGTCGGCGACAGCGGACCGAGCGGCAACCTGGTGACGATTCGGCATTCCGACGGGATCACTACCGGCTATGCGCACCTCTCCCGATTCGCACCACGGCTCGCGCAGGGGCAGAGCATCGAAACGCGGCAGCTCGTGGGCTATGTGGGATCGACGGGGCGCTCGACGGGTCCCCATTTGCATTTCAGCGCCAAGCGCAACGGTACTTTCATCGATCCCCTGAGTCTCAAGCTCGATGGGGACCGCGTGCTCGCCCGGGTCGAGCGCGGTATTCTCGACGAGGAGCGCGGCCCGCTCGACAAGATGCTCGATGCCATCCCGCTTCCCGCCGCGCCGGCCGGCAGCACGCCGCACGCTGCGAGCGAGGGGGAAGATCTGGAACCGGCCGACGAACCAGCGCGCTGACCTGCGCCGCGCTGGGGGAGTAGCACCTTGCGCGCGATCGCGATCGTCGTCACGGGGCCAGTGGATCGCTGCGCATCACGGCTTCTTCCAGCGCTCGTTTGGCGATGGGGATGGTCGTCACGAAGGTGCTCCCCTGCCCCGGCTCGGACTCGACCCAAGCTCGTCCGCCGTGGCTTTCGGCGATGTGTTTGACGAGCGCGAGGCCGATGCCGCTGCCTCGAATCTGTTTCTCGGTCCCCGCCGAGCCGCGCACGAAGCGCTCGAAGATGCGACGCCGCTCGTGCGCGGGGATACCGGGCCCCTTGTCGCTCACGCGGATGGCGATCTCGCCGGCGCCGGCGCCTACCTCGATGGTCACCTTCTTGCCGTCCTTCGCGTATTTCAACGCATTATCGAGAAGGTTCATGAGAAGCAGCTCGAGCGCCCTCTCGTCGAACAGGGCCTGTGGAAGGTGGGCATCGATGGCCACCTCGACCTCCACGCCCTCCCGCTCCGCCCTGTACTTGTAGATGTCGACGGCACGCACCACCGCTTGACCCACGTTTCCCTCGTGGAAGTCGAAGGCCGATTTGCCCCGTTCGAACTTGGCAAAATCGAGCACATTTTCGATGAGCGCGGTGAGCCGCTCGCTTTCGGTGACGATGATTTGCAGATATTCGCGCCGCTTCTCGTCGCTCGCCACGCGCCCGCTGAGGAGCAGCTCGCCGAACATGCGCACCAGCGAAAGCGGCGTTTTCAGCTCGTGCGAGACATTGGCCACGAAATCGCTTTTCAGTGCCGAGAGACGGCGTTCGCGGTCCGCGGCCACGATGACGACCGCCATTCCTGCCAGGATGACCGCACAGGACAGGCCGACCATCAGCATCTCCAGGAGCTTGCGACGCTCCACCCGAGCGCCGAGCTCCTGCGCCGAAGTCAGCGCGACCTGCAAGCGCCAGCCGTAGAGCGTCGTGGGAAAGCGCTGGCCGACGGTAAAATCGCCGCCGCGCATGGGCAACCCGTAAACGAGACGCCCGTCTTCGTCGATGACATTGACGCGCGACGAACCGGCGGTATCGAGAAGGAGCCGCGGAAAGATCTCGTGCACGATGCGCGGCACGTCGTGCCAAGCGACGACGAGGTAGGGGTGCGGACTGTTCGTCCGGAGCGAGTAGCTGATGAGGTAACTCTGGCCTCCGTAGACCCGATGGAGATGACGGAGCTCGTCGAACGGTTCGCCCAGCGAAAGGTCCGGGTAGATGCGCTGCACGAGGAGACGGCGGAAGGCGTCGTCCTCCGGACCGCCTCCCGTTTGAGAGGCGAAGGCGAGCACGTCGTGCGATGGCCCTTGCGCATCGAGCACCAGAATGGCGCGCACGGTGGGCGTCTCGCGCGCGGCGGTGGGGAGCCAGCGCGACGTCAGCGCGGCCACGTCGGCGACGGCGAGAACGACGGTGTCCTCTTCGATGATGCGCTTGTCGAGCCGATCGACCTTCTCGTTGGCGACCGAAAGCGTCGCTTCGACGACCGATTGCTGGCGGAGCTTCTCGATCTGGAACGTCGTGCGGAAGGTCACCCCACCGAGCACCAGCACCCCGACGACGATGGCCGGCACCCAGAGAAAGACGAAGTGGCGCTCGCGCTTGTGAGCGCCGTCGGACGGGGTCGTGCTTCGTTCCGCCACCACCCAGGATTACAGCTAGAAACTGCCGGCCGCCACCTCATGAAGAGGAGGCACCGGCGCGCGGTCTCTCAGTCGCCGATTCGCTCGGGGTCGAGGATAACGCCTCGCGCCGCCAGGAATTCCGCGAACTGCTCGCCGATGTAGGTAATGGCGTGGCCGTCCCCCTCGCGGAAAGGCTGGCCATCGAGCGGATTCGACAGCTCGATGAGCCCGAGGAACCTGCCCCCTTCCTCGACCGGCGCACAAATCATCGACCGCGAAGGGTCGCCGATGAGGGCCCATCGACCATTTTGCGCACGCGGATCGGCCGACGCGTCATCGAGGACCACGGCGCGACGCTTGTGCATCGCCTCCGCGATGAGCGGCTCCTTCTCGTTCGTTCGGACTTGCATCACCTTCGCGGCGCCCGCGCCCACCGCCCTCACCACCACGAACTCGCGGGCGTCGATGTCGTAGAAGTGCACGAGCGCGACGGCGCTCGGCAGCTTGTCGAGCATGAGCGCCAGCACGAAATCGGCTCCCGCCAAAGCGTCGGCGAGGAAGTGCAGATCGTGCATGCATTCGAACAAATCGGCGATGAGCTCGACGCCCGAGAGCCGCACGGCGGGTAACGACGGCGCTGCCGCGCGTGGCGCGACCGGAAGCGACGTGTCGGGCTCCTCGGGCACGATGACGAGCGTCGGCGGCGCGGCGGGCACCGCGGGGGCAGATGCGGCGACGTGTGCCACGGGCGCGCTCAGCTGCTCCGCGACCTCCGGAACGGGCGCGGGAGCCTCCGCGGGGACCGAAGGAACGGCGACGGGCGGAGGCATCGTAGGAGCTACGGGCACCGGCGCGGCAGCGGGCGCGACGAGGACGACGGGAATTGCGGCCGCCGGGGCCAGGGCGACCGCAGGGGGCGCCTTGATCGACTCCAGGCTCGGCGCTGCGACTGCGCTCGCGTCCGGCAAGGGCGCCTGCGGCATCGCGACGGGAGGCTGCGGCACAGCCGCGGGAATGAACGAATTCGACATCGCCGGCGGCTGAAAACTGGTTCGAGGTTCGCCGAGGCGACGGATCTCTGGTCCTTGGCCTTGATCCTTCCAATCCTTCCAGGTCAAGGTCGCCAGGGGCGGTCGGGTCGGCTTGCCGACGAAGTGATGGTCGAAGATCGCCATGTAAACGAGCTTGCCCGGCTTGATACCGGCAAGCGCGGCGCGAACGCCCTCGAACATTCCCGCAAGCAATCGTACGGCCGCCGCAATCGACGTACCTTCCGGGACGGCCCAGGCGGCCTCACGGTACGTGAGCGGTGAAGACGCGGAAGGGTCTTCGCTGCGCTGAAAGAGCAGTGACGCCGAAGGGAGCGGCTCGGGAGGCGAGCTCGGCGACGGATACACGCTCGGCGAGATCAGCGCTTCAGCGGGTGGTGGCTGCGACGTTTGTATCGCCGGGGGCGGCTGGATAGCGTGCGTGGACGGAGGCGGCGGAGGCTGCGACGCGGGACGCGGCGGCGCGCTCTGGTGCACCAAGGCTTGCAGCTCGGAAAGCGACTGCACCACCGGCATGGCCGGCGGCTGCGTGATGAGGCGCGGAGGAGGCGGCTGCGCGGGCTCCTGAGGTTCGGCCGCGGGAGCATCTGCCGGGAGAGCCTCTGGCGCCGCCGCGGACGTCGCGTTCGAAACGGGGTCCGAAGATTCTGGAACGGCGACCGCGGCCGCTTGAGGAGCGCGCAAGGCGGCGACCTGTGGCGCACGCATCACCGCGCCCGACGGGGATGGCGGCGGCGCACCGTCCGACGGTCGCGGCGGGCGACTCGCCTGACCGCCGCTGCGACTCGAGGTCGCGGGTACGGAGCGGGGCGCGCCTTTCGGCGCGCCACTCTTCGGTGCGCCGCTCGGCGCTCGTGATGAGGCTCGTGGTGCCGAGTCGACGGAAAGCATCGCCGCGATACGTTCGGCCTGGGTCATGCCAGACGTGTCGGCCGCAGGAGGGGCCGCGCCGGGCGGTGCCGTAGCTG
>DATHES010000177.1:0-86205 GCA_035318465.1 Polyangiaceae bacterium
CGCCTCCCTCTCCTCCTCCGCCCCCCGCTCCTCCTCCGCCTCCTCCGCCCCCCGCTCCTCCTCCGCCTCCTCCGCCTCCGCCCCCTCCGCCCCTACCCGATGGTGGTGTCTGCTCACCGATGGGTGGCGGCTGCATGACCGACGTGGATTGCTGCTCCGGTGCGGGCAACTGCAGCAACGGCAAGTGCACCATCATCATCAAATTGAAGACAGCAGAGCCGAAGTCGGCGAAGTCGATCAAGTAAGCGCGACGTAACGACGCTCGAGCCCATTCGTGCCGGCTGGCCCGAATGGGCTCGATGCTTTTGTGCGTCGGAGCTCATACGGTCGACGGCGTAAACGGGCTGCCGTCGGGCCCACAGGGTCGTATTCGCATCGTCGAGGTCATGGCGCTCAGCGTCGCGTCGCTGCAACGCGCAGAGCGCCGAGCAAACCGGCATCGGCAATGGCCAGCGCTTCATCCCAGCAGAACCAGCGGACGAGCTGACTCTCATGGGGCGGGGGTGCGGGCGGCCCCGACGCCTCGAGAAGATAGCGCAGGTCGAGATGTACATGCGCGCCCGCGGGATGAACATCGACGTGAAAGACGCGGCTCGCGCCCACCGCGGGCAAGGCTCGAAGACCCGTCTCCTCCCAGACCTCGCGCTGCGCGGCGTCCCAAGGCGCCTCCCCCCCCTCGATGTGACCTCCCGGCTGCAGCCACAGGTGGAGCTTCTTGTGAAAATGGAGAAGCACCCCCTCCGGCCCGACCACGATGGCCGAAGCCGTCACGTGCGTCGGATCGGCGTCCTCGGAGAAAGGACGAGGCATCATGAGTCCTTCGAGCACCAGCTTCTGCGAAGCCTCTTCTCTGGCATCGATCGGGTCGATGCCAGAGACCTCTTGGCGGACTCTTTCTACCCACACCTGGCTCATGATCGCGACGGCACTCTTAGCATCGAGCGCCGGCGCTCACATCCGGCGGGCGCCGCCAGCGGCGTTACAACGCCAGCGCGAGCCGCGTCGTTCCGCCCGGCTCGATGACCGCTTCGAGGCCTGTACTCCGCGTCCCTTCACCCAGCGCCGTCACATGCACCCGGCCGGCGGGCACGCCGGTCAAGCGGAACGCGCCGCTCGCGTCCGTCTTGGCCCAGAACGGGTTCGCGGTGATCACCAGGCGCTTCGACTCCCCTGATCCCTGATGCACGCCGCAATGCAGGGTGGCGACGCCGGTGATCGCGCGCAGCTTGGCGTTGCTCCACGCGCCCGAGCTCTGTAGCGCAATGCTGAACGCATCTCCCTCGCTCGTCGAAGCGATGAGCGTGTGCAGCTTGAGATCGCCCGAACGCGCTTCGATCTGCTGTCCGACCTGGGCGACATCGGACGTCGTGGTGATGCTTCCCCCTTCTTCGACGATTCGAAGCACGTCGGTAGGCGGCGCAAATACATGGCGCTCGAGGCCCGCATCGACGTAGACGAGCACAGCTTCGCGAGGCGTCCCCGATGCCGTCGCCACCTGACCTTCGAGCACGCCGGTCTCCCGCGCCTCGATGACGGTGGGCGGCGGATCAGGGATGCGCACTTCCGCCGCGGGGGGCGGCGCGCGGGGCGTCGAGGGGGGCGAGATCATCCACATCGTCTGCGCGAAGCAATACGTCGCGAAGAACTTCCACGCCGTCACCTCGACCGTCGCCAATAGGAACGGCACGGCATGCAGCTTGCGCTCGAAGAGCAACGCTCCCACGACGAGCAGCGGGATGACCGCGTAGCTCCACCACGCCGCCAAGTCGACCGCATCCGCGTGACGCCAGCTCGGCCCCTCCCAGACGAAGAAAACCAAGATCGACAACCCGACGCACACCCAGAGCAGGCGCCGGGACAGGAGTCTCTGCCCGAGCCCAGCCGCTGGCGCGATAGGCGCCGATTCGCCGGGTAACGCATCCATGTCAGGCGCAAGCTAGGTTCGCGCGCCCGTACAATCAAGGGCCAGCCAGCGCCTGGCGCAGCTAAGACGACCGCGCCCGCCGATCGAGCGCTTTGATGCCGAGCGCCGGCACCAGACGTCGATGCAGGTAGTTGCGCAGCCGAGCTTCGGTCGAGGATCGCTCGCTATCGAAAATTAGAAGCGACAAGAGAAACCGCACCGCCGTTTCCGTGATCTCGTCGAGGTCGTCGGCCAAGGTCGCGTCGAGGCGGACCAGCGGCTTCATGAAGCGGCGCCCCAGTTCCAGCATTTCCGGCGAAAGCGCACGGCGGCCCGCCCACCGCGGATCGGCGCTCACCAGAGCGATGGGAGACACCGATGGATCCGAGCGAAACTCGCGATGCGCCGCGACCATGGTTTCGACCACGAACTCCGCGGCTGTCGACGCACGCGCGGCCCGGGCGATGATGCGTTCCGTCACCGCGGCCGCTGCCTGGGCGAGCGCCGCCGAGATGAGCTCTTCGCGCGTGCCGAAATGCGTGTACACCGTCGGTCGCGACACGCCTGCTGCCGTGGCCACGCCGCTGATCGACGTGTGCTCCAGACCGAACCGTGCGATGCAACCGATCGCGGCGTCGATGATGCGGTCGCGCGCGGTCTCGGTACCCATTTCCGAACGTGCGCGACCTTATCATGGTCGCGAAGGCGAGAGCCGGATACCTATCCCCTGCGCCTGCGACGTCGCTTCGTCGGTCGCGGAGCCGCGCGGGCGCCCGCCGTCTCACCGAGCAGCGCGAGCAGCATGGCGCCGGCGCGCCCGAGGGGTTTGTCGCGCGGATGCACGAGCATGGGAGCGAACGCGTACCGCGAACCTCCTTGGTAAGGCACCTCCCGCAGCACGCCGCGCGAGAGCTCGTCCCGTACCAGGTACACCGGCATCCACCCGAAGCCGAGCCCCATGGCCACGGCTTGCTTCTTGGTGAAGAAGTCGCTGAGGAAAAAGACGCGCTGGCCTCCGAAGAGTCGGTTGTCGACGAGCCTTCGGCTCTCGCTCGAGTCGTGCACGGTGAGCTCGACGTGACGCTGCAGGTCGGAGAGCGTGAGCGAGCCCGCGCCGTTCACCAGCGGATGCCCTGCCGCGGCCACCAAAACGACCTCCACGTCGGGCAATGCGTGCTCGACCAGGGCATGACTGCGGACGTAGTCCTTGACCAGCATGAGATCGGCGCCGTCTTTTTCGAAGCGATCTTGCACGCCGCCCAGGAACTCCACCTTGATTTGAATCGACGTAGGCACGCCTTCGTCGGCCAGGCGCTTCAAGGCGGCCATGACCGACTGCATCGGAAAGATGCCGTCCACCACCGCCTCCACCCGCGCCTCCCAGTCCTCGTGAAAACGCGCCGCCATTGATTCCACCCGGCGCACCCGCGCCAGGATGACGCGCCCTTCTTCGAGCACCATCTGGCCGGCGTCGGTGAGCACGGCGCGGTGCCCCCGGCGATCGAAGAGCGCTACGCCGAGGCCTTCTTCCAGCTGTTTGATGCCGTAACTCACGGCCGATTGGGCCTTGCGCATGGATTTGGCGGCGGCCGAAAAGCTTCCGTGGCGCACGACGGCATCGAGCGCCTCCACCGCATCGAGGCTGATTTTCAAGGTGCTCTCACACTATCTAATTTTTAGATGGATGTCGTCGAATCATTGTGCTTTCCCCGCGTGGCATCGGCTCCTAGACCGAGCAGGCGAGGGAACATGGAAAATCCGCTCGAAATGCGCGGGCTCGCCTTCATCGAGTTCGCCAGTCCTAGCCCCGACGAGCTCGACGCGCTTTTCACGGGGCTCGGATTTTCTCGCACGCACCGCCACCGCACGCGCGCGATGGACGCCTATCGTCAAGGCAAGGCATGGTTCTTCGTCGACCAGGAAAGAGCGAGCTTTGCACAGCGGTTCATGGCCGAGCACGGCCCCTGCGTGAGCGCGCTCGGCCTGGCTTTCGAGGATCCGCGGGCCGCGTTCGAGGCGGCGGTGCGCCGTGGCGCGACGGCATTCGACGGACGGGGCTCGACGAGTTTCGACGCGCCGGCCATCTACGGCATCGGCGATTCGCTGGTCTATTTCGTCGACGCCAATGCCTCGTTCGAACGCGAGCTCGAGCGCGTGCGGGCGCCGCGCCTCGTCCCCGACAAGGGATTTCTTCGCATCGATCACCTTACCAACAACGTTCCTCAGGGAGAGCTCCGGAAATGGAGCGACTTTTACAAGAACGTTTTCGGCTTCGTCGAGGTGCGTAGCTTCGACATCGAGGGGACCAAGAGCGGCCTTTATTCCTACGCTCTCCGTTCACCGTGCGAAACCTTCAGCATCCCCATCAACGAAGACAAGGGTGAGCGCGGTCAGATCGCCGAGTACCTGCGGGAATACCGCGGACCTGGCGTGCAGCACATCGCCCTCTTGACCAAGGACATTCTCGCGTCGGTGGAAGCGGTGGGTCGCAAAGTCGAGATGCTCGACATCGACGCGGACTATTACGAGGAAGCGTTCCGCCGCGTACCCAATGTGCGGGGAGACCGGGCACGTATCGAAGAGAATCGCGTTCTCTTGGACGGCGATGCCGAAGGGTACCTTCTTCAGATCTTCACCAAGAACGTCATCGGGCCGATCTTCTTCGAGATCATCCAGCGCGAGAATCATTTCTCCTTCGGGGAAGGGAATTTTT
Source organism: Polyangiaceae bacterium (assembly GCA_035318465.1). Classification (GTDB taxonomy): domain Bacteria; phylum Myxococcota_A; class Polyangia; order Polyangiales; family Polyangiaceae; genus DASWDH01. Next base: position 4,617 of record DATHES010000177.1, read on the forward strand.
CGGCGCTCTTTCGATCGATCGAGAAGGATCAGCAAAGGCGGGGCGTTCTCTGAAAGAGAGCGCACTCGCACTGCCCCGCAAGTCTCGCAGTTCATACCGAGCCAGGACACCGTAACCCGGCCTCCGGCTGATCAAAGCTCGATACTTTCGACCTCGGCGCTCGCGCCGAATGACTGCACGGACGCGCCGCCCGGTACGTAGAACGTGTTGCCAATCGCCGCTCCGCCCGTGCCGTGGCGCGGGGTGCGCATGTTGGGAAGGCTCAACCAACTGTTGGTCGCGGGAACGAACACCTCCGTCTGCGGAAAGACGCCGGAAGGGACCGCCATGTTCCCCTCGCCCCCCGCGACCACGATGCGATCGCGCACCACCGCGGCCGCGGTGCCCCCGCGCGGCGTGATCATCGGAGCTCGCTCCGACCAGGTGCCAGCGGAAGGATCGAACGCGGCGACGCGCCCAATCAACCCCGTGATCCCGCCGGAGCGGCCGCCGATGGCGTAAACGATGCCCCCCACGGCACCTCCCACGAGGTGATCGGTCGCCTGCGCGAGCGGGGGAAGCGAAGCGTGCATGTCGGACGAGGTTTCGTACGAAGAAAAGTCGGCCACGCTGTTTCCGCCGCGAAAGCCGCCGGCCACGTAAATCTTGGTGCCGATGACGGCGACACCGCCCGCGCCGCGCTCTTGTCCGCTGGGAAGCGGTGCCTTGGGCGACCAAGTGTTGGTGGTTGGGTCGTAAGCGTACACGTCGCCGATCGCGCGAAACGTCGCGTCGACGAGAGCTCCCACCACGTAGATTTTGCCGGCCACCGCTGCCGCGTTGGCGTGATGCACCGCGCGGGGAAACGGCGCGATCGTCGCCCACGCGCGCGAGGCGGGATCGTACGTCTCGACGATCGGCACGACGACGCCGGCCGAATTGAAACCGCCGATCACGTAGATCTTCCCGTCGAGCGCGGCGACTCCCGTCTCTTGCCGCGGGCCGCTGGCCAAAGGAGGAAGCGACGTCCACCCGCCGGACGATCCGTCCGTTGCGACGCCGTCCATCCGACCATCGGGCATACCGAGATCGGCATGGACGTCTTCCCTCTGCCCACCGCTGTCCGCAGTCGTACCCGTGTCGGCGCTCGTGCCGGTGTCGGTGCTCGTGCCGGTGTCGGCGCTCGTGCCGGTGTCGGCGCTGGTGCCGGTGTCGGCGCTCGCGCCGGTGTCGGCGCTCGCGCCGGTGTCGGCGCTCGTGCCGGGTGCGCCGTCGAGGTCGTTGACGGTCGCCGAGCCGCTACAGGCCGGCGCGGCAAGCGCTGCCAGCATCGCGGTCATACGACCGAGCGCGGTCGGAGTGCCCATCGTTTTCACCATCCCGAGACTAGGCAGAAGCGGCGATGAGCGCGACGAGAAACGAGTCCTTTTGATCTTTCGACCAGGGCCGACCGGCGGAACGGCCCACCTTGGCGAGACGGCCGGGCAACTCCGCTTCCGGAATCTTGAGCACACGGGCCGCTCGCGCGGGCAGATCGCGCGCGGGTATCTCGGTCACGGGGATCTTCAATTTTTCGCTGGCGCTCTTGATGGCTCCCCGAAAGAGCTCCCCTTCCGCGGTGTGGACGAGGGTGTGGCTCTTGAGAATCGCTGCGAGGTCGGCGTCGAGTGGCCGACCCGAAACGATGATGCCGCTGGCGACGATGTCATGACCTCGTTTTCCGAGCTCTGCGATGGCTGCTTTGAGAGCGGCCAGGGCGTTGGCTCGGGATTTTTCGGTCGCCTCTCGGACGTACCGCTCGGCGGCGATGAGCGAGAGCTCTTGGCCGGCGTGATAGACGAACCGCGGCGGGTCGCGATCGCTGTCCGGAATCATCTCCACCAGCGACCGATCGAGGATCACGGGCGCGGCCGGCGTCCCCGCGACGGCAATCATGGCGGCCCAGCCGGTGTGCACGGAGAACCCGAACGTCGCTCGATCGCCGCCTTTTCCCATGTCACTTCGCTCAACGCCAGAACCCCGATGCCGTGGGTGCTAGCTCGATTTGTTCTTGGTCTCCGGCTCTTGCTTCTTGAGCCGCGATTCTTTCTCCACCCCCGAGACTACCTCGACCTGGAGCCCGTCGGATAGACCGAGCTTCACGCTGCGGCGCTCGAAGCGGTTCGGTTCGAGCTCGATTTCCACGTACGGCTGCCCTTGTTCGAAACGGACCGCACCTTCGTCGATGGCGAGCACCTGTTCGTGTCGCTCGAGAATGATATCGGCATTGGCGCTGTAGTTGGCGCGTAGCAAAACGCCGGGCTTGATCGCGACCGCGGCACGGATTTCGAACTCCATGGTCCCGTCTTTTTCTTTGCCCTTGGGGGAGATGTACTCGACTTTGCCGCTGAGCGTCTCGCTCCCCAGCGCGCCGACCGAAATCGTCACCGGCATCCCCACGGCGACCTTGCCCACTTCCGACTCGTCGACGCGACCCTGGAAAATGAGGTCCTTCATGTCGGCGACGACGGCGATGGTCGTGCCCTCGTTGAAGTTGTTGGCTTCGATGACGCTGCTCCCCTCTTTGACGGGGATGTCGAGCACGGTGCCGGTCACGGTGGAGGTCACGAGGTTGCCCACCTTGCCGGCGTTGCGCGCGGCGCCTTGCTTGACGAGCTGCAGGTTGTTGCGGGCGGTGGTGAGCTCCTGCGTCTTGAGCTGCAAGGTGAGCTCGCGTTGGCTCAGCTCCGTCTGCGCTCCCAGCTGCTGCTCGACGAGGCCCTTGGAGCGTTCGTATTCGCGGGTGGCATTGGCCACGCTGAGCTCGGCTTCGATCACCCTCGACTCGGCCGCATTGAGGTTGACCATGTTGGGGATGATGAGGATCTTGGCGACGAGCGCGCGCTCTTTCACCTCTTCCCCCGGTTCGACGTAGAGCTTCTCGATGATGCCCGACATCCGCGGTTTGAGGACGACCTCACGGCGGGGCACGATGGCCCCCGGCGCCACCGCCTTCTTGACGATGGTCATCACTTTGGGCTGCACCGTCTGGTAGGGCGCCGGCTTCGGTTGCGATTTTTGGTAGAGGAAGGCGAGTGTGCCGCCGAAGGCGAGCAAGACGCCGAGTACCAGGGCAAAAGGGAGGATTTTCCGCATTATTCGGCCCTCAATGCTTCGACGGGGTGGAGGCGCGCCGCATGGCGAGCGGGCATGACGGCGGCAACCAAACCGCCGAGGAGCAAGATGAAGCCGGCTCCGATCACGACTTTGAGATCGACTTCCGGCGCGGAAACAGGCGCTTGTGGCATCTGGGCGGTGATCCGGCCGGCCACCTCGAGCAAGCCCACACCGACGATGAGGCCGAGGTACCCGGCCAGCGAGGTGAGCACCAAGGATTCCGCCACGACCATGCGCACGATCGACGACGGCGTCGCTCCGAGCGCCTTGCGGATCCCGAGCTCCTGGGTGCGCTCTTTGACGGTGATGAGCAGGATGTTGCTCACCCCGAGAACGCCGGCCAAGAGCGTGGCGGTGCCGACGAACCACACGAAGATGCGAATGCCGATGAAGATGTTCATGAGCCGGTTGAACTCGGCGGCCAAATTGAAGGAACGGATGCCCTGCGGATCGTCGGGGTGCACGCGATGTCGCTTGCGCAGCCGGGTGACGACCTCTTTTTGGACGTCGGCGGCGGATGCGTCGGGAGCCACGATGACGCTGGCCCAAGTCGCGTTGCCGCGCTGATTGAAGGCGCGCTGTGCCGTCGAGAGCGGCACGAAGAGTGAATTGTCGATGCGATCTCCCTGCGGTCCCGGCTTCAAGCTGCGATGCTCGCCGACGACCTGAAAGAACACGCCGCGAAAGCGCAAATAGCGGCCGACCGGGTTTTCTTCGCCGTAGAGGACGCGCGACGCATTTTGCCCGATGACGGCGACCTTCCGCTCTTCGCTCTCGTCGCCGAAGTTGAAGTTTCGGCCGTAGAGGAGCTCGATCGGCTCGATGGCCGGATAGTCGGACGTCGCGGCATTGACGACGACGCTGGCTGTCTTGGGGCCGGCCTCCACGTTCTGCCCATCTCCGAAATTGCCGAACATCAGCCGAGGCGCAACGAGCTGCACGCCCGGTACGCTGCGCACGGCGTCGACGTCGTCGTTCGTCAATTTGATTTGGCGCCCCGGGCCCTGTCCCTCGTAGGCAAGAAGCGTCTTGTCCGGCCGGATGAAGACGATGTAGCGCGCCAGCCCCATGAAGTCGCGCTGCACGCCGTGCTGCAAACCGGTGCCGAAACCGAGCAGGAGCGTCAACATCAGCATCCCCCAGAACACGCCGCACGCCGTCAAGAACACGCGCAGCTTGTTGCGGCGCAGGCTCGACCACACCTCCTCCCAGGTGTCGAGATCCCACAAGCTCGGCGAGCGACTCGGCGGCATGGCTTACTCGTTTCGAAGCGCGGTGATGGGGTGAGTGGCGGCGGCCCGGCGCGCGGGAAAGAACCCCGCCATTGTCCCGGCGATGACGATGAGAATGGTGGCTCCCAGCGCTACCTCGAAGTTCACCGAGGGATCGCGGAGGCCCTTCATCGGCGGTAGAAAGCTGTTGACCAAACTGAGGGACCCGATACCAGCGGCGAGCCCCAAGTATCCGGCGAGCGTGGTGATGAGCAGGCTTTCGGCCACGATCATGCGCACGATAGCGGCGGGCGTGGCCCCGATGGCCTTGCGGATACCGATCTCCTGGGTCCGCTCTTTGACGGAAATCAACATGATGTTGGAAACGCCGACGATGCCGGCGAGGAGGGTACCGATTCCCACCAGCCAAATGAACGCGCGAATCCAGATGAACATGCGGCTGATCTTGGAGTAAAACTCCAAGTTGTTGAAAAAGTGCACCGCGCGCGTGTCGTCTTTCGAATAGCGGTGGTGCTGGGCGAACATCTCCTGCATCGTCTTCACGAGCGACTTCCCTACCTCCATGTCGGAGTTGGCAATCGTGACGCCCATTCCGGTGAGCTCGGCAGAAGAGCCGTTCAAGAGCTGGACGATGGTGAGCGGCACGAAGATCTGCCGCTGGTCGTCCTCGTTTCCGAACGTATCTTCGTACACACCGACGACGCGAAAGTTGGCGCCGCGGATCTGGATGAATTCCCCGATGGCGGATTGTTTCCCGAAGAGAACTTCGGCCACCAGCGGGCCGATGACGGCCACTTTGCGGCGCTCCACCAGATCGCCGTCGTTGAGCATGCGACCCTCCCGCAGGGTCTGGTTCTCCAGGTACTTGTGTTCGGGGAAGGTACCGTGAACGCCGAATGTGGATCGGCGGGTTCCGTACCGCACCATGAAGGTGCCCGACAGGTCGAGGATGCCGCTCACGTATTCGAGGCCAGGGCGCCCAGCCAGCGCGATGTAGTCCGAATTGTCGAGTTTGATCTTACGACCGGGGTTTTGCCCGGCGTAGGGAAGCGCGGTAGTTCCGGTGTTGATCCACACGACGTTGAGCGCGTCACCGCGGAATCCATCGGAGGCCCCATTTTCGAGCCCGCGCCCCGCACCGAGCAAGATGATGAGCATGAACACGCCCCACGCCACGCTGAAAGCCGTGAGCGCCGTGCGCAGCTTGTGGCGCGACAGCGTCGACCACACCTCGGCAAAGGAGTCGGCGTCGAACATGTCACGCCGCCGCGGTGCGGCCGTCCTTCATGTGGATGGTGCGATCGGTCAGTTCGGCGACGTCGCGCTCGTGCGTGACGAGGATGATGGTGAGCCCCTCCTGGTTGATGCTGCGGAAAAGCGCCATGAGCTCATCCGAAGTCTTGCTGTCCAGGGCACCGGTAGGCTCGTCGGCGAGCAGCAATCGAGGCTTGGTGACGAGTGAACGCGCGACGGCGACGCGTTGTCGTTCGCCGCCCGAAAGCTGGGTGGGAAGATGATCGGCGCGGGCGCTCAATCCCACGCGTCCGAGGTACTCCTCCGCGATCTGGTTACGCTGCCGGCGTGGCACGCCTTGGTAATAAAGGGGCAGCGCCACGTTCTCGAGCGCCGTCTTGAAGCTGAGAAGATGAAACGACTGGAAGACGAATCCAATCAAACGATTTCGGTAATGCGCGGCATTGGCTTCCGACAAATCGCGGATGAGCGTGTCGCCGAAGTAATACGTGCCCGAGTCGTACGCATCCAGGATGCCGAGGATGTTGAGCAGCGTGCTCTTGCCCGAGCCCGATGCTCCCATGATGCTGACGAACTCCCCCTTCTCGACGCGTAAAGATACGTCCCTGAGGATGTGCAGCTCCCCTGCCGCGCTTCGGTAACGTTTGTTGATGTCTTCCAGCTGAATCACGACTGACTAAAGACAGACGGCCTCGTCGTTTTGTTTCCGAAATCGCGCGTTTGGCAAAATACGTAGGGTAGGTCCCCCGCTGCCCCGAACGACCGCGCCACATCGCTCTGCAGTACGCGCCGGATGTCGGCCCGCCCCCTGGGCGTCTGACGCCGGAAGGATCGTTCATGCTTCTCCCCTTTCGCGGCCGTCAGCAACCCAATGAAATAATTATGAAATCACATGTCGACAATCATGCGGTCCTTCGGCGACGCGAGCCGCCAGGTGGCCACACAGGCAAGCTGCCGACGAGGGCGATGGCGATCCGAGAGGCGAAGTCGACGCCCGTGGTTGTCGCAAAAATGGGACGCGGCGGCCGCGTGGCGCTCGGGCCAATCCGCCACATCCGAGCGTCGGCATTCCGTCGAGAGTCATTTCGGCGTGAAGGCTGCGCTGCACTATCCATCGATGCCATAGCGCTTCGGCCACGCTTCGCCGGGCAAGTAGTGCGTACCGAAGATGCGATCGATGACGGGCAAGTGAAAGGCGAAGTTCTTGTCGAGCGCCTCGGCATCGGCGGCGTGGTGGAAGGCGTGGTACCGGGGGGTGACGACGACCTTCTCCAGCGCGCCGAAACGAAAACAGACGTTGGCATGGAGAAACACCCCCGCGGCGGCGACGCACACCGCGTACGTGCGAATGGCGGCGTCGCTGAATCCGCCCAGGAAGAGGGGCACGAACGTCACGGCGCGCACCGTCACGATGTCGACGAGGTGGAGCCGCGAAGCCGCGAGCCAGTCGAGCTGTTTCGATGAATGGTGAACGGCGTGTATGCGCCACAGCAAGGGAACACGATGAAAGAGGCGATGGATCCCGTACTGAAAGACGTCGGCGACGACCACCATCTCCGCGATCTGAAGGACGAGCGTTTGCGATGCAACTCTGCGCACGAGCGGTTCGTAGCGCGCCCATCCGAGCAGCGTCGTGGCGGGAAGCATCGCCAGCAGCAGGATGAGGTGCACGAGTACGTGATTCACGAAGAAATGGACGAGGTCAGTGGCAAAACCATCACGGACGATCGGCTGCGGCACGCGCGGAAAGAGTCGCTCCACCGGCACGTAGACGGCGGCCAGCACGAACAGGTCGAGCAAGAACCAATCGAGCGCGAGGAGCTCCGAGCCGGGAAGGCACACTCCCCCCGCTATCGCCATCCAAACGAGCGTCGCGCTCTTTCCGCTCATCGCACGGCGCTCCCGCGTCGAAAAAACCCGGTTCGATCGAGCGCACCGTTCACCCAGCCGTTGACGATGCCGTAGGAGCGATCGTGCGCCTCGCGGTGATGGCGAGCATGGCGTTCGCGCGAGAGCAGGATGCCGCAGCGCTGGAGCCATCGCACCGGCCCTGGCGCGTGACGGTCGTGCGCCCAGGCGTGGATCTGGGTCGCGCTTGCGAGCGCGATGGCCACGACGGCCAGCATGGCACCGACGAAGGGGCGCCCTGTCTCAGCGACCCGCGGCGTCAGACAATGGGCTAGCGCCAGGAGCGGCAGCGCGGCCAAACAGTTGTTGCGGTTGCGCTCGCAAACGTCGTGGCGCCGGAAGGCGTCCGGATCGTGGTGATGTAAACGAAACGGCCCGATGACCGCGCCGAGCAGCGGCGTTTTGGAATCGAAGAACGTGTCACAGAACCAGTGGGCCACGGCTGATACGAGATCGGCCACCAAGAGCCCAACGGGCACGGCCATGGCGACTGCAAGCACGTCGGACGCATGGAGCGATCGCGCGAGACCACCTACCACGAACGCCGCCGCCAAACCGCTCAGGCCCACGCTCGCGGCGTCGAAGACCACCGCGCCGAAAGAGCGGCGCGGAGCGCGGACCGTGGCATCGAAGTTCCCTCTGCGCATCGTGTTCGAGCCTCCGCTCGGGTATTGAGCAACAGCCGTACCCGCGGAAGAGGACGCGACAAATGCGTTGCCAGACCGGTGCTTAGGCAATTCCGGCGGCGATGAGCGCGCAGGGGTATATGCATTTAATGTATGTCTATATACATTGAATGAACATGCTGACTCGCAAGCTCAGAGAGCCCGATCGGGCCTTTTTCTCGCTGCTGACGCAAGCGACGTTCAGCAATCCCTTCGGCGATCGGCGCGCCGATCTCGATCGACGCATGGCGCGTTCCTATGCGGCGCCGGAGGGCGGAGCCGATCTGGCTCGCGTGCTCGGACATCTCGAGGCCCGGCTCGCCGCGCTCGACCTGCGAGCCACCGCCGTGCTTGCGGCCTTCGCGCCCGCCGACCGCGCGCTCCTCGAGAATGCCGTCCTCTTTCAGGTCTTTCACGAATACATGCCCGCCCTCGACGAGCTCATCGTTCGCCAGGTTCGCGCCGGGGCCATCCCGGTCCCGGCTCCCTTCGGCCGCAGCATGCTCACCGATCTCGCCTCTTACGGTTGGGACGCAGCCGCGAGTGCGCGCTTCGTCGGGATCTTCTTTCAGATGCGGCGCGCCTTCTTCTTCATCGAACGTGGGCTCACCGGACGAAGCCCTTCCATGCGCAAGCTGCGCGAGAGTCTGTGGAATAACGTCTTCACCCACGACATTCGGGTGTACGAACGGTACCTCTCGGCGCGGATGGAGGATTTTTCGACCATCCTCCTCGGAGAAACCGGGACCGGCAAGGGGACCGCCGCCGCCGCCATCGGACGCTCGGCCTTCATCCCTTTCGATGCGAGCAAGAACAGATTCGTGGAAAGCTTCACGCGCGCGTTCGTCACCATCAACCTCTCGCAATACCCGCAGAGTCTCATCGAGTCGGAGCTCTTCGGTCACGAGAAGGGCGCCTTCACCGGCGCCATCGAAGCCCACGACGGCGTTCTCGAACGGTGTAGCCCGCACGGCGCCATTTTTCTGGACGAGATTGGCGAAGTCGCCATCCCGGTCCAGATCAAGCTGCTCGACGTGCTGCAGGAGCGACGCTACACACCGGTCGGCAGTCACGAAAGCAAACGCTTTCAAGGGCGCGTCATTGCGGCTACCAACCGGTCGCTCGCCGATTTGCGCGAAGCAGGCACCTTCCGACACGATTTCTACTATCGTCTTTGTTCCGACGTGATCGAGGTCCCGTCGCTGCGGGTACGGCTCGCCGAGCGGGCGGAGGAGATGAGCGAGCTACTCGAGCACTTGGTGGAGCGCATCGTCGGCGAGCCATCGGACGATCTCGTTGCCATCACGCGCGACGTCATCGCCGCCGGAGTCGGCAAAGATTACGCGTGGCCCGGGAACGTGCGCGAAGTCGAGCAAGCGGTGCGCCGCATCCTGATGACCGCGGCGTACGATCCGGGGCCTCGCGCCGCGCTGCGCGACGCGACCGACCGTTTTTTCGAGTCCATGAAGGAGGGGGCGCTCGACGCGCACGAGGTCTTGGCCATGTACTGCGCGCTGCTCTATCGACGGCACGGGACGTACGAGGACGTGGCCAAGAGGACGAAACTCGATCGACGAACGGTAAAGAAGTACGTCTTGGAGGCGAGTGGACGTGGGTGAACCTAGCCTGCCTCGCCTTTGATGCCCAGGACTTCGTAGGTCATGACCGGCTCTACGCGGCCCTTCACGGTGATCTCACGGAGCGGCCGGGTCTCGATGGCGTCGCGCGTCAACGCGTACGTCACCTCGCTGATGACGACGCTCGCGCCGAGCTCCTTGGTGTTGCTCTCGAGTCGTGAAGCCAGGTTCACGGCGTCGCCGATGACCGTGTATTCCATGCGTCGCTCGCTACCGATGTTGCCCGCAACCACCTCGCCGGTGTGAAGGCCGATGCCCGTCTGCAGCGGCGCTAGCCCTCGTTCGGCGAGACGCTCGTTCAAATGAGTGAGCGCTCGCCGCATTCCCACGGCGGCACGAACGGCGTTCTTGGCGTCGTCCGGACGCGACACCGGCGCGCCGAACACGGCCATGATCGCGTCGCCGATGTACTTGTCGACCACACCGTCGTGCTGCATGACGATGCCGACCATCTCCGTAAAATACTCGTTCAAGAGGGCGACCAGCGCCTGGGCGTCCATCTTCTCGCTGATACTGGTGAAGCTGCGAATGTCGGTGAAGAGGATCGTCACCGTGAGCGTCTCTCCTCCCAGCGCGACCTTGCCGGCGAGGAGATGCTCGAGGACCGCCTCCGTCATGTACTTTCCGAAGGTGGTCCGGAGCTTGTCGCGCTCCTTCAGCCCGTCGACCATGTGGTTGAAGCCGTTGGCGAGATCTTCGATCTCGTCGCCGCTTCGCAACGGAATGACCTTCACGTATTCCTGTTGCTCGAGCTTCTTGAGGGCGCTCCCGATCCGTTCCAGCCCGCGCGACATGGCGAGTGCAACGCGAGAGCCGATGGCGAGCGCAACGAGCGCCGCCAAGAGCAGCATGCCGGTCATGAGCACGAGCTGACGTCTCATGATGGTGCGGACGTCCGTCACGTCGCTGGCCACGACGACGGCGAGCTTGCCGCGCGACCTCACGCGCAGGCGCGGCTCGAAACGGGCAATCGCCCACTCCTTGCCGGCGTCCTCGTGCCGCGAAGGTACCGCGCGGGCCTGAGGTACGGAGCCAACCGGAAACAGCTTGGACGCGACGATCAAGGCGTCATCGTGAGCAGCGTCGAGGATGGCCAGCTCGAGTCCCAACTTGGATGCGATCTTGGCGACGTAGCGACGACCCAGCATCTGACAGACGACGACGAATCCGCCTTCGCCGGCGTCGAGCGCGATGAACCGCGCGGAGCTGGTCCGTGTTCCGCGCTTGGCGCAGCCGCCCGCGACGATGCCACGCAGCTCGCCGTCACGGTAGTCGGCGAGCTCGGCGATGTCGGACAGCTTCTCGGGGGCCGGACTGGGGCCGATCTTGGTGACTACGGTTCCGTCGCGAGCCGCGAAGAGAATGTCGTTGTCCGGATAAAGGGTCGAGAAATTCTTGGCGATGGCCGTGGCAGCGCCTCCATCGCGTATCTCCAGTGCACGGCGCACATCGCTACTTTCGGCGAGGACACGCGCCGTAAGGAGGATCTCGTTGGTCGCGTCGTCCAGTTCTTCCTGAAATGCCTCCCGGGCATCGTCGATGCGCTCATCGGTCTGCCTGGCGAGCTGGCGCTCCATCACCCGTGAGATGAAGGGAAAGACCGCGAGGACGAGTACGACAGGGAGCCCCACCAGCAGCGAGAACTTCATTCCCACGCTTCTCAGTCGATTGGTCATTGTCGAGCATGCTACCCGATGTCGGCACGCAGGCCGATGGGCGCATCACCGTCCAGAATCCTCGCGGAGAGGAGTCAACGTCGGCGCGCGGCGCGGCGGGCACGGCCGAGCAAGACGGCACCGAGCAACGTCGCCAGCGCCGGCCACGAGCTCCGCACGGAGGCGCCTTTGCTGCGGCACGCGCCTCCGCTGCGGCACGCGCAGCCATTCTGCGTCGGGTTCCCTTCCGGGTCGGCCGTGCCGCCGACACCTGCGGCACCGCCGACACCGCCGGCACCCGCAGCGCCACCCTGACCATGGCCGCTATCCAGGGGAGGCGATGCGTCCGACGTCGGCGCGCCGACATCGATCGAGCTCGTGTCGTCGGAGATGGCATCGCGAGCACCGCCGTCGACCGCGTCGCCCGAGCGGTTGTCTCTCGGCGTCGCGACGTCGACCACCGCGCCATCGTTCGTCGCGTCGCGCGGCGGAGCTGCATCGACCGTACTCCCGGCGTCGATCGTGCTCCCGGCGTCGACCGTTCCGGCGTCCACGCCCCCGTCCACGGCGCCACCTGGGTCGAAGTCGAAGCTCACCTCGAAGAGCTTGGGCCAGTATTTGCCGGTGAGATAAAAGCGGCGCTTGGCCGCGTCGTAGGCAATGCCGTTGAGAACGTCGACGTTGCTCTTCTCATTGGCCGTGAGCAAAGCCGAGGCGTCGATGAGCGTGAGGACGTTACCGGTCGCCTTGTCGACACGGAGGATGTTGTCCGTCTTCCATTCGTTGATGTAGACGAGCGAACCCACGCACTCGAGCTCGTTCAACATATCGATGGCGGTGCCGCCGCGCTGGACGGTGACTTCGCGACGCACGACGAACGTGCTTGGATCGCGGAAGAAGAGCTTGTCGGTGCCGTTGGTCATGACCAAATCGGTGCCGTCATAACAGAGTCCCCAGCCCTGCCCGGTGTAGGTGAAGCGCTTCAACTCCGCGAAAGTGTCGAGATCGAAGACAATGGCGACACCGGTCGTGTACGTGAGGTTGATCAGCGTACGGTCGATACGCGTCAGCCCTTCGCCGAAAAGGGAGGAGTCGAGGTTGATGCTCTTTTCGACGACACCGGTCGTCAAGGTGACGCGCCGCACGGTCGATCTTCCGTTGAGCCCCGTGCTTTCGTACAGCTTGCCCTCGAAGAGCTCGAGCCCCTCGGTGAAAGCCGCCGTGTCGTGCGGATACACGGCTTCGACGCGCGGGATCACCGTCTGCGCGACGGCTCGGCCGGCGACGAGCGCCAATCCGACGCCGAGCAGCGGTGCCAGAAGCCGACGTGTCGAATTGCGAACGGTGGGGGGCAATGCTTCGGCCATGCGAGGTCCGCGTGCCGCTCGACAGCGAGCAGTTGCCAGTACTTTCCCTTGCACGCCGCGAAGAAGCAAGACGTAGCGGGCGCGCGGCTCGTCCTGAATATGTTTTCGGCGCAACTTTCCAGATGACGGACGTCCTTCGGGTTACGATGCATGACGAGCCCTCCCGCTATGATCAATGTCTCGTCCGTTTTGCCCGTGCAGCCCGGCCAGATGCTGGCCGAAAAGTACCGAGTGGAGCGGGTTCTCGGGACGGGCGGGATGGGCGTCGTGGTGGCGGCGCGACACATCGAGCTCAACGTGCTCGTGGCCATCAAGTTCCTTCTCCCTCACGTGTTGACCAACCAGCAGGCAGTGACGCGTTTTGCCCGCGAGGCGCGCGCGGCCGTACGCATCAAGAGCGAGCACGTCGCGCGAGTGTCGGACGTCGGCACGCTCGATACAGGCGCGCCCTACATGGTGATGGAGTACCTGGAGGGGACCGATCTCGCTTCGTACCTGCGCGCGCGAACGAGGCTGTCGGTGGACAGGGCGCTGCATTTCGTACTGCAGGCGTGTCAAGCCGTCGCCGAGGCGCACCTGCTCGGCATCGTGCATCGCGACCTCAAGCCGGCGAACCTCTTCTTGACGCAAGGGCCGGACGGCAGCGACATCGTCAAGGTCCTCGACTTCGGCATTTCGAAGAACATCGACCCCAACGCATCGCACGGCACGGGGTCGATGACGACGGCGGCGGGGGCGCTCGGCTCACCCACTTACATGTCGCCCGAGCAGCTGACGGAGGCCGGCGAGGTGGACGGGCGCACCGACATCTGGGCGCTCGGCGTCATCCTCTTCGAGCTTCTGGTGGGGAAGCCTCCGTTTCGCGCCGACAACTTGCCCAAGCTGTTTCTGGCGATTCTGCACCAGAAACCAACGAGCCCGGCGGCGCTGCGTCCCGATCTGCCCGCGCCGGTGGTGAGCACCATTTTGCGCTGTCTGGAGAAGGATCGCACGAAGCGGTTTGCCAACATCGACGCGTTCGCCGCTTCCTTGGCCGCAGTTGCGCCGGCGCGGGCCCGGCTCTCTATCGAGCGGATCGCGCGTCTCACCCTGGCGGGCGGCGTGGCATCGCGATCATCTTCGCAGATGCGCTCGCCCCTCCCCGTCGATCCCAATCGCACCGACGCACCGCCGCGACCGGACATGCTGTCTTCCGCGGATGGATGGGGAGCGGGGGCGACGCGAAGCGATCCGCGCCGCTGGCTCTTGCTCTTGGGCGTGCCGGCGGCGTTGCTCCTCGTATTGGCGACGTATTGGCTTTTGCACCGCGGCGGGGGATCGAGGTCCGTGTCGTCCGCGCCCTCGGCGTCGGCGATGCAACACGCCGCGCCAGGGGAACCGACGGTCAAGCCGAAGTAGCTACGTTGTGCGAAAGGTCATCGAACCGATGCCGAAGCTCGGCGGCACCTCGTAATGCAGGTGGAGGCGCGGATGGTGTTGCGAATGGCGCTGGCACCACAACGTGGCGCGACCTGTCGCTTGCCGCACGGCGACACAATCCGGACACGGCGGCTCGATGCGCGCCCAGAGAGGGATGGTTTTTGGTCGGTAGGTGAGCACCGGGCAGGGGGCGTTGCGAACGAGCGCTTCGGCGACGGAGCCGAGAAGGAGACGCTCGATACCCCGGTGGCCGTGGGTCCCCACGACGATGATGTCGGCTCCGATGTCACTTGCCAACTGCGCGATTTCGATCTCCGCCTCGCCGCCCGAGCGAACGTGAATGATGACGCGCTCGACCGATCGTGGCACGGCGCCCACGAGCTTCTCGAGCTTCTCCTTCATCTCGTCGATGGCCGTCAAATGGAGTGCCGCCGTCGATTGCGCTGTCGATGGCTGCACGTGCAAGACATGCAGCTCGCTCGGACAAGCACCGGCCACGGTCGCCGCCGTCCTCACCACGGCCTCGGAAATAGGGGAAAGGTCGATGGCGACCAGAATGACGGACTTGTCCGCCGTATCGCCGTTCGTGGAACTGGCCATGGCGTCCTCCAAGTTGGTTGGTTGTGGATCCCAGTTGTCGGGTTCTAGCTTATCTGAAGAGACACAATGCAGAACACGTGCCGCTCGGATGCGATGTAGGGTCTACCTGAACAATGTCCACACCGTCGCATGGTTTCGCGAAGAAGTCCGAAAGCTGAACGTTCGGCCGTCAGCGTGCGACGAAGGTCGGACGGCCGCCGGACCGCCCCGCGAGTCGAAGAACGATCACGGTAGAGACGAACGAACGACCAGCACCGATCGATCGGCGTGGTTCACCACCCGGGTCGCGGTGGTGCCGAGCAGACGGTCGACGCCGGAGAAACCGTGCGATCCGATGATGACCAGCTGGGCGCCGATCTCGCGCCCGACGGCGCCAATGGCCTGCCATGGCGCCCCGACTTCGACACGCGTGGCGAAAAGCACCCCGCTCGGCACGGCCTTGGCCAACTCTTGCAGTTCGTTCGCAGCACGCTGGCGGAGCATGTCGATGACGCCATCCGGGGACATCGCGTAGGTATCGACCGGCAGTTCGTGCGGCAATCCGATGGAGCGAAAGAGGACCAGCTTGGCGCCCGTGCTTTGGGCCAGCTCGCTCGCCGCGGCGAGCACGTGGGGCGCCCGGGCGCTGTTGTCGAGAGCGACGAGGTAGGTCTTCATGATGACATCCCCATCCTAACCTTGTCCCTTCACATCGCGTGAAGAAAGGCGAAAGAGCAATCGACCCACCTGGCGCAAAATGGTCCGCTCTTCGTCGGTCGCCACGACGCGAACGGTGCAGGGGCTTTCGACTCGGGAGATCACGTCGCGGGCTGCATCGTTGTGGGACGCTTCCAGCTCGATGCCCAAAAACTCCAGTCCCTGACAGATCTCGGCGCGGATCGGGGCGGCGTGCTGACCAATGCCGCCGGTGAAGACGAGCGTATCGAGGCCGCCCAGCGACGCCGCCAGGGCACCGACGGCCATCTTCACTCGATAGCAGAACATTTCGATGGCGAGCGCGGCGCGCTCATCCTGGAGCCGCCGCTCGAGCAGCGTTTTCATGTCCGACGTCGAACCGGAGACGCCGAGCAGTCCCGAATCATGGTGGATGATCCGTTCGAGGTCGGCCAGGCCATGACCCGCTTGGAGAAGATGCAAGAGCACGCCGGGGTCGAGATCGCCGGTGCGCGTGCCCATCATCAATCCGCCCGTCGGGGTAAAACTCATGGTGGTGTCGATCGGCTTCTGATCGACGAGCGCCACCATGCTCGAGCCGCTCCCGAGATGCGCGAGGATCGATCGCCGTCCCAGCTCGGACCCCAGCGTTTCTACGATGTACTCGTAGGAAAGGCCGTGAAAACCGTAACGCCGAATGCCCTGCTCGTGGCACGCGCTCGGCAGCGGCAACCGCCGCGCCCTCTCCGGCAGGCCCCGGTGAAAGGCCGTGTCGAAGCAGGCCACCTGGGGCAGGTCGGGAAAACGCGTGCGCGTCGCTTCGATGGCGCGCAGTTCCGCCGGCATGTGCAAAGGCGCAAACGAAGCAACCTTCCAGAGAGATGCCAGTGTGGCGTCGTCCACGCACACGGGAGCGGTGTAGGCATCGCCGCCGTGAACGAGCCGATGACCCACCGCTTGCGGCAGCGGCAGCCGCTCCGACGCAAGGATGTCGAGCGCACGCGCCAGGGCTTCTGCGGGCGATGCGATCCGCGCGCCGGCACGCACCGTGGGCTCTCTGTCCTGCAAATGCAGGTGAAGCCGACCCTGTGCGAGACCGATGCCCTCCACCGATCCGGCGGCGAGCCTGGTCTCTCTTCCGCTTGCGAGGCGAAAGAGCGCGAACTTGAGCGACGACGAGCCGCTGTTCAGGCAAAGGACGACGGGTTCCGAGCTCATCCGGATGGCCAGTCAATGCGCGGGCCAAACGAAGTCGCGCACCTCGGGCATGTCCTCGAAATGCTCGGCGATGTACAGGCGGTGACGCTCGAGAGCAGCGCGACATTCCGCCATGAGGGCGTCCGCATCGGGGACCGGGCGGCGCGCGCGGCGCAGGGCCTCGATGCACAGATGAAAGCGGCTCATCTGATTGAGAACCACCATATCGAAGGGCGTGGTGGTGGTTCCCTCTTCGCGGTAGCCGCGCACGTGGAAACGATGCGCCGCCGGACGACCATGCAAGAGCTGATGGACCATGCCTGGATAGCCGTGGAATGCGAAGATGACGTCGGTGTCGCGCTCGAACAGTTGGATGAATCGCGTATCCGCCATCCCATGCGGATGCTCGAGGGGCGAGGCCAGGGTCATCAGATCGACGACGTTCACGAACCGCACCCGCAGCGCGGGGGCCTTGTTTCGCAACCAAGCTGCGGCAGCCACGGTTTCGAGCGTGGGGATATCGCCCGCGCAGCCGAGAATGATGTCCGGTTCTTCGTCTTTAGCCGTGCCGGCCCAGTCCCAGGTCGACGCCCCGCGGGCACAATGCTCGATCGCGGCGTCGATGGCCAACCACTGGAGCTGCGGCTGCTTGTCGATGATGATGAGATTGACGTAGTTCTTGCTGCGCAGGCAGTGATCGGCCACCGAGAGCAGACAGTTGGCGTCGGGGGGCAGGTACACGCGCACGACCGACCCCTTCTTGGAGATGATCGTATCCATGAATCCCGGTCCCTGGTGGCTGAAACCGTTGTGGTCATTGCGCCAGCATGTCGAGGTAAGGAGATAGTTGAGCGATGCGATGGGGGCTCGCCAGGGCAACGTCGCGCACATCTCCAACCATTTTGCATGTTGCGTGGCCATGGAAGCGACGATGAGGGCAAATGCCTCGTACGTGGCAAAGAGACCGTGCCGGCCCGTCAGCAGGTAGCCCTCCAGCCAACCCTCGCAATTGTGCTCGCTCAACACTTCCATGACCCGCCCGTCGGCGGCGACGTGGTCGTCGGTCGCGAGAATGGGTTCGACGAGGCAGCGATTCTCGACTTCGTAGACGGCACCGAGCCGATTGGAATGGGTTTCGTCGGGGCAGAAGAGGCGAAAATTCTTGGCTCCCTTGTTCTGGGAAAAGACATCGCGGAGCATGAGGCCGAGCTGGTTCGTCGACTCGCGCTTCTCTCGTCCAGGTTGCGCAAGCGGGAGCGCGTAGCTCTGGAAATCGGGAAGCGCGAGTGGAACCAGCAAATTGCCCCCATTGGCGTGCCCGCTCCGACCCATTCGCCGCTCGCCATTCGGCACGAGATCGGCAAGGGCAGGAGCGAGACGGCCATGTTCGTCGAATAGCTTTTCCGGCTCGTAGCTGCGCATCCACTGCTCGAGCATCCTGCGATGCTCGTTGTTGGTGGTCACGCCCGAGAGGGGGACCTGATGCGAGCGAAAAGTGCCTTCCACCTGCTTACCATCGACGACCTTGGGGCCCGTCCACCCCTTGGGAGTACGAAGAACGATGACCGGCCAGCGCGGCCTCTCGCGCAGCCCGTCGCGGCGCGCGACCAGCTGGATGGATTGAATTCGCGCGTAGCAGAGATCGAGCGTGCGCGCGAAGGCTCGATGCACCTTCGCCGGCTCGCTTCCCTCCACGAAATGCACTTCGTATCCATGACCGCCGAGGAGGGTGCCGATGCCTTCGTTGCTGGCGCGCCCGAGCACCGTCGGTCCCGCGATCTTGTAGCCGTTCAGATGCAGGATGGGGAGCACCGCGCCGTCGCGGACCGGGTTCAAAAAGCTGATCCCTTTCCACGAACCTTCCAGCGGGCACGTTTCGGCTTCTCCATCGCCGACCACGGCTGCCACGATGAGATTGGGGTTGTCGAACGCCGCGCCAAAGGCGTGCGTCAACACGTACCCGAGCTCCCCACCTTCGTGAATCGATCCAGGCGTGGCGGGGCCGACGTGACTCGGAATGCCATAAGGCGTGGAGAACTGCCGAAAAAGACGGGCCATGCCTTCGGCGTCGCGCGTCACCGGCGGGTAGATCTCGGAATACGTGCCTTCCAGGTAGACATTGGCGACGATGGCCGGCCCTCCGTGCCCCGGTCCGACCAAGAGCAGCACCGACGCATCGTGCCGGCGGATGAGACGGTTCAGGTGCACGTAGATCAGATTGAGCCCCGGTGACGTGCCCCAATGCCCGAGCAGCCGCGGTTTGATGTGCTCGGGCCGGAGGGGCTCTCGCAAGAGCGGGTTGTCGAGCAAGTAGATTTGGCCAACCGTCAGGTAGTTGGCCGCGCGAAAGTAGGCGTCGATGTTGGCGAGCTCGCGATCGTCGAGCGATGGTACGGCGTTCTCGTTCGGCATCATGCCTTGTCCGACGTGCCATGCGCGTGGAAAGGCCGCCATAGGGCTCCCGCACCATGGGCCGCGTGCAATCCTGCGCTTGGCACGCAAGCCGCGCGCGGCTTGCCTCTCGTCCTCCCATCCCACAGATAACTGCATTCGCCGAGACCTGCGCGATAAAAATGGCAGTGTAGTGCTAGCAGCGCGAGTAGAATCGGAGTTCTCAGCGATGCCAGACGGGGGACAGGACAAGGTCGGCATCGGGGGTTCCAGAGACCCGGGGAGCCTCGTCGCGCCCGAAGCGCGTTTCCCCATCGGGGCGGCGCTTCGTCGCGTGTTCGCCAAGGGCTATGGGCTCGGCCATCTGCGTGCCGATATGATGGCCGGCACGGTGGTGGGCATCGTCGCACTCCCGCTCTCCATGGCTCTCGCCATCGCCGTCGGCGTGCCGCCCCAGCACGGTCTTTACACGGCGATTTTTGCGGGCACGACCGTCGCCCTCCTCGGTGGCTGCAAATTCCAGGTCACGGGTCCCACCGCCGCCTTCGTCGTCATCCTGGCGCCCATTGTCGCCAAGCACGGACTTTCCGGACTTCTCATGGCCGGCATGATGGCCGGCGTTCTCCTTCTCGGCATGGGCATCGCGCGGCTCGGCAACCTGATTCAGTACATCCCCCACCCGGTGACGACCGGTTTTACCACCGGCATCGCCACGGTCATCGCGACGCTCCAGGTCAAAGACGTCTTCGGATTGCAGGTCGGGCCGCTTCCCGAACACTACCTCGACAAACTCGCCGATCTTTGGCTCGCGCGCGGCTCGGCACGAGTCGCCGAATTCGTCGTAGCCGCCGCGACGCTGGCGCTCTTGCTGGCCATGCCCCGGGTCATCAAACGAATACCGGCGCCGCTTCTTGCCCCGGTCATGGTGGCCGCCACGGTGGCGGTGATCCACCGCCTGCAACCGACCTTCGCCGTGGCCACCCTCGGCAGCCGCTTTCATACGATGATCGGTGGAGTCGAGGTGGCCGGAATCCCCGCCGTCGTGCCGGTGCCGGCTCTTCCTTGGGGTGACACGCCCCTCACCTTCGCGCTGATCCGCGAGCTATTTCCGGCGGCCTTCGCCATTGCCATGCTGGGCGCGATCGAGTCGCTCCTCTCCGCGGTCATCGCCGATGGCATGACCAATACCAAGCACGACCCGAACTCGGAGCTGGTGGGCTTGGGCATCGGTAACATCGTCGCGCCCTTCTTCGGCGGCATCGCTGCCACCGGCGCGCTGGCTCGTACGGCGACCAACATCCGCGCCGGCGCGCGCTCGCCATTCGCGGCAATCACTCATTCCTTGGTCGTGCTGCTCGCTATTCTCGTGCTCGCTCCACTCGTCGCTTACATCCCCATGGCGTCGCTGGCGGCGCTGCTCCTGGTCGTGGCGTGGAACATGGCCGAGATCCACGGGTTCGCAGGAATCGTGCGGGTGGCTCCGAAGAGCGACGTTTTCGTCCTGCTCACGTGCTTTCTCCTCACGGTGTTCTTCGACATGGTCGTCGCCGTGTCGGTCGGCTTCGTATTGGCGGCGATCCTTTTCATGGGTCGGATGTCCGAGCTCACCGAGTCGCATCTGCAGCTCGACTCCTCCGAGGACGGCGCCGAAAAGGTGCTCCCCGCCGGCGTCGTGCTCTACGAAATCAACGGCCCGCTCTTCTTCGGCGCCGCGCAGAAGGCCATGAGCGCGCTCAACGCCGCGCGCACCGGCGGATACCGCGTCCTCGTCATCCATCTGGGTCGCGTTCCCGCCATCGACGCCACCGGGCTGGTCGCGCTCGAGAACGCCGTTTCCACGGTCTTGCGGGCGAAGCGCCGCGTCGTGCTCGCCGGACCACTCCCCAAACCGCACGAGATCTTCGACAAAGCGCAGCTGACGACCAAGTACCCCGGCCTCCACATCGCCAGCGATCTCGACACGGCACTGCTCGTCGCCCAGGATCTCGTGGCGGGGAGCCCGAGCACGCCCGCCCCTTCTTCCGTCGGTCTCGCGGCCCGCAGTTAACCGACCGGCGGCGGAGCGGTGACGGGCAGGCGTAAGATGCAGGTCGTTCCGCTTCCCACTTTGCTCTCGAACCGCAGCGTGCCTCCATGCTTGTCGATGACGGCCGCCCGCACCACCGACAAACCTTGGCCCGTTCCCCGCCCGACCTCCTTGGTCGTGAAGAAGGGCTCGAAGAGGCGAGCTTGCACCTCCGGTGTCATCCCGCAACCATTGTCCGCAATGCGGATCTCCACGCCGGTTCCGTCGAGCTTGGCGCTCACTTTTACGGTGCCCGGTTCCTGCTGTGATGGGCGGTCGGCCACGGCATGGGCGGCATTGACGATGAGGTTCAAAAACGCCTGATTGAGGTCTCCCGGGTAACAATGCACGGCGGGAAGCTTTTCGAACTCGGTGCTCACCGTCGCGGTGTCTCTCAGCTCGTGACCGGCGATGACCAAGGTGTCTTCCAACATCTTGACGATGTCCATCGGCGTCGGCGTTTCGGCGCCGGGATGGGAGAAGGCCTTCATCGCATGAACGATGCGCGCGACCCGCCCTACTCCATCGACGATGCGGTCCACCGAGCGCGGGCCCTGCGAACGGGCATAATCGAGATCGGCCGATTCCTCGGCCGCACTCAATTCGGCGATGACTGCCGAATCGCCAGCATGTTCGGCCAATCTCGCGATGATGGCGCGCGACTTGTCGAGCAGGGAGAGAAGATCGTTCAGCGTGGTAGCGATGTATTGCGCGCTGTCTCCGATGTATTGAATGGGCGTATTGATCTCGTGTGCAATCCCAGCCGCGAGGCGGCCGACTGCTTCCAGCTTTTGCGCTTGCCGGAGCTCGCCCTCCATCCGCTTGGTGGCGGTGACGTCGCGAAAATTGATCATCGTCGCCTCGCCGCCGTGGAAGCGAATGCCGGCGTGGTACACCTCGGCGTCGATGAGCGCACCCGAACGGCGGCGCAGCTTCAGATCGCCGCAGAAAAATTGATCGTCGTCAGGGCCCGCTTTGCGGAAGTTCGAAGCCAGCGTCTCGTAACTTCTTTCCTCCAGCAGGTCCGCAATGGGACGCCCCACCGGATCGTCGGTAGGGTCGAAGCCGAGACAGTCGAGGGCCGCGTGGTTGGCGTATGCCACCCGCTCGTCCTTCTGGACGATGATGGCCATCGAGCATTGCTCCACCAGCGACTGAAAGTCGCTCTCGATAGACTCAAGGCGGGGAGCAAGCGATGCCATGGGTGGTCCCGAGTCGTGCGCGCCCCTCCTACGCGGCTCCGACCAGCTTGCGCACGGTGCCGAGCAGCAGGTCGGGCTTGAACGGTTTCACGATCCAACCGCGCGCTCCCGCCGCTTTCGCTCGCGCGATCAAAGCCGGCTGACCTTCGGTCGTAAGCATGAGCACGAGGAGGTTCGCGTGGCGAGGGTCCTGCTTGAGAAAGGTCAGCATTTCGATCCCGTTCATGCGCGGCATGTTGACGTCGCAAATGACCATCGCCAAATCGCTCGTCTGGGCGATCTTCTCCGCGCCGTCGAGCCCGTCGGAAGCTTCCACGACTTCGTAGCCGGCTTCCGTCAGCACCACGCCGAGCTGCTGCCGTACCGTCCGCGAATCATCGACAATTAATACCTTCTTGGCCATGTTGCCTCCCCTGCGCCGTCAAAAAAGAAGTACGTCGCCTTCGGGCGTCGACGCGTTCGGACCTTGCTGTTCCCGCAGCACTTTTTGGTTGTCGGGGGCCATCGCGTCGAACCAGATTTTGATCCAGGAATCGCCACTGGCAAAACAGCTGGAGCAAAGCGTTCCGTGAACGGAGCGAGTCACGTGCAGCTGCTCGGCCAGCATCACCCGCGGCGTGCTGGCTTCGATTTCCACGCCGCGCCTGGCCAGGCCGTTCTTGATCCTGGCCAGCAAGCGATTGGCGACTTCGCCCGACCAGTCGAACACCTCGAACTCCCAGCGCGCACCCTCTTTGAATGGGAGCGGGTAGCTCTTGCGCATGACCTCGATGGGCGCGACGATGGCCAACGTACCGCGCAGGATGGGCCCCGCGAAGCCCATGAAAGCTACCAACTGCTTGGCGGCAAGGTCCTCGCCCGGCTCGCACGCCTCACCTATCGCCATGCCGCACGTCGGAAAGACTTGGCGTGACGCCTCGATCACAATCTGCCTGATCTCGTCCATGTCAGATGCGTCCATCGCGCCTCCCCTTTCCCCGAAACAACAAAGGTGCCTTCCCGAGATGGACGGACCTCTAGTGTTGCGTCGCCAACCCTTCATTCGACGTTGATGACAGCGCACTGCCCGCCGATTCCATCACCGGTCGCTGCTCGGATTCATGATTGACACAGACCTGAGTGCGGGTTCCCACGTCTAACGTTAACGGAAGCATTTTCAAAAACCTTGAGGCGAGCGGCGCTTCTGGCGAGGAGCTCGAGGCGCGGGGGGTGCCGTGGCATTCGCCGTCAATCATTTGACGGCTGCACGAGTCCACCGGAGGGGCTTGCCGGCGATCGCGCTGGCCGCCCGCGCCGATCGCCGGCCAGGCTAGCCGTTGCCGCGCATCGCCTGGCGCACCTTTTCGGCGAGCGCGCTGGCGGCAAAGGGCTTCTCGATGTATCCGGCGTCGGCGGCGATGGAGCGGGTGGAGGTCGGTGCTACCCCCGAGTACCCCGACATGTACAAAACCCGGAGGCTCGGATAGCGGGCCGAGAGCTCTTCCGCCAGCTTCGGCCCGCTCGTCTCCGGCATCACGATGTCGGTGAGGAGAAGATCGATGGGGGTCTTGCTCTCGGCGCACACGCTGAGGGCTTCGCTCGGACGCCGTGTTTCGAGCACCGTGTATCCATTTTCGCGCAGGATGCGCGCCGCCACGTGCCTGACCGCCTCATCGTCTTCGACGAGAAGAATCGTGCCCGCCCCTTTGACGGGTATCGTGCGCGGCCGCCGGGGCTGGGCGATGTCGGTGACGGCATCCACCCGGGGCAAGTAAACCTTGAAACACGTTCCATGTTGGAGCTCGCTCTGCACCCGGAGATGGCCGCCACTCTGCTGCACGATGCCGTAGACGGTGGAGAGCCCGAGCCCGGTGCCCTTACCGACCTCTTTGGTGGTGAAGAACGGTTCGAAAATGCGTTTCTGGGTGGCGGCGTCGATGCCGGTGCCGGTGTCGCTGACGGAAAGCACGACATGGGCGCCGCTGGAAACCCCGGGGTAGATCGCCACGTCTTCGGCGGTGAGCTCGACGTTGCAAGTTTCGATGGTCAGCTTGCCACCCTCCGGCATCGCGTCCCGCGCATTGACCGTCAGGTTGACGATGACCTGCTCCAGTTGGCCGGCGTCGGCGCGCACGATTCCGAGCGCGGGAGAGAGCGATGTAACCAAGTCGACGTTCTCGCCGATGAGCCGGCGCAGCATGCCCTCGACGTTGGCTACGACCTCGTTCAAATCGAGGGCTTTCGGTTGGCTCGCTTGGCGGCGACTGAAGGCGAGGAGCTGGCGGGTGAGCGAGCTGGCCCGGCGCGTCGCCGCCAAAATCTCGCCCATGTCTTCGCGGTTCTTGTCGCCCTCGGGGAGGTCTTGCAGAACGAACTCGGCGCAGCTCTGCATCACCAGCAGGAGGTTGTTGAAGTCATGAGCCACGCCGCCGGCCAGCTGTCCGATGGCCTCCATCTTTTGCGCTTGCAGGAGCTGCTCCTCGAGGCGGCGTTGCTCGGTCACGTCGCGAACGAGCGCAACGGCGCCCGTCCCTCCCGTCTCTTCGTATTTGAGCGGCGTGGCGGTGACCGCCACCATGACGCCGGAGCCGACTTCGTTCTTGACGAAGAGCTCCATGTCGCGCACCTCTTCGCCTTTCATGGCGCGGACGAGCGGGTGCTGATCGGGAGCGACCGGCGTCTTGCGATCGGGAAGATAGGTACCGTAGATCTCCGCCCATTTGACGGGCAGCGCATCGTGCATGCCGACACCGAGGATTGTCTTCGCTTGCCGGTTGAAGAGAACGAATCGGCCGGCGGGATCGGTGACGACCACGCCTTCGCCCATGCTGTCCAGGATCGAATTCAGGATTTGCGACTGCTTTCGATAGCGAGTCTCGCTCGACTCCAGCGCTCGCGCGGTCTCCACCCGTTCCGTCACGTCGCGCGCAATCCCGACCAATCCCATGATCTGGCCGTCCTTGTTGCGGATGGCAGCCTTGGTTTCGGAGAACCAGCGGCCGGCGTGCCCGTTCTGGTACTCGCGCACCACGTCCAGGGCCGGTACGCCCTCCTGCAAGATACGCATTTCCTCCCCCTCCGTCGCTTGGACGTCCGGTCGCGGAAGAGCGATGTCGACGGAGCGCTTACCGACCAGGTCTTCGGCGGACCCCGCACCGACGATGGACGCGAAAGCCCGATTGGCCCGCAAAAATCGCAGATCGCGGCCCTTGAAGTAGATGCCGTCGGGGATGTTGTCCATCATGTCGTGCAAGAGTTGCCGCTCGAACTCGATCTCTTTCACCAGCCGAAAATGCTCGGCCGCCTTGGCAACCTTCAGCCGCAGATCGTCCGGGTTCCAAGGCTTGGTGACGTAGGCGAAGATCCTCCCGTCATTGACGGCCCGAATGACCGCGGAAAGGTCGGCAAAACCGGTCACCATGATGCGCGAGGCGTCGAAGGACGGCGTCAGGCTCGCCAAGAGCTGGTCACCGGTCATCCTCGGCATCCGCTGATCGGTGACGACGACGGCGATGTTGCGCTCGCGCGCCAGGACGTTGAGCGCGCTTTCCCCGGAGTCCGCCTTGAAAACGACGAACTTCTCGGAGAGGACGTCTTCCAGGGCAACGAGAATCTGAGGCTCGTCATCCACCAGCAACACGCGATCCTTGACGTCAACTTGCATGTTGCCTCCCCGCCGTGCCGATCATTGGTAGACGAATCGCCGCCACGGTGCCGCCCCCCTCGCGAGGCGAGAGCTCAAGGGTACCGCCGTGCTTGCGAACGATCGAATAGGTAATGGATAGCCCGAGCCCGGTGCCCTGGCCAACGGGCTTGGTCGTGAAGAATGGCTCGAGAACGCGTTCGCGGAGCTCGTCCGGGATCCCCTGCCCGGTGTCGCTCACCGTGATCGCGTAAGTGCCCCCTTGGGCGCCCGTCACAACGGTGACGTCGCCCTGCCCGTCGATGGCGTCGATGGCATTCGATACCAGATTGAGCAACGCCTGGTTCAAGAGACCGGGAAAGCACTCGATCTGGTCGGGCTCTCCCAATTGCATGTGCACCCGAATTCGATCGCCCATGCGGTGCCCCAGGATCATCACCACCGATTCCACACATTCTCGCATACTGACCTTCTTTTGCTCACCTTCGTCCAGTCTCGAAAACGTACGCAGCTTGATCACGAGCTGAGTGATGCGGTCGAGCCCCGTCGTCATCTCGCGCAGGCGGTTGCCGGCGCGTTCCCAGCCTTGCTGGCTCGCCTCCGAGAGGGCGGGCCGGCATTCCGGCTCGAGCTTTTCCAAGATCCGACGAGCGGTGTCGAGGTGACTCGTCGCGAACGACAAGGGGTTGTTGATCTCGTGCGCCACGCCGGCGACGAGCTCGCCGAGGGAGGCCATCTTGGCCGATTGGATGAGCTGCGCCTGCGTCGCTTGCAGCTCGCGATAGGCCTTGGCGAGGTCTTCGTTGGCGCTGCGAAATTTCTCCGCCAGCGCGGCGTTGGAATCGGCCAACTGCCGCAGCTCGACGTTGCTTCGTTCCAACGCCGCTTTGGCGTCGGCAATCTGTCGACGCTGCAGGTAGAGCTCGAGGAAGACGCGCACCTTGGAGCGAAGGATATGGGGATCGAGCGGTTTGAAGAGGAAATCCACGGCACCCGAGCCGTATCCGCGCTGCACGTTGTCCTCGCTGTGGTGCGCGGCGGTCAGGAAAATGATGGGGACGTCACGGGTAGCTGGATTTTCGCGAGCGTGATGAGCCACTTCATAGCCGTCCATTTCCGGCATCTGCACGTCCAGGAGGAGAACGGCAAACTCTCGTTTGAGCAGCTGGCGCAAGGCCTCGTTGCCGGTCTTGGCGACCACCACCTCGCAGCCGAGTCCGTCGAGCAGTGCACACAGCGCTACCAGGTTCGCCTCCACGTCGTCCACGATGAGGACCGACGGGCGCTGGGCGGCCAAGCTCGCCGGCACGGGTCCCAACGGCTGTGCCGGGACGCGGTTCACGACGCCCCCCGTCGCCGGTAGATGCGCTCGGCAGCTGCGAAGTCGCAAAAGAGGTCGGCGCTCGCGGCCGACACGCATTCACTCCCTCCCAGGCAAAGGAAGCCTCCGCGACAGAGACTGTCCGCGAACACACCGAGAACGCGCGCGCGCAGGCTATCGCCGAAGTAGATGAGCACGTTGCGGCAGAACACCACCTGCATCTCTCCCAGCGCGTAGTCGGAAACCAGGTCGTGTTGAAAGAAGACGACGTTTCGCTTCAACTTGTCGTGCACCGCGATACGACCGTAAGCGGAGGAGTAGTAATCGGCGAGCCGATGCTTGCCCCCCGATTGTCGATAGTTGTCGGAAAATAGATCCGCCTGCGCGGCTGAATAGATGCCCTCGCGCGCTTGTTCCACCGCACGCCCGCTCATGTCGGTGGCATAGATCTGCGTCCGCTCGTAGAGGTTCTCCTCGGTGAGCAGAATCGCCGTCGCATAGACTTCCTCGCCGCCGGCGCACCCGGCGTGCCAGATCTTGAGCTGCGGGTAGGTGCGGAGCATGGGCACCACCTGCTCGCGGAAGATGCGATAAAACGAGGGATCGCGGAACATCTCGCTGACCTGCACGGTGAGGTCGTCGAGGAGCGACGCGAAGAAGTCCGGCTCGGTCAAGAGGCGGTGCTGCATGAGACCGAGGTTGCCCGCGCCCGATCGGGCCAGCGCAGCTTGCACGCGGCGGCGCATCGAATCCGGCGAATAGTCGCGGAAGTCGTACCCGTAGCGGGCGTTGATCGCCTCCAGCACGAGACGCACCTCTATCTCCTCAATGTACTTGTCCGGAGCCATTGGTATCGCGTTTCCGGAGCCACGACTGCAAGGTGGAGAGCAAACGTTTGCTGTCCACCGGTTTGGTGAGGTAATCGCTGGCGCCGGCCTCGAGGCACCTTTCGCGTTCTCCTTTCATGGCCTTGGCGGTGAGGGCGATCACGGGCAAGGCGCTGAAGCGAGCGTCCTGGCGAAGTCGCCGCATGGCTTCATAGCCGTCCATCTCCGGCATCATGATGTCCATCAAGACGCCGCCCACGTCCGGATGGTCGGCAAGCATCTCCAGTGCTTCTCGCCCGTTGTCGGCAACGAGCACTTCTGCTCCCTTGCCGCGCAGGAGCGCGGAAATGGCGTACACGGTGCGCATGTCGTCTTCCGCCAGGAGAATGGTGGTCCCCTCCAGGGAAGCGTCGGCCGTCGCTTCGTCCTTCGATTTCGGCTGCCGGTCCGCCGGCAAGCTCTCGGTCACGTGGCGCACGAAGAGCCGAATCTCGTCGAGCAGACGCTCGTCGCTGCTTCCATCCTTGAGGATGACGGCTTCCGCGTAGAGCTCCAGTTGACGCGTCTCTTTGCGGGTCAATGCTCGCCCGGTATGCACGATCACCCGTGGCATCGCGATCTCCGCCCTTTCGGCGATGGTCTCGAGCAGGCCGAGCCCGTCCATGTCCGGCAACCCGAGGTCGAGAACGATGCAGCCATACGACTCGCTCTTCAGCGCCTCGAGCGCAGCGCCGGCGCTCCGCGCGAGGCGCACCTCGAGTCCTTCGTTGTGCAGAACCTCGACGATGGTCTCCCCCTCGATGAGGCTGTCTTCCACCACCAAGATTCGCTGCGATCCGGGGAGCGATGTGGGGGTCAGCGTGCGAATGGCCGCGGCCAGCTCGGCCCGGCTGGCGGGCTTCGTCAAATAGCCGACCGCCCCCATGGCCAACCCCCGCTCGGGGGCGTCCACGCCCGATACGAAATGGACAGGGATCGAGCAGGTCGTGGTGCCGCGTTGCAGCCGTTCCATGACTTCCCAACCGTCGACGTCGGGCAGTTTGACATCGAGGATGATCCCGAGAGGTCGGCGTTTTTGCGCCAGCTCGATCCCTTCGCGGCCGCTGCCGGTGACGATGACCTTCAGCTTTCGCGCGCGGATGATGTCCACGAGCTGCCCGGCCAAGACCGGGTCGTCCTCGATGACGAGTAGGTGCGTCTCCTCCGGTCTGAGCACCGCGCGGTCATCGTCGACGCGCGGGACCAGGTGCGGGGGATGCGTCGTTTTGCCGCCCTCTTTCTCCGCGCCCGCAGCGAGCCGTTCGGGTAGACAGCAGGTGAACGTACTGCCATTTCCTGGTGCGCTGACCAGCTGCAGCTCCCCCCCCAAGAGCATCGCCGACTCACGCGCGATCGCCAGCCCGAGCCCCGTTCCGGCGTAGCGCCGGTCGCTGCGCGCTTCGACTTGCTCGAAAGGAGCGAACACCCGCGCCTGCGCCTCGAGCGGGATGCCGATGCCGCTATCGGAAACGGCAAAGGCGACCGTCTCTTCGGCGACCAGATCGCTACGCTGAAATGCGCTGTCCGGCAGAGGACGGCGGATGCAGAGTGACACCTCGCCGTGATCGGTGAACTTGATGGCGTTGCCGAGCAGGTTGGTGAGGATCCTGTCCACGCGGCGACGATCGGTGAAGATGGTGGACGGCATTGCGGCGGCCACTTCCACCACGAACCGGAGCTTCTTCTCGTGCGCGAGCGGAGTGAAGACGCGGCGCGCTTGCTCGGCGAAGTGCGCGAGGGGCACCATCTCCAGGTCGTACTCCTGTTTGCCGGCCTCGATCTTGGAAAGGTCCAGCACTTGGTTGATGAGTGCCAGCAAGTCCTGGCCGGCGCCATGGATGGTCTTGCTGTGCTCGACCTGCTTCGACGTGAGATTGCCGGTCTCGTTGTCGGCCAGGAGGTGCGAGAGCAGGAGCATGCTGTTGAGCGGCGTCCGCAGCTCGTGCGACATGTTGGCCAGAAACTGGGATTTGTAGGAGCTGACGCGTTCGAGCTCGTCCGCCTTCTGCTGCACCCGACGGCGAGTCTCGTCGAGCTCCGTATTTTTCTCGCTCAGCGCGTGACGCTGAGACGAAAGCTCGTCGTTTGCCTTGCGCAGCTCCTCCTGCTGCACTTGAAGCTCTTGGTTGTTCAAGCGAAGCTCTTCCTCTTGAGCCGTCAGCCGCGCGGCTTGCTCTTGCGTCTGCACCAAAAGGTCGCGCAGCGCCGCTTGGGATCGAGCGGCTTCGAAGGCGGTGACCAGCATCAATCGGACGGACGTCAAAAGCTCGCGCACCTCGTCGGTACACGGCTTGAAAAGAGCGAGCTCGATGACGCCCGTCGTTCCCCCGGGACGCACCAGGGGGACGAAAATGAGAGCTCGCGGCGCGGCCTCTCCCAGACCCGATCGGACTTTCAAGTATCCCGCCGGTGGACTGTCGACGACCATGATGTCTTCGCGCAGCGCCGCTTGACCGACGAGTCCTTCGCCTCGAACGAAGCTCGCCCTCGGCTTGGCGCCAGTATCGGCCGCAGTCCAAGGCGCTTCTCCCGCCAACGCGTAGTGCGCGGAAAGACGCAGGGTACCGTCGTCATCGTTCACGTAAACGGCCCCCACTTGGGCGTCGATGAAGCGCGCGAGAAACCACAGCGCCCGGGTGGCGACCGCGGTCGGGTCGAGCTCTCCGCGCAGTTGGTCGGAAAGACCGGATTGTCCCTCGCGCAACCAATCGCTCTTGTCGCGATGTTCGTTGAGCAGTTTGAGGCTGGCCGCCATCTGGTTGGCTTCGCGCGCGACGCGACCGAGCTCGTCCTCCGTCGTGGAGGGGATCTCGTGGCCAAAATCTCCCATCGCGAAGCGCGCAAAGCCGTCCGAAAGGTGCCCCAGCCCCCGCAACATCCCGCGGCTCACCCACAGGGAAAGTCCGAGCCCGAGAGCAAGACCGACGAGACCAATGACCAGTCGGAACTGGTTGGCGCCATCGTTGGCGGCGTGGACCGAAGCGAAGGTGGCGCCGAGCTCGTCGCGATTGAATCCCGTTGCCCGGCGGATGAGGAGCACGGCCTCTTGCTGCATTTCCTGCATCCGCTTCATGTCGACGACGATCGTCTCGCCCGTCTCCCCGGCGATGAGGCGGCGCGAAACGCTCATGGCCTTGTCGTAATAGTCCTGGACCTTCCAGCGGACCGCGGCGGCATCGTGCGGCTCGAGCGCATCCTGCGCAGAAGCGATCAATTGGAACAAGTGGCTCCTGCCGCTCAGCGACTCTTCGAGCGCGGCGCGGTCCTGAGCCGCCACCGCATCCTGCATTTGGCGCCCGAGCCTATCGAACGCGGCTTCCAGCTGCGGAGCGAGGAGGAGCCGCGGCACCATGCGCCGTTCGACGTTCACCAAGTCGCGCCCCTGGCGCAGACCGCTCAGGGCGCTACCAAGAATCACCGCCACCAGCGCGAGCATGGAGCTCCCGACAATCAGCAGCAGTTTGACCCGAAACGTCGGTTTCACGACTCGACCGCTCCTACTTCACGGTGACCACTTTCGTTTCCCCGTACGGGTCAAAGCCGAGACGTAACCGACCCCCACGCTAGCGAGTTTCTCTCGCCCTCCCCCTCCGGGTCAAGGTGCTCCGAGGCCTACAACGGACCACGCCGCGCACATCCTAGTGCATCGGAGGTCGACGATGGATCGCGCCACCCGGATGGAGAGGCAACGCTCGCTAGTCTTTCTTGGCCCCCAGTTTGATCCATTGCACGAAGTCGCAGATGGCCGCTTCGGAAAGAGGGCTGCCCCTCGGCATGACGTACGCGGAGTCGAGCGATGTGAGCCGCACCATGAGCGAACTGCACTTGGGGTCGAACGGCAAAACGTGCTTGGTGCCACCCTCGAGACCCAAAAGCGCATCGTAGGTGTCGTCGGCATTGGCCAGCACCAGGCCGCCCATCCCGCCGTCCGCCGAATGACAGCTCGAACCGAGGGAGCACTTCTGTTCGATGATGCCGGGGAAGATTTTGGAGTAAATCGGCGGGCTGAGGAGCACCTCGGTACAGTCGACGTTCAGATTTTCGACGCACGGGGGAGGCACGGTCGGATGGGGGTCATCGTCGGCGCCGCTGCAGTGGCTCAACGACATCGCGCCCGCGAACAGCGCGACGGACATGGCTGGCAAGGGCGCCTTCATCGACGGACCAGAGCTTGCTCGTTTCGCGCTCCGCCCGCAAGCGCGACGTGGCCGAGCTCCCACCGTGACGCGAGAAACCGGCTACGATGAGCGTCAACCATGCTCGACATCATTGCCCGACGGCTCGAATCGGTCCTGCCCAGGGCGAGCGATTGCGTCTACTGCGCGGCACGCGTCGTCGAAGAGCGCTCGGAGCGCATCGCCGTGCGGCAGGACGTCGTGCAGCCGGTGGCGGTCGACCACGACATGGGGGCCATGATCACGATCATGCACGGCGGCGGTTACGGCTATGCCGCAACCAGCGACCTCAGCGAGGCCGGGCTGCGCGCCGCGGTGGACCGGGCGCGGGGTTGGGCGGCCAAGACGGCACCGCGCGCCATCGACTACGGTTCCATCGTCATGCCGCACGCGCGCGGCGCGTATCGCACGCCCGTGTCCAAGCGCTGGGACGGCGTGAGCCTGGGCGACAAGATCGGCCTTCTCTCCGGCTATTCGCGCAGGCTCAAGGGCCATGCGGACATCGTCGACTGGGAAGCGTCGCTCTGGCACATCGAGCAAACGACGCTCCTCGCGACGAACGGTGGTGGGCGCGTCATGCAGGAGATCGCCTTCGTCGCGCCGCGCATGTCGGTCACTGCCAACCGGGGCGTGGAAACGCAGACGCGCAGCCTCGGCATGTTCGATCACAGCCAGCAGGGAGGGCTGGAGGTGCTGGACCGCGCGCGATTGAGCCATTGGTGCGAAGTGCTCCCCGTCGAAGTCATGCAGCTGCTCACCGCGCCGAACTGCCCCACCGGTCCGCGCGATCTGGTGCTCATGCCCGACCAGATGATGCTCCAGATCCACGAATCGATCGGACACCCCCTCGAGCTCGATCGGATCCTCGGCGACGAACGTAACTACGCCGGCACCAGCTTCGTCTCGCTCGACATGTTCGGCGCGTACCAATACGGCTCTTCGCTTCTCAACGTCGCCTTCGACCCCTCGCGTAGCGAACAGCAGGCCAGCTACGCTTTCGACGACGACGGCGTGCCCGCGGAAAAGACCTACGTCATTCGCGGCGGCGTTCTCGAGCGTCCACTCGGCAGCGTCTTTTCTCAGGCGCGGGCCAAGCTCGAGGGAACCGCCAACGCGCGCGCGACGAGCTGGAACCGCCCCCCCATCGATCGCATGGCGAACCTCAACGTCGAGCCGGGCGATTCCAGCTTCGACGCCATCGTCGGCGGCGTGGAGAAAGGGATCGTCATGACCACCAATTGCTCGTGGTCCATCGACGACTCGCGCAACAAGTTTCAGTTCGGATGTGAGAAAGCGCAGCTCATCGAGAATGGCAAGCTCGGCGCCGTCGTCAAGAACGCCAACTACCGCGGTGTGTCGGCCACCTTCTGGCGAAGTCTCTCGGCGGTGGGGGACGCGTCGACCATGGAGGTGCTGGGGACCCCCTTTTGCGGCAAAGGGGAACCGAATCAAGTCGTCCACGTCGGACACGCTTCGCCCGTTTGTCGCTTCGATCGGGTCGACGTCTTCGGGGGTGAATGATGCGCGCTTGCTTCGATGCTGCGATCGACCATTTGCGGACACGGCTCGCTCCCGGCGAAGTGTTCACCGCCTGGTTTCAGGGCGAAAACTCCGATTTCGTCCGCATGAACCAGGGCAAAGTGCGCCAGCCGGGCAGCGTGAGCCAGCGCACGCTCTCTGTCGACCTCATCCGCGATCAGCGACATGCAAGCGGCACCGTCGGCGTCTCCGGGGACGCGACCGTCGATCGGCAGCGCATGGACGCATTGATGGAGACGCTGCGCGCCGCGCTCCCCCACGTGCCCGACGATCCCTTCCTTCTCTACAACCAGTCGTCGGAAACGACCGAGTTGGCTGGCAAGGACGCCTTGCCCGACGCCGCCGAGGTGACGGCGCGCGTGCTCGATCGCGCGCGGGGGCTCGACTTCGTCGGCATCTATGCCGCCGGCCGCGTCTATCGCGGATTCGGCAGCTCGTTCGGCCAGAGGAGCTGGTTCGAACGAGCGAGCTTTCACCTCGACTTCAGCCTCCATCTGCGCGCCGACAAGGCCGTCAAATGCGGCTACGCCGGCGAGACGTGGAGCGACGACGATTTCACGATGCGCCTGCAGACGGCATTGGTCGATCTGGAAGTCATCGGTCGACCGCCCAAGACCGTCGAGCCGGGCACGTACCGCGTTTACCTCGCGCCCGCCGCGGTGGCCGAGATCCTGAACGTCCTTTCCTGGAACGGCTTCGGACTGAAGAGCCATCGCACCAAACAAACCGTGTTTCTCAAGATGCTGACCGGCGACGCGCGCCTCGACGAGCGGGTCAGCCTCGTCGAAAACACGAAAGAGAGCACGGGGCCCGCCTTCGGTTCGGCGGGGTTCTTGAAGCCGCCCCAGGTCGAGCTCATCAAGGATGGGAAATACGTAGGCTGTCTCTGCTCGCCGCGGTCGGCCAAAGAGTACGGCGTCCCCACCAATGGCGCTCGCGACGACGAGATGCCGCAAGCTTTGGACTTTGCACCGGGGGACGTACCTGCCGAAGAGGCGACGGCACGGCTCGACACCGGCATCTTCGTCAACCACCTCCACTACTTGAACTATTCGGATCGGCCGGCGGGGCGCATCACCGGTATGACGCGCTTCGCGACGCTATGGGTGGAGAACGGGCGCGTCGTGGCGCCGCTCAACGTCATGCGCTTCGACGAGACCATCTACCGCATGCTGGGCGAGAACTTGCTCGGCCTGACGCGCGAGCGCGACTTCATTCTCGACAACGACACCTATTATCAGCGATCGACCGGCTGCGCCTGGGTGCCCGGCGCTCTCGTGCGCGACATGCGCTTCACGCTGTGAACGCAGCGCCGAGATCGTGACGTTTCTCCCCCCGCCCCTCACCGCGTGAGGGGCGTTGCTTCGGCGGTCAGTGACCACGACGCGCCGCGCTCGGCGGCGATCAGCAACACGCTCGTTTCCGTCATCCAGCGAGAGCGCGCACCGGTCACCGTGATCTTCGGCATCGCACCGAGGTGACGCGCCGGCAGGTAGACCTCCGACACCTTGTCGCCTTCCCCTTCGACCGAAAGCGTGAATCGTTTGCCCGCTGCGTCCCAACCGAGGTCGATGATCGTACCGTCGATGGCGCGCGCTACCGGGCGGTCCAGGGCGGCGCCCCAAGCGCGTTCCGCTCCGTCGCTCGTGAACACGGAGAAGTCCTCGTGGTTCCAGAGTACGTCGGACACCGATGCTTCCCAGGCCATCGCCGAGGCGCGGCGCGCGTCGGCGGAATCGAGCACGGCACTCGAAAACTCTGCCCTCTGCGCTATCGAGTTGGGCGCGCCGTACTCGCCGATCACGACCGGGACGCCCCACGCTTCGGCGCGCGACAAGACCTCGGAGACCTCGGTGCGGACCCGATCGGGATCGAGCGGGGAACCGATGGTCGTGAGGATGTCGTAAAAATGCGGCCCGTAGGTGAAGCGCGGGTGGTTCGGCCGAGCGAGGCGCCCCAAGTTGATGGTCGCAATCGGTTCGTCGCCCAGCACGGCGGCAGGTCCTACCTCCGCTTCGATAGCCGCGGCCACGCGATCATAGAGCGGCGGCAGGA
The DNA here is from genome assembly GCA_035318465.1 of Polyangiaceae bacterium. Classification (GTDB taxonomy): domain Bacteria; phylum Myxococcota_A; class Polyangia; order Polyangiales; family Polyangiaceae; genus DASWDH01. Next base: position 40,576 of record DATHES010000177.1, read on the forward strand.
TGCTCGCTCCCGCCATCTCTGGAGTCTGCGAACCGGGACCGGGTTCGTTGATCACCTCGAAGGCGGCGACGGCCGGATGCCGCCCGACCTCGCGCGCCACGCGGCCCCACATACCCACCAACGCGTCGAGCAAGCCGTCGCGATTGTTCCAAAGTCCGTCGAAGGCGCGACTGACATCGCTCATGGTGTCGAAGTACGGCAGCGACCACGCGAACCCTAGGCAGTCGTAGTGCGGCGCGCCATGCGCGATGTCACCCAGGGCCCACTCCGGAAACCCATCGCCGCAAAAGGCGGCTTGGAAGACGTCCTGATGGAAGTCGATGATGACGGCGAGACCGGCATGATCGGCGGCGTCGAGCAAGGCGCGGTAGCGGCTCATGTACTCGCTGTCGTAGGCGCCGCGCTGCGGCTCGAAGGCCTCCCACGACAGCGTGAGGCGAACACCGTTCGAGCCTAGCTTGCGTACGGCAGCCATGAGCGTCTCGGCTCGGCCGGCGACATCGGCGCTGCTATCAATCTCGAAAGGAACGAAGGGGGGCATTTTGCTGCGACCCCCCACGTTCAGCCCGCGCAGGATCACCCTGCGCCCCAGCTCGTCAACGAGCGCGCCGCCGCGGGTCACCAGACGACGCGACGTGAGCTTCGGCGGTTCGATGACGCGCTCGGAAGGCACCACAGGGTCGCTCCCTCCACAAGCCGTCAAAGCGAAGATGCAGAGAGCTTGCGCCATTCGGGTCGAACGAAGGAATCGGGCAGTCACAGCCCCGAGCATAGACATCCTCGTGGGGGAGCGGGGAGGTCTGTATAGTGACTCATGTATGAGTCACTTTCATGGTGATCCCGTCTCGTGACCGTGGTACCCGGGGCAGGTTCCCCGTGAACGCACGGAGCGGTAATGGCGAGCCAACTCGAGGACCACCTTCCATCGTTCGTGCTGGCGTGCGCCCTGGCGGCGGCCTGCAACGACACCAACGAAGGAGCGGCGCGACCCGACGTCGACGCTACCGTGGACATCGTTGGAACCGCTGACCACGCGGACGGTGCCGGCATCGACGCCTCCCGCGACGACGTGTCGATCGAGGGTGGCATCTGGGACGGTGCAGCGGGGAGTGACGGGCTCCCAGGGGACCTGCGCGTCGTCGATGCCGTGCAATCCGACCCAGACGCGGGGGACGGGGAAGCCGCCGATGGTGCGGTCGCCGACGCCGTCATCCATGACGGCGGAGTGGGTGACGTGGCTCCGCCGCCTCCCGTCGACATCGAGCACGCGTGCGACACCGGTCTCGCGCTGCGTGTAACCGTGCTCGATGACCACTCGGTCCGTCTTCACTACGTGCGGCGTGGCGCGCCTGCCCAGGAGCGTGGATGGGTCGGCGACACGCGACAGTTCAGCGGACCGGTGGCGATCGCCGTCGACCAGAGCGCCGGCAAACTGTCCGTCACGACAGCCGCACTGACCATCGATGCGAGCGGCCCCACATGCTCGCTCGCGATTCGGGACCGAGCCGGCACGGTCCTTTGGCAAGAGAGCGCCCCTTATCGCGCTGACGGCACCGGCGCCGTGTCGTTCGGTCGCAAGCTCGACGACGGTGAGCACATCTACGGGCTCGGCGAGAAGACCGGTGTCTCCGATCGGCGTGGCCGCACCTTCGACATGTGGAACTCCGACCCCGCCTGGTCCGATCCGACGGGGCAATACCGCACCATCACCGATCCCATCTACCAGTCGCACCCGTTTTTTCTCTCGTTGCGCCAGGGGGGACGAGCGACGGGGGCGTTCCTCGCCAACACCCATCGCACCGCTTTCGACGTGGGGAAAACCGCGCCCGATGCACTGGCCATGAGCGCCGTCGCCGGCGACGTCGATCTCTTTTTCTTCGACGGACCTACACCAGCAGCGGTTCTCGACGGCTATACGAAACTCGTCGGTCGCCCATTTTTGCCGCCGCTATGGGCGCTCGGATATCAGCAATCGCGCTGGTCCTATACGCCGGCGACGCGGGTGGAAGAGGTGGCCGCCGAATTTCGACGGCGATCGCTCCCCGCCGACGGCATCTGGCTCGACATCGACTACATGGATGGGTTTCGCGACTTCACCTGGAACCCCAGCACCTTCGCCGACCCGTCCGGATTGATGAGGCGCCTGGGGGGGCGCGGTTTCAAAGTGACGGCCATCCTCGACCCCGGCATCAAGAGCGAGCCGGGGGGACAGTATGGCGTCTACAACACCGGGATCAGCGATCGCCGTTTCATTTTCGGCGCCGATCAGAATCCGGTGGTGCGCGAGGTGTGGCCGGGAGCCGCGGTATTTCCCGATTTCACCAGCCCAGGCACGCGCCAGTGGTGGGGCGATCTCGTCGGGGATTTCACCAAGAGCGGCTTGCGCGGCCTATGGATCGACATGAATGAGCCAGCCGTCTTCACCAAAGACGGGTTTCCCCTCGATTCGCGCGTCGACGGCGAAGGTGTGCCGACGACGTTCGCCGAGGTGAAAAACGTCTATGCCCTCCTCATGGCGAGCGCGACGTACGAAGGAGCCCTCCGCGCGGCGCCCGATCGAAGGCCGTTCATTCTCACCCGCGCCGGTTTCGCGGGAATTCAGCGCTATGCGGCGGTGTGGACGGGCGACGCGCAGAGCACCTGGGACCACCTGGCCATGACGCCGGCGATGTTGGCGGGAATGAGCGCGTCGGGGGTGGCCTTCGTGGGGTCGGACATCGGCGGTTTCGGCGGGAGCCCGGCGCCCGAGCTCTATGGCCGGTGGTTCGAGGTCGGATCGTTTTCGCCGTTTTTCCGATCCCACGTCGCGACCGGCGCGCCCGATCAAGAGCCGTGGTCGTTCGGACCGGAGGTGGAGAGCGTGGCGCGACGGATGCTCACGCTTCGCTACACGCTGCTCCCTTACTGGTACGACGTGTACGTCGCGGCGACGCGTAGCGGCGTTCCCCTCTTGCGACCGTTGTGGTTCGAGTTTCCCGCCGACGACGAGGCGGCGCGGCACGACGACGAGTTCTTCATCGGACCCTGGCTCTTGGTCGCGCCCGTGATGGCCGCCAATGTCACGGCGCGCGACGTCTATCTGCCGCCGGGCACTTTCTATGACTACTACACCGGGGCCCGCTACCAGGGGCCGGCGCTGGTGAAAATGCCGGCGCCGCTCGGGCGTATTCCGCTGCTCGTCCGCGCGGGCGCCATCCTGCCGACGCAGGACGTCATCGATCATGTGGGCGCGCCTTCCAACGGCAAGAAGTACCTCGATGTCTTTCCGGGCATCGTGGGGTCATCCTCGTCGATCGATCTCTACGAAGATGACGGCGAGACGAACGCCTACCGAACGGGTGTCTTCGCGACGACGACGGCGTCATCGACCATGACCGCGGAGGGACTCTCGCTCGACATCGCTGCGCCGCTCGGCACGTTCAAGACGACGGCCACCGCGGTCATCGTGCGGGTGCACGGCGTTGCCTCGACGCCGAGCGAAGTACGCGTCGACGGCATCGCGGCCGCGGTGGCTTACGATGTCGGCACGCGTGTCGTCACCATGCCCGCCCTGAGCCCGGGGACGGCGCACACCGTCGTCGTCAAGTACGACGCGACGAACCCCGCCACACCGCGCCAGGTGAACCTCGATCTGGCCCTCGCGCTTCCCGCTTCCACGCCGGCGGGCGATGTCTACGTCGCAACGAGCGCGCTCGCATGGCAGCCCGATGGGCTCAGGTTGACGCGCACGGGTAACACGGCGACCGGTCGTCTCACGGTGCTGGAGGGCACGCTCGTCAAGCTGAAGGCGACGCGAGGCACCTGGGCCACGGTCGAAGTCACGGCGACGTGCGGCGAGCTCGCCAATCGCGAGCTCGTGGCTGACTACGGTGCGAGCGGTACGACGTCGACGCAGCTCAGCGTCGCTGCCTGGGTCGATCGCTGTCCATGATGCGCTCGTGCCGTGACGTACAGCGATGCGTATGCCCGCTCCGATGATCGATCTGGCAGCGAGAATCTGACAGCGTAGCGCTAGGGCGTCAGCGCAAAGCAGTAAATCCCGCCGTAGCCGCCGAGTGCGCCCACGGTGCCGCTGGGACCGCTGTCCGCACCGGGCGGCGTTACTCCAGGCGCGCAACCGCCTTCGTTCAGCACGGAGATCCAATGGATGAGCGACGAGCGTGGCCATGAAACGCCGCAGCGCGGCGCACCGCCGTTCGAGACCGAGCTCGTCCAATCTTGGCAGGTGTCGGACTTGTTGGTGCCGTTGATGTTGCCCATCGTATTGCTGCCGGTGAGCACGTTGTGGTTGTCGATGACGGTGCCATCGGGATTGTGATTGGGAACGCCGAACTCGTTCGGAAAGTCGTTGAGGATGGCGGGGTCTGCGCCTTGGGGTCGCTGCATCAGCAAGGCAGCCTTGGTCATGGCGAAGACTCGACCCAAGCGGTCATACCAGGGGCCGGCGCCGATGCGATCGATGGCGTTGACCGGCGTACCGCTCGGGCCCGCCGTGACGCTCAAAAAGGCACGCCACGTCTTGCCGTTGCCAGCCATGCCGATCTCCGCCACTCGGCGGCAGATCTCGTCGGCGCCGTCGAGGCCATTGGTCTTGGCGAAGCGAAGGTCGCCCCCAAACCCGTTCTGGTTGCCGGACAGCATCCTCATCGAGGCCAAGCTGGTCATGAAGAAGCTGAAGCGAGCACCGCCATCGCCGGTGGTGCCGCCGCTGTCGGTCGTGCCTCCACCTTCTTTGCCGGCATCGCTCGCGCCGCCACTGCCAGCGCTGCCGCCCGTCCCTGCGCCGCCGTCAGCGCCAGCTTTGCCCGACGCGCCCCCAGCGCCAGACGCGCCGCCAGTCCCACCGCCACCGGATGCTCCACCGGCGCCCGCACTGCCGCCCGCACCGCTCGTTCCGCTGGTTCCACCGGCAGCTGTTCCACCCGAACCCGCGCTTCCACCCTTTCCTGCGGCACCGCCCGTACCGCCGCTTCCACCGGTCGTCGTCGTACCGCCGCTCCCTCCCGTCGAACCACCGGTTCCTCCCGTCGCACCGCCCGAGCCGCCGGTCCCACCGCTCGATCCGCCCGAGCCTCCCCTCCCGCCTCCGCCTGATCCCGTTGCGCCGGTGGCGCCGGATCCTCCGCGTCCGCCCCCGGGTCCGCCACCGGGGTCACTGCATCCCATCGCGGCGGCGATAGAGACGCCGAGCCCGACGATGGTCAAGCGACGGTACGACCTTGCGACGACGCTTCGCATGATGTTCTTGTCACGAACATGCCTTCAACGCGTCACGGAAACAAGCGAGGCTCGCGAGCAACAGACGGCATGGCGTGGCGCTCACGACTCGGAACGCGCATGCGACTGCACTTCTTCGATGTGGTGAAAGTCTCTGCCCCGCGCGACGTCGCGCGACGCATCGGTGCGCGTGACGTGCCTACGGCACGGGAAACTCTGGGGCGGCTTGGCCCGCGTTACCGCCCGACGCGGTGGTCGAACCCGACGTTCCACCGAGTCCACCGAGCCCGCCGGCGCCTGCCGTCAGCGTCACGGTTGTCTTGATTGGCGACTGCCCCTTGTAGACAAGGGCGTACGAAGGTCCGCCGGCACCGCCTGCTCCGGGACCGCCGATGCCACCGGTGCCGCCCGTTCCGCCGCGGCCTCCGTTGCCGACGACGGTGCCGCCATCGGCGACGAAAGCCTCACCGCCCAACGCGCCGGATTTGCCCGAACCACCGGGACCACCGCTGCCTCCTTTGCCGCCTTGACCGCCACCATGCGCGACGAGATCACACGACTCCAGCGTCACCACGCTCGTCCAGCTGAGTAGCGCGACGGATGCACCACCACCCGCGCCGCCCAATCCCCCGAGGCCGCCGCAACCTCCCATGCCTCCCGCGCCACCACTTGCGCCAATGCACAGGGCGATGGCGTTGCTGGCGGCGCCGCCACCTCCGCCTTGGCCCACGTTGCCCTCGCCACCCGTCGCCGCTTGCGACGCGGAGGACGGCGTAAAGCCGGCGCTGGTGAACATCCCCGGCATCGACGTGGCTACGCCGGCGAAACCCACTCTCCCCGGCGAGCCTGCGATGCCGTCTCCGCCCGTCGGCCCTTTCAATCCACCGTTGTCGACATCGGGCGGCGCAACGTTGTCGCGCGGGTTCCCCGCGACGCCGTTCGTGCCGTCGCCTCCTTGCATCGCGGTGCCGCCGCCTCCTCCGCGCGAGCCGCAGGTCGTTGCTTGCACCCACGCGCCACCGAGTTGTGCGGGAACGGTCGCGGGACACATTCCCGCAGTACCCTCGAGCCCCGCGATGACATCGGGCGCGTCGGCCCCTGGGGCGCCGTTCGTGCCGGCTGCACCCTCGCCCCCTTTCCCCGCCGCGATCGTCACCCGACGCAAGACGACGTTGGACGAGCCGTCGATGAGCGCACCGAGGCTGGTCGTACCTAAGCCAACTGCATCGGGGGCATCGATGTCGACGTCTTCGATGAGAACGCCGGTCGACGCGCCGTGAATTGCCAGCGCGGGGCTGGCCGGAGCATGGACGACCACGCGCCGCGCAGCGCTATAGGTCCAGTCGTAACATTCGAAGCCACCGAAGAGCTTCGCGCCGTCGGGCACGACGAGCTGCTCGGGATAACTGTTACCGTCCTCGCACGCGTAGACGCGCAAATTCTGGCCAACGGCCGCTTGCAGCGCCTTTCCGATGGTCGCGTAAGGCGCGATACGTGTGCCGCTCCCCGTAAAGTCGTCACCCACCGGCGAGACGAACAGTCCGTATTGCTCGTCGACGAGGCACGGCTCCGCGCTCGGCGACTTGGTCACGTCGCAGGTCGGCCCGATATCGGCCGTCTCGGCGTCGAACCCGGCGTCGGCAACGTTGTTCGCGTCGGCCGCGTCGAGCGCATTGCCGCCATCGGCAGACGCGTCGATGGCGACGTCGCCCGTGTCGTCGTCGACATCGACACCTGCATCGACGCCGGACTCGGTGGTAGCGGCATCGCGCGAGCCGCCCGCGCCTCCTGCGCCGCTTCTCCCGCCCGCGCCCGAGCCGCCCGTGGTCCCACCGCCGCTGCCCGCTGCGCCGCTCTTGCCGCCCGAACCGGCCTCCACCGCACCATCGGCGACCGGATCGGTTTCATCGGACGCATCCGCGCCGGCGATACCGCCTGCCCCGCCCGCACTTGCGCCCCCTTTCCCCACGGCGCCGTCGTCGGGGCAGGGCTTGCGACTGTCGCAGCTGCACGTCCGCTGCAGCTCGATGCAGCTGCTGTCGGTGGCGCCGCACCCGGCCGCACTCATGGCGGCGAACGTTGCGCCAGCACCCACGATGATTTTGCACGTCGTAACTGCGAAGGTGCGTCTCATTAGAAAGTCCCCATGACCAGCACACCCTTCATGTCGTCGCCGGTCCGCGGCGCGATGCGAATCTTTGCGCTTGCCCCTGGAGAGGCTCCTCTCGGCCAAAACAAAACGGTGGCCAGCGTCGACACCCCGAACACGCCTGCTCCCACCCATGCCACGTTGGCGATGCGGTTCGCATCGTTGCGCCGGTCGCGTGCATCCTCGAGCCCGTTGCATGCAGGACTCGGGATGTCGCAATTGCCGCCAGTGCGCTGCGACCAGTCCGTCGCCGCTCCATTGGCGGCCGAAGCTTTGACGGTGAACGCCAAGGCGATGCCGGCCGAGATGGCGGTGAGCCCGCCCAGGGTGACGGGCACGACGGTGCGTGCTTCGACTGGGCTGCCACCGTACACGACGGGATTGGACGCCGTTGCAAGTTCGGCGCTCTCGCTCGGCTTCTCCGAGGATCCTTGCGATCCGGAGAAACGAAGGTAGTGCTCGAGTGCGTCGCCCGGTTGAACCCGAATCTCGAGCTTCAAGGAAGCGCGCTCCGGGTTCGCAGGACGCGCCGTGATCACGTGCGCGCCAGGGTCGAGGAAGAGCGGATCGACGAGGGGGCTTCTTCCGACGACTTCCTCGTCCACGAAGATCGATGCGCCGGGCTCGTCGGCCAAGAGCTTGACCTGACCGATATGCCCGGCCGCCTCGGCGAGCAACGTCTTGGCCTTGACGAGCGGAGCATAGTTTCGACCTTCCTTCACGGCCCCGTCGCGGATGCCCCAAGCGAGGTGCTCGGCGGCGGCGCGGTATTGACCGAGGCGCATTTCGGCACTCCCCAGGTTGACGGCGATCTCCCAGGTCTTGATGAGCGCCCACGCCGCGGCGAGAGACGCCTTGGCTTTGCGGTAGTCGCCCTGCTTGCCGTACTTGATGGCCTCATCGTAGAGGTGGCGGGCTTGATCACGCTCGGCTTCGCCGACGTGCACCGGTGGCGGGGCAGGCTCGGTTTGAGCAGCGCTCGTTTTGGGAATGAACGCCCACAGCGGGACGGCCAAGATCAGCAAAGAACGGGTCATGATAAGCGTCTCTCTTTCGCCGCGCTCGGCGCGGTCGTGCCGGGCGGAGTTGGTGGTGCTTGCTAAAACCGCCTTTCCTCGGTGACCCACGCTTCAGACTCACCCTTCGTTTCGGGGGGGTCGGATGGCGCAGGGGCGGGCGTCGGCACATGGGCCGACTCATCGGGCGGCCGTGTTCTAGCCGTCGTGGGCGCGATGGTTGGCGTCGGTTTCGGGTGCCGCGGAACCGGGAGCGCTTGAGCACTGGGTTGCGCGACAGGCGAGATCGCCAGTGACTCTGGCGTGCGAAAGGAAACCACGCTCGGCGACGCACGCACCGTCATCGGGCCCGGCGATGATGCGATGGGCAGCGTGTCGACCGCGCTCGTGACCGTTGCGACATTGCGATTCGCCGCTTGAACCGGCGCGAGCGGCGATGGCGCGGTGAACGCGGCCGCGGCGGCGGGCGCGGCCGCCTTGTTCGGGACGCCCTTCGTTTCGGTGCGGTGCTCGAGCGCATCTTGCACGGCGACGGCAGGCGATCCATCCCTCTGCGGGCTTCGCTCGCCCAATCCGAACGTGCGCAGGCGCAAACCCGCCACGATTCCGATCGCGCCGCCGGCCACGACGATGACGAGCGCAGTGGTCGCCCACGCGCGCGTCCAGAGAGAGAGCGGGGGCCGAATGGTTTGCGTTTGCGCTGGAACCCGCACCGGTTGAAACGAATCCTGCGCCCCACGATGCGCGGGCAAGCTCACGCTGGCGCGCGGCTCGGCGGGGGCCTCTGAATCATCGCGGCGCGCGCGCGGGCGCGTCGGCGCGTCGAATTCAACGTCAAACGAATCGTCGCCGGCTCCCGTCGGCGTAACTTCGCCCGGCGGAAAAGCGCTGCGCGACGCGACTTCTGATGGCTGGCGGTCACGCCCTGGATCGCGAGTCATGGCAACCTCCTCCGCGAAACCCGATCGATTCGTGCGATCGCGGCTGCATGCGAGAGGCGCCCTTCACTCGCAAAAAATCTTTCGCTTTCGAACGGAGCCCGAGGGCTACCCGCGTTGCAGCGTCGCTTTTCTGGTTCATGGTCCCCACCTCAACGCGAACCGAGCGTTCGTTGGATGTTAGCTTTTGTTCTGGCGCCGCGGAAGGTGGTTACGTGTGGGCAAAGCACCTTCGCGCGCAGACAGTCATGTTTTGCCCTGCTTCAACGCCATCCGAGATGGCGATCATGGTGAGCAGGCACGCGCCCAAACGCGACTATTTGATGACGATGTCACAGCCGAGGACGACGTCGACCCGGCCGTTCGGGTCCTTCTTGAATGCTTCGCAGGTCTGCTTGCAGACGATGAGGCGCGACGGCATCTGCGGATTGTCGTAGTACCAGCCGCCCTTCACCGGATCGCAACTCGCCGCGTCCCCCACATAAATGAGGCGCGTGGCCATCCCACCTTGCGGCGTGAAGTCGATATTGACCTTCTTGGTATCGGTCGTGTTCTTGGGCAGGGCGTAATCGCACGGCAGCGCCGAGCCGCGGATCTGGTTCATCGCCGCGGCGAGTGCGGTGCCGGAATTGGGGTCGACGATGAACGCTTGGTTGGTGCCGCCAGCCATGGCGATGCTGTGCAAGTTAGTGAGGCTGAGACCGAGACCGAGCACGTAGGTGGGGATGGACGGTGCGACCCCGAAGCCTTCGGCCGCGACCTGGGTCACGCTCGGCACCGTCGAGTTGCACTCCGTCGGCTCACCGTCGGTGACGAGGAGCACCACGACTTTGTGATCGGCATGTGCCATCTGCCAGCTGCGTGCGTGGTTGATGGCTCCTCGCAAGGCGGGCTCGGTCGGCGTCGATTCGATGGGAAAGATCGGAAACGCGGCTTGGAGCGCCTGGGCGTTGCCGGGCAGGACGGCGATGGGGACCCTCGGCGTCGCATAGGTGGCCACGTCGCAGCTCGTGCCGAAGAACTGCAGTCCCACGCCGATGCCAATCGACTCCGGCGCATTCAGGAACTGGACGAAAGCCTGCGTGGCGCTGATCCACCACGGGATCATCGAACCGGAGTCGTCGAACATGACGTACATGTCGAGCGGCCGCTGCTCGGCCTGGTACTTGTCGCCGCCGCACGTCATGGGCCCGGCGTCGGGCATGCCTGCCTTGCCGGGATCGATGACACCCGTCCCGCCGGATCCGCCCGATCCGCCTACACCGCCCGTCGATCCACCCGCGCCTCCGGTGGTCGTGCCCGTATCGCTGCCGCCGCTGCCGCCGTTGCTCCCCGAGCCGCCGCCCGTTGGGCGCTCGCCCGTCGCGTCGGTGCCCGAGCACGCCGTCACCACCGCCCCCGCGGTCGCAGAGAGAGCGAATAACGACAGAAAAATTGCGCCTAATCTGCTTCTTCGCATGACCCTCATTTCACGACGGTCGTGCATCCGAGAACGATGTCGATCTTTCCCGTCGCATCGTTTCTTACTTCATCGCAGATGCTACCGCAGAGGAGGATCCGGGTGTTGTCGCTCGAGTACTGCCACCCTTGCGCGCCGGCTTGGCACGGGCCGCTCGTGTCTTGCGGGATATCGAGACCGGTACCGCTCCCCTTGGTGTAGTGCACGTTGACGCGGGTGAGATCGAGCGGACCGGTCTGCGAAGTGGGAAGGTCGAACGAACAGGTGAGCGAACCGCTGATGCGCTTGAGCGCGATGGCGAGATCGCCGCCGAAGTCCTTGCTGGTCGTCATGTCGAAGTGGCAATCACCCGTCGTGGCGGCGAGCCCGCCGTGTTGACAGGTGGGGCTCTGCGCGGTCTCGCCGAGGTAGGCCATCTCCGAAAGCATGCCGCGCGCCGGTTCGCTCCCAGGTGCGCCGATGACGAAGGTGCGGATATTGACGCTCGTCGCTTTGGGGATCTCGCTATCGAGCTGGCTGATCTTGTCGGCGTCGCACGTCTCGGCGCCATCGGTGATCAGCAGAACGAACTTGTTGCCCATGACCTGGGTTTGTTGATGCAAGTGCTTGTACGCCAGAATCGTCGCGCCCACGATGGGCGTCCCACCCTGGGGAGCCCTGGCACCGTCGAGGTTGACGCCGATGGCGTCGACTTGACCCGTGTTGAGGAGCTTCACCCCCACGCTGGGCATGGAGATGGCGCCGCACTCGTCGTCGGTATTGAAATAGGAGAGGCCCACGCTCGCCGTCGGCGGTAGCGCCGCCACCGCGTCTTTGAGCGCCTTCTTCACGACGGCCCATTTCGTAGGTTGCGTCATGTCCGACTGGACGGGGTTCTTCTCGCACGCGGCGGAGTCGGTGATGGGGGGAAGGTTGCAGTTCATGCTCCCGCTTCGGTCGAGCACGACGAGGATGTTGGCCGGCACGAGATCCGATTTCACGCTGGCCACGGCGCATCCCGTGGCACCGGCGTCGCTCGGCGTCCCGCCGACGATGGGGCCTCCCCCGGTCGGCGAAATGGGTGGCATCGCGCCGGCTCCTCCCGTTCCCCCCGTACCACCGCTGCCGCCCGTACCTCCGCTGCCGCCCGAACCGCCGCTGCCCGGGCGATCGGCCGGCTCGGAAGCGCTACACGCCGCGAAACATGCGCCCGCGGCGAGAGCCATCGCTCGCCACGCGCGCGATGGGCGCGTTCCCTCCGCACAGCGCGCAGGCATCGCCGCGCCTTTCGATGAAAGCAAACGCCGCATCGTCGTTCAGTCCGCCGGGCCTACATAGGCCGCCGACCAATTGCCGTTGCAGCCGCCATTGCCCATGTCGACGGCGAGCGACCACATGCCGTTCGAGAACTGCGAAGAGATGCGATCGTAGTCCGAAGCGAGCGGGCCTTGGAACGTGCCATTGATGATGAGAAATCCGCTGTACACGCCGTGCTCGAGCTTGCCGTCGAACTTGGAAGTCTTGCAGTCGAGCTTGCCGGTGATGTCCGCGCGAAAGGTGAAGAATAGATTGGCCGTGCCGTCGAGCAGGCCCTCACGCACCTCGAGGAACTCCCCGTTCTGCGACTGCACCAGCTTCAGCGAGATGGGACCGGTGACGGGAAACAGTCCGACGCCCGCGTCCCCGGGACTGTAGGTGCACCCGAAGCTCCCCTGGTAGACCCCGGCCTTGCACGGATTTTTGCCCGTCGTTCCCTCCGGCCAATCGAAAGTGACGTCGGGAGCCGCGTCACGCACCGGAGGAGACGTGGTGCCGCCACGACCACCGGCGTTGGTGCCTCCTGCGCCGCCTGCGCCTCCCACACCTCCGCCGCTCCCGCCGGTCGCACCCGAGCCGCCCGTTCCACCGGCCGCACCCGAGCCGCCCGTTCCACCGGTCGCACCCGAGCCGCCCGTTCCACCGGGGGATCCACCGCTGCCGGCGGAACCCCCACCGGTCGTCTTCGGGGGAGGTGTGTTTCTCGTCGCCACCGTGTCGCTGGACGAGCAGCGCATGAGGCTGAGGCCCATGACGCCGACGGCGATCCCCGCGAGCGCTCGGGATGGGCGTGCCAGAAAATCGAGATTTCTCATCGCCTGCGCGCCTCGGTTGGATTTCGCGTCGGATTGACGCGCGTCAAATTGCGAACCACGGACGATAAGCGATAGCGTATCGACAAAGCAATCAGCAGACACTCGCTGATCGAACCGGCGGAACTTCCGGGCAAGGATCGCGTCACCATGAGGCCATACGAAGAATCTGCGCCTGGCGCTACCGAAAACGTCGAGCACGGACTTCGGCTCGCCCGGTAAGACTCGATAAAAAAGGGGAATTACGAGTGTACGAAACAGTAAGTGTCGCTGCGTCACGGAAATGGGCGGAACTTTTTTCCCGTGGCAGAGGAGCCGCTCGAGCGCCCGTGGGCGCTGCGATGGCGCCACGTGTATTGCGCGTTGAGAATTGCAAACGGACGAGGCGCGCGGCCGATTCTTACTTGATCTAGAGCGCTCTCTATGGTCATAGGTTGCAAGAGCTCCTTTCTCCGGAGCGGAGGCCCCATGAGCGCGCAGTCGTCAGCGAAGGTTCGTTTTTGCCGCTGGGCAGGGCCCGCCCTCCTCGTCGTCGCACTCGGCTGCGATGGTTCGACGGACTCTCCGCCCCATGGCACGGGAGCGTCGGGCGGCAGCGGTGGATCGGGCGACACGGGCGGGACAGGAGGATCCGGGACGGGCGGGACCGGCGGAACAGGAGGATCCGGCACGGGCGGGACCGGCGGGACCGGCGGAACAGGAGGAGCCGGGACGGGCGGGACGGGCGGCGAAATCCGCGACGCCAGCGCGCCGCCCGACGGTGGCGACGTCATTTGCAACGGCGTGCTCTGTCCCCCGATCACGCTCGGAATGACGACGCTCCCCGCCTGCTGCACCACGCATGGCACGTGCGGCGTCAGCGCCAACATCGGTGGTCAGTCCACCATGTGCTTCGAGTCGGCCGTCGACGCCGGCGGCGGCGGCGGCGGCGCACGACCGGAAGCGGGCCCTGGCGTTCCCGATCCCAACTGCGCGAGCTTGATGCTCCGCGGATTGATGCTGCCCGGATGCTGCATGCCGGACAACACTTGCGGCTTCTCGTCCGGGTTCGGCGGCTGCATTTCGCTCGATGCGCTGCGTAAAGCGAACTTACCTGGCGTCAACCTTCCAGAAGGCGGGCCGATGGCGTGCCTGTATCCGCCTCCGTAAGCACGGCGCCGCTGTTCCAGCCATCTCCCGTCCCGCAACGAGCGAATCGATCCGATGGGGCGCTGCGCAGCGGATAACTTTCAGTTGCACTCGCTGCCGACGGTCCAGGCGAGGCCCCAGTTCGCCGTCCCCGGCGCGAGGAGGCCGCACGCGAGGGCAAGACTGCACGACCACGCGTAGGTTTTGCCGACGGTGCAGATCGCTCCCGATCCCGAGCTGGCGGAGCTGCAGACGCCCCGAACCTTGTCGCCCATTGCGTAGGTGCCGCCCATCATCCAATCGACCGTGCCCACGCAGCCCGCGCCGCCGTCGACGCTGCTGCCGCCCGATCCGCTGCTGCCGCCACGGCCCGCACTCCCACCCGTGCCGCCGCCGCTCGATCCACCGCCGCCGCCTGATCCACCGCGACCGCCCGCTGCACCGCCGCTTCCCCCCGTTCCGCCCGTCGCACCCGTTCCACCAGTGGCGCCGGAGCCGCCAGAGCCGCCGCTTCCCCCGGTCGACGTTCCACCGGTGCCTCCCGATCCGCCGGTGCCTCCCGATCCTCCGGTGGTGCCCGATCCGCCGGTGCCCGATCCGCCGGTGCCCGATGTCCTGCCGTCGCGGATCCCGCCGCCATCGGGCAGCTCGTAAGGCTCGAACACGCCTTCGGCACATGCTCCGAGGAAGAGGAAGGTAAGTCCAATTGAAGACAGTCGCATCGCGCCCTTGCCAATGTATTTGCAATTGTGGCTCTGCCTTTTCAAGGGGAAAAGGTCGTTGACCGCTGCGACGTTGGGCCGCGAGGCGAGAATTCGGACGAAATCGTCCTCTTGGTGATTTCGCGCCGTGATGGCGCCGATCGAGGGCACACCCGCGTAAGCTCGCGCGTTTCGGCGTTTTCGCGCCCCTCAGCGGTCGCGCGCAGCGGCGCGCGCTGACGCATCCTTCGCCGTCACCGAGCGCGCGTCGGTGAGTTCTTGATCGAGAGCGACGTCGACGGCACCGTCGAGGCCAGGCGCGAGCTCCGGCCCCGCATCCGACGAGCAGATGGCGACGCAAGACTGGCCCTTCTTTTTGCAGGTCTCTTCGCAGCTGCGCATTCCATCGCAGGCGAGAATGCAATCGGTCATTTTCGACTGACATTCGGTATTGCATTGCTGGGTGCCAGCGACGGCTTCGACTTCGATGCTACGAAGGACGCCGATGACGAGCGCGACGAGCGCCGGCACCAAAGCCCACCTCCACCGCGCCCCGTCGCTGCCTGCCACGCCCATCGACTGCTCGCTCAGCGCGCGGAGCGCCGGTAATCGGCAGGGGTCACCGACATCCAGCGGTGGAAGGCGTCGTAGAAGGCGCCCACGGTCGCATAGCCGAGGAGCTTGGCGATGCGACCGATGGGCATCGTCGATTCGCGCAAGTACCGCAGCGCCAGCTCCTGGCGCGCCTCGTCGAGAATGTCGTGATGGGAGGTCGACTCGATCCGCAAGCGCCGCTGCAACGTGCGGCAGCTCATATCGAGCCTTTTGGCGATAGCGCGGGCGCTGTGATCCCCGTCGCGGAAAGACTCGTAGATGAGTCGCCTCACCTCGCCGGCCAAAGTGGTGCGATCCCCTTTTTGCGCGCCGGCCGAGAGCTCTTTGATGTAGCGGTCGAGCAGGGCGGCCAGCACCGGATCGGCATTGGCGATCGGTTGTTCGAGGAGCTCGGATGCAAACACGAGCTCGTTGACGGGACAATCGAAGTAGACCTGGGTGCCGAAGAAGCGGCGATGTTCGGAGACGTCCTTGGGAGCGCTGTGCTCGAAGGTCACCGCCACGGGGGGATCACCCTTGCCGAGCGCGACGCTCGCCATCTTGAAGACGATGCCGAGGTACGCCTCCGAGCGATGCCGAGAAGGTCGGGCGCGGGCGTCGGTCACGCGGTAGGCGAATCGCGCGCGGTCGCCGTCCACGACGAGCATCAGCTCTTCGTTGCCGTGGATGGTCCGCAAATAGGGGCGCAGTTTCTCGAAGGCGTCGGCGAGGTTCTTGCCATTCATGAGCGCGTAGCCCAGAAGGTCGAACATGCGCGGATCGGAGTGCTCCGCCAAGTGCAGGCCGAAGGCTTCGTCACCGGTGCGGCGCGCCCCCTCCTCGTACAACGCGTCCAGCTGGGCCAGCGTGATCGGTGGCTCGGTGCCGTTCGTTTGATGGAGACCGACCGCCTCGGCGACCTCGCGCGCAGTATGGCTCGAGAAGGCCGCCTCCATGGCGTTCATGACGAATTGCGCGCGGATCCAGGGGACGGTCGTCGCTCGCGTGCTTTCGACGAAGATGACGGGATCGGCAGGCACGACCGGTGATTCTACTCTACCCAGCCGATCGGCGCCCATGGGCGATTGCTGCGGCGAGCCCCCCCACCGCCAATAGCGTTGCCATTGCGCCGTAAAAGTACCAAGCGAGGCGCGCGGACCGGCCCCGGGTTTCGGCCTCGATGCGCAAGAGCTCGGCTTTGGCGTCGGCGTTGGAAGGATCGAGCTCGATCGCACGGCGCAGCGAAGCTTCGTCGACGAGGCCGTGGTCGGCGCGGTCCTTGGCTTCGAGCACCAGCAGCTCCGATTCCGCTTCCCGAGCGACGGTGCCGCCGGGGTCGACGCGCATCGCCTTGCGCAAGGCCGTCATGGCAGGACCGCGAGCTTCCTTTTTCAGCGTCCGCCCCAAGGCAAGGTACGCTGGAGCCATCTCGGCGCGTCGCTCGAAGGCCGGCTCCCGCGCCAGTGCGCGATCGAAAGCGCCCGCCGCTCGTGCGGCGTCCTCTTGCCGGTACGCCGCCAGACCTTCGTCCATGAGCGCGTAAGCGTCGACCAGACGAACCCGGTCGAACACCGTGAAGAGCTCGCGCGCGGTCATCTCCCATCCCCAGGCGTCGGGCGCTTTCTTGTTCATCATGTTCTCGTACGATTCGCGCAGCGCCAAAAAACCCGACTCCCCCAGCAGCACCACCGCCTCGCGCGCGGCTTGCCGTATTTGACGTCGATCGCTGTTGGCAAACGAAAGGATGACCCGCGCCGCATCGAGCTCCCTCGCGCGCCCGTAGGCCAGGAGCACTTCCGCGAGAAGTCGATCATCGCCGGTCTGCACGGCTTCGCCCGGAATGGCTTTGCCGAGCGCCTCGAGGACCTTCTGCGCCCCGAGGCGCTGCTCTTTCGACTCGCTTCGCCGCATTTCGATGAGGGCCGGTAGGGCGCGATCGCCGAGGATCATCAGCTGACGCTCGATGTCCGGTCGCAAAAGGTCGCCCTGAGCGGCCAAGAGCGCCCCGAGCTCACGAACGGCGGGGGTCGTGCCGATTTTTGCGAGGAGGCGCGAGAGTCCGAGGATAGCGGCGCCATCGCGCCAAGGTCCGCGTTCCGGTGCGGGGGACGCCATGAGAAGGATCCACCAATCGTCCGCTGGAGAGAAGCCGCCATCAGGCAGTCGGCCCGCGATCTCGTCGCGCCCGACGGGACGCGGCTTCACGATCGCTGCGATCACCTCAGCCAAGCCCGGCCTATCCGCGGTGCGATTGAGCTCGGTCAGGCGTTCGACAATGGCCGGCAGCATGGCCGGCGATGCGCGATCGACGAAAGCCATGGCCGCTTCTCGGGCCGAGGCATCGCCTGAGACGAGTCGATCGAGCCACCCTGCGAGCTCGAGCGTCGCCCCGCTTGCAGGCGCATCGACGGCGGAGACATCGGCGCGCGCGTTCGACAGGACGCCGCTGGCGACCAGCACGAGGACCGACACCAGCAGGACAACGGTGCGAGCGGAGCTATTCGGTGATGCGAAAGTCCGCGTAATCACCCGTGAAACTTCGCCAGCGCACGTCGACCGTGTCGACGCGCGCGGCGCCAGGTCCGCGGTTGGCCCAACCGATGAGCTCCTTGATCTCGTCCTCATCGCCCTCGGCGAGGAGCTCGACGGCCCCGTCTGCTCGGTTTTTGACCCAGCCGGTAAGGCCGAGGCGGCGCGCTTCGCGCTGCGCCGAAGCCCGAAAGAAGACACCCTGCACCCGGCCACGAACGAAGAGTTGTACCTGCTTCAATGACATTTTGGCTTTTTTCTAGCGAAATACGGAACTGGGGGCAACTTTGGGCGAGAGCCTCGCACGCGCAAGCATGCGGCAGGATAGCGAGGGGTAGGTGGTTTCGGGACCCGAGAGCCGAAGGTCGCCCGTCCCGAGGGGTAGATCCTGGAGCCGACCCGTGTTTCGATCGCGGCGTGACCCTCAAGGCTCAGTCCCGAACGGAGCAGCTCTTGGCTCGCATCGCCGAGCTGGAGAGCGCTCTGGCGCGCGAAGAGCGGATCTCCGCCGCGCTGCGCGAGGTGGGGGTCGCCCTGGGAACCACCCTCGACCTCGATCAGCTGCTCGAGCTGATTCTCGAGAAAATCACGGATTTGCTCCAAGCCGATCGCGCAACGCTCTACCTGCTGGACGAGGCGCGCGGGGAGCTCGTCTCGCGTATCGCGGTCGGCGACGCCATTCGCTCCGTGCGCATGCGGGTCGGCGAAGGGATCGCCGGCATGGTCGCTCGTACAGGCAGGACGATTCGCGTGCGTGACGCGTACCGCGACAAGCGCTTCACGCGCGACTCCGACGAGCTGCCCGGCTACCGCACCCAGTCGATCCTGGCCGCGCCGATGAAGAACCACCTCGGCCGGATCATCGGCGTCGTTCATGTGCTCAACAAGAAGAGCCGGCGCGATTTCAGCGCCAACGACGAGGCACTGCTCAACGCCTTCGCCACCGAAGCCGCGGTCTCCATCGACAATAGCCGCCTCTTTTTGTCGGTCGTGCAGAAGAACATGCAGCTGCTCGAGACCAAAGAAAAACTCGAGCAGAGCGTGCGCCACTTGAAGCTCCTCTTCGAGCTGGAGAGCACGATGGGGCGCGCCGCCTCACAAGAAGAGCTCATCCGCGGCGTGCTGCAGGAATCGGCGCAAGCGTGCGAAGCGGCCGGCGGCGCGGTGCTCCTCACCGAGGAAGAAGGCGGTTTCGAGCTCGCGCTGTGGGACGCCAAAAAACCGGCGGAGCTCGGAGCCGAGACGTGGCGCGGGCTCCCGGGGGCGAGCCTTCCGCCCGACGGAGCTTCGATTCGCGGCCTCCTCACGAGCGCCATGCAGCAGAGGGCGCCGGTGCAGATCGCACCCGGCTACGACGGAGGGCTCGCCTTGCTGAGCGATCTGCGCATGCGTACCGCGCTATCGGTGCCGCTCGAGTGGGAGGATGGTGCGGCCATGGGAGCGATGGCGCTCTTCAACAAGACGGAGGGGCGCCCCTTCGCGCACGAAGACGTCGAGCTCTTGCGCATCATCGCCGCCAACTTTTGCACCGCCATCAACCTGTTTCGCGCGCGGGTCAAACGGGTGCGCGAGGAGCGCCTTTCCACGATCGGCAGCCTCCTGTCGAGCGTCGTGCACGACTTGAAGGGTCCCATGGCGGTCATCAGCGGCTACGTGCAAATGATGGCCGACGTCGAGGATCCCGCGAAGCGCAAGGAGTACGCGGGGCTCATCTTGAAGCAGTTCGAAAGCATCGCCGCCATGCAACGCGAGGTCCTGGAGTTCGCGCGCGGCGAAAAGCGTCTCCTCGCCCGCAAGATTTACCTGGGGAAGTTCTTCGAGGACCTTGCCGCCGAGCTCCGCGCCGATCTCGGCAGCTCCAAAGTGGCGCTCGTGCTCGATCTGGCCGACCGCACCACCGCGCGCTTCGACCAGAACAAGATCACCCGCGCCGTCCACAATCTGGTGCGCAACGCCGTCGAAGCGATGGGGCCCAAAGGGGGCCGCGTCACCCTGCGCGTGTCGCGCGCCGCCCCCGCCGCACCTCACAGGAAGGGGGACCTCGTCATCGAAGTGTCCGATACCGGACCTGGCATCCCCAAGGAGATCGAGGGCCGCCTCTTCGAGTCCTTCGTCACTGCCGGCAAAAAAGGGGGCACGGGCCTCGGCCTTGCCATCGTCAAGAAGGTCGTGAACGAGCACGGCGGAACGGTGGACGTCCAGTCGGCTCCGGCCGGTACGACGTTCACCATCGTCTTGCCCCAAGACGACGCGAAGAGTTGATGGCCAAGCGTCGCAGCGTCGCGGCGAGGGTCCTCGCTTCCTACGTCCTCGTGCTCATGGCCTTCGCCCTCACGGCGCTGTTCAGCGTCGATTCCGAGAGGCGGGCGGCGCGCGAAGCGGAGCTCCTGCGCACCGGCTACGTGCCGCTCAAGTTCTCGATTCAGACGGCGCTCGAGGCGCAGAACACGGTCGGAGACAAACTCAATCACATCACCGAAGCCGGCAACCCCAACGATGCCCGCAGCTGGATCGAAACGGAACGCCGCGCACGTCCCAAGCTCTTCCTGGAGATCCGCACCGCTGCTCACGGTCTCGGCACGCTGAGCGACGGACAAGAGCGAACGTTGCAGTCGGAGATCGTGCAAGGGGCGACGGAGATCGAGCAGTACTTGCAGGCGGACGGGGAGAAATTCGCGCGGCTCTTCGAGGCGCTCGGCGTGCGCGATTCGCAGAAGGCCCAAGGTTTGCAAAATGAGCTCGTGTCCTACGAGGTGGTGGGGGCGCGACATATCCGCGAGCTACGCGATCGGGTGGACCGCGAGATGGATAACCTGGTGAGTGCGGCCCGCATCCGCGAGCGGCGCTCGATTGCCGTGCTGGTGGCTCTCTCGCTGCTCACCCTCGCGGTGGGGGTCGGTGTTTCGCTCTATGCGCGGCGCGTGCTGCGCCCGCTGGGAGCCGTCACCGATCGGGCCAAGGTCGTGGCGCAGGGTGATCTCACGCCGCGCAAGGTGATCGCTGCCACCGACGAACTCGGGGAGCTGGCCGCGACGTTCGAAAGCATGGTGGCCGCCATCGCACGCGCCAACGCCGATCTGGTGCAAGCCGAACGCCTGGCCGCCATCGGCGAGATGGCCGCTCACGTGACGCACGAGATCCGCAATCCGCTCTCGTCGATGGGGCTCAACATCGAGCTGCTCGAAGAAGAACTGGCCGGCACGAGCGGTATGACCGAAGCGCAGCAACTGGTACGCGCCATCAAGCGCGAGATCGAACGGCTGGCCGAGCTGTCCGACGAGTACCTCCGCCTGGCGCGGCGGCCGGCGCCGAACCTGGAACGCGACAACCTGGCCGATCTGGTGCGCGAAGTGGTGGCATTCATCCGCCCCGAGCTCGACAAGGCCAAAGTCAGCTGCGAGGTCCAAATCGAGGACCCCCTTCCTTCGGTCGCCTTCGACGAAGCACAGATCAAGCAAGCGCTGCTCAACCTCGTACGCAACGCACGGGAAGCAATGCCGGCCAGCGGGGGCGAGCTGTGGCTGCGGGTGGGAGCTTCGCAAAAGGGGGACGGTGTCGACCTCGTGGTCGACGACAACGGCAGCGGGATCGACGCCGAGGCGCGCGAGAAGGTGTTCGACCCTTTCTTCACCACCAAAGAGGGGGGCACCGGTCTCGGTCTCGCCGTCACGCGCCAGATCGTGGAGGCGCATGGTGGGACGATCGCCTGCGAAGCGCGCGTGCCCAAAGGGACGCGCGTCTCCGTGCACCTACCTCGCGGATAGGACCGCTGCGGGCGGCAGGGTCCCCCCGCCGGCGGCTCCGCAACTTGGCGCCTTGTATAACGACGTGTTGGCAAAGTGGGACGGTGCGTCGTGCCCGGCGCCTTCGGACAGGTGCTCGCCGCCTCTGGGGGGACCCTGCCGCCCGCAGCTATGGAAAGTGTTTTACGCTCGTCACGGTGATGGGGACGTTTCCATTGCGGGAGACTTCGTGACGTAGTGTCGCGTGCCGGCCGACGCGGGTGGACGATCGCGGCGCGCACCGAGTTGGACGATCGCGCGGCGCAGGATGCTCGGGCTAGACGCTAACGACATACGATCGCATCGACGCGTTTGGCTGGGTGAGCATTCGAATGCGCCGCAGAGCGCTGTTGAGACTCTAGCCACGAACGATAGCGGAGGGTCGGCAGGATCCCCGGAGGCGGCGAGCACCTGTCCGAAGGCGCCGGGCACGACGCGCCTTTTCTCCTCGCCACCACGTCGTTGCACAAGGCGCCAAGTTGCGGAGCCGCCGGAGGGGACCCTGCCGCCCGCCGCGATCCCCCCGCGCGCATTCGCTACGCGTGTGTCCGAAAGGCAAGCGGCATCGCATCTCGCGGACGACGCGCAGGTAGTATCGAAGCCCAGACGATCGCGACGGAGCAAGGAGCAACGAGACGAAGCAACTAGTGGTATGTACGAGACATGTCTCGTCCTGACGGCCGCTCGTTGACCACGCACCGACGCGTCGAAATGATCGTCGGCTTCCATCGTCCTTCGGAGGGGTCCGTCCTTTACCGGGCGGGGGGCACGGTCGTCCTCTGTACGGCTTCGATCGACGCCAACGTCCCCGAGTTTTTGCGCGGCAAAGGCAAAGGGTGGCTCACCGCCGAATACCAGATGCATCCGCGGGCCAACCCTCCGCGGCGCGAGCAGCGCGAGGGGCGCAACAAGCCGCCCAGTGGTCGGACGCAGGAGATCCAGCGCCTCATCGGGCGCGCACTGCGTGCCGCACTCGACCTGGACCACCTCGGCGAGCGAACGATCGCCATCGACTGCGACGTCCTCGAGGCCGACGGCGGAACCCGCACCGCTTCCATCACCGGCGGCTTCGTGGCGCTCGGTCTGGCGCTCGGTCGTTTGCGGGACAGTGGACAACTGGTCAAGCCCGTCCTGCGCGACATGGTGGCGGCCATCAGCGTGGGACATCTCACCCAGGGGCTCGCGCTCGATCTCGTCTACCTCGAGGACAGCGCGGCGCGCGTCGATCTCAACCTGGTCGCCACGGCGCGGGGCACCATCGTCGAGGTGCAAAGCACGGCAGAGGGCGAGGCCGTGCCGCGCCAGGACATGGATGCGATGCTCGACCTCGGCCTCGCCGGCGTGCATTCGCTGGTCGACATTCAGAAAGAGGTGCTCGGCGCTGCCAAGGTCGACCTCCCGGCATTGTTCCAGCCCGGCCGGTGGACCCCTTGAGCACACCGCCGGCGCCGGGCAGCGCCGAAGCGCGCCAGCGCGCGACGCTCGTCATCGCCAGCTCGAACCGCGCCAAGATCATCGAATTCAAGGAGCTCCTGCGCGGCTTGCCTTTCCAGGTGGTCGGCGTCTCCGACGTCCTTTCCGCGCCTCCCGCCGTGAGCGAGACGGAAAACACGTTCGAGGGCAACGCGCTCAAGAAGGCGACCACCGTCGCTGACGCGACCATGATGCTGACGCTGGCCGACGATTCGGGTCTCGAGGTCGACGCTCTCGGCGGAAGGCCCGGTGTTCGTTCGGCGCGATTTGCTCACGAGCGCGCCACCGACGCCGAGAACAACGCCGCGCTCCTCGCCGCGCTCGGCGAAGTCGAACCCCATCAACGACAGGCCCGCTTTCGCTGCGTGCTGGCCGTCGTCGATCCATTCGCGCGGCCCGGCTCTCCCCCCATTCTGACCGCGGGCAACTGCGACGGCATCATCGCCACCGGACCACGAGGCGGTGGCGGCTTTGGTTACGACCCGCTCTTCATCGTCCCCGCCGCCGGCAAAACGATGGCCGAGCTGAGCGACGCCGAGAAGAACGGCATCAGCCATCGTGCGCTCGCGGTGCGCGCCCTCTGCCCGATCCTGGCCAAGCTCAGCGAAGATCGGCTCCGCGACGCGCTCCGGATCGTCTCCCCCTGACACGGTCGCGGCGAGAATAGCCGTGACGGCTCCGTAGTCAGTCCGAGCCCCAGAGGTCGAAGTTTCCGCCGACGCTGAGGGTGAGGGTGCCGTGCGAACCGGAGTACGTTTGGGCAATGTCGCGTCTGCCCTCGCCGGGGAGGGTCACCGTGCGGTCGCTGAACGAGCCGCTCGATATCGTGAGCAGCGGCGTGAGCGAAAAGAGGCGCGTCACGCGCACGTCGGCGCCGAGCCCCAAGCGAAACTCGCCGAAGCCTTGGAGGTCCATCTTCGCCCCGGAGCTCCATCGCTCGCGAAACCATCGGTAGCCGAGCCCGACATCGATGAGGAGGCCGACGCTGCTCGGCCGCGACGACCATCGGAATCCGAGCCCCGTGTAATCGGTGGTGGCGCTGTTCTGATCGCCGAAGTTCGATCCCGGGTCGGGCATGCGCCACGCAGGATCGCTCCCCTTGCCCATCCAGCCGTGCTCCCAGAAGCCATAGAGGATGAAGCTTCGCGCGAAGCGCGCTCCGACGTCACCTTCCACGAGGGCCCCACCCGTGGCAAGCCCATCCCATTTTTCCCCGTACTCGTAGTAGCCGTCGCTGCCCGTCGCGTACGCGTTCCCGAATGGAAAGAGCGCGCCGACCCTCGCCCCGAGCCAGAGTGAGGCCCACGGTGCGTGATGCATGGGAGGGGCGGGCGGGGGCGGATCGTAGACATAGGGTCCGGGGCGCGCCGCCGGCAGAGGCGAAGGCCCGCCGCCCGGCGCGCGCTGCCCCTCCTGCGGTGGCGCCCACGGCTCTTGGTACATGTACGGAGGGGGAGCGGCTCCCGGTGCAGCCGACCCCGAAGGGGGAGCCGCCCCAGGTGCAGCCGACCCCGAAGGAGGAGCACCGCTCGGGGCGGTCGATCCCGCCGAACCAGCGGGCAGGGGCGGCAGGCCCGCTTTTCCCGACACGCCAGCCGACGCCGCGGCAGAGCCAGCGGGAGCCGTCTGGGGCTGGGCATGGCCGGCTCGTTCGGCGAACACGAATGATGCCAAAAAGCCCAGCAAAACCCCGCCCCAAGCCAATGAACCTGCGATGGTCGGCCCCTTCCGCGACGGCATGCTTGCACCCTTTCCTGTTTCAGGTAGCGCAACAACATAGCACCCGAGCTGCCGACGTCGGCAGGGGAGCTTTGGGCCCGCCGCGCGCGAAGGACGGTTTTTCGGGGTGAAGATGGCCCGATCGCGGCGCCCATGTTAAGCCCGAGTCGGCCGACGACGGTGGTGCGCCGGGATGGTCCAGGCTGACCATGATAGATTTGGGCTTCGGAGAGTGGTCGCCGGATTGTCGCTTTCCTGATCAGGTCGAGTGCGCAGGGGGACCGAGGCAAAGGGATGAGCGAAAGCGGGGATCGGAAAGCGGGCACGAAAGGGAGCCCCCCGCCAGCTAGTGCCGCGGGCCAATCGGACGCCGAAGATTACAGCGATCTCGCCCGCACCCAGGCCAACGAAGCCGAGGCGGCCAAGTTTACGCCGACCCGACGCCAGTCCGACATGACGCTCATCATGAACCGAGCGCGCCAGACCGGTCCGCGCATCGGGCACCTTCCGCCTCCCCAATTGCCTCCCTTCAAGCTACCGACGACGGAGCCTCCGCCAGCAGTCAGCATCGCTGATCAATCGGATTTGCTCGGCCATCGCCGTTCCCAGCCGCCCCCCATGTCGAGCACGCTCACGGACACGAGGCCCGGGATCGAGCTCGGGCGCCCGCTCTTCGCGGTGGTCGCCATCGCCATCCTCCTCGGGGTCGGGGCATGGCTCATCAGCAGTCGTGAGACCGGGATCGGCGCCGGCATCGGCGGATTGACTGCCGTCCTCAACTTGTGGGCCTTCACGCGCATCGGCAGAGCCATGTTGTCGAGCCCGTTCCGACGCGGCTCGTGGGCGTTTTTGGCGATGTTGAAACTGCTCCTCCTGTTCGGCGGCGTCTTCGTGATCCTCAAGAAGGACCTGGCGGATCCTCTTTCCTTCTTGATCGGTTATCTCGCGCTCCCCATCGGCATCGTGGCCTCCCAGTTTCTCGGGTTGCGCGCCGACATCGGAAATGGGGAAGGTTCCATCTAGCTTTCGCGGGCGACTGCATCTACAAGCACGGTCGGCGCGAACACCATGCCCGAGCACACGACCTTTCTCACGTACCTGCTCTCCAAGTTCCCGGCTCTCCAACACAATGCGGAGCTCATCGGCTATTCCTTCATCGGGCACCGCGCGCCGACTTGGCGCAGCTTCGAGCCCATCTGTACAGCCATCTTGGTGGTGCTCTTCGTCACGCTCCTGGCGCTCCGGACGCGCAGCAAGCTGGCCGATGTCGATCGCGCGGTCATCCCCGACGACAAGCTCACCGTGCGGACGTTCATGGAAGCCTTCGTGGGCTTCTTCTACGGCATCGCCAAGGACGTCATGGGACCGAAGCGCGCAAAGCGCTATTTCCCGATCATCGGCGGGTCGGCCTGCTTCATCTTCTTCTCCAACATCCTAACGCTCATTCCGGGGCTTGCCCCGCCGACCTCCAGCCTCAATATCACGCTCGGCTGCGCTCTCGGCGTGTTCATCGTGTTCAACTACTACGGTCTGCAAGCCAACGGCTTCGGCTACATCAAGCACCTCGCCGGTCCCAAATGGTACCTCGCGTGGCTCATCTTCCCGATCGAGGTCATCTCCACCTGCGTGCGGCCGATCACGCTGTCGATTCGTCTCATGGTGAACATGGCCGTCGACCACCTCTTGGCCAGCATCGCCATCGGCATGGTCGCGGTCTTCATCCCGGTCCCGCTCATGTTCCTCGGGGCCATCGTGATTGTCGTTCAGACTCTCGTTTTCTCGCTGCTCACGTCGATTTACATCGGCCTCGCCACCGAGCACGAGGAGCACTGATCGTGAGGGCACCGATTGGAAACGCGATCGGTGCCGGAGCCGCCGCGGGGGTGGGGCCCCAGAAGAATTTCTGGCGATCGGCACTAGCCATCTGGTCAAAAAGCTATTAAACGGGCGCGACGCGCGCTCACCGCCGTCATTCACCTCCCAAGAAGGAGCCAAACTGAGATGTCCACCAAGAGCAAGCTGGCCCTCGTCTCCGCGACCCTCGTGACGTTGGTCACGTCCTCGGCCTTCGCACAGACCGTCAACTCCCCGGCCACCAACAAAGAGGACGTGTTCCGCTGGGCCGCTGGCGCCGCAGGCATTGCCATCGGAGTCGCGGCACTCGGAGGCACGCTGGCGCAGGGTCGCGCTACCGCCGCCGCCCTCGAAGGGATCTCTCGCAACCCGGGCGCCGCGCCTCGAATTCAGACGGCGATGATTCTCGGTCTCGCCCTCATCGAATCACTCGTCCTCTTCGCTTGGGCCATGGCGTTCCTCCTGCAGGGCCAGATCAAACTCTAAACGGCACCCTTACCTGACGCGCACGAGCGTTCCGCTCTCCACCGGAGTCGGCAGTACCGCCGTCCAGCCCGCCGGCAAATGCGGGCTGGTAAAGGCGAACAGGCGCTGCGCATCGAGCGGCGCGAGGTTGACGCAGCCATGGCTGCGTTCGTGACCGAAGCCGCGGTGCCAAAAAGCCCCGTGTAGCCCTACGCCCTTGGCGAAGTACTGGACGTAAGGAACGTCTTCGATCGCGTAGTATTTGGCGGCATCCTCGTCCTCGAGGTTGTCCATGTTCGAGCTCGCCAGCTTGACCCAGATGCGAAACTCCCCCTTGGGGGTCGCGCTGTCGGTCCCTTCACGCCCTTTGCCGGTGGAGACGAGCGTCGCAAACATGGGCGTCTCTCCCTCGAAGGCGACGAGCGTCTGCGTCGCGAGATCGACGTCGATCCAGCGTTCGCCGGCGCGCACGCTCGACGGCGCAGGCACCAGCGCCGGCCGGCGTATGTCGCGCGCGCGGAGCCATGCCTTTTCCCCGATGCGCACGAAGCCTCCCCCCTTCGCGGCTTTGGCTTCCAAGATCTCGACCTTGTCGAAGCGACGGCGCAGAGGATCCGATTTGAGAGCAGCGCCCCCCGGTGCGGCGTACACGACGGCGCGATCCTCGACCACCCAGGCAAAGTCGATCTTGCCCTCTTTGAGTTCCTCGCCATGAAAATCGAGGGCCGTCACCGGGACGAGATCGCGCATCGGCACCCAGAATCCGTGGCGGGTTCGCACGTAGCGCACGGTCAGCTTGGCCGCCTCTTCCACGACGGCAATCGCGAAACCGGGCTCGAAGTCGTGATCGGGGGCGACGTCTTCGGCGTCGTCGAGACGAAGATAGCCGTTCGATCCGGCTTGGCCGACGAAGTAGTAGCGAAAGGGCAGCCCTCCGGCGGCGGTCGTTTCCGCGGCGTACCTCGCCCCGATCGGCGGGCGCGGATCGAAGGCGAGCACGTCTTGGCAAATCCACGCGAGCGGACCGACGTTGATCCACCGCGCCGCGCACCCCGATCCGCGTTTGGCGCCGAACCAGGGCAGACCGGCCCCCATCTTCGCCGTACCGCGGCGCGTGGACGTGGCCGTGGGTTCGGCGAGTATCGACTGCTCGCCGCGCTGCACGACCACGCTGCCCGACGCATCCGGCAGTGGCATGTCATCGACGTCGCGCCACGGAGGCAGGTCGGAGCCCGCCAGGGACAACGGCCAAAGTGCGACGGCCGCGGCCACCCAGACCACCTTCGGTGCGCCTCGCTTCACGCCGCCATCCTAGCCACGATCGCGCTCGGGCGCGCGGAACGCCCTCGGCACCGCTCCTGACCGATTCCGGTAGCAAGAAACAGCGTGGTGCTCGGCCCCTCGTGCATTGCGCGCTCCGCGGACGCATTGTAGGCTCGTGGCCAACGGCGCCGAACGGGGGGGCTCCCCGCTCCCATCCCAAAGTCTTTTGGCGACCCCTGGTGACGACTCTGGCGCCCTGGCGGTTCTTCTCACCACCAAATCCAAAGGTGACGAGGGTCGGGCGGGGCTGCGCTACCGATACGTAAGTCTCACTTCGTGATCGCAGATGCGGTAGATGTCCCCTTCCGCGATCGGTCGGCGTGAAATCCGCTGACCGTTGTACTCGACGCCATTGGTCGAGCCCATGTCGACCATGTAGTACTGGCCGTTCAAAAACTCGATCATCGCGTGCTGACGCGACACGTTGGGGTCTTTGATCGTCAGATCGCTCGACTGTTTGCCGCGGCCAATGATGAAGCGATCTTTGTTCACCGCCACCCGTTCGCCTGCGTAGACGACGCTGAGCTGGCCCGCATATCCAGCCGGCGCGGCAGCCGGCGCGGCAGCCGGCGCGTAGCCACCACTGCCACCTCCGTAGCGTGAGGGCGGCGGCGGCACCGGTCCACCCCGCGGAAGCGGCGGCGGCACCGAGCGCGGCGAATTCATCGGCGGAGGCGGACCGGGCGCCCGACTCGGCGCCGGAAACCCGCCTCGACCTTGAGGTGGCGGCGGAGGAGGAACGTTGCTGTACGAACGTGTCCGCGCCGGAGGCGGGGGCAGCGGGTTCGTCGCGGGTGCAGGGAGGTTGGACGCCCGCTGCGGGGGCTGCAGACTGGGCGACGAACGCGACAACGCGACTTCGCCGCCCGGAGTTTGCGAGGGCGACACGCCGTCATTTCCGCGTTGCGCCGTGCGCCCTGCGTAGCGCTGGCGTGCGTACTGCTTCATCGATTCATTGATGAGGTAGTCGACGGAGCATTCCAGCTCTTGCGCCATCTGCTGAAAGGCATCCCAGAGGATGTCGCGGCATTGGAAGGTGCGCGGCGATTTCTTGTTGGGATCCGAGCTCATGAGGTCTCAGTGCGCGGCATCTTAGCGCTAACGAAACGCCGCTGGAAAGGGGGCCTAGCACTACTTCGACGATCGATGTAGCAGCGAGAATCTGACAACGTAGTGCCTCGGTCTTACCGCGCTTTCATGGCGGGTGTGACGCAGAATCGTACGAACTCCCCCACGTCCTTGATGTCCTTGGTTTCGTTCTCCTTGCCGTCCGCTTTCGGCACTTCGCACTGCCATTTCGCTTCCGGATCGTCCGTTTTCGGCACGGGGAAGCGGTCCGCCTCGTAGGGGGCGAGGACCTTCGCGTCGGCCGCTTTGCCAGTAGCGTAGAAAAATCCGAGGGCAGTGAGCCGCGCCGCCAGGCTCCCCTCCTTCAGGAAGGGCACGACGGCCTCGCGGGGCTTCGGACCTTTGACCGTCATTTTGTCAATCAAACCGCCGTACGAAAGCGGCTCCGTCATCGCAAAGCCGGGAGCGAGCCCGCCCGGCAGGTGGGACATGAATTCGCCCAGCTGGTCGGTGCTGGACATGCGCAGCACGGTACCCGCCGCAACCCAGCGGACCTTCCATTTGTGCGAGTTGAACATTCCGAAGAGCTTGTGCACGACCTGTTCGCGGGGCATCTCGCCGATGCGCTGGAAGGCGAGATCGCGCACGCTGTCCGGCGTCTCGTCGGCCGCAGCCAGGGCCAACACCTTTTCGATGTCGCCCGGGGTATTGCGGTCGAGCCTCCCCTCCACCGCTGCGAGAGCGGCCTGGCGTCGTTTCTCGCTCTGCGTCTTGTCGATCGCCACCGAGAGGCAATAGTCGAGCGCCGGACGCGTTCCGACCTTCTTGATGGAAGCGAAGATCTTGGTGAGCGCCTCTTCCTGGTACTGCGCCAGCTGTTTTTGCAGCTGCTCGGGTGTAGGCGTGATTTTCGACGCGCGATTGGCTTCCTCCACGGACGGCTTGGTCTTCTCGATCCAGGCCTGGGAGCCGGTTTGCTTGGCGAGGTCGACGAGCTTCGCCGCCGTCGCTTCCTTGGCCTGCTGATCGCCGAGCTCGGCGACGAGCGACGCGATCCGATCGTATTTCGAGCCCTCCCCGGAGATGAGCGCGGGGAGCCCCTTGACGGCGGGGGCGCCGATGACACGCATCATCTGCTCCATGCCGAACATCTGCGTGGTGTTGTCGAGACGATGCTCGAAGTCGTGCTGCGACCACTCGATGAGCGCATCGGTGAGCTGTTTGCGCGAGGCATCGTCGGCGACGAGGACTGCCTTGTCGTACGTGAGCATCGCGATCGCCGCGTCCTTGTAGGCGAAGGAAGCGTCGGGCGGGGCAGGCTGCCCCGCAACGGCCGCGGGCGGGGGCGCCTTCATCTGGCTGATGATATGCGGGAGCATGCCGTCGATGAGCTTTTTTCGTTCCTCGGGCGACAGCTGCGCGAGACAGTCGATCAAACGGGAGATGCCGATGCGGCGCCCGCTGCGCGGCTTCATGCGCAGAAGCTCGAGCCCCGCCTCGTTGCGAAGCTGCGGATCGTATTTGTCGTGGGTCAGAACGGCGGCGAGCTTGTCCGGGCCATGTTCCGTAGAACCCCAACGCTTGACGTCGCTCTCGTTGACGCGGCATGAAAGCAGGGTCGCGCCGGCGATGGCGAGGACGAAGGCTGAAATCGGGAGAGAGGTTACCAACTGCCGACGGTCTGTTCTTTCCATCAGTCCTTCCGTGCCTCTAGTTAGGCGGAGCGGACCACCGCCCTTCGTTCTCTGCCAAAATTTCGCGTCTGCGAGGCACCCCCTGGGGAGCATGAATTCGACGATGGTAGCCGGTTTGCTTCGGGGAGATCCAGCAGTTACACCCCTGCCCGCCCGATTCGCAGGGGTACGGGTCGGCTGAATGACCAACCCCCGAACTCTTGCCCTTCTGTCCGCATTTCGCCTAGTTTGGGAGTGTAGGCAAACGTAGGTGATGCCCGTGGCACTCTTCACGCCGCGCCGCTCTGCGGCGAACGGCTCGGCGTCCGTCGAAGTCGGCGACCCGAAAACCCCCCTCGACCGGGGCAGGGAGGCGGCGGCCCTCACCCTTTTTGCGGGTGCGGTCTACGCCGCCCTCGCGCTGCTCAGTTTTCGCGCCGATCCGATGCACCCCGACCTGCACGGGGGGGATTGGGTGGGGCCCGTCGGCGCGGCGTTCGCGGGCGGCGCGGTCAGTTTCCTCGGCGTGGTCGCGTGGGGCATCCCGCTCGAGCTGGCGCTCTTCGCCGCTCCGTTGCTCAAGCGGCGAGCCTCGATCGCCAACGTCGCCCGCATGGCCGGCGACGTGCTCGTCGCATGCATCGGTTCGGCACTCGTTCACATCGCGTTGCCGCAGGCGACGGTCTTCGGTGCCATGGCCATCGGTGGGACCTTCGGCGAGCTCTTCGGCGAGGTCCTGCGTTCGCTTTTCTCCACGCTCGGTTCCTACATCATCGGGCTCACCATCGTCGGTCTCGTGCTCATCGGGCGCGCATCGTTTTCCTTCATTACCTGGGTCGAACGCGCCGGGAGAGGGACCGGGGCCGCTGCCGCCAAGGCCAAGAGCGGCGCGCGCGCCGTCGCCGGCGCATGGGCCACCGCGCGCACCCTCGAGCGTGAGCGCGCCGACCGACGGCGCGAGCTGGAGGAGCCTCGCATCGATGCGACGCGCAACGACGAGGCGATCATCGCCGCCCTCTCGGACGACGAAGCGGAAGGCGTGAGTCCGCCGCCGGTCAGGGTCGCGGAGTCGAACGGCGTGCCGGCAGAACCGAATGACATCGGAGGACCGAAGGCGCGACGGAGAGGCGCGGGGCGCGGCGAAACGGGCGCGAGCGCGACCGGGGCGGTGAACGCGAGCGCCGAGCAAGAGAGCGGCCCTGGTCGTCCGGGCGCCGACGCGAGCGCCGCCGCGAGTACGACGACGAGCACGAGCGCGACGGGGGGAGCGGAGGACGAGGGAGGGGTGCTCGGTTCCGGTGACAATGGAGCGGAAGGGACCGGAAAAAAGAGAGCGCCCAAGAAGGGGCCGACCATCGTCGATACGAGCGGAGAGATGGCGACGCACAAGGGGCCGAAGGCCGCTTCGACCAGTGTCTCGCCGACGTTTCACTTGCCGGCCACGAACCTGCTCGATCCGCCGGCTACGACCGTCCTCGAAATCGACCGCGAGCTCCTGCGCCGGAATGCGAAGCTCCTCGAAAAGACGCTCAACGACTACGGCGTGCAGGGCTTGGTGGAAGAGATCCACCCCGGCCCCACCGTGACGACATACGAAGTTTCGCCGCAGGCCGGGACGAAAGTATCGAAGGTCGCTTCGCTCGCCGACGACCTGGCGCTCGGCCTGTCGCGCAAGGTGCGCATCATTGCGCCCATTCCGGGAAAAAATCGGATCGGGTTCGAAATCCCCAATGAGGCGCGGGTGCCGGTGTATTTGCGCGATCTCGTGGAGGACCATCGCTTCACGGGACTCGCCGTGCCCTTGCCGGTCGTGCTCGGGCGCGATCACGTGGGGGCGCCATTTTTCGCCGATCTCGCGTCCATGCCGCACGTCATCGTGGCGGGCGCGACCGGCGCCGGAAAGAGCGTGGGGCTCAACGTGATGCTGACCAGCCTGCTCTTTCGGCGAACGCCCGAAGAATTGCGGCTGCTCATGATCGACCCCAAGGTCGTCGAGCTCGCGCCGTTCGACAAGATTCCGCACATGCTGCTGCCGGTCGTCACGGACATGAAGCAGGCGGCCAACGCGCTCAAATGGGCCGTCGACGAGATGGAGCGGCGCTACCAGCTCTTTGCCAATGCCGGCACCAAGAACATCGCGACGTACAATGCGTGGGTCGACCGCGTCCGCAAAGGGCTCGTCAAAGCGCCCAAGGTGAGCGAAGTCACCGCCATCGGCGCCGATGGCGAGCCGGTGCGGGTAGCGGCGGCCACCGACGGCACCGACCAACAGCCGCCCGATCGGATCGCCTACATCGTCATCGTCGTGGACGAGTTCTCCGATCTCATGATGCAGCAGGGCAAGGACGTGGAAACGGCGGTCGCCCGGTTGGCGCAGAAAGCGCGCGCGGCGGGCATGCACGTCATCCTCGCCACCCAGCGCCCGAGCGTCGACGTCATCACCGGCATCATCAAGGCCAATTTCCCGACCCGCATCGCGTTTCGCGTTTCGCAGAAGGTCGATTCGCGGACCATCCTCGACGAGCAGGGTGCCGAGCATCTGCTCGGCCGCGGCGACATGCTGGTGAAGATGAACGGCACCAACGACACGCGGCGCGTGCAGTGCCCCTTCGTCAGCGAGGAAGAGGTACAAAGGATCACCGATTTCCTGCGGACCCAGGGGTCGCCTATCTATGACGAAAACATCATCAAGCCCCGCGATGAAGACGGCAATCCAGCGGATGCGGACGACGACGATCTCGACCCCCTCTACGACGCCGCCGTGCGCATCGTGGCCGATACGCGCCGCTGCTCGACGTCGTGGCTCCAGCGCAAGCTGAACCTCGGGTATAACCGCGCGGCGCGTATCGTGGAGTTCATGGAGAAGCGGGGCGTGGTCGGGCCCGCCAATGGCGCGAAAGAGCGTGAGGTGCTCATCGGGTCCATTTGAAGTCGTCGGCTTGCGGTAAAGATCTTCCTCCGAACCCATGGTCCGATTTCACCAGTTGGTGATGGGAGGCGCATTGTCGGCGGTCGTCGCCGCCGTGGTCTCCGTGCGGATTCCGCGCCAACCCCGCAACGGGGCGACGTGGAGCGCGGCCTCTTCGTCACCCGCCGCGTCCTTGGAGTCCGAAACGGCGGGGGCAGCGCGCGCCGCGATCGGCCGGGTGAGCGGAGGGCCACCGACCATGCTTCACCTCGACCCCCGGCATACGAACCGCAGTCCGTTCGAGGGCCCCACCGCGCCGACCGTGGCATGGACGTTCGATGTCGGGGGGCCCATCGAGGCGGCTCCGGTCGTCCTCGACGACGGCACGATCCTGGTCGCCTCGCTGGGCGGCAAGCTGTTCGCCCTGACCGAGACGGGCAAGCTGCGTTTCAGCGTCGATCTCGGTGATCGGGTCTATGCGTCGCCGCTCGTTTCGGGCGAATTCATCTTCATCGGGTCCGATGCGCACAAATTCTTCGGCTTGACCCGCGAGGGGATCATCCGTTTCCGCCTCGACACTCCGGGGGACGTCGACACCGGGGCCGCCCCGACGCCGTGGGGAGGAATCGTTTTCGCCAGCGGCCGGGTCTTGCATGCGGCCAAGCCCGACGGCACGCTGCTCTGGCGCATGCAGGCGCGACGAAAGTGCTACTCGTCCCCCGCGGTCGCCGACGATGGCACGGTGTACGTCGGCTCGCAGGATCACTACCTTTACGCCGTCTCGCCGGAGGGAAAGGTCCGGTGGCGCGTCGACCTCGGGGCAGACGTCGACAGCAGCCCCGCGATCCAAGATGACGGCACAATTGTCGTAGGAAGCGACAAAGGGGAGGTCGTTGCGCTCGCTCCCGAGAATGGCGAAATCAGGTGGGCGGCCTCCGTCGGCGGCTTCGTGCGCGGGGCGATGTCACTGGGACGGGAGGGAACCGTGTTCACGGGAACGTATGGGCCAACGCCGAGACTGGTCGCGCTCGACCCGGCGAGGGGCGAGGTGCGCTTTCGGTTCTCCGTTTCCGGGACCGGCGCGTCGGAATTCGGCATTCACGGCGGACCGGTGGAAGATGCCGCCGGACGTCTTTACTTCGGCGCACAGGACGATCACGCGTATTGTCTGGCCGCGGACGGCAACCTCGTCTGGAAGCTTCGGACGGGGGGCGATGTCGACGCCCCGCTGGTGATCACTCCGAAAGGCGTTCTTCTGGTCGGTTCGGACGACGGCAAGCTCTATGCTGTTGGGCGCAACTGACGGTATCGTGTGACCTCGATGCATCCCGTGTTTCCCTCCCCGGACGATAGCGACGCGGAAGACGTCGCGTGGGGACTCACGACGGGCGCCGCGCTCTGGAAGCAAGGCGAGCGCTACGACGCCATCGTTTGGCTGAAAAGGGCGGTCGACGCGGCTGCGGAAGCCGGCGCCGTGACGAGGGCCGACGAGCTGAACCGCGCTGCCACCGAGCTGCTGGCATCGCTGTCGGGACCCACGATTCCCCTGCCGAGCGGGGCCTCGGCCCCGACGCCTCCTGCCGCGCGACCTCCCGCGCTTCCCCCGCCGACGACGATCGCACCGCCGCTTGGTGCGATGGCGCCGACGGCGGGGGCGCTCCCTCCGCCGAAACCGCCTCCCGTCCGAGGGCGCGCTGTCGCGCCGCCACCGCCGCCCCCCTCGCGCAATACGCCGGGATCATCGCGACGCGAGGGCCGGCACTTCCCGCCTTTGCCACCGGGCCGGCCCGAGCGAACGCCGCCCCAGTCGCGCGCGCGCTTGGCGCCCGGCGACGAACGGGACTCGCGTCCGAACCCAGCGCTCATCGACCAAGCGATCCGCGAGGCGCTCGCGACCCCGTTCGGTCACACCGATCCGCAGCAGATGATGGACCCATTTCCGCGCCCCCTCACCCAAAGGGAGCCGTTCCAGACGGAGGTCGATGATGAGACGGACGTCGACCAGGATGAAACGATCCCCCTCCCTTCGCTTCCCGCCGTGCTAGACAGTTCGCCGCCAAGCGCCAACGCGGCGAGTCTCGCGCCGATTCAATCGGTGCCCATCTCCATGTCGCCGGTCCCGAGCGCCGGTCCTAGTCCCATGCCCCCTCCTCCGAGCGTGAATCCGGTTCGTGTCCAGGTCCCTGCGGCTTCTTCGCCGAGTGTCGCTCCTCATCGGTCGAGCCCGGTCCCCGCCGCGCCGCCTTCGGACTTCTTCCGTTCCAGTCCGCCGCCGCCGGCGTCGAGCGCATCGGTGCGCGCTGGCCAGGCGGCTTCGGCGTGGGGAAGTTCCCCCGCGGCGCCCTTTCGCCAGAGTCCACTGCCGCAACTCCCGCCCAGCGTGGCACCTGCTCCGATTTCGCTCGACGCGCTCGCCCAGCTCAGCCCCTCGCAGAGGGAGGGTCTGCTCAGGGCGGCAACCATCGAGTCGCTGGGCATCGAGGAAGAGATCACCGTCTCCGGTCTGGCGTTCGTCATCACCGGGCAAGCCGCGATTCAAGCCACCGTGGCCGAAGCGTCGGCCGGCGTGCTCCACGCCGGGCAGCTCCTCTATGCCAAGTCGCCCATCGCAGAAACCGTCTCCTTACGCCTCGTGGCAGAAGCGGAGCAAACCCAAATTGCGCTCTGGGATGCCAAAACGGCCGAGGATGCCCTCGCGGCCGCGCCGGAGCTGCTGCAGCAACTCAAGGTCGCATCGGCGCGCGTCCAAGCGATCGTCGGCTGCTCGATGGGCGCGATGGGCGACCGGCTCGACGAAAGCCTGCGCACGCTCGCCATCGAACGCCTCGAAACACGCATACTTCAGCCGCACGAAGTGCTCGCCGCCGCAGGGCTCCCCGTGCCGGGATTGGTCATCGTCGGCGTCGGGACCGTCGATCTCGACGACGATGGCGGCGGGCACGTGCGGGACAAGCTCATGCCAGGCGACTTTCTCTTTGCCACCGAGGTCCTCGGCGCAGAAGCGGCGCCAGCGACCGCCCGTGCCGGCGCCAAAGGTGCCATCGTCCTCTTCGGCGCCCGCGCCGTCGCGCACGAGCTACTCGTCAGTTGTCCTCCGCTCTTGGAGATCTTCGCAGGGATGTAGCTAGCGCAGCTCCCAGTGCAGCTGTTCGCTCCCCTGGGCGCCGGCAAATTGCAGCCCCACCCGCCTGGCGTCGCGCGCGATGGTCGGACCGTTCGCCGTGGAAGCCGGGAATTTGATGCGAAAGACCCTGCGCCACACCGACGCATAAGGGAAATACGTCCGCTCGATCGGCCCGGGCCGGGGAATGGAAACGATCTCCTCGGGCGCGGTTTCGTTTCCTCGATCGTCGATGAGGCGGACGATCCAGGCCGAAGTCGGCTGGGTGAGATCGCTCCAGCGGCGGTTGTTTCCGTAGAGCGCCACGAAAAATTGGTGGTGGGCGCGCGTCTCGTTGAGCGTTGCTCCGAGCAGCACCCGCCGCTGCTCCACCGAAAGGCGATAGTCCTGCGCGTAACGCACGGCGTACGCCCAACGAAAGTCCCACGACTCGAACGTGGCGGTCACCGTCAGCAGATCGTCGAGCTCGGAGAGCGCGACCAGATGCTCGGTTCGCGTCCACCGTGCGAGCACGACCTCATAGTCGGTGGCCACGTACTCGCGCGGCTCTTCGGCGAGACTGACTTGCGGCGCGCTGCACGCCGCTGTGCCCGCAAAACACGTTGCAACCAGGAGAAAAACATTCAACGTGAGCAGCTTCTTCCCGAGGAAAATGCACATTGTCGGCGCACCACGCATCGCCGTCGATAGTTCGTGCGTGAACGGGAGACGACGTCGAGACATCAAAATCGCGGCTCTGATGTAGGCACGGCGTTTCGCTCTCAGGTTCTGGCGTCGCAAACCACCCTTCACCAGCTTTAGCGCATGATGGCATGAAGAGTGCACTTTCACGCATGGAAAGGACTCGTCAATCCGAGCCATGGCAGTCGCGGAGGCTGCTCACCGTGATGGAAAAGCTCGACCTTCTCGTTCGCTTCTGGGAGCTTCGTGTTCGCTACGAGGCGCTGGGCATGCCGCTCGACAAGCAGGAACGCCTCGAGCTCCTTTCGCTCTTGCAACTCGTGGCTGCCGCCGACGATGCGCCGCAGCTCGAAGCCATCGATACTTCGCGCCGAGGTATCCCCGTCCAATTGACGGCCGGCTCCGGCTTT
Organism: Polyangiaceae bacterium; assembly: GCA_035318465.1. GTDB lineage: Bacteria > Myxococcota_A > Polyangia > Polyangiales > Polyangiaceae > DASWDH01. The sequence continues at coordinate 78,892 of DATHES010000177.1, forward strand.
CTCGCAGGTGAGCTGAAAGATCTCTCCTACGATCGTTTGATCGTCGCGGCGGCGGAATCGCTGCCGATCGGACATCGGACCATTGTCTATTTGGCGGACGCCGTCACCGGCGTCGAGTACACCCTCCCCTGCACGGTTGCGCGTGGCCGCGCAGGCTCGCCGTGCCTCATCGGACTCACGCCCGATGGACTACCGCTGCGCGCGCACTTCACGGTCCCGTCGTCCGGACTCTGGCGTTCGCCGCTCGGCATCGGGCGTACGGGCAAAGCCGTCGAGGCCTGACGTACGCGTTGCCGAAAAAAGGCCCGGCGTCGCTACCGGGTTGCGTTATCGGTCGCTAGTTCTCCCCCGCTTATCGGCATCCCCCTCACGAAAGTGAGGGGGGCTGGGGGGAGAAACAGCAGCAAGAACCCGAAACAGCCGCAAGAACCCGAAGTAGCCGCGAGAACCTTTCGGCGGCCTTTTGCAGCAACCTGGTCAGCTTTGTTCTTCGCACTTCAGGGCTTTGCCGATGAGCACGGTTTCCGTGTAGGAGCTCGTGCCGACGGGATTGGAGCGATCGGTCTCCACCAAGGCGTAGTTTCCTTTGAGAGCGGCGGTCCGATTCTTCAGATCGTTCTCTGCGCCGCCGCGCGCCTTGTCCTTGTCCTCGGCGCGCGAGGTCCCCTGGATGTCCCCGAGTACCTGGCAGTGAAAAGGTTTGTCGTCGGCCCGGACGACTTTGACTTCCATCGCGGCGGGCTCCGCCTTGACGATCTTCTCGGTATAGGAACAGCTGCACAGCGCGCCAAGGCCGACAAGGAAGAGAACGTTCTGCGTTTTCATGGCGGCGATCCGACTCGAATCGACCGGCGCTGTCAAGATCCACTCTCACCAACCATGCCGAAAGCGGGCCCGTAGCGGTCATCGAGAGTGACGAAGGCGTCATCGACGTTGGCACGGTCGGTGGGATTGATACCGCAATAGTCGACGCCGGCAAGGTGCCGCCAGCGCCCCGCCCGCTCGGGCTCGTCGTCGCGGACCGGTGTCGTGCAGGGAAAGCAGCCGATGGTGAGAAAGCCCATGGCATGAAGGGGATTGACGACGACATCGGGGTGCGCGGCGATGTACTGATCGAGATCCGTCGACGCCTGCGTGACGAAAGGATGGATGCGCAGGACACCCATCTCTTGATCGAGGTCGAGCGCCTGGATCTTGGCACGCGCCCCCCCCTCGCCGCGCCGCAGCGCGGAAACGAAGGCGTCGTAGCGCCCGCGCATGGCGCGCAAAGGCTCGGTCTTGCGCATGTCGCAACAACGCTCTTGCCCGCCCCGTGACAAGTAGAGGAGCCCTTCTTCGCTCGTCTGTGCGGCGAAGCTCCGCGCGGGAGACAAGGTGGTGATGCGCAAGCGGGGGTGCGTTTGGATGAGGTCGTCGCGTGTCTTCAGCGTCTCCTGGTGCATGACCCCGGTATCGACGAAAAGGACGTCGAAGCCGAGGCCGGCGCGGTCGGCCAGATGGCAGAGCGCCGTGCCGGCGCGCTGCATGCCGCACAGCATGGCCACTCGGTCACCGAACGTCGCGTGGGCGAAGCTCAAGATTTCGAGAGGCGAAGCCTTCTCCAAGCGGGCATTGATGGGCGACAGAGCCTGGCGCGTGATTCGTACGGTCATTCCTTGAACTTTTGCGCGATCGGCATGCGCCGTCCAACGCCGAACGCTTTCTTGGTGAGAATCAGACCGGGGGCGGCTTGGCGCCGCTTGTATTCGCTTGCTTGCACCAGCGCGAGCACGCGGTCGACGACTTCGGCGGCGACGCCTTCGGAGACGATGGTGTCACGCGAGGCGCCGTCCTCCACGAACCTCTCCAGCACGCGATCGAGCAGATCGTAGGGAGGGAGCGAGTCCTGGTCGACTTGTCCGGGGCGAAGCTCGGCACTGGGAGGCTTGTCGATGGATGCGCGCGGGATACGCTCTTTACCGCGGTTCACGTAGCGCGCCAGCCGATAGACCATCGTCTTCGGCACGTCGCTGATGACGGCCAAACCGCCCGCCATATCGCCATAGAGCGTGCAATACCCGACGCCGAGCTCGCTCTTGTTGCCCGTGGTCAGCAGGAGGGCGCCGGTGCGATTGGAAATGGCCATGAGCACGGTGCCACGGATCCTGGCCTGCACGTTCTCGAAGGTGACGTCGGAAGGCGAGGTGGGCTGGATGGCCGCCAGGGGGCCTTCGAGATGGGTGAGATAGGCGTCGAACATCGGCTCGATGGGGAACTCGCGAAACTCGATCCCCAGCGTCGCGGCCAGTTTTTTCGCATCTTCGCGCGAGCCGGGCGAAGAATAGCGGCTCGGCATTCCGACTCCGAGGACGTGCTCGGGCCCGAAAGCATCCGCGGCGATGACGGCCGTGAGCGCCGAGTCGATCCCCCCGGAGAGCCCCAGCACCGCCCGCTGAAAACCGCATTTTCGCGCGTAGTCGCGGGTGCCCATCACGAGCGCGCGGTAGGCCGCTTCCTCGTCGGACTCGAGATCGGCGGCGACGGGACCACCCCGCTCGAGATCGCAGACGACCAAGTCCTCGGCAAAGCCGGCGGCGCGCGCCAGCACGCGCCCGTCCCTGCCGAACAGCGTGCTGCGACCGTCGAACAGGAGCTCGTCATAGCCGCCTACCTGATTGACGAAGGCCACGGGGATTTGGTGGCGCGCCGCTATCTCGGCGAACATCTCCGGCCGCGCTTGGCGCTTGGAGAGCGCGAAGGGACTCGCCGACACGTTGACGAGAAGATCGATCTTGCACGCCACGAGCTCGGCCACCGGGTTGGCGCGGTAGCGCGGCATGGGACCACCCACCTCGCGGTACGAGCGCGGGCTGGACGCGCGATAAGCCAAGAGCGCCTGATCGTTCCACGCGTCCTCGCAGATGGTGACGCCGATGGATTTGTCGCCGATGGAGAAATGGGTACTGCTCTCGCCCGGTTCGAAGTACCGGTCTTCGTCGAAGACGTCGTAGCTCGGCAAGAGACGCTTGCGAACACGTGCCACGACGGCGCCGCGCCGTGCCACGAGCGCAGCGTTGTAGAGAGGCCGCCCTTCGCCGTCCTTCTTCTCGTCGATGGTTCCAAAGAGGACGGTGATCCCCTCCGGCAGGGCCGCCACGATCTCCTCGTTCTTCGACAACGCCGCGCGCACGAAGGCGGGCCGATCGAGCAAATCACGCGGCGGATACCCGACCAGTGCGAGCTCGCCGAAGATGGCAAGGTCCGCTCCCTGGTCGCGGGCCAGCCGCGCCGCCTCCAGGATGGCGGCACCGTTGGCGTCGAGGGCGCCGACGGTGACATCGAGTTGCGTGAGCGCAATGCGCATCGAGGTGTTCTTAGCACTCCTCCGCACCTCACGTGGCCGATTCAGCCCCATTGGGGGCGAGCGCGATAGGGTAGGGCGAAGAACGGACACTACCTCGGCAGGGCTGGTCTGCTATATCGCAGCTCGACCATGTGGAGAGCCGATGACCGGCGTTTCATCTTCGTTACCGGCAAGGGTGGAGTCGGCAAAACCACGGTTTCCGCGGCGCTCGCCCGCGCTCTCGCCGGCCGCGGCAAGCGCGTCCTCATCGCGATGTGCAACGCCAAAGAACGCATCAGCTCGATGTTCGCGTCCGAGCTCGTCGGGCCGGACATCATCGCGGTCGCCCCGGGTATTTGGGCCGTCAACATCGAGCCCGAGCACGCGTTCGAAGAATACGGACGGATGGTGCTCAAGGTACCGGGCCTCTATCGCGTGGTCTTTCACAACAAATACATTCGCTCGTTTCTCCCCGCCGTGCCCGGGCTGTCGGAATGGGCGATGCTCGGCAAGGCGTGGTTTCACACCACCGAAGTCGACGAAAATGGGCGCCGCCGGTTCGATGTCGTCTTGCTCGATGCGCCCGCGACCGGGCACGGGCTCGACATGCTGCGCGTCCCCAAGGTCATCGTCGAGATCGTCCCGCCCGGCATCTTGCGTCGCGACGCGGAGCGCGCTTGGAAGATGTTTGCCGACCCCGCGCAAACGGCGGTGCTGGTCGTTACGCTTCCGGAAGAGCTGCCTGCAACCGAAACCCTCGAGCTCATCGGCGCGGTGCGCGACGATCTGCGCCTTCCCCTCGGTGCGCTGGTGGTTAACGGCGTTTTGCCCGTGCTTTTCTCGGAAGCCGAGGCGCGCGAGCTCGCGAAAACGCTGGAGGGCGATACCGAGATCGGCGCGCCGGCCGACTTGCCCGCCGCGGCGAGTGGTGTTCGGGCCGCCGCACGGCGCGCAGTTCAAGAGCGCGCTCAAGCCGCGAGCCAGGAGCGCCTCGCGTCCGGCACTGATCTCCCGCGCATCCAACTTCCGTACCTGTTCGAGGACGCCGCGACGCCGGCGGCCATCGAAAGGCTTTCCAGTCAGTTTTAGAATGGTAGAGTCGGCGCGATGAACGTGCGGCTCGTCCACGAGTTTCGATTCGAAGCGGCTCACCGATTACCCAAGTTGCCTGAAACGCACAAATGCTTTCGCCTTCACGGCCACAGTTTCAAAATCGAGCTCACCATCGAAGGTCCCGTCAATCCGGACACCGGTTGGCTCATCGACTTCGGCGAGCTGCATGCGCTCTTCAAGCCCTTGCATGATCAGCTCGATCACCATTATTTGAACGAGATCCCCGGCCTCGAAAATCCTACGAGCGAGGTTCTCGCGCATTGGATCTGGCAAAAGGTAAAACCCCTACTTTCGCCCCTCACCCGCGTAACCGTATTCGAAACGTGCGATTCGCGTTGCGAATACGAAGGCAAGTGACGGCGGCGTGACGGTCGCTCGGCACTGTCGCAAGATGCTCGTTTCGGGCCTCTTCGGCGGCGGGTAGCAGTCGAGCGCGCTACAGGCAACGCCGGACCTCTCGGTCCGCTGCCAATAGATTGGCGAAAAGCTAATGGAGTAGAGCCCACGCCGGCGCTCGAGAAATGCGTGGACTCGCCGCGACTGCGTGGTTAGAAGGGCCGCTGCGTAACCGACCTTGATGCCGCGGACCTCGATGAGGTCCGAGAGAGTGGGAGTCGTACGATGGACGCGACAGTCAGCGAGCTGCTCAATCTCTTGTTCCGTTGGATTCACGTCGTGGCCGGCGTGATGTGGATCGGGCACCTCTGGTATTTCAACTTCGTCAACGCGCAGGTTGCAAAGACCTACGACGCCGAGTCCAAAAAGAAGATCATTCCCGAAGTCATGCCACGAGCACTTTATTGGTTTCGTTGGGGCGCTGCTTACACGTGGATCACGGGCTTCTTGCTGCTCGGTATCGTCTACTACATGGGCGGGGCGATGGTGGAGGACCAGTCCGAGAAGGGCCTCGCCATCGGAGTCGGCTTGGGCAGCCTCATCGTCGGCTGGGCCATCTACGACGTATTGTGGAAACAAATGGCCAAGAGCGAGATGGCCGGCATTGCCGTCTGTTTCGTCCTCATCACCGGCGTCGCGTTCGGCCTCAGCATGGTCATGGGCGGCCGCGCGGTCTTCATCCACATCGGCGCCATTTTCGGCACCATCATGGCCGCCAATGTGTGGATGCGCATCTGGCCGAACCAGCGCAAGATCATCGCTGCCATGAAGGCCGGACAACCTCCTCCGGATGGGCTACCCGCCGTCGCCGGTCTTCGCTCCAAGCACAACACGTACATGTCCGTGCCGCTCATCTTCTTCATGATCAGCAACCACTACCCCACGGTTTATGGCAACGATCTGAGGTGGCTCATCGCCGCCGTGTTCATCGCCGTCGGCTGGGGCATGACCAAGGTCATGTTCAACAAGGCGGGCACGCCGGCACCCGCCCAGTTCTAGGGCGACGAATCGAGCTCGCTTCGCTCCGCCAGCCTGATCATCTGCGCGCCACGCCCATAATTGCACGCAGCGCGTTCCACATTCCACGCACCTGCCGGAACCTTAGGTCGGGGTCGATGGCCAGCACTTCGGCCACCCAGACGTCGACCTCGAGAGGCAGATCAGGGCGGAGCTGGTGCAAGCTCGGGCGCCGGGCGGTCGTCACGAGGTGGAGTTTCTCGACGATATCGCTGCCCTCGAAGGGCACCGAACCGGAGAGCGCGCGAAAAACGATCGCTCCAAGTGAATAGACATCGATGCGATGATCGAGCGCGCGGGGATTTCCTTTCCAGACCTCGGGCGCGATGTAGCTCGGCGATCCGGCGACCATGCCGCTGTTCGTGAGCGGCGCGGCCGCCATCACTTTGGCGAGTCCAAAATCGAGCAGGCGCGCGCCGCCCGCGTCGAGCACGAAGATATTGCCCGGTTTCAGATCCCGATGAACGATGCCTCTGACGTGCGCGGCTTCGAGGGTATCGACGATGGGGTCGAGCAGCTCGAAAAGGCGATACACCGATAGCCGCCGCCCGCCGTCCTCGAAATCGGAGAGATAGGTGTCGAAATCGCGTCCGGCGAGCAGCTCCATGACCAGGTAGAGGGCACCGTCCGGCGTCGTGTTGAGCCCGTACACGCGGATGGCGCTGGTCCCGGTGAGCGCCGCCATGACCTGGGCTTCGCGCAGCATGCGGATGTTGTAGTGAGGGTCGATGGCAATGCTGTCGTGCAGGAACTTGATGGCGACGTCGTTGCCCGAGTTGCGGTCCTTGGCGCGATAGACCACGCCATGTCCACCTCGCCCGATGACCTCCTGCAGCTCGTAGCGATCGTCGAGGACCGTGAGGCCAGTGGGCGGGCTGGTCTCGTTCATGGCGACACCTTGCTGGAGGCCCTTGGGGCTTCGAGGGTGGCGCGGCGCGCGGCTTGTGCGTCTTCGAGCAGTCGAAGTACCGCGAGAAGACCCGCCTCGTCGCCCGCGACGAGCGCTTCTTGTGCGCGCACGAGCGGTTCGAGAATCTCTCCCAGTGCGGCCGCGATCTGTTCGCGATTGGCGGCAAAAATGTCACGCCACATCGATGATGACCCCCCGGCGATACGGGTCACGTCGCGAAATCCGCTGCCCGCTTCGCGGAGCACCCCCGCGCGCGCCGCCACGCCATAGAGCGCGCTCGCCAGGAGCTGTGGGGTATGTGACACGTACGCCATCGCGCGATCGTGTGCATCGGCGTCCACGATGGTGGGGTCGGCTCCGACGACGCGCGCGAGATCGAGAGCTCGTGGGAGCGCGCGAGGGTCCGTTTTTGGGACAGGCCCCGCGCCCGAGTCGGCCGCGTCCTGCCCGCGCTGCGTCACGAACCATGATGTCTGCTCGAACAAGCCGGAGGACGACGCCTCGAAGCCGCCGACCTCGCGTCCCGCCATAGGGTGGCCCCCGACAAAGCGAGATC
>DATHES010000178.1:0-12855 GCA_035318465.1 Polyangiaceae bacterium
TTGAACCACTTCACTTTACCCACCGCCATTGGCTCCTCCACTTCAAGCGCGTGCCCAAGTGAGCTCGCAACGCGCCCGTCTCCTCCGCCAACTAGAACCACCCAGCTTCGTAGAACGAGCTTTCGGTACGGTAGCCGCGGCTCGAGAGGAAGGTCAAGAGGCAGCCGGGGCGCTGATTGCCGGCTCTTTTCGAAAGATTTCGTCTCTGACCAAGGTCGATCCCATTTCTCGCGAGATCGCCATCTGCGTGCTCGACCGGAGGGACCTCATGGGCAGACGCCGCCGATCGTCGGTGATCGCCTGAAGCGGCATCGGCCTGTCCCGATGCGCTTGCGCGTCTCTGACGCGCGTTTGCAAATCCGCGTCGAAGCCTGCACCTCGGCACGAACGCGTTTCTGCTACTTGGCATAGCCTCCAAAGAATAGGGATCGGCAAACGACCCGAGATCGAGCGTCGCTGCGTACCTGGCCCGACGCGGCCCGCGCGTCGAGACGCGACGACCGGTGCCAAGTCCCGTCGCACTGCGATGTAGCGATAACGCCGATGCGCGGGGAGCGAGCCCGACTTGGCCGTTCCGCGCGGTCCAGTTCATGCTGCTCCCGCGGCACAAGACGCGCTGTCCCTTGCGGCGCACTGCTGATATTCCGTGCCGTTTTGCGGATGCTCGCTTCGAGCATGGGTCGGCGGGTCACGACGCCATTGCGCGACCGATGGCAACACGACGCGCGCCCTTCCAACGGGAATGCATCGGCGATGCGGCTAGCATCAACGGACACCGCGCCGCCATTCACTCGCTCGCTTGGACGACCCAGGCGGACGGCTGGAGCGATGCTACGCAGCGCGTTGCGTACCTAGCTTCGCACTCAGGTGTCGAAAGCTCGACAGATCGAACGTAAATGCCGGAATACACAAGCCGTAGAATAGCGGCATTGCTCTTGCTTTCCACCACGGCAGAAGCTAGGTTCAGCCCCCTGGCGCATCCCCCAAAAACCATGGCCTTGCCGACCCATATTGCCGCTACCGCACACGACCCGCGCTCCATCGCCATCTTGGCCAAGACGATTTACCGCGAGCTTCGCACGCAGGGATACGCCGCGAACGAAGTGATGACGCTGGCCGGTGAGCTTCTCGAGCAGGTCGCCTCGGAAGTCAAAGATCGGCGGGATGGTCCGGAGCCACTCGAAATCCGATCCGACGTCATCGTCGAAGCGTCGGGATAAGCGCAGTTCGGCCGAGCCCATTGCGCATTCGCGGCGTCGCTCGAGGAGCGTTGGAACGACGGGAGCGCCGCGCCTTTCGTCGTCTCACTCGAAGCTCGGCCGACAGCGAGCTGACGGCGCGCGGTCTCGCTCGAAGCTCGGCCGAGAACGAGAAGTTGACAGCACGCGAAAGAAGCGGTGTATTCCTTTGTGGGCGAGCCTGCGGTCAATCCGGTTGAGGGCTACGCTTACCGAGCATGTTCGCGATCGTCATCAGCGAAAAGGGAGGCGGCGAGCGCCGCGAGATCTTCGATAAGCACGAGATCAACGTCGGTCGCGTCCAGGGCAACGACCTCATGCTGCCCAAAGGCAATGTGTCCAAGCGACATGCGCGCCTCTTGTTTCGTGATGGCCGCTTCATCGTCACTGACCTGAAGAGCACCAACGGGACGTACGTCAACGGACGGAAAATCGCTCAAGCGACCATCGTCCGCGAAGGCGACAAGATCTACGTGGGCGATTTCGTTCTCCGGGTCGAGCTTCCGCCCGCGACGCCGAGTTCGGCCCCTCATCGCGCTGGCCCGCCGCCCGCACCTCAACCCTCCCCGTCGATGGGCAGGCCCCTCAGTGCCGCTACGGCGCGGGGAGCGGTGGCGGTGGACGCCGCGGAGTATACCGGTCGCGAGATGGTCGGCACGGCGCCCAGTACCGAGGCAAGCGAGGGGATCAAGCATCCGCTCGAGGTCTCGGAGGTCGTCACCGGCACGGCGCCGCGCATCCCCAGCCCGGCTCCGGTCGGGGACGAACCGGCCATCGCTTCGCGCTCGCTGCACAGTGTGTCGACTGCCACGCCGAGCCCGCGTTCGACCGGCAGCCAGCCGGGCGCGGGGCATGCCGCGCGTATCGTCACGAGCCGCGCACTGGCGCTTTCGGCCCTCATCGAACGGGTCGCGGAGTCGATCGATCTTGCGCCGCTTGCCCGCGGAGCGGAACCCGATCAAGTCCTTGCCGCTCGCATCGAGCGGCTCGTGCGCGAGAAGGCCAAGGCCCTGCGCGACGACGGCCAGCTGCCAGAAAACGTCGAGGTCGACGACACCATTCGTGACGCGCAGCGCGAGCTCTTTGGCCTCGGCGCGCTCGACGCGGTGCTCGACGACTACGACGTGACGGAGATCCGGGTTTTCGGACACAACCACGTGACGGCGGTGCGCGCCGGCGACATCGTCGAAATCGATCCTCCCTTCTCCAGCGAAGCTGCGCTCTTTCGCGCGATCGTCCGACTCTGCCGGCAATCGTCGGTGCCGCTCGGGCAGGGCGAGACCATGGTCGAACGCTACCTGCCCCGGGGGCTTCTGGTGCAAGCGGTGCTTCCCCCCACGTCGCTCTACGGGCACGCGCTCGTCATCAAGAAGCGGAGGCGTGCCGAGGTCAGCTTGGAAGATCTCGTGCGCAGCGGCACCGTGTCGCGAACCATGGCGACGTTCCTGCAAGGTTGCTCGGCGGCGCGGGCCAATATCCTCCTCGTCGGCCCCGTCGAGGCGACGGCGATGTTGCTCTCGGCGCTGGCCGCCGCCGGACCTGCCTCGGATGGCATCGTCGCGCTGCAGAACGTCGACGAGCTGTGGGGAATGGAACCGGCTCCGGTCGCCATCCGCCTCCCCGACGCACCGGAAGAGGCGACTCGACTGGTCCGCGCGGCAGCGCGGCTGCGGCCCGAGAGGCTCGTGGTGAGCCCGCTGACGGGACCGCTCGCCGCAGCGGTCGCGAGCACGATCGTCGAGGGCTCGGAGGGCGTGCTCGCGGCCATGGCCGCCCCTTCGCTCCGGCACGCGCTCGAGCGCCTCGTTCCCGACCTCATGGCCGCCCGCCCGGGGCTCACCCCCGACGCCGCGCGCAGCTGGCTGCTCGGCGCGTTCGAGCTGGCGGTGGAGGTCGCACGCCTTCGCGACGGACGTTACCGCGTGATGCGGGTGGCTGAGCTCTATGGCAGCAACGGCGGCATCCTCGGTCGCGACATCTTCACCTTCGTGGTCGAACGCACCGCAGCGGGCGGGGCCATCGAAGGGTCGTTCGGCCCGACGGGCATCGTCCCCCGCATCGCCGACGACCTGGCCGCACGCGGCGGACCGTTCGACGCCTCGCTGTTCAAGCGCGAACGGGGTTGAGGCGCCGGCGGCGGGCGCGGGTAGCTAGAGCTCGGCCGACGTTGCGCGCTTTTGCATCTTGCGCAGCGCCATCCGGCGTTTGAGGACGCCCATATGGTCGATCATCAAGACGCCGTCGAGATGGTCGTTTTCGTGTTGCACGGCGACGCCGAGCAGCCCCTCGGCCTCGAACTCGACCGGCTCTCCGCGCTCGTTGGTGGCCCTGACGACCACCTTGGCGGCGCGCTCGATGTCCTCGTGGACGCCCGGAAAGGAGAGACACCCTTCTTCCCAGACCACTTTGCCCTGGCGCGAAACGATCTCGGGATTGATGAAGACGCGCAGATCGCTCGGCTCGTCCTCGGCGGCGGTGTCGACGATGAAAAGCCGCAGGGAAACGCCGATCTGCGGCGCGGCCAGCCCGCACCCGGGGGCGGCGTACATCGTCTCTTTCATGTCTTCGATGAGACGGGTTACTTCGGCCGTCACTGCGCCCACCGGCACCGCCCGGTTACGCAGCCTTTTGTCGGGGTATTGAAGGATATCGCGAATCGCCATCGACGCGATTTCTTAACACGCTGCGAGGGGCGTCGCAATTCAGCGGGATTCGGCGGGTCGGCCGGCGCATCGCGCTGTTCCGGCGGTCAGGCGGTCAGATCTTCGCGGTCGCGCCCCTGCTACTTGGGCGCGTACGCCAGGCGGCCGAAGACGTAGGCGTCCTTGCCGCATCGTTCCCAGTGGGGATCGACGATGCGCGGCGCTTCGGACGGTGTGTCCGGGCCCGCCCAGTCGACCGCGCCGGGGCGCCCCCGCGGGCCGAGCAAGATCGGGGAAACGAAGACGTGCAGCTCGTCGGCCAGACGCGCGGCGAGCACGCTCCCGGCGAGCTCGGCGCCACCTTCGACCATGAGCGAGACGATGCCGCGCTGCGCGAGACTGCGCAGGGCAGCGGTGACATCGATGCGTCCTTCCGCGGAAGGGGCGACGCGGACAATCTGCACGCCGTGATCGGTGAGCGACTGCTCGACGGCGGGGGACGCGTCGACGGAAGTGATCACCCACGTGGCGGTTTCGCGCGCAGTGCCGACGAGCCGCGCGCTGAACGGCGTGCGCAGCTTGGTGTCGAAGATGACGCGAACGGGGCTGCGCCCATCGACTTCACGTACGGTGAGGCGCGGATCGTCGGCGACGACGGTGCCGATTCCTACCGCTACGGCGTCCATCCCGCTGCGCAGCTCGTGCACCTTGGCGCGCGCCTCGGGCCCGGTGACCCATTTCGATGCGCCCGTCCGCGTGGCGATGCGACCATCGAGCGAGACCGCGAGCTTGAGTGAGACATATGGGAGCCCGGTGGTGACGCACTTGGCCCAAGGGGCAATGAGTGCGCTCGCTTCTTTCTCTTTCGGCCCGACGACCACTTCCACGCCAGCGGCGCGCAAACGTTCGACGCCCCCCCCTTTCACGTGAGGATTGGGGTCGATGCATCCCACCACCACCCGCGCGATTTTCGCCTCGAGAATGGCATCGACGCAGGGAGGCGTGCGCCCGTCGTGGTTGCACGGCTCGAGGTTGACATAGAGCGTCGCCCCCTTGGCTTTGGCGCCGGCCAGCTTGAGCGCCTGCACCTCGGCGTGGTCCTCGCCGACCCGCTCGTGATGCCCCACCGCGAGCACCTCCCTGCCTTTGACGACGACGGCGCCGACGTGCGGGTTGGGCGACGGATATCCCTTGGCCCCGGCGGCGATGGCTTTGGCCATGAATTCGCTGTCTGGATCTTCGGGGACGGCAGGGGCGGCTTTTTTGGAGGTCATGAACGTCGAGCCGCAGCCGATCGCGTCGCGGTGGAGAGAGAGGGGGGGCCGTTTCAGTGCCCTCGGGGCGGCTTCAGGAACCGCCCAAATGCTAATGTGCTTCCCGAGCCTTCACAAGCTTGCCGAGTTCGGCCATGAACTCGTCGATGTCCCGAAACGACCGGTACACGCTGGCAAAACGAACGTAGGCGACTTCGTCGGCTTCGCGCAGGCGCGCCATCGCCTTTTCGCCGATGACGGCCGAGCTGACTTCCTGGTCACCGCGTTCTTGCAGATCGCGCTCGATGGCGTCGGCCATGGCGTCGATCTGGGCCACGCTGACGGGGCGCTTGCTACACGAGGTGGAAAGCCCCCGGATGAGCTTTGGACGATCGAACTTCTCGCGTCGCCCGTCTTTTTTGACCACCGTGGGGAGGATCTCGTCGAGCCGTTCGTAGGTCGTGAAGCGGCGGCCGCACGCGTCGCACGAGCGTCTGCGCCGCACGAGTTCTCCCGTCGCCGACACCCGTGAGTCGACGACCCCGCTGTCGGGCCGGCCGCAGAACGGACATTTCATGGCGCGCGTGAGAGGAGGAGCGAGCAGTTCGTTCCGCCGAAGCCGAACGAGTTGCTCATCGCGTGATCGATCCGCCTCTCGCGCGCGACATTGGGTACGTAATCGAGCCTGCACTCCGGGTCTTGATCTTCCAGGTTGATGGTGGGAGGGACGACCCCTTTGGCGATGGAGAGCGCGCAAATGGCGGCTTCGACGGCCCCGGCACCGCCCAGCAAATGCCCCATCATCGACTTGGTCGAGGAGACCCAGAGCTTCTTGGAGAGGGCGTGATCGCCGAACACCTTTTCGATGGCGCGCGACTCTTGGATGTCGCCCTGCGGTGTCGATGTACCGTGCGCGTTCATGTAGTCGATGCGGCTCGGATCGAGCTTGGCGTCGGCAAGCGCCATCTGCATGGAGCGCTGTGCGCCCGCACCTTCGGGGGCCGGCTGGGTGAGATGGTGGGCGTCGCTAGTGGCGCCGTAACCGGTGATTTCGGCGTAGATCGTCGCCCCGCGCTTTTTCGCGTGCGTGAGGGACTCGAGAATGAGCGTGCCCGCACCTTCGGCGATGATGAAACCATCGCGCCCCTTGTCGAAGGGACGACTGGCGCGCCCGGGGTCGTCGTTGCGCCGCGAGAGCGCGAACATGGCGCAAAATCCCCCCACGCCGAGCCCGGTGATCGTCGATTCCGCGCCCCCGGCTACGATGAGATTGGCGCGGCCACGACGGATCCACTCGCATGCTTCGCCGATGGCATGTGCCGACGACGAGCAGGCGCTGGTGATGCAATAGCTGGGGCCTTTCAGGCCGAGCGCAATCGACACTTGCCCTGCCGCGAGGTTGGCGATGACGGAAGGAATGAAGTACGGGCTGATGCGGCTCGGGCCCTTTTCGGCGAGCGTGCGGCCCATGGCTTCGATGCCCTCCAGGCCGCCGAGACCGACGCCGATGAAGCAGCCTGCCGTCTCGCGGTCTTCGTCGGATAGCTCGAGGTGCCCGTCTTGCACGGCGAGCTTGCTGGCGGCCATCGACAGCTGGACGAACCGGGCCATCTCCTTGATTTTCTTCTTTTCGATGAACTGGACGGGGTCGAACTTCTTGACCTCGCCGGCGATACGGGAGTTGTACGCCGACGCATCGAACAAGGTGATGGGGGCAATGCCGGGCTGCCCCTCGACGATGGACTTCCAGGACTCGCTCGTTCCGATTCCGTTGGGCGTGACCAGCCCGATACCCGTAATGACGACTCGTTCCATGACCATTTCGCGGCGGCCTCGCCGCAATCCTTCCGTGGCTCCCCGCCAAACTTGCCGATCGAGATCTGGGATGGCGAAGACCTGACGCTTGATGTTGGCCGCTGGAGTTTGAAGGAGGGGCGGCTAGGCGGCAACTCGCCTCACGCACGCCGGGCCCCGAACACGAGCACCGGCGCGCGAGGAGATGGGGCGGCTCGACCCTACTTTTTCGCGTTTTTCTCGATGTAATCGATGGCGTCCTGGACCGTACGAATCTTCTCGGTGTCCTCGTCCGGGATGTCGATTTCGAAAGCTTCTTCGAAGGCGAGAACCAATTCGACGAGCCCTAGTGAGTCGGCTCCGAGATCGTCGATGAAGGTCGACTCGGCTTTGATGTCCTTCTCGTCGACGTCCAGCTGATCTTTGATGATTCGCCGAACTTCGGCGGCAATGTCCCGACCTTCTGCCATAGCTCGCACCTTCCCATGATTGACCCCCGGAGATTTTTCCATCCGGAGAGGCCCGCCGCCTCTACCCCAACCGCGGGCCCGACGCACGTCTGTTCGGACGCGCAGTTCCTTTCGCACCAATGCTGTACTGCGTCACATGTACATGCCGCCGTTGATTCGAAGCACCTGTCCCGTAACATAGCTGGCCTCGTCGGAAGCCAAATAGACGACTCCTGTCGCAATCTCGCGCGCCGTGGCCACGCGCCCGACCGGAACGGCCTTGAGGACGTTCTCACGTTGCTCGGGGGTCAGGGCACGGGTCATATCGGTGTCGACATAGCCGGGGGCCACCGCGTTGACGGTGATGCCGCGCCCGACGTACTCCCGTGCCAGGCTGCGCGCGAGGCCGAGCAGAGCCGCCTTGGAGGCGCTGTAAGCCGTCTGGCCTGCATTGCCGGTTTCACCGACCACGCTCGAGACGAACACGATGCGCCCCGACCGCGCGCGCATCATGACCCGGGTAGCGGCGCGTGCCACCGCGAAGGCGCCGGCCACATTGACGTTGAGAGTGCGGGCGATGTCTTCCGATTTCAGGCGCAGAATCAAGCCGTCGATGGAGATGCCGGCGTTGGAGACGGCGATGTCGAGGCGCCCGTGCCGCTTGGCGACTTGGGCAATCGCTTCTTCGCAGGCCGGCGCGTCGGCCACATCGAACCCCGCGATCTCGGCTTTCCCGCCCTTGGCGGCGATGCCCCCCGCGACCTCCCGTGCTTCGGCCTCCCCGCGCACGTAGTTGATGACGACCGTGGCTCCCTGCTCGGCGAGCGCCTCGGCGATGGCGCGGCCGATGCCGCGCGAGCCGCCGGTGACGAGAGCCACTTTGTCGTCGAGCCTGAACATGGCGGCCGGGATCTAGCACAAAAGGGGAGCGCCGCTTCCAGCAAAGCAGCCGATCACGGAACGACGCGCCCGGACCAGGCCAGGAAACGTCACGACGCCAGCAGCTTGGCGGCGGCTTCGATGCCTTCCGCGTTGCCGACCGGGAGAACTTCGATCTGCTTGGCGATGCGCCGCACCAGGCCGGCCAGCACCTTGCCGGGTCCGATTTCGAAGATGTGGGTGACGCCACCTTCCGCCATGGCGCGCACCGTTGCTTCCCAGTGCACCGGATGATCGACCTGCTGAACGAGCAATTCTTTGACTCGGCGCGGCTCTTGGTTGGGACGCGCGTCGACGTTGGCCAGCACCGGGAACGCCAGCGGCGCGATGCTCACCGTCTCCAGACCCGCCGCCAGCTTTCGTGCCGCCGGCGCCATCAGCGAACAGTGGAAAGGCGCGCTCACCTTGAGGGGGATGGCCTTGCCCTGCCGCTCGGCGACGAGCTTGCTGGCGCGCTGGACGGCGGCGGCGTGTCCCGCGATGACGATTTGCCCTGGGGCATTGTAATTGGCTGGGCTCACCACCTCGCCCAGCTGGGCTTCGTCGCAGATCTCGGCGAGCTTTTCGGGCGTGAGGCCCATCACCGCGGCCATGGCTCCGACCCCGGGCGGCACGGCTTCTTGCATCGCTTCGCCGCGCAGACGCACGATGCGGACGGCATCCTCCAGCGAGAGGGCGCCGCTCGCCACGAGGGCGCTGTATTCGCCGAGAGAGTGACCGGCGGCGCTGACCGGCGCTGGCACCTTCGTTCGCGCGCGCAGGGCGGCGAGCATGGCCACGCTCGTGGTCACGATGGCCGGCTGCGTATTGCGCGTCAGGGTGAGCGCATCCTCCGGCCCCTCGAAGCAGAGCGTGCTCAATTTCTCGCCGAGCGCCTGATCCGCGCGCTCGAACACCTCACGCGCGGCGGGAAATGCCTCGGCTACGTCGCGTCCCATCCCTACGTACTGCGAACCTTGCCCGGGAAAACACCACGCTACGCGCATCGTCACATCCTGACGAGTGCGCTGCCCCAAGAGATACCGGCACCGAGCGCGCACATGAGAACGGTGTGGCCGGGCTTGATCCTGCCGTCACGTACCGCTTCGTCGAGCGCGATGGGGATCGATGCGCTGGAGGTATTGCCGTAGCGCTCGATGTTGATGACGAAGCGCTCGAGAGGGATGTCCAGCCGCGACGCCACCTGCGCCAGGATGCGCATGTTGGCCTGGTGGGCGACGACCCAATCGATGTCTTTTACGCCGAGGCCAGCCACCTCGAGGGCCGCCTTGGAAGCCGAGGTCAGGTTCTTCACGGCGACCTTGAAGACCTCCTGCCCCGCCATGTGCACCTTGTTCTTGGCTTCGTCGAGCGCGGCGTGGGTGAGCGGCAATTGCGTGCCGCCGCCGGGGATGGTCAGGGAATCGGCGAGCGAGCCATCGGTGAAGATCTTGGTGGAGATGACGCCCGGCCGCCGCTCGGCGATGCTCTCGTCAGCGGGTCCGAGAACGACCGCCCCAGCACCGTCGCCAAAGAGCACGCAGGTCGTGCGATCGTTCCAGTTGAGGGAACGGGACAAAAGCTCGACACCGATCACGAGCACGCGTCGCATCTGCCCGGTGTGGATGAACTGATCGCCGATGGAGATGCCGTAGATGAACCCTGCGCACGCCGCCGAGATATCGAAGGCCGGGATGTTCTGCGCGCCGATCTTCCGCTGAACATGCACCGCGGTGGCGGGCATGGGCGAATCGCCGGTGACGGTGCCGACGATGATCATGTCGAGATCAGAGGCGCGTACGTGCGCGGTTTCGAGCGCGGCGAGGGCCGCCTTGCTCGCCAAGTCGCTCGTGAACTCCCCGTCGGCGGCGATGCGCCGCTCGCGGATGCCGGTGCGCTCGGTGATCCACGCGTCGGACGTGTCGACCACCCGCTCGAGATCGGCGTTGCTCAGGACCTTGGCTGGGGCATAGTGCCCTGTCCCAAGGATCGAGCTTTTAGGTTCGCGGTGGGTGGCCATGGGTCGATCGCAGCAAGCCTAGCCTACCGCGCAGGTGGCGCGGAAGCCGGCAGTACCTCCCTGCGGACCGCTCACTCGGGATTCGAGGTGTCGATGATTTTGGCACCCTTGTAGTAGCCGCACGAGGGGCAAACCCGATGCGAAACGCAGGGTTCCGAACAGTGGGGGCACGCGATGAGGTTGGGCACCGTCACCTTGTCGTGATTGGCACGGCGCATATCGCGTTTGGAACGGCTTTTTCGTCGCTTGGGGACCGCCACGGGACTACTCCTTCAGTTTTCGTCTCTTGGCCAGCTCGAGGAGTGGCAAAAGGCGGGGGTCGGTTACGGCACCTTGCGAACCGGACGCCGAATCCGAAGCCGGACGGATACCTTCACAAGCCTCCGAGCACAAGGGAAAGATGGGTGTTTCGAGCAGAATTGCTTCGCGGACGAAGCGATCGAGCACCACCTCTTCGCCGTGGTAGGTATCGGCATCGGCGTCCACGGCGCCGAACTCCGTTTCGTCGTCGCTCGGGTCCGGCCGTTTGCTCCCCGCGCGCCGCGCAAGAGCAGGCGCCTCCGAGGCGGGACGGAGCAACAGGGCGAGCTCGATGTGCGGCCGATATTCGACCGGCGCAAGGCAACGGGCGCAGGGTATCACCAGGGCCGCGTCGACCTGCCCTTGCACGAGCACCTCGTTGCCGGTTTTGGTGAGGTGCACGTCGATCTGGCCGGTCGAACCGGCGGGCTGAGGTTCACACCCCTCGAGAGCGCCGCGTAGCCACGCCGGCGCAATCGGAAAGCGGACGCTGCGACCAGTGAGATCGAGATCGTGGACGGGAACGACGAAGGCGCCGCGGTCAGGCATGGCACTTCTATAAAAGCGACGGAGC
Source organism: Polyangiaceae bacterium (assembly GCA_035318465.1). Classification (GTDB taxonomy): domain Bacteria; phylum Myxococcota_A; class Polyangia; order Polyangiales; family Polyangiaceae; genus DASWDH01. Next base: position 11,189 of record DATHES010000178.1, read on the forward strand.
TATTCTGCCAGGGGAGAACCACGTGCTAGCGTGCGCGCCCGATGAAGCTGGCCGGCGTTGCGTCGCTGCGGGAACGCCTTGCAAACTGGTTCCCCGCCGAATCGCGCCGGCGTCGCGCGGCTTTCGCGCTCTTGGTCTACGTCGTGTGTACGGCGGTCTTCTTCGCCTTCGCGCGCCGCGACTTGCTCACCGAGCACACCAAGGCCAACCACTTCGCCCTCCTCGCCGACAGCTGGTTGCACGGGCGCCTCGACTTGGGCCACCCGCCGCCCGCCTACACGCAAAACAACGATTTTGCCGAGTATAACGGCAAGTGGTTCATCAGCTTTCCGCCCTTTCCCGCCGTGATCCTGCTTCCCATGCTGTACATCGCCAAGACGCCGGAGAACCTGCGCGATGGGCAGATCTGGCTTTGGCTCGCCGGGGTAGGCCCCGCAGTGCTCTTTTTGGTGCTGGAGAAGCTCCGGCGAATGGGCGAAAGCGATCGCCCCGAGCTTCAGAACCTGGCGTTTTCGTGGATCTTCGCCTTCGGCACCGTCTATTTTTTTACCGCCGAGCAGGGGACGGTCTGGTTCGCGGCGCACGTCGTGACCGTCGCGCTCACCGCCACGTATCTGCTCTTTGCGCTCGAGGCCCGAAGGCCCCTCGTGGCCGGGCTCGCGCTCGGATGCGCGTTCCTCACGCGGCCCGACCCCCTCTTGGCCGCCGTCATCTTCGCGCTGGAAGCTTGGCGCGTGTCGCGCTCCAGCGAGTCGAAAAAGGTGGCCTGGGGAGCGCTCGCCAAAAAGCTCATCCTCTTCGGCATTCCCGTTCTCGCCGCGCTGGCGGTGACCTTATGGCACAACCGCGCTTGCTTCGGCACGATCCAGTTCGGAAGCGGCCACCAGCATCTGACCGTCGGCTGGCGCGGTCGCATCGACAAGTGGGGGCTCTTCTCCTACCACTTCCTCGCTCGCAACCTGGGCATCTTCACGAGCAGCCTCCCCTACATCAACAAGACGCCGCCGCGGTTTCAGATCAATACCCACGGGCTCGCCCTCTGGCTGACGACGCCGCTCTACCTTGCGGTCTTCTGGCCGCGCCGAACGAGCGCCGTCTTTCGTACCCTCGCCGTCGGCACCGTACCGATCGTCATCATGCTGCTGCTCTATCAAAACAGCGGATGGCTCCAATTCGGCTACCGCTTCTCCAACGACTACGCCGTATTTCTTTTCGCCATGCTGGCCATCGCCGGCCCCCGCTTCGGCCCTCCGCTCTACGCCCTCGCGGCCTGGGGCATCCTCGTGAATACGTTCGGGGCCCTCACCTTCGAACGCCGCGGATTCGAGCAATTTTACTATACGGATAACTCGCAGCAGGTGATTTTTCAGCCAGATTGAGCTGGGACGTCACTTCGTCGCGCGGTGAATCTTGACTTTCATCTTGGGCGGCGACTTGGGGCGCTCGCCTTGGATCTCGACGCTGGCCAGCTTGTGCACCATCTCTTCCGGTCCGCACTCGCCGAAGATCGTGTAACCGCCGTCGAGATGCTTGGCCAAGGCGTCGGTGATGAAGAACTGGGCGCCGTTGGTGTTCGGCCCGCGGTTGGCCATGCAGAGCAAGCCGGCCCGATCGTGGAGGGCGTTTTCCCAGATCTCGTCGGGCACGACGTAGCCCGGCTCGCCGGA
>DATHES010000179.1:0-4181 GCA_035318465.1 Polyangiaceae bacterium
CGTTCGACCATGACGGTGACGACCCATGGCTGAGCCCGGCACCACCGTCGGAACGTGGCTCTATGACATCATCGGGACGCAGGTGCGTCGTGGGGACACGTTCTACCCGCGGCGCCGGTATCTCGATATCGTCGGCGGCGCCCTCATCGAGGATGACCCGGTACGCAACTCGACCCGGATCACGCTCTCGGGCGGTGGCGGCGGCGTCGGATCGGACCGCGTCATCAACACGACGCTGCCGCTGCGGATCGACGGCGGAGCATCGGCTAACCTCACGGCCGATCGCACGCTCAGCGTACTCGACGCGACGACGACGACCGTTGGCGTCGTCAAGCTCGCGGCGGACCTCGGCGGCACGGGGCTACTGCCGGAAGTGCTCAAGATCCACGGCGCCTTCGTGCCGGCGGCCGGCGCCCTCACGCCCGGTCACCTCCTGCAGGTCAGCGCCGTCGCGGCGCTCGTCTACGGTGCGCTGAACCTCGCCAACGCGGCGTCGGTCACGAACCGGCTGTCGATCACCAACATCGGGTTCGACAACCCCGACACCGTTCTCACGACGAACGCGGCCGGCAACGCCACGCAGTACCGCAAGCTCGTCGACGCCAACATCGCGGCCGAGGCCGGCATCCTGGTGGCGAAGCTAGACCCCGGACCCACCGACGGGTTCGTCGTCACGCGCGTAGCCGGTGTCGCGACGTGGGCGGCGCCGGCCGTGGTGCCGGGGTCCATTACGCCTGGCGCGGTCCGCCAGCTCTTCACCACCCTCGTGGGCCCGATGGCCGGCTGGGTCACAGCATCGGGCGACGTCACGATTCCGACGACGCCGGGCGCGTTCGTCGTGGTCGCGCTGCGCGGAGCCGCCATCGGAACCGCGGCCCCGGGCCTCACGCCCGGCACGGTGCTGCGGTCGGTCACGAACAGCACCATCGACTACGGCGCTGTCGACCTGGCGAACGAGGCTGCGGTCGCGGGGCTTCTGGCCGTCGCGCACATCCGGCCGCATACGGCGGCCGCGATCCTGATCACGAACGGCGCGCTAGCGACCGAGTGGTCGACAACGATCCCGGGCGGCCTCTTCCCGGCGCTCGCGGGCGACGTCACGGGTTCGCCTGGCGCCAACACGCACGTCCGGATTCGCGGAGCGCTGATCGGCACGGCCGCAGGTGCGCTCGTCACCGGGCAGTCGATGCGCGCGACCGGCGTTGCGGCTTGCGACTGGGGCCCCGTCGATCTCGCGAACGGCAACGCCATCACGGGTCTGCTGCCGGTAACGAATCTGCTGCCCATCGGGGTAAGCAAGATCCTCATCATCGACGGCGCCGGCGTCGTCCAGTGGGCGACCGGCACACCTGGCTCATCGACGCTCGCGGGAGACGTCACGGGGCCGAACGGCTCGAACGTCGTCGAGCGGATCCACGGCGCAACGGTGCCGATCGCCGGCGCGCTCGTCGTCGGCAACATCCCGCAGGTCACGGGAGTGTCGGCGCTTTCCTACGGTCCACTGAACCTTGCGGGCGGCGTGAACTTCGTGACGGGCGCGCTGCCGCTTACCAACATCGCGCAGGGCGGCGCTGCGGACCTCAACGTCATGACGTGGGTCGCCGCCGGCACACCTCAGTGGACGCCGCGGGCCATCAGCACGTTGCTGCCGCCATCCGCGAGCGCGGTTCAGGTCTTCCCCGATATGCCCACACTCGAGAGCACGTCGGTAGTGCCGTTCACGGACGGCATCATGGCGATCGTCCAGACGCCGTGGGGCCTCTACCGGCTCAACAAAACGGGCGCGCCCGCTACGACAGGTGACATGCACATCCCGCCGGCCAATCCGAGCGGGAGGTGGGAAAGCTTGCTGGCGGCCTGATGGGAGCAGCATCCGAGCGACAGCCGAACTGGCACATCAATTCGGCGGCCGCGAACAATCGCGACACGGGTGTTGATGCGGCGCACCCACTTCGTGACTGGGGTGAACTGGCGCGCAGGCTCGGCCGAGGCTCTTGGCTGTTCCGCCAGCCCACAACGATCACCATCGCTGGATCTTTGCCCGCAACCGATCCTGTGTACTTTCCGGCTGCGGTTACCGGCTACGGTGCGCAGTTGACGATTCAGGGCGCGGCCGCAACGGCCGTCGCCACGGGCACCATTTCCACCTTCACGGCGTTCAGCGCTGCCGGGCAAACGCTCGATACCGTCGCCGTGTCGTGGCTCACCGGCGGGTCGAGCTTCGCCCCCTACGTGATGAAGTTCATGCGAATCGTCGGCGGCCCGCGCGCTGGTGTGACGTGGGGCATCAGCCGCGACCTCGGAAGCAGCACGGCCGAGATCTCGAACCCAGGCCTTTCGGCGCCGCTGACGCCACCACTCCAGATGGGCTACGGATTCACGCGCACCATCCCCGTGGCAGGCGACACGTTCGAGATCGTCTCGTTGCCATCGGCCCACTGCGGCGAGTGGTCGTTCTCGCTCGGCTCGACAATGAACACATCGTCTGCGCTAGGGTCCGTTCTTTTGACGGGCCTGTCGCTTCAATGGTCAGATACGCTCGCAACGATCAACAGTTTCTCCCCTGCCGGGATCCGCGGCGACAACATCATCGTGAATGCCAGCCGGTGCGAACTCATTGCGTGTGCCACCAAGGTTCAGCAGCTTCGCGGCATGCAGAACATCTTCACCGACGGGCGTTCAGTCAGCGGCGGCAACGTGAATTTCCAGGCCAATCTGCAATCACGCGGCTTTGCCGGTTCCGGCGCGCACCACTTCCTACTTTCTGACGCGATAGCGCGGATCGACAACGGTGAAGCGTTGGAGGGTTCGGCGCTCACCGTGAATGCCGGAGGCAGTACAACGATCGCGTCGATGCGACAATCTCGCGCCCCATTCGGAATCAACCTCCAGGTTGGGGCGAATGTGTTCTTCGGATCGGATGTTTGGGGCACGGCCAACGTCGACGAAGGCATCAAGGTCAAGTCGCTCGCGCGCGCGCACTATCAGGCTGGCCTGGCCCCGTCTGTCAATGCCGGTCTCGGCGCCGGACGCGAGGTCAAACTCGGAGACCTCTCCGTTCTGTATTCCGATCTGCCGATGACGGCTCGCGGAGGCAGCATGGAGCTGTTCGCGGTATGAGCGGCGCGCCCACGATCAAGGTTGGCAGCGGAGCGCCGTCGACGTCGACCGTTTGGGAGGGGGCGCTCTACCTTCGCGAGGACGCACCGAACGGAGCGCTGTACCTCGGGGTAAACGGCGTTTGGACCAAGCTGCTCACGACAACGGCGGGTGGCTCCGTCACGCTCGCGGGCGACGTCACTGGGCCGAGCAACACCAACACGGTCGTCAGCCTAAGCGGCAGCGGCGGCATCGTCACCATGAAGGCCGACCAGCTGAGCTGGGAGGCCAACAGCGGCACGTTTACCATCTCGCAGCTGCCGCAGACGACGAACCAGGCGCCGAACGACTTCGCGTTGGTACTCGGGTCACCTTGGGCGAGCGCCACACTTGCCAATCGCGACGCGCCAGACGGAGGATTTTGGATCCCGCCTCCGACCGCCGGCGGCGCTACTGGCCGCTGGGTCTTCTACGTTTCCGACATCGAGAGCTTTGCCGTCGAGGCAACGCGTCTCTTTTCTTCGGTCGGATCGCTGCAGTTCGAGGCTTCACTCACGCCCGTCATCAACCAGGCGACGATCGCCGGTGTCCCACACACCCTCACTTTACAGGCTCAGTCCAGCAGCACCACCAAGGGCGCCACCCTATCGCTGGTGAGCGGTCTCGGCGCCGCGGGCAGCCACGGCGACATGACGTTCATGACGGGAATTCGCCCCGTGATGACGTTCTTCGACGCGTCGAACCCGATCATCCATTTGTACTCGCCGACGGTTCGCTTCAACGAGTCGGCCCCGGCGCCAATCATTTACATTGCGCCGCGCACCTTAGACGCCCCCGCGCAAAGGCTTCGCATCCGTAGCCAGGATGCATTCGCCAGTGCAGTGACGAACGTTACGAGCGGCGATATCTGGTACGAGATCGGGCCGTCCATCGGCGACCCGCCCGATCCAGGCCAGCACGTCTTTTGGATTGCCGGCCTCGATAAGGTGGAGATCAGCAAGAACGCGCTCACGCTCGTGAATGTCAGTCTGAGCTTTAGAGCACCAGCTTCGTCCAACTTTACGATCAAGCCGCTAGAGTTT
>DATHES010000180.1:0-31915 GCA_035318465.1 Polyangiaceae bacterium
CTCTGGGCCATCCTGCGCGGCCACCTCGGCACCGAGGCGTGACCACCGCGGCACTCGGCGGCAACGCCGAGCCGCCGCCGATTTGCCGTGCTTCACGTGGGCGTGGTCTAATCGACGCCATGTACGGCGCGCGCCTCCGCCTGCTGCTGGCCCTGGGATTGATGGGCGTGGTGGCGCCGGCGCACGCACAGACTCCCAAAGCTTCGCCGCCGTTCGCCGTACCGGGGTCGCCCGACTCGGCGTCGATGGGGACCAAGGATGGGCGGCCCACACCGGGGCGGCGCGGTCCCGGAGCCAAGGCGCGCCCGGATGCGGCCGTCGCGACGTTCCCCGGGTTTCGCCTTTTGCCCGACGGCAGAAGCCGTATCTACGTCGAGCTCACCCGATCGGTCAGCGTCGACGAACGGCGCGCCGACGGAATGCTCATCTATGTCATCCACGACGCACGTGTGCCGGTGCGCAACAACCGCAACGCGCTCATCACGACGCATTTCGCCACGCCGGTCGGACGTGCGCGCTTGCTCAGGGCGGGACGCGACGTCGAGCTCATCATCGATCTTCGCAAGAACGCGAGCGCGACGCAGAAGGTCGTGGCGGGAGAGAACGGCGGCGCGCGGTTGGAAGTGGATTTCCCGGCCGGCGACTATCCCCCGACTCCGGGCCTTTTCGACCCGCCGGCCGCGAAAGGGCGATCGCGTGACGCCGAACAACCAGCGGCCGGCGAGCCTACGCCGGCGCCACGCGTGGCGCCGTCTTCCACGTCGACCGACGATACCGGCGCCGCATCACCGCCCGTCGATGCGCCACGCGCGCCCCCCGGCGCCGCCTCGGCGAGCCCGCCGCCCGCGCGTTAGCGTTTTCTGTAGGCGCCTGTCCAATCGAGGGACCCCGTGAGTCCACGCCTGCCGGCACGAGCTCGACGTTGCGCCGGTAGGTGGTGGGCGCCCGTGCCCGTCGCCGCGGCGATGCTCTGCCCCGCGAGCGCGGCGGCAGAAGACGAGAAGCCCGAGCTCTCCTTCTCCGCCGATCAAGTCGAAGTGGACGCGCGCATGCGCGAGCTGGTGCTGCGCGGCAACGTCGTCGTGACGTACGAGCGCTTTCGCCTGACGAGCCCTGCGCTCTCTCTGCGCCGGTCCGGACGCGGCATCGAGGTCCAAGGGCCGGGCGAAGTGGTTTTCTGCCCTTGCCCCAATCCCCCCGTGTCGATCGGTTTCGAAGGAGGCGTCGTGGCGCCCCCCGCCGATCTCATGCTGCAACGCCCTTCGCTGCGTGTCGCGGGTTGGACGATCTTCGCGCTCCCTTGGTTCTGGATGCGCGCCCCCACGCGGGCCGGCGTCTTGCCGCCCAACGTCGCTTACCGGGGCGCGGACGGCCTTCTCATCGGCGATGGAGTGCATCTTCCGTGGAAGGACGGTGACGACTACGACCAGCTCGATCTCACTGCGTCGGTCTACGTGAAGGGGGGCTTCGAGCTCGTGACACGGTTCTGGACACCGCGCTCCACGAACCGGATCAGGTGGGATCGGCTAGGCGGGGACCACCTGTCGATCAATGCTCACGGCTCGTATCCTCAGGCCGAGACGGGGGCCGTCGCTTGGGACATCGATGCCGTGCGCGGCGCCCGCGCGCGAAGTGCGTCACTCACCCTCGACGAGGCGGCCCGCGGTTACGATCGAGCGTCCGTCCAGGCGATGGTGCGGCTCGCCGACGGCGTCATTCTCAGCTCCGGCGTACGCGGGGTCGGCGCGCGCGGCAGCATCGGACCGAGCGAGCGCCCGGTGTGGGGGCCCACCGCGACCTTGGCCGCGGGGGGCGCGGTGGGCGCGGTGGGCGCTTGGGATGGCCTTGCCACGGCGACCATCCTCGACGACGCCGTCCTCGGGACAACGACGCTGGCCCGCGGCGAAGGGGGCATCGAGCTTTCGGCGCGCGCTTCGCCCGTGATCGCACGCGTGAGTGTGCGTGAAACCTTCACCGCTGCGGACGCCGGCCGAACCTCCGCGCTCGACGTGCTCGGGGCCGCGCGCCTCGAGCTCGCGGCGCCTCTCGCGCAGGTATTCGCCGACGAGACCGCGCCGCTCGTCCACGTCATCGAGCCGCGCCTGCGCGCGTCGGTGATGGCCGCGCGCACGAGCGGCGCCTACTTCGCCCAAACGGGCCGTCCCCTCGCGCTCGCGGCAGGGAGGACGGCAACGGCATCGGCCGGCGTGAGAACGGCGTGGGGCAGACTCCTCGGGCACTCGGGAGGATCGCTCGAAGCGGACGCGGGAGGCATCGGGACGGTCGGCGACGAGGGCCTCTCGCAAACGACGCCGATCGCCCGCGGTCGAGCGGCGTGGACCTCGCGCTTCGTGGGCTTCGGCGGGGAAGGGGCGGCGGGACTCGATGGTGAGCAAGGGCAAGTGGTCATCGCCAAGGCTCGGCTCGGCGAGCAAGACGGCTGGCACCTCATCTTGAAGGGTGCTGGCCGCCGAGGCTTCCATCCGCTGGCGGCACGGGCGCTCGCCGGCGCGACGGCCGAAGAGCCCTCGGGTGGTTGGCTGGCAGCGGAAGGGTGGTCCGGCGGTGCGGAAATCGCGGCCCGATTGGCGAGGAGCGTAGGTGCGCGGATATCCGCTGAAGAGGACTTCACCTCCCGCACGCTCCTTCAAGTGCGCGGTTCAGTGGGGTACGCCCACCCTTGTCGCTGCATTTCCATCGACGGGTTCGTGGGCAAGCGCCTGGGACGGGACGGGATCGATGTGTGGGTTTCGATCGATCTTGCCCCAAGGTAGAGCGATTACGCTATGCTGCTGTAGTCGTGTCCGCCTCCGACCGCCCGCATGTCAGGCCATCGGATCGGGCGGGGGAGTCAGCGGGCAACAGTATGTTCCGCGACTTGGACCCCTCTCCGTCCAAACCTGCCGCTCCGCTTGCCACCGTCTTGGTGGCCGATGACGATCGCCTCACCCGCGAGCTTCTCGCGAACATCCTGCGCAGCCACGGCTACGTCGTCGAGACCTGTGACGACGGCCAGGAAGCCGTGGAGCGGGTGTCGCGGGGAGGCATCTCCTTGGCGCTGCTCGACATCATGATGCCGCGCCTCTCGGGGCTCGAAGCGTGCCGGCTTCTCAAGGGCATGACCAACGAGACGTTCCTGCCCGTCGTCTTGGTGACGATCAAGACCGACAGCGCGAGCCGGGTCGAGGGTCTCAAGATCGGTGCCGACGACTACGTCTGCAAGCCCTTCGAAGAAAAGGAGCTCGTGGCGCGCGTCGAAGCCATGCTGCGCATCAAGCGCCTGCACGATCACGTCGCGCAAGCTCGACAGAAGCTCGAGCAGATGAGCGTCCACGACGAGCTCACCGGACTTTACAACTATCGCTATTTGCATACCCGTCTTTCCGAGGAGTTCAAACGCGCCGAGCGCTACCACGACCCCTTGGCGTGCGCCTTCATCGACATCGATCAGCTCAAGGCGCACAACGACGCGGGTACGCGCCAGCTCGGTGATCACATCATCCGTTCGGTGGCCGAGCTCATGCGCGCATGTGTGCGCGATGTGGACGTCATCGCGCGCTACGGCGGCGAAGAGTTTCTCATCGTGCTGCCGAGCACGCATTTCGGCGGGGCGGTCACCGTGGCCGAACGCATCTGGCGCGACGTGACCGAGAAGCGCTTTTCCATCGACGCTCAGAAGTTTCACAACATCACCGTGTCGATCGGCGTCGGCCTCTATCCATCGCGGGACGTGCGCACCAAGGACGCCCTTCTGCGCGCCGCCGACGGCGCATTGCAACAAGCCAAACGCGACGGCGGTAACCGCATTTGCGTCTTTCAGCAGCAGGGCTACATCTACACGCCCGCCCTCGGGCCGCCGCCGAGCTCTTCGCGGCCGCCTCGAGTCGGCGTGGGAGGGGGGGGAACCGGGGGTCGATGACTGCATCTTATCGTCCGTCGAGGGCTCCTTCCCTGCGGCCGCGAAATACGCCAGTACCCGAGGCGGGTGCGTTGCCGAAGGAGCATGCGACGCGTGTGCTCTTGGTCGACGACGAGCCCGAGATCCGGCGGAGCTTGGCCCGTGTGCTCATGAGCCTCGGACTCGAGGTGATGACGGCCGAGGACGGTCAGGCGGCCCTCGCCCTGCTCGAGGCCGGCAACGTCGACGTCATGCTCGTCGACATGCAGATGCCCCGCATGGGCGGGATGGACCTCTTGAACCGGGTGAAGGCGCAGCGCCCGGAGGTCGAAGTCATCATGATGACGGCCTTTGCCAACGTCGACGACGCGGTCGCGGCCGTGAAAAACGGGGCCTACGATTTTCTGACCAAGCCTTTCACGTCCAATGACGTCGTGGCGATGACCATCTCCAAGGCGGCGGAGCGCAAGCAGTTGCTCGACCGGATGGACGTGCTCGAGCAGCGTCTCGAGCAGCACGAGAACTTCGGTGAGCTCATCGGCAACACCGCCGCCATGCGCGAGGTGTACCGGCTCGCCCTCGGCGTTGCTCCCACCTCGGCCACCGTGCTCGTGCTCGGCGAAAGCGGCACCGGCAAGGAGCTCATCGCGCGCGCCATCCACCAGCATTCCAATCGCGCCGAGCGCCCGTTCTTGGCCATCAACTGCTCTGCCATTCCCGTCGATCTCGTGGAGAGCGAGCTCTTCGGCCATACCCGCGGCGCTTTCACGGGCGCCATCAGCGCGCGCACCGGGCTCTTCGAGGCCGCCGACAAGGGCACGGTCTTTCTCGACGAGATCGGCGATCTTCCGCTGCAAGCCCAGGTGAAGCTCCTGCGCGTGCTGCAGGAGGGGGAGATCAAGCGGGTCGGCTCCAACGAGACCGTCATCGTCGACGCGCGCGTGATCGCTGCCACCAACGCCGATTTGAAGAGCAAGATTGCGGCCGGCAAATTCCGGGAAGATCTGTACTACCGCCTTCATGTCATCGTCATCCGCGTGCCACCGCTACGAAAACGGCGCGACGACATTCCGCTCCTCGCGTACCACTTCTTGCGCAAATACGCGCGGCGCATGAGCCGTGATGTCACCCGCATCGGCGTCGAAGCGATGCGCTTGCTCCGCGAGGAGAAATGGCCCGGCAACGTGCGCGAGCTCGAGCACGCCCTCGAGCACGCGGTGGTGATGGCCAAAGGGCAGACCATCATGCCGGGCGATCTCCCCGATCAGCAGACCAATGGCGGGAGCGACGACGAGGTGTCCGCGGCCCCCGCCGACCGCGACGGACTCTCCAGCGCGCTCGGCCGCCTCACCGATTTGCCCTATCCGAGGGCCAAGAAACAAGCACTGGCCGTCTTCGAGCAAGCCTACCTGGAGGCCGTGCTCCGGCGCACGGGTGGCAACGTTTCCGAAGCGGCTCGCCAGGCAGGGCTCGATAGGTCGAACTTCCGGCGCGTCCTGAAGAAGGCCGACATGGGCAAAAAACCGATGCGCAATTAGAACGCCCGCCGCCAGCCGAGGACTTGGCGCCCCGCGTGACGCGTCTCATCCGCGCCGGCTCGCGCGGTGCTATGGTCTCGCCCGAATGCGACCGATCGGCCGAACCCTGGCTGCTCTGCTTCTCGGCGGCGCGCTCCTGCCGGCGGTCACCGCTGCCCAATCGCCCTCGAAGGGCGCCCCCGAACCGCCGCGTGCTGCCGCCGCTCCATCGGCGTCCGCGCCGTCTTCGTCGTCTTCGTCCACGCCGCCGCCAGCGGCGCCTGGCACGGTCCCCAGCGTCACACCGGCGCCCTCCCGGGGCGTCTCTTTGCGGCGCTGCCTCGACCTCGCCGAGCGCAACCACCCCAACATTTGGGCGGCGCGAGCGCGACTCAAAACGATGCGCGCGCAGCTCGACGAGGCGCATTTTGCCCCCTTCAGCGAGTTCACCGCGGTGGGCGGCTTTGGCCTCGCGCCTACCGTGCGCGGCAACAACATCTACAGTCCCAACACGGAGGTCTCGCTCTCCGGCTCGATGGGCGTGTTTTGGCGGATCGGTGTGGAAGGCGTGGTCCCTCTCTGGACATTCGGCAAGCTGACCAACCTCTGGCACGCCGCCGAGGCACAGATCAAGGTCGGCGAGAACGACGTCAACAAGCAGAAGAACGTCGTGAAGCTCGACGTGCGAAAGGCCTATTTTGGCCTGCAGCTCGCGCGCGACGGGCTGGCCCTTCTCAACGAGGCTGCGGGCAAGCTCGACAAAGCCATCGAGCACCTCGATCAAGAGGTCAAAGCCGGCAACGCCGACGAGATCGACCTCTACAAGCTGCGCACCTTTCGCTTCGAGCTCGACGGCCGGCGATCGGAAGCAGGGCGTTACGAAGCCATCGCCCTCGCTTCGCTGCGCTTTCTCACCGGAGAAGGACAAGGGTTCGACATCCCGGGCGATCCGCTGCGCCCGGCCAAACGCCAGCTCGCCCCGGTCGCTCAGTATCTCCAGGCGGCGCGCATCAATCGCCCTGAAGTGAACATGCTGCGCGCAGGTCTCGTGGCGCGCGAAGCCCAGGCCGACCTCGCGCGCTCCAAGTACCTGCCCGATATCGGTCTCGCGCTCGGGGCCACCTGGGCGCGTGCTCCCCTGGTGTCCGATCAACTGAACCCCTACATCCGAGACGACGCCAACTTCCTCCGCTACGGCGCGGCTCTGGCCATGAGGTGGCAGCTCGATTTCCTCCCCGACGGGGCCCGGCTCGCCCAGGCCAACGCCGCCGTCGAAGAGCTACGCGAGACGGAGCGCTACGCCCTCGGGGGGATCGGCGTGGAGGTCGAAACCGCGTACGCGCAAGTGCGCGACGCGCAGACGAGAGAGCAGGCCTACGGCGCGGCCCAGCGCACGGCTCGGCAGTGGGTCATTGCGATACAGCAGGGCATCGACGTGGGAACCAAGGACGACGCCGATCTCGTCGACGCCGCGCGGCAGTGGGCGCTGCAGCGTTACAATCATCTGACGGCGACGATGGACTTGAACCTCGCCTGGTCCAGCCTGGCCCTGGTCACGGCGTGGGACGACGTCGCGCCGACCGAGTGAGGCGTCGACCGGCGCGGCCCGAGCGTCGACCCGTTTCGCCCGGCACGACCTTCACGTACGACGCTCAGCTGACGAAGCTGCGCGTGTTGGTCTCGTGCTCTTCGAGCAGTTTCTCGATGCTGGCCAGGCCGTTTTCTTCGGCTTCTTGCGCCATGTGCAGGATGATCGCGGCCGAGCCTTTGAGCGCTTCGTAGTAGCGCTGTCGTTCGGTCGAGTGGATGATGGCTGGCTCGTAACCGGCCCGCATGAGGAGCAGGTTCATGAGCAGGCGCGCCACCTTGCCGCTGTCGTGGGTGAAAGGAAACACGCGGACGAGGTCGTAGTGCGCCCGCGCCGCGATGCGCAGCGCGTTGCGGCCGCGCTTGGTCTCGGGATCGTTGATCCAGTCGACGATCTGCCGAACCTTGTAGGCGATCTTGTCGGGCGCTGCGTACTCGTGGAAGTAGAGCCGATGCTGCGGGATGTCTTTGCGGTACTTCAGCGTTTTCAGGTCCCCCTCTTCGGGGTGCAGGATGAGGTAGATGCGCTTGACGACATCGAGCGTGATCGGAAGACGCTTCTTGATGGCGAAGTCGCGCACGAATTCGATGGCCTGCTTGTGGCGGCGGATCTCCTCGCACACCGGCTGCAGGGTGGAGTCCTGCACGACGGTGCCACTCGAATCGATGGCCGTACGCAGTTCCTGAAAGCTGTAGACCACGCCCTCGAGCGCGCTGTCGTGGTAGATCCACGACATATCGAAGTTCTCCAGGTAACGGCGCTTGAACTCTTCGTCCTGCTTGGCGAGCCGCGTCTGGACGAGGGCCACGCGCTCTTCGAGCGACGCCGGGGGCGGGGGAGGGGGCTCGGGTGGCGGCGGGGGGATCGTATATTTGACCGGCTTCGGTCCCGTGAACGAGGGAACGCCGATGAACTTGTAGGTTCTCAAAGGTGGAGGCGGCGGGTGCGCCGTCGCGCGCCGCTCTTTGGGTGCCTTGGGTGCTTTGGGCGTTTTTACGGCGCTCGATTTGGCCAGCAATTTGGTCCCTCCCGCCTTCACGCCGATCGCCGGCTTGGACACCTCTGCCACGACGTGCTCACTCGGCGTTGCACGCCGCCCCTTGCCAGTCGTGGCGACCTTGGTCGTCTCCGGCGGCCTGGCGGCGACCTTTTCCGCCTTCGGAGGCACCTTCACCTCCGGGCGCTCGGACTTGGTGCCCTTCACCGCATTGAGCGGCTTGCGTGCTGCGTTATCCCGCCCGGATTCTTTCTTCTTCGGCGAGCGATCCGCGGGTGGCTTCTTGGCGAGTGTGTTGCTCGCCTTCGAAGCCTTGCTCTTGGAGCTCTCGGAAGGGGGCCGGCTCTTGGAACGCTGCTTTTGCTTCTCTGCGCGGTCATGTCGGGCCGGCATGGGTTGGTCTGGCTCTCTTTGCGTATTGGCTCGTAAAGATTCGAAAAAAGTTCTATGTGAGCCCTACTTTGGTCGGGCAGTCGATGCGCGGGCGCATGCTAGCCACATACCGTCACATACGTCAAGACTCAAAAATACGCTAGATACCAGGGGAAATTCGCGGCGCGGCGGGCCGATAGGGCGGCACCTTGAAACGGATTCGCGAAGGATCGTTGGGGAGGCGCCCCTTTTTTCACCCGGGGAGGGTATACGACGGAGCCGTGCTTCTCGAGCTTCGGGTCAAGAACTTCGTCCTCATCGATCAGCTGGACCTGCACCTCGAAAAAGGGTTCAACGTCCTGACCGGAGAGACGGGCGCTGGCAAGTCGATCGTCGTGGGCGCGCTCTCGCTCGTGCTCGGCGAGCGCGCCGCCCCCGACCTGGTTCGACCGGGCGCCGAGGAGGCCGAGGTCGAGGCGCTTTTCGATGTCTCTCAATCGCCGCGGACGCGCACACGGCTCGCCGACGCGGGACTCGACGCGGGCGATGAGGTGGTCCTGCGGCGCGTCGTGCAGGCCTCGGGGCGTTCGCGCGCCTACCTCAACGGGCGCCTCTGCACCGCCGCGCAGTTGACGGAGCTGGCTTCGCAGCTCGTCGACATCTCGTCGCAGCACGAGAGCGTCTCTCTCACGGACCCGGCCACGCATCTGTTGCACCTCGATGCCTTCGCGCGGCTCGAAGGTGATCGCGAGCAGCTTTCTCGGCTCGTCGACGAGCTGGTCGCGCGCTCGCGCCAGATCGCCGAGCTCGAGCAGATGGAGCAAAAAAGGGAAGAGCGCGAGGCGTTCCTGCGCTTTCAGCTGGCGGCGATCGACGAAGTGGGGCTGCGTCCCGGCGAGCCGGCGGATCTCGAAGCCGATCGCAGCCGTTTGCGGCACGCCGAGCGCTTGGGGCAAGTGACGCGCGGCGCCGCCGACCGGCTCTACGACAAGGACGGCGCGATCTGCGACGAGCTCGCCCGTTTGAGCGGGGACCTCGCCACCGTTCGCGAACTCGACCTGCAGCTGGCACCGCTGGCCGCATCGGTCGAAACGGCGCGCAGCGACTTGGTCGACGTGGCGCGCGCGCTCGGCCGATACGCCGATGGAATCGAGGGCGATCCCGAGCGGCTGCGCGAAGTCGAGGAGCGGCTCTTCCTCGTCCACAAGCTCTTGCGCCAGCACGGTGGAGACCCGGGAGCCGTCGACGCCGCACGCGAACGAATGGCCGGCGAGATCGAGTCCCTCGCCGGCGCCGTGGATCGTCTCTCGGCCGAGCGCGCCGCGCGCACGGCGTTGCTCGAAAAAGCAGCCACCATGGCGCGCGCGCTCTCTGCCGCGCGCAAGAAAGCAGCAACGACACTCGGGGATGCCATCGGCAAGGAGCTGGATGGCCTCGGTATGGGGCGCGCGCGCGTCATCGTCGAGGTCGCGCCCCAGCGTGGCAGCGCGGAGCTCGAGGTGGACGGGGCCCGCCTCGGCAACGACGGCATCGATCGCGTCGAGTTCCTGATCGCGCCGAACGTCGGCGTCGAGCCGCGCCCGCTGCGCCGTATTGCCTCGGGGGGCGAGCTCTCCCGCGCGCTTCTGGCGCTGAAGCGGGTGCTCGCCGGCGCGGGCCCGGCCGGTCTCTTCGTCTTCGACGAGGTGGACGCGGGGGTCGGAGGTGCCATCGCCGACCGCATCGGCCGCGCCATGGCCGACGTTGCCCGGCACCGGCAGGTGCTCTGCATCACGCACCTCGCCTCCATCGCCGCCTTCGCCGACGCCCACTTCGTCGTCCAAAAGGAAGAGAAGGCGGGGCTCGCAACGACGCGCGTATCTGCGACGCGCGGCAAAGAGCGGCTGGCGGAGCTGGCGCGCATGCTCGCGGGGGCGAAGGTAGGACCCGCTGCGCGCAAGGCAGCCGAGGAGATGCTCCGCGACGCACACCACGCTCTTGCGCGGTGAATCCCGCCGCCGCGCGACGAATCGCAGAACTCTTGGCCTTTCCACGGGCATTCGCTAAGAGCGACATGTGCGCTTCGTGTCGTTGGCGGCGTTGGGCAGCGTGGTCGGGTGGGCGACTTTGTCGAGTGCTGCCGCTCCCGTCCAGCGTCCCACCAAGGCCACGGCGTCGGCCTCGTTTTCCATCGGATCGCCCAACCAAGGGCGACTGGACGGCGGAAAGCGTCTCGGCGCCGCGCCGTATCTCCGCGTCGTGCCGTACTATGCCGAGTCGACCGCGCGCTGGGGTCTGCCGTCGCTCGTCGGACTCATCGATCGCGCAGCCCGCCGGGTGGCGCGCCGATTTCCCGACGCCGTCCTCGGCGTCGGCGATTTGTCGCGCCGCGAAGGTGGGGAGCTCGACCGTCACCATTCCCACGAGAGCGGGCGCGACGCCGATCTCGGCTTTTACCTTCGCGGCCCCGGCGACAAGCCGCTCTTGCCGGCACGGTTCATCACGTTCTCGCCGCGCGGTGAAGCGAGCGACCATCCCGGCGCCGTCTTCGACGACGCGCGCAACTGGGCGCTCGTCGAGGCGCTCGTCGACGATCGAGAGGCGCGCGTCTCGCACATCTTCGTGGCTCGGCACATCCGCGCCCGGCTCTTGCGCTATGCCGAGTTCCACGGCGTTCCGAGCGAGCTACGCCAGCACGCCGCCGAGCTCATGATTCAGCCATCGCAGGCCGCCCACGACGACCACTTCCACGTTCGCATCGGCTGCCCCCCCGATCAGGGTCGAAAATGCGTCGAATTTGCCGTCCTTCGCACGCCGCGCACCGCACCTGGCATGGTGCGGGTCCGCATGCGATCGGGTAGCGAGCGCACGCTACCGGTGCTTCCTCCCGCCCATCCGGATCCCACCGCTCCGACCACGGACGACGAAGACCTTGCCCCCCGCATCCGCGAGACGCCGCTCGGTAGCGACCATGTAGGTAGGCGCCCGTTGTCAAAAGAGGTCGAGGCCGATAACCTCGATCGCTAGGAGCGGGCCCTCCGCCCAAAGTCCCAGCGGTACCGCGGCGTCGTAGAGTGCCGCAGCTCCGATGCATCGATGGAGCGACGACTCGATTCGGATTTCTTGCGACTCGGCCACCAAGCACGGGTGCTGGTGGCGGACGATGACCCCATCAATCGGGAGCTCATCGAGGAAGTCTGTCGTTCGGAAGGATTCGAAGTCGAAGGGGTCGACTCGGGCGATCGCGCCCTGGCGACGGCCCAGTTGGGGGGATTCGATCTCCTGCTGCTCGACGTGACCATGCCCGGTATGGGCGGGCTCGAGGTGTGCCGGGCCCTCAAGGGGGACCCTCGCACGGCCATGGTTCCGGTCATGATCGTGTCCGCGAGCACCGAAGACGCCGTGCGCGATCGCGCCACCGAGTTCGGCGCGGCGGCGTTCATCGCCAAGCCGTTTCGCATTTTCGAGCTCTCCCAGCGCATGCGCGCGGCCCTGCGCGTCACCAGCCGCGAAGGGGAACCGCCGACCGCTCCGCACATCAGGTTGCGGCGCAAGCGGGCCGACGCGTTGTCGGCACTGCCATCGCCGTCGGCGCTGCGCGCACGGCTCCAGCGCGAAATCGATGCCTGCCGGCGCGACGGAAAAACGGTGGTGTGCGCCGTCCTTTGCTTGGAAGACGAAGGAAAGCTGAGCGCCTCCATCGGGCGTACCTCGACCGATGCCCTGCTCGGCAGCGCGGTGATGGAGATTGCCGACACCATCGGGGACGGCCTGGTGCGCGGCGATGTCGACGAGATCGTCGTGCTCCTGCCGGAGAGCGAGCTTCCAGCGCTGGCCGCCGTCGCCGCGCGAGCTGCGAGCGCTGGCCATAGCGACGTCGGAGTCTCGCTCGATGTCGACATCTGCATTCGTTGGGGAGCCGCCATCGTCGATCCGCGCCAGACCGACCCCGATCTGCTGGTGGCCGCCGCCCGCGCCGCCGTCGAAAAGGCCCGGCACGCCGGCGAACCGGGCAGCATCGAACGAACCGTCGAATCCAAGTAACACGACGTTCTTGCTTCGCGGCGGGCCTCCATCGCCGAGGGATCTCTGCTACCTAGCCCGGATGGCGGAGCGTCTCCAAGTGGAAGTCAC
Organism: Polyangiaceae bacterium; assembly: GCA_035318465.1. Classification (GTDB taxonomy): domain Bacteria; phylum Myxococcota_A; class Polyangia; order Polyangiales; family Polyangiaceae; genus DASWDH01. The sequence goes on from DATHES010000180.1 coordinate 12,486, forward strand.
GGCCATGCACGTGGGCACGACCGAAACATCGGCCCCCGTGTACCAATCGCTGGAAGCGGCCGGCATGGACCTGCCGGCAGCGGTCTCCGACGACGTCGTCATCGCACCCGGTGGGCGCGCACTCATCCCGACCGGATGGGCGTTCGCCATTCCCCATGGCTTCGAGGGACAGGTGCGCCCGCGATCGGGCCTGGCCCTGCGACATGGCGTCACCGTTCTCAACGCGCCGGGCACGATCGACGCTGACTACCGCGGCGAGGTGAAGGTCGTCCTCGTCAACTTCGGCGCGGACCCGTTTACCGTCCGCCGCGGCGATCGCATCGCGCAGCTCGTCGTCGCGCCGGTCGCCAAGGTGACGCTGCGGGTTGCCGCTTCGCTCGATCCCACCGATCGCGGTCACGGCGGCTACGGATCGACCGGCGTCGAGCCGCCTACGTCTCGCCGCGCTTGATGCCGTAGGCGCGAATTTTCTTGTGGAGGTTGGTCCGCTCCACACCGAGCACGACAGCGGTGCGCGAGATGTTCCACTCCAGGCTGCGCAGCGTATCCACGATGTAGCGACGCTCGGACTGCTCGCGGTACTCGCGCAGCGTGAGGCGCTCACCACCGGGTGCAAACGGTGCCAGCGCTTCGCCGGGCCTTTCGCCGGAGCCGTCGTCCTGCTCTGCGTCGACGCCGTCCTGACCGGCCGGCTCGTCTTCGAAAGGATTGGCGTGCGGGTCCTCGGGCAAGTCGGCAATGGTGATGACGTCGCTGGACAGGATGGCCGCGCGCTCCACGACGTTCTTCAGCTCGCGCACGTTGCCGGGCCAGGTGCGGGCTTCGAGGGCTTTGTAGACGGTGGAGTCGATGGGCTTTCGCCGCAGCCCGTTCTCCTTGCAGAAGGCGGCCACGAACGCGTCGGCGAGGGGACGGATGTCCTCGGTGCGCTCGCGCAGTGCCGGGCTGCGGATAGGAAATACATTCAAGCGAAAAAAGAGATCCTCTCGGAATCGACCACTACTGACCTCGCGCTCGAGATCTTTGTTGGTGGCCGCCATGACGCGAACGTCGACGTGGATCGCGTGCTCGCTCCCCACGCGGCACACTTCGCCGGACTGCAAGGCGCGCAGCACCTTGGCCTGCGCCGAAACGTCCATGTCGCCGATTTCGTCGAGGAAGAGGGAGCCGCCATGGGCCTGCTCGAAGAAGCCGCGTTTGCGCGCGGCGGCGCCGGTGAACGAGCCGCGTTCATGCCCGAAGAGCTCGCTCTCGATGAGCTCGCGCGGAATGGCGGCACAGTTGACCTTGACGAAAGGCGCATCCTTGCGCTGAGAGAGCCGATGGATGGCGCGGCTGATGAGCTCTTTGCCGGTACCGCTCTGGCCGGTGATGAGCACGCTGGCCTTGGTGGGGGCGACCTTGTCGATGTCTTTGAAGAGCCGCTGCAGGGGCGAGCTCTGTCCGATCATCTGGTAGCGGGCTTCGAGCTCTTCACGCAGACCGGCCATGGCCGCGGAGAGCTTGGCGGTGCGGATGACGTTCTTGACGCTGACGATGACGCGCTCGCGGCTGAGCGGCTTTTCGAAGAAGTCGGCCGCGCCGAGCTTGATGGCGGCGACAGCGTCGTGCACCGTGGCGTGACCGCTGATGACGATGACGGGGACCTCGCGCGTGGCCTCGTCTTTGCGAAGCCGCTCCAGGGCCTCGAGTCCGGAGATGCCCGGCAGCTTCACGTCGAGGATGGCGAGATCGACCGGGGCGTGGGGGTTGGCGAGAATCTGCAGCGCCTCTTCGGCGCTCTGCGCCTCGACCACTTCGTATCCTTCGCCCCGGAGCACGAGGTCCAGGGTTCGCCGGATGTTCTTTTCGTCATCGATGACGAGCACCCGCGGAGGGGTCGGGACTGCGTCGTTGACGGCGCTCGGCGTAGTTTCCAACAGGGTCAGGCTACTTTCCCTGGCGATCCATCTCCAGCAGGAAATTCTGGGCAGCGGCGGAAAACGGCGCGGCAGGATACTTGGCGAGCATTTCCTTGAATACGGTCCGTGCTTCAGCGCCCTTGTGCATCTTGAGGTACGTCTCGCCGAGAAGCACCATCGCCTCGGGCTCGAGCCCGGAGCCGCTGTAGGTGCGCAGGACGTACTGGGCGCGCGCCACCGCCGCGTCGAACTCGTCCCGCTTCAAGTAGTAATTGGCCACGTAGAGTTCGTGTCGTACCAGGCGCCCGGTGACGACGGACAGCATGTACCTGGTCTGCTTGGAATAGGGCCCGGTCGGGTAGTCTTTGACGAAGTTCGAAATCTCTCGGTACGACTCTCCACTCGTCGCCTGATCGCGCTCTTCCAGCGGGGGAAGGAGAAACCCTCCGTCGCTGATTTGTTCGAACAGCGACTTGCAGATACGAAAGCGTGCGTAGGGGACCTCCGGGTCGGTCCGGTGATCGTGCACGAAGCTGCGATATCCCTGAATGGCTTCGGAGAGTTTCTCCGAGGAGACGTCGGTGTCGGCCAGGCGCAGCTCGGCGAGGCGAGCGTAGCGGCTGTAGCTGTACTTACGCTTCACCTCCTTGAAGAGCGCCCGCGCCTTTTCCCAATCGTGCTCCTCGAACGCCACCATGGCCTTGTCGTAGGCGCGTTTGGCATCTTCGGAATAGTTCAAGGCGCCGCGACTCTCGGGCGCGGCGCTGCCGCATGCACCTAACGCGCCGAAGGCGGGGAGCGACATGAGCGCAGCAACGACCGCGCGCATCGGGACAGTGAGGGATGCACCTTTTCGCAAGATGGGTCGATGAGCTAGCCCGTTCGGCCTCGGAGCGCAAACCGAGAAGGTTCGATACGTGCGCCGTGTGCTGGCCTAAGGCCACGCACATGCGGTAGAACCGGGGACATGGATGGCCAAATCCCGATGACGCCCGAGGGAAACGCCCGCCTCAAAGAGGAGCTCCGGAACCTCAAAGAGGTCGAGCGGCACAAGATCAGCCGCGAGATCGGGGTGGCGCGCGACCACGGCGACCTCAGCGAGAACGCGGAGTATCACGCCGCCAAGGACCGCCAAGGATGGATCGAAGCGCGCATCAAGGATCTCGAAGACAAGCTGTCTCGCGCCGAAATCATCGACCCGACCAAGCTCTCTGGAAGCAAGGTTGCGTTCGGCGCGACCGTCAAACTCTCCAACATCGAAACCGAGGAAGAGAGCGTCTACCGCTTGGTCGGAGCCGATGAAGCCAATCTGAACGTCGGCTCCATTTCCATCACTTCGCCGCTGGCGCGCTCCCTCATCGGCAGGGAAGTGGGCGACGAGGTGAAGGTCCGCATGCCGGCGGGCGAGCGTCATTACGAGATCCTCGAGGTTGAGTATCGCTGACGACAGCGCGAGGACGATCTTCGCGCGCCGCTTCGCGCTCGATCCCGTCATCGACGCTCTCGCCGGCGCCGCCGTGCTGGTCGTGGCGGAGTGGGCAGCGGTCTCGCTCGTTGCTCGCCGAGAGTTCGCCGGCAAGTGGGAGTACACCGACGCGCTCGTCAGCATCGTCCCCTTGGCCTGGCTCGTCGCGAGCGCGGGCGCGCTCGCTGGCGCGGGTCTTCTCGCCCTTGCGCAATCATCCGCACCGCGCGCGCGGATCCTACTCGGGCTGGTTGGCGCGGCCATGGGGCTTACCGTGGGCGCCGGCGTCACCGGGGGGCGGCACTTTGCTGCGCTGCCGACGCGCGCCGTGTTCGTGGGTGCGCTGGCCGCGGTGAGCTTGGCTTTGGCCTACGGCGCGTCGCCGTCGGTCGCTCGTGCCACCACGCGCGCACCGGGCCTGTGCGCGCTCGGCGCCGCCGCGCTGGCGGTCCTCTTGAGCCTCGTCAACCACGGCGTGCTGCCGCGGCTCTATCCCGCCTTTCATCTCGGTCTCGCCATCCTGACGGCCATGACCGCGCCGGTGATCGGGCACGGTCTGCGCGCGCGGCGCGCGCCACGCGACGCGGTGTGGCTCGCGCCAGTGCTCGTCGGTTTCGCCCTGCTCGGTGCGATGGGGGCCGCTCCGCGTATCTCGCGAGCGCTGTCGCGCGCCGACAACTTGCGCATGATCTTCCTCGATCACGCGCCGCTGCTCGGGCTCGGCGTCGAGCTCGGCGCTCTCCTTTCGCCACCTGCGCCTCTCGAGCCGAGCGCGGTCGCGCAAGAACGCCGTACCGACGGACGCCTGCAGATCGATTGGCGAGCGCGGGACATCTTGCTCATCACCGTCGACGCGCTTCGCGCCGATCACGTCGGGGCTTATGGCTATCCGCGTCCGACGACGCCCGAGATCGACAAGCTCGCCGCGCAGGGGACCCTCTTTCTGCGTGCCTATTGTCCGACGCCGCACACGTCGTACTCGGTGGCTTCGCTGATGACGGGCAAGAACCTGCACCCCCTCTTGTCGCAGGGGCTTGGCGCTGATTCGGATACTCTGGCCGGGCTCACGCGTATCTATGGCTACCGGACCGCCGCGTTCTATCCTCCGGCCGTCTTCTTCATCGACGAAGATCTCTTCACGTCCTTCCGTGACCGCAGGCTCGACTTCGAATACGCGCGCGTCGAGTTCTCCGACCCGGGCGAGCGCGCCGAGGCCGTGAGGGCCTACCTTGCCACCCAACCGCGCGACCAGCGGCTCTTCTTGTGGGTGCATCTGTTCGAGCCCCACGAGCCTTACGTCGCTCATGCCGCCCACGCGTTCGGCGATCGCGACGTCGACCGGTACGACGGCGAGGTGGCGTTCGCCGACGCCGGTATCGGGCGCATCGTGCGGGCGGTGCGCGCGCGACAGCCCGACACCGTGGTGATCGTCACCGCCGATCACGGCGAAGAGTTCGGCGAGCACCGCGGCCGCTACCACGGCACGACGGTCTACGAAGAGCAGGTGAGGGTGCCGCTCGTCATCGCCGGAGCCGGCGCACCCGCGGGTCGTCGCGTGGAAGCGCCGGTGCAGACGATCGACATCCTACCCACCGTGCTCGGCGCGTTCGACATCCCGCGCCCTCCCCGCGTCCAAGGCTACGATCTCGGGCATTGGATGCGCGCCGCTTCCGCGCCGTCCGAGGCGGCCCCCGCCATCTCTGAAACGGACGATCACATTCTCCTCGCCGACGCGATGTGGCGTCTCGTCTGCGCGCGGCGCGCGGGCGCGTGCGCGCTCTACGACCTCCGCAGCGATCCGGACGAGGCCCGCGATGTGTCCGCCGCCAACGCGGAACGCTTTCAGGCCATGAAAACCGCGCTGCGCCGGATCGAAGCGACCCAGGGTCACTACGAGACGGATGGCGCCACCGACGCCGGCGATCGGCCCTGGCCCGGACCGATTCGCCGCGGGCGAGCGGGGGACGGCGAAGCGGCAGCCGAGATCGCGGAGTTGCTCGACGACAGCGACGTCCGCTTTCGCCGTCAGGCGGCCGAGCTGCTCTTCGATCTCAAACGCAGGGAAGGAGCGGCGCCCTTGCGCCTTGCGGTGGCGCGCGATGACGACCCCGTCGTCCGTCGCTGGGCCGCGCTCGCCCTGGCTCGCCTCGGCGAGCCGAGCGACGCCGTGGTCGACCTTTTGAAGGGATCTGACCGCGAGGCGCGGCGCGCGGCCGCGCTTGCGCTCGGCGAGAACGGCGACGTGCGTGCCGGACCGGTGCTCGTCGAGTGGTGGCAGACAGAAAATCTCCCGTACCCGCGGGCCCGCGAAGTGCTCGCGGCGCTCGGCGAGATTCGCCCGAAGGAAGCGGTGTTGCCACTCATCGCGTCGCTCGGCGACCTGCGCCTGCGGCCGTACGTCGCGCAGACCTTGGCGTCGATCGGGCATCCCGCGGCCCGGGCCCCCCTCGCGGAGCGGTTGACGATGGAGCGCAACAAAGACACGCGCGCCGCGCTTGCCGCCGCGCTCGTCAAGCTGGAGGCCCGATCCGAGCTAGCCGCTCCGTTGATTCGTTTTCTGGGAACGCCCGACCCCCTGACCGACGGCCTGGAGATGGCTCGGCGCTCGGGTCTGCTCCCTCTCATCGGGACGGCCGAGGAAGATCTGGCCCGGCTGCGCAGGGCAGGGGGCACGGCGGTAGCCATCCAGTTCCGGATCCTGCCACCCAACGACGGGAGGGCGACCGAAATCCGCGCCGCCCCGGGATACCGACTGCTGGCTCGCGCGGCCTCCACCGACGGCAAGCCGGGCCGCCTGGCGTTCACCCCGTGCTCGACCACAGGACAAGCGCTGCGCGCGGCTCGATACCCTGATGAGCCGGCCGAGCCGGCCGCGCACGCCGCCGTCAACGACGACGCTGGAACGGCCCTCGATTTTCCGGGCGGCATCGCGCGCGAGCTCTTCTTGACGTTGCCCTCCACGCTTGCGCCGGGGACCCGTCACCACTGCCTCACACTGGAGCGAACGGACAATCTCGCCGTCGAGGGGGTCGCCATCGTGCCGCTCGCCGCCGACCTCCCCCCGCCGCCCCCGGAACCATGGGAATCGCTGCCGGCGCCGCCGCCTTCCTCCACGCCTCCCCAAGCGAACGCCGCCGCCTCTCATTGACGCCCCCTCGGACAAGACTAGAGTCGCCCGCCCGTGGCTACCGACCGCAATCAAGACGTCAAGCAGCAGCTCCTGAAGAAGCGCAATGAAGCCGTGCGCCGCAAGGTGCCCCTCGCACCGGGGGAGATGGTCGACGACGCGGTGGCGCGCGGCCTGTCCGGTGCCTCGCGCTGGCTCAAGAACAACTTCGGCGTCCTGCAATGGGTCATCGTGGCGGCGATCGCGGGGGGCATTGGCTATGCCGTCTACGACAGCCGATCGATCAAACGCGCGGAAGCCGCTTCTGCCGAGCTCTTCAAAGGCACCCTCAACGAGCGTGGTCGCGTGGTGGCGGGAACCACCTCCAAGAACGACGAGGAGAATCCGGACGACCCGACGCCGGTATTCAAATCCATCGAAGAAAAGCGCGAAACGGCGCTCGCCTCCTACCGCAAGGTCATCACCTCCCATCCCGGAACGGGGCCCGCCATTCTGGCCCGCCTGGGCGAAGCGGGCGTGTTGCTCGACAAGCGCGACTGGGACGCGGCCCTCGCCGCGTACAACGAGGTCAAGTCGTCGGCGCTGGCCGCGGCCGACGTCACCGTGCGCGGCCGCGCGCTCGAAGGTGTGGGGATTGTCCTGGAAGGCAAAAAGGACGCGGACGGTGCCCTCAAGGCCTTTCGCGAGCTCGAAAACACCGATGCCCGGGGCCTGAAGGAGCTCGGGATGTACCACGAGGCGCGCATCCTCTATGCGAAGGGGGAGAGCGACAAGGCCAAGGAGCTGCTCAAGGGGGCCCGCGGTCGCCTCAAGAGCGACGAAGGGTCGTCGAAGACGGCTCAGCCCGGCCCAGGCGGCGAGTCGCGCCCGTTCAGCTTCCTCGAGAGCCAGATCGAAGACCTGCTCAGACGCATCGACCCCACCGCGTTGGCCGCCGAGGCCGCGCTGCCTGCTCCCGGTGCTCCGCCCGGCAAAGGCGTCACGCCCGACAATCTCAAGAAACTACAAGAAGAACTGCAGCGTAAGCTTCAGGAAAAAGCCAAGAAATCGGGTGACGAAAAGGGCGGGGCAGGCAACCCGGCGCCGCCGGGGGCTCCTTGAACCGCGGCGCCCAGCTGGCGCTCATCCTCGGGCTAGCGAGCGCGGGTCCGGGGTGCGAGACGCTCCAATCGGGCGCCAATCCGGCGCTACCGCTCTGGGTGCATCGTCCCAATGGCGCCATGAACGTGGTCGTGCGCCGGAAAGTGACCATCGCCGAGCGCACCACCGGGGAGGACTACGAGCACGGAAGCGCCGAGATCGACCCCATCCGACGTCGCGTCTTCGTCGGTTCGAGCGATGGCGGGCTCTATGCCCTTCGGGCCGACGACGCGCGAGACCTCTGGCGCTTCGAGACGCTCGGTCCGGTCCAGACCGAACCGCTCTACGACGCGGGCGAAGACGTCTTGTATTTCGGGTCCAACGACGGAGCCCTCTACAAGGTGGCGGCCTTCGACGGCAAGCTGATCTGGCGCTTCGCGACCAACGCCGAGGTGGCGCGCCGTCCGGTGCTCAAAAACGGGCTGCTCTACGTCGTCAATGCCAACGACACCGTGATCGCCATCGAGGCGGCCACCGGCAAAATGCGCTGGACCCAGCACCGCCGTCCGGCGTTCGGAATGGAGATCGCCGGCTATGCGGGTCCGCTCGTCTCCGACCAGCGCGTGTACGTGGCCTTTTCCGACGGCCGGGTAGCAGCCTACGACCCCCTCGACGGAAGCGAGCGCTGGCCGCTGGTCGACCTCTCGGCGGAAGCCGAGCACGCGCAAGGAGATGTCCCGCGCTACCTCGACGTCGACACGACCCCCATCGCCGACACCATCGACGCCGGCCGTGTCATCTATGTGGCGAGCTACGCCGGCGGGGTGTTCGCGCTCGACGCTTCCAACGGCGGCCGTGTCTGGGTCAACGACCGCGCCGCCGGCGTCACGCAGCTGGTCCTCTGGCAGCAGCCGGCGCACGATCCGCGTGACGGCGTCGGACCGCCCATCCCGTCGCGCAAGCTTCTCCTTGCGTCTTCGGGGACCACGGGCCTCTGGGCGCTCTCCACCGAAGACGGCCGTGAAGTCTGGCGGCGCGCCTTGCCGGACGGCGGCGTGTCGGCCCCCGTGCCCATCGCCGGCGCGGTGATGGTCACCACCACGCGCTACGGTGTGTTTCTCTTTTCGCCACTCGACGGCGGCGTCATCGATGGTCTCGACCTATCCAACGGCGTCACCATGATCCCCGCGGTCTACGGCCGCCGCGCGTTCGTCATGTCGAACGCCGGGGTGCTGCTGGGGATTCACGTCGATCCGCCCGGCGGACGCTAGGTCATTTCAAGCCACGCTGGGCTCGCGGGCGCTAGCTCATTCCAAGCCTCGCACGCTCCATGTTTTTCGCATAAGAAACATTATGTTAACTTTTTGAGTCGAGGGTCCGCTTACGGTCGGTCCTTGAGGCCTCCCAGCCGGCCTAGGCCTGACCGCAAGCCGCGCTCTTCTCTGGCGCTGCTGGCGCAGCATTGCATTCGGCTGCAGGCAACTCGCCGGTGACCTGGTCGATGATGGGATCGTGCGAGCAACTGCCCGTGGCCGGAGGCGCCGAGATGACGCAGAGTACCCAGGTGGCTCAGCAGGAACTGGAGCGCGGATTCGAAAACCCTGCAGATGAGCGCTTGGCACGCATCCTCGAGACCGCTTTCGAGAAAGCCATCGATCGTGATCGCAGGCACCATCGCCACAGCTCGACTCCGGCCAAGTCTGGCGATGGCTATGGCAAATTTATCCCGCTGTTCACCTTGATCGTGGGCGGGCTGGGCTCTTACTACGGCGCCCAATCCGCGATGCGTGACCGCATTGATCAAAGCGTGAAGGAGCTCCGGTCGGAACTGAAAGATGTCCGATCCGAATTGCGAGACACATTTGTCTCGAAGGACTCGATTCAGGAGCTGAAGTCCCTGAGCACGGGCACCGGAAACGACCTCCGTGAGCTTCGTACTCAGTTCGCGGCAATCCGCGAGGATTTGACCGTGATCAAGGTGGGATACACGAAGAGAAATACTCCTTAGGTGGCCGTTCCTGAACTCCGCAGGAGGATCGAAGTGAACCGCGACTACCGCTTCGCGCCGCCCCACCGCGCGGTGGCCGCCTTCTTGGCGATGGCCGTGCGCTTCTTGGAAGTGAGCTTCGCCGCGCGTGCCTTGCCCCCCTTGAGCCCTCCTAGCCGCCCGAGGCTGACCGCCGCGGGGTTCTTCCTGGACGGTGACGACGGTGCCGTGGGTGGCGGCGGCAGCATCTGCCCATGGCCGATCACCTGATCCAAAATCGACCTGGCGAGCTGACCGACGTCCCTTAGCCTCTTGGAGAAAGCGCCCTTTGGCTTCTCGGTGGAGACGCCCCTCGGCTTCTTGATGGAGGCGCCCATTGGCTTCTTGATGGAGGCGCCCATTGGCTTCTTGATGGTGGCGCCCCTTGGCTTCTTGGTGGTGGCGCCCTTGCCCTTGCTGGAGGCACCTTTCGGCTTTTTGCTTGAGCGGACAGGCATGGCGCCTAGAGTGCCATGCTTTTTCCTGACGGAGCAAGTGAAAGTGCAAGTGCGCGTGCGGCGTCTTGGGCAACGGCGCGACGTGTCGTCCCTACTGCGCGCAGTTCTCGAAGACGAGGAAGCCTGCGTCGACGCGACAGAGGTCGTTCGGCTCCGTGGGATGGGTCAGTTGCTGGCAGACGACGCTGGCCCAGATCTTCCCCGCGCCGATGTCGAGCGACGATGCTGAACCCTGCGATGTGACGGAGAACGAGCATTGTTCATCCGCGAAGTTCGCGCCGGTCGTGTCGGTCATCACCGCGACCGTGCCTTTGGCCGGCCCGCCGGGGCCGATGGCGCTCGCTTCGAAGTGAAGGACCGTCGGATGGAGCGCCTGCGTGCCGTCCGTGCGCGGCGTGGTGATGTCCGCCGAGAAAATGAATTGATCGCCACTTTTCTGGACGACGCACTCCACGTGGCTCCCGTCCACTCCGTCGATGGCCCTGGTCCCGATCACGGTGTCCGAGGTCTGCTGCGTTTGAACGGGCGTGGGGGTCGAGGGCGCGTTCACCCATTGCCGCCCCGGCGAACATCGCGTGAGGTCGGTGAGGATCTCCGTCACGTGCAGCGAGACCGAGCCCTGCGCGGCCGGGGGTACAGGACCGCGACCATCGCGGGGAGTGCCGCTGTCCCCGGGCGTGCCGGCAGCCGCTCCTCCTGCGCCACCTGCGCCGCTGGTCCCCGCCGCGCCGCCCCCCGCCGCGCCGCTCATTCCGGTCGTTTCAGTCGCGTCGCCGCATGCCACGGCGAGCCCCACCGCGATGCCGATCCCCAGCCATCGCGAGCGCGACTCGGAGATCGTGGACCGCGCGTCGTCTTTTCTCATGCCCTGGTCTGCCTTCCCTATCGCGTCGAGCCGAGTGTTCGGTTCACGCGCAGCAAGAGCTTAGCGCGCCTATGGAATGCGAGCTGCGCTGACGGCTAAAGAACGAAGTGATCGCCCAGCTGGCAGACGCTCAAATTCAAGCCCTTCAGCGCCGCGCACTCCTTCTCGACCTGGGCCTGAAAGCTCGGCTTGATGTGGTAGAGCAAGGTCGGCAAGTCCTTGGGGGCGCGGTACTTCTTCATTTCGATGCCGAGGGTGCGCGGCGTGTGGTGGCCGGAGATGGTGGCGAGCTTCTGCTGGCGATTGGGAAAGCTCACTTCCATGAGCAGCGCGCGTAGATCGCGCACCTCGTTGAGCAGCTCCCAAAAACGCGCGGTAGGTCCGGTATCGCCGCTGTAGGCGATGGCGCCTTCTTTGCTCTCCACGATGAGGGCCGCGCTTTCGATGGTGTGATCGACGAGCACTGCCCGCACGGTGCGTCCGGCGATGATGACGGGCTTTTCCGGGCGCAGCTCGACGTATTTGATGGTGGGACGCTTGATGCTGGGGATGGTCGCGAAATCGGGCCACAGCAGGTTGTTGAAGAAGTGCTTCTTCAGGATGGAGATGGTCCCCTTGGTGCCGGCCACGATGAGCGGCGGGCAGTTATTTTGCACGCGATTGTCGGCGATGGTGGCGAGATCGCGAATGTGGTCGAGATGAGCGTGGCTGATGAGGCACGCCTCGAGCCTGCACTGCGCTTTGAGCGAGAGGCCGCTCGTCAGCGAGCCCGCGTCGAGCGTGAGATCGTCGTCGATGAGAAAGGCGCTCGTCCGATGCTTGGGGGTCTCGCCGCCGTGGCAGCCGATGACGCGAAGATCCACGCGTCTACCTCGGCTTCCCGGCGCGTGCGCTACCCTCGGGCAGTCGTTGAGCCATGATGGGGGAAGCTCGAGTCTACAGGCACCTTCCTCCTAGCGTCAAAATAGGCCTTGCCGACGGCGCGGTGGAACGCGCCATCAGGCAAAGCCCACCGCCCCGGGCCTGCCCCCCCGGAGCAAGCTCAGTCCATATCGAAGTCGCCGCCGCCCATGCCGCCCATTCCACCCATGCCGCCCATCCCACCCATGCCGCCCATCCCACCCATGCCGCCCGGCATGCCGCCGCCGCCGCCCCCGGCGGGGGCCTCTTTCTTCGGCTTGTCGACGATGAGAGCCTCGGTCGTCAGCATGAGCCCCGCGACGCTGGCGGCGTTTTCGAGCGCCAGGCGTACGACCTTGGTGGGGTCGATGACGCCCGCTTCCAGCAGATCTTCGAACGTGTCGGTGGCCGCGTTGTAGCCGAACGCGCCCTTTCCTTCCTTGACGGTGCCGACGACGACGGCGCTCTCGCGACCGGCGTTCTTCGCAATCTGCCGCATCGGCTCTTCGATGGCGCGGCGAAGGAGACCAACGCCCGCATCGCGTTCGTCACCGAGCTTCAAGCCGTCGAGTGCGGCACCTGCGCGAATGAGGGCCACGCCGCCACCGGCAACCACACCTTCTTCCACCGCCGCACGCGTGGCGTGAAGAGCGTCTTCGACGCGCGCCTTCTTCTCCTTCAGTTCCGTCTCGCTGTGGGCTCCGACCTTGATGACCGCGACGCCGCCGGCGAGCTTGGCCAGCCGCTCTTGCAGCTTCTCTTTGTCGTAGGTGCTGTTGGTCGCCTCGACTTCCCTGCGAATGGCCTCGATGCGCCCCTTGATGGCCTTCTTGTCCCCTGCCCCGTCGACGATGGTCGTGTTCTCCTTGTCCACGCGCACGGTCGCCGCGGTGCCGAGGTCTTTGGTCGTCGCGGTGTCCACCTTGATCCCGACGTCCTCCATGAACGGGCGCGCGCCCGTCAGGGCGGCGATGTCCTTGAGCATCTCCTTGCGTCGATCGCCGAAGCCCGGCGCCTTGACGGCACAGACCTTGATCGTGCCGCGCAGCTTGTTGACGACCAGGGTGGCCAGCGCTTCGCCATCGACGTCTTCGGCGATGATGAGCAGCGGGCGTCCTTCTTTGGCGATCGGCTCGAGCAGCGGCAGAAGATCGCTCATCGACGAGATCTTCTTCTCGTGGACGAGGATGTACGGCTTTTCCAGCACAACTTCGACCTTTTCGGGGTCAGTCACGAAATAGGGCGAGATGAAGCCGCGGTCGAACTGCATCCCCTCCACGATGTCGAGAACCGTCTCCATGGCGCGGTTTTCTTCGACCGTGATGACGCCTTCCTTGCCGACCTTCTCCATCGCTTCGGCGAGGATGTCGCCAATGGCGGTGTCGCCGTTGGCGCTCACCGTCCCCACCTGGGCAATCTCTTTCTTGTCGCGCGTCGGCTTGGAAAACTTCTTGATTTCGGCGACGAGCTTTTCGACGGCGAGATCGATGCCGCGCTTCAGATCCATGGGGTTATGCCCGGCCTCGACGAGCTTGAGCCCCTGGCCGTAGATGGCTTGGGCGAGCACGGTCGCGGTTGTCGTACCGTCGCCGGCCTTGTCGCTCGTGCGCGAAGCGACCTCGCAGACCATCTGCGCGCCCATGTTCTCCATCTTCTGGGCAATCTCGATTTCTTTGGCGACGGTCACACCGTCCTTGGTGACGATGGGTCCACCGTACGCCCGCTCGAGCAGCACGTTGCGGCCGCGCGGCCCCAAGGTGACTTTGACTGCGTCGGCGAGCATGTTGACCCCGGCTAGAATCCGGGCGCGGGCAGTCTGACGGTAGACGATATCTTTGGCGGGCATGGACGATCTCCTCTTCGGGACGAACTGGCGACCTCCCCCTTTGGAAGGAAGATGGCGGGGCCGCAAGATAAGCCAGGACCGACGTGGGTCAAGGGGGAGCGACGTGGGGCGGGTGGCTGCCGAGCGACTTGTGTCGGCGCGCCAGGAGGTAGTGCTAGGATGATCCCGACATGCCCAATGGTCCGAGAGGCGCGATGGCCAAAGATCCGGCCGGCCCTGGGGCACCGCCCGAGCGCGGTCCAGGCCCGGCGCAGGGGGTGGCCGCGACGGGATTGCCGAGCAGCAGCGCGGTCCTGGCGAGCCGCGGCAGCCTCTCCGGCGTGATGCCCAAGGCCTGTCCGACGTGCCAGGCCCGCTACCCGGCCGATTTCAAAGTCTGTCCCCGGGACGCCTCACCCCTCATCGACGCCCCCGACGACGGAACGGACCCCTTGCTCGGGACCACCCTCGGGGACGCCTATCAGGTCGTCCGGATGGTCGGCGAAGGGGGCATGGGGCGCGTGTACGAGGCGCGTCACACGCGGCTCAACAAGAAGCGCTTCGCCGTCAAGATGCTGCACCCCGAGTACGCCCGCCAGCCCGACGTCGTAGCGCGATTTCAGCGCGAAGCGGAAGCAGCGAGCGGCATCGCCCACCCCAACGTGCTCGACGTCTACGACGTTCACCACACCGAGGACGGCCGACCGTACATGGTGGGAGAGTTCCTGGAGGGTGAGGAACTCGGCGATTTTCTGGAGCGTGCCGGAAAGATCCCGGCCGGCCTGGCCGTAAACATCGCGCGTCAGATTTGCCAAGCGCTCGGCGCCGCCCACGCGCGCGGGGTCGTGCACCGGGATATGAAGCCGGAAAACGTGTTCCTGGTGGGACCCATCACCCATCCCACGGTCAAAGTCATCGACTTCGGCATCTCCAAGGTCGGCGATGCGGGCGGAACGGCGCTCACCAAAACGGGGATGATCATGGGCACGCCGAGCTACATGGCGCCCGAGCAGGCCCGGGGCGAGAAAGTCGACCACCGCGCCGACGTGTACGCCGTGGGGGGCATCCTTTATCGCTCCCTTACCGGGAGGAAACCCTTCGATTCCGACGACCCCTCGGTGACCCTCACCCGCGTTCTCACCGAGGAGCCGGATCGACCGCGCTCCATCGACGCTACCATCCCCCAAGCGCTCGAGCTCGTCATCCAGCGCGCCATGGCCAAGGAGCCGGGGGACCGGCACGCGTCGATGGCCGACCTCGAGGCAGACCTCCTCCACTTCGACACCGAAGTGGAGCAGGCTTCGGACGGTTCTGTGCGAATGCGCGCCGCTGGTCAAAGCGGCGACAAGGCCGAAGGGAGCGCCAAGACGCTGCTCGTCGGTGCCAGCATGCCGCAGGGCGGTTCCCAAACGAACCTGCAGCGGACGACGCGCGACGCGCGATTGGCGCGGCCGATGATCGCGCTGCTCACCGTCGTCGCCTATTTCTGGGTCCTCGCAGGGCTCATCGACGCGCTGGCCGGCATCGTTCGCCTTTCGCGCGGCGCGGGCAACGTCACCAAACCGGAAGCCGTGCTGATCACGATCGGCTCCTTCGCCGCGACGCTGACGCCGCTCATTTTGTGGGTCCGCATGCTGGCGCGCGGCTGGAACAACAGCGTCCGCGCGCTGCAGCTCGCCGAAGGAATGCGGCGGGTGACGATGGTGAGCATCTGCGCGTCGGGCATCGGCGCCCTCACCGTCCGGCTCATCGAGGTGGTCTTCCGCGGGCAGCCGCAAGAGGTCTCGTGGGCGGCCTGGAGCCTCGTTCTTTTCGGAACCAGCGTTTTTGGCGGGCTCGTGGCGCTTCTTTCGCTAAGGTTCGAGCGACGAAAGTAAGAACCGCACCATGACATCCCATCGCCTTTCTCCTCCCATCGGGGAGCGGTCTGCCCGCCCCGGCCTCGCGCTCTTTCTTCTGCTAGCTGCCGCCCTCGCCATCGCCGCCGCGTCGGCATGCGGGGGAGACGACACGACCGTCAACAACTTCATCGGCGTCACCGACGCTTCCCCTCCGCGACTCGGCCATTCGGCTAGCGCGCCGAACGGCAAGCCGTCGGCGCGCTAGCCTGCCGTGTTATCGGTGGCTTCGCCCCGCCCCGCCGGAGCAAGTCCGGAACGGGGACCCCACCCCCACCGTGCCTCCGGCACGGTATCCTTTGGGGCCCGGGTGAATGCGTTGGTGCTAGGTCGTGGTTTCGCCGGCGGCGTCGGCCAGGAGGTCGAACAGGCGCGGAGCAAACGCCGCGGCCAGTGCGCGCTCGACGTCCTCGGCGCTCTCTTGCCGCATGGCTTCGGCCGCGACCGCCTCTGCTTCGGGCAACGAAACGCGGTGGAGGGCTTCTTTGATCTCCGGGATGGCCGCCGCTTCCATGGAGAGCTCCCGCACCCCGAGACCTACGAGCAAGACCGCGGCCAGGGGATCCGAGGCCATGGCGCCGCACACCGAGATGGGCCGATTGTACTTCTGGGCCGCGGTGACCGAGGTCACGATGAGACGCAGGATGGCGGGGTCGAACGGCGACGCGAGGTACGCGAGCGACCGGCTGGTGCGGTCGATGGCGAGCGCGTATTGCACGAGATCGTTGGTGCCGAGACTCAGGAAATCGGCCTCGCGCGCGAAGAGGTCGGCCATGACGGCCGCTCCCGGCACTTCGATCATGACCCCCAGCGGAATCGTCGGCGCGTGTTTTTGTCCGCGCGCCGCGACCTCGCGCAAGGCGACGCCGAGCAGCCGCCGCACCTCTTCGAACTCGCGCAGGCTGGCGATCATCGGGATCATGATGCGCATCTCGCCGTGCGCCGAGGCGCGCACCATGGCCCGCAGCTGCGCCAGGAAAACATCGGGGCGGGAGAGCGCGAGGCGAACGGCGCGCAGCCCGAGCGCGGGGTTCATTTCCGGCGGCACCTGGAAGGTGGAAACGAACTTGTCCCCACCGATGTCGAAGGTGCGCAGCGTGGCCGGCCGCGGATGCATCGTTTCCAGCACGGCGCGGTACACCTCGTACTGCTCCTCTTCATCGGGGGGCGCCGCGCGGTCGACGTAGAGAAACTCGGTGCGATAAAGACCGATACCCTCCGCGCCGTGGTCGACGGCGAGGGGCGCTTCGGCAGGAAACTCGATGTTGGCGCGCAGGTGGACGGCGACGCCGTCGGCCGTCGCCGTCTGTTTGTCCCGGTCCTCGCGCAGATGCCGGACCATCGCGATGTGCTTTTTCGCGCGCGCCTCGGCGTCGGCGATCATTTCCGGCGTGGGAGCCACCGTCACTTCGCCGCGGAAGCCGTCGACGATGACGATGTCGCCAGGCCCGATGCGCCCCAAGGCATCGGCTACCCCGACCACGGCCGGGATCTCCAGGGCACGCGCCATGATCGAAGTGTGGCTGGTGCGGGTGCCTACCTCGGTGATGATGGCGACCACCGGCTCTTTGACGAGCGCGGCGGTATCGGCCGGCGAAAGATCATGCGAAAGCACCACGCTCGGCCGCGTGAGCTTGGGCAGCGTGGCGACCCTGTCGGAGCCGGAAAGTGCGCGGATGATCCGCTCCCCCACGAAGGCGACGTCGTGGCGACGTTCGACGAGGTACGGATCCTCCATGTCCTCGAAGCGGTCGCACAGCTCTTGGATGGTGTTGGAGACGGCCCATTCCGCGTTCTGGCGGTTGATGCGGATGTTGCGCTCCACGCCTTCCGCGACGAGCTCGTCACCCAGCATCTGCACGTAAGCTTCGAGGATCGACGTCTCGGCGCGGGCGTGCCCGCTCTTCACCTTTTCGACGACGATGCGGATCCCCTCCTGCGCGCGGCTGACGGCTTCCGTGAAACGGGCCAGCTCGGTATCGACCTCGCGCGGCTTCACCGTGCGGCGCACGAACGAATGGGAGAGCGCCCCGATGATGATGCTGGGGCCGATGGCGAGACCATGCGAGCCGGCAATGCCCTTGAGAATGACCGGGCGTGGAGGACGTTCCGAGGTGGACGTCACCCTGTCCGCAATGGACATCGTTCCGCTGCCGCGCCGCCCCTTAGCTCCGATCACGCCGACTCTCCGAACTTGGAGGCTATCAGCCGGCCGATGGCTTGTACCGCTTCCTGTGAAGATGGCCCCCGCGCCACGACATCCACGATGGTGCCCTTGGCGCCACACAAGAGCAAAACGCCCATCACGCTTTTCGCGTTCGCTTTCTGACCCTCGCGCGCGATCTCGATTTCACAACTGAAAGTGCTCGCCAGCTGGACGAGCTTGGTGGCCGCGCGAGCGTGAAGTCCGAGGTTATTCACGATTTCGAAGTGCCCCTCAGCGACGGAATCCGTCATCGGTCCCCGCCGCCTCTCCAGGCGTGCCGGCTGGCTCGCCCCGGGTTCGCGTCTCGCATCGGCTTCATGGCGCGCTCCTGCCCCCTTTGGTGCCTCCGCCGCCCAAGAGGTCGGGCTCGGCGAGGCGTTCGGCCGGCTGCCGGCCGAGATCGCGGTGAACGACAGCAATCGCAAGTCCAGTCACGGCGGTGAGCTGCCGCGCCATGTGATCGGCCAGCACGACGGATCGGTGCCGTCCACCGGTGCAACCCAAGGCCACGGTGAGGTACGCTTTGCCCTCGCGCTCGTAGCGGGGCAGCGCGAACGCCAAAAGATCTCTCGCTTTATCGACGAACTGCCGCGTCTCGTCGCGGTCGAGCACATACGAGATGATGGCGGGATCGGTGCCCGGGAGATGGCGCAGCTCGTTGACGAAATTGGGGTTGTCGAGGAAGCGCACGTCCAAGACGAGGTCGGCATCGACAGGCGTTCCGAACTTGAAGCCGAAGGACACGAAGCGGATGCTCATGCGCGGGATCTCGCCACCGCTCGCACCGGGCCCGAAGCTCGAGACGATGCGACGCCTGAGCTCGTGGATGGAGAGCAGGGTCGTGTCCACCACGTGCGTCGCGCGGGCGCGCAAAGGCGCCAGGCGATCGCGCTCCAGCCGAATGCCGTCGAGGACCGCGGTCGCCTCCCGTTCCGACCCCGTCTCCAGCACCGTCGAAAGCGGGTGCGGGCGCCGGGTCTCGCTGAACCTCCGCAGCAGCGCTTCGTCGGAGGCGTCGAGAAACAAGAGCGCGATCTCGCGCGCGCCTTCCGCGGCGAGGGCGTCGAGCCGCGCCCCCACGTCGCCGAGAAAACTGCGCACGCGCACGTCGATTCCGAGTCCCACCAGGCTCATCCCGCCGGCATCGCAGGCGGCGAGCGTCTCCGAAAACACGGTCGTTGGGAGATTGTCGACGCAGAAGAAACCGAGATCCTCCAGGGCGCGCAGGGCCGTCGATCTGCCGGCGCCCGAGAGGCCGGTCACGACGACGAGAAGACCGCGCGCGCGGACCGTCATTTGCGACTCCCGTCCGGTCGATTCGGGCGCACGGCCGGCGGGCTCATGGACTCGGGCATCATCGCCGCGGAAGGCGAGAGCAGCGCGCCTTCCAAACGTTGGAAAAACTCGCGCGCGCCGTGATGCCCGGCATCCCGAAGGAGCTGGTTGCGTGCCGCGATCTCCAGAATGGATCCCATGTTACGCCCGGGCCGCACCGGAATCACCAGCTCCCGGATCGCGACGCCGAGGATCTGGTGGTACCGATCGTCGACGCCCATGCGATCGAACTGCGCGTCGGCGGACCACTCCACCAATTTGACCACGATATCGATGCGTTTGCGTTCGCGGACCGCGGTGACGCCGAAGAGGTCTTTGATATTGAGCACGCCGAGGCCGCGCAC
>DATHES010000181.1:0-9675 GCA_035318465.1 Polyangiaceae bacterium
TGGCCACAACGTTCTCTTCTTCCGAGCCTCCGATCTCGTTCGCACGCTCACCGAAGCTCGCGACGCGAGAATACTCTCTCGTCTCCAGGATCGGCTTCGTCGTGCGTCGCTGCTACTCCTCGACGAGCTCGGCTTCGTTCCCTTCGAGAAAGCCGGTGGTGAACTGCTCTTCGACGTTCTCTCCGCACGCCACGAGCGCGCCGCCACCGTCATCACTTCGAACCTGGCCTTCAGCGAGTGGAACCGGGTCTTCGGCGATGACAAGCTCACCGCCGCCCTTCTCGACCGTCTCGCCCAACACGCCGACGTCTGCGTAACCCGCGGCCCTGGCGATCGCGTTGCATTACCCACTAAGCGCAAAGACGCAGGTTCGGAGGTGACGACTCCCTCGCCGTGAGGGGCTCGCCGCGCCGCCGGGGTGGGTCAATTCCTGGGGGCCAAAGTGGGTCAGTTCTTCGTGGCCGTTGACAAGGAGGAAGCCTGCAGTCTCGGTAACGGTTTGGTTCGGGCCTTTTGTGCTCGTAATCACAATCCGCCGGCACCAAGCGCGTAGAGGGCAACACCTCCGTTGACGGTCACGAGAAGACGCGTGCCGTCGCGTGAGATTCTCGTGCGTCCCGAGACAAACGCCGTGTTGTAGACTTGCGCAACTTGGCCGACCTGCGGGTCGACGACCTTGACGCGTTCGAGCGAGTCGGTTCGGTAGGCCTCGACCGAAGGGTGCTGCGCGCCCACCCATGCGAAATAGACGATGTCCGCAATCGGACTGTAGGCGCAGCCAACCGGCTGGTCGGCTGCATAGGCGCCGACCGTTTTGATCTGGGTGCCTCCGATGTCGTAAACGTAGGTGCCATCGTACGTCGGCACGGACATCTGCGAACCGTCGCGACTGACGCATATCTCGTAATTCCACCGCTGCGTCTCGACGGTGTCGAGAAATTCAGCGCAAGGCACGTTGTAGCGCGAAGCCGGACCATTCGAGATATTCGACTCCGCAATGGCAATGGTGCGGCCGTCTCCGCTTCTCGCCAACATGCTGTCCTGACGGATACTGGCGAGGATCGAGATCGAGCCTCCGAGGGTCGCCTTCCTAAGAGGAGCCCAGCCCGACCCTTGGTACTCGGAAGATACGAGCAACGTCGTGTCGTCGAGAAAGAGCGGCATGAACGTCCCCCCTTCCCCGTAATCGAGCGGAAATTTCGATTTCTCGCTCGTTCCCGACGGCAGATCGACAACGTGAACCCAGTTGTTCGTCGCATCATTGCCGCTCTCTGCGACGACGAGCGTGTCGTCGTTCGGCGAAATGTCGATACCATTGAAAGTACCGCCGGTGAGCAGAGGGGAAAGAAACGCCGACGATTGCACGTCCCATCGCAACACGGCCCCCGTCGAACCCGCCTCGCTCGGCGTGCCCGTGTTCGTCGTGATGTAGAGCAGCTGGCGTTTTGCGTCATAGACGACGTCACGGCGATTCGGCGCAGCAACGAACCGGATCCGGCACGTTCCACCGTCACATGTCTCCCCGCCGACATCGCCGGCCCCGACATCTCCGTCTGCGTCGCTGTCGCCGGCGTCCGCGTCGCCTCGAGAGGCATCGCCAGCGTCGGGTCTTCGGGAACATCCGTCGTGACCGCAGCAGGCCCCGCCCATGTCGGCAAGCACATCCCGCGTTCCTCCGTCGGCCCCCGCTGCTCCACTCGAGCCGCCGCTGCCCGACGCTCCCGCACGACCCGATGCACCTCCGCCCCCGGAAGCACCAGATGCACCGGCGCCGCCTCCGGCTGCGTCACCACCATCGACATCAGCTCCGCCCGCGGTTCCGCCGCTCCCCGATGTGCCAGCGCCACTCGCGCCACCACTGCCCGACGCACCGGCACTGCCCGATGCGCCACCGCTCGCTCCACCACTCCCCGATGTACCCGCAGAACTACCGCCCGCACCGCCGGAGCCTGATGCACCGCCGTTGCCCGACGCGCCTCCGACGGTGGCTCCCCCCGCCCCGGATGTACCGACGTCACCTGCCCCGCCGGTTCCCGCGCTACCCGCACCGCTCGCGCCTCCGCTGCCCCCGCGCTGCCCGTCGCCACTCGAATCGACACGGTCGCCGCTGGCATCTTGGCGAGAGCTGTCGACTTCCGCGTCAGCGGCGTCATCCGAAATCTGCCGGCCGGAACACGCACCGAAGAGCAGCGCATAGGCCACGACGACCGTGATTTTGCGGCGGCCATCTACAAGAAGCGTCCGCGAGACGAGCGACCGACCCATTCCCATGGAAAGACAACTATCGAACCTACGGACCGGGCTCAACACGGTCGGTGTATTGTTAAACGAAACGCCTAGCGCCCTTAGGGTGGGTAGCCGTAGCGGGACGCTGGGGCCTGTTCCCGTTACGTTCCCAGACGTAGCCGAACTCGTTCGTAACCCCTCGCAATCATTGATACGCGGTAGACAACCGGGAATGACCTCATCTGGAAAGGAAACAGCACGAAACTCCATATATTTGGCTTATTTCCAGATGAGTTCGATTCCCGGCGCCTCCACAAAGTTTCTCGATACTTACAGAATTCTGTGCCGAAACTCCGGCTCCGTCGCGACGACGAGAGCCGGAGATCGAGCGGGCACTGACTGAGGCGGTGAGGCTGATGAGCTTCGGGGGTGGCGGGAAGCCGAGCCCGATCAAGGCCGAGGTTTTGCGCCTGCTCGCCGCGTGTCTCGAGGTGCTGGCCGGTCGCGCCGATGAGGTTTCGATCCGCACCCCCTCTTCCATCTTTGGCGGCCCGCGTGACGGAGAACGACGCAGCTTGCGCGCTGCGCTCGCGCGCTGCTCGTGGAACCAGTCTCAAGCGGCTCGAGAGCTGGGACTGAAGCTGCCGACGTTGCGCATTCATCGCTCGATCGTATCTAGGGAAGGCTATGGAGAGCACCGTCGATCGACCAAAAATGGTATGCGTGGAACTCGCGTCGTCTGCTGTCGCGCCCTTCGCCGTCTCCCAGCCATTTGCGACGGGGCTTCGCGACCCACCGAGGTGAGCGATGCGGGGACTACAGGATACGTTGGAAGGTCTCTTGGGCGAAATGTCGGAGCGCCTTCTATCCGATCTAGTCGCCAAGAAGTCGCGGCGCATGGCGTGGAGCTGTCCACACGTCAGCGGGAGGGTCTGGCGAAGCGACTGCTGGCGAATGACGGCAAGTTCGTTCATCAGCCATGGAAATTTTGGGATCGGCGCGAAATCAACCTCGAGATTGCGGATGCTGACTTCGATTCGGTCTTCGAGGAATGCCAACAGGCGGTTCTTGTATTGCTCATGGCCCACTTCGCGAGTCTTCCCTTTTCGATCCACACGCGGTTCCGCACGAGGCGGAAACAGCTCATCGGCAACGCTCACGATCAGGCGTCTGCACGAGGTGAGTGCCAGCGACAAAGACTCCGCCGTCCCCTCGCTCATCCTCTCGCTTACGGCGAGGAGCTGTTGTGCAGCGCTCGGCGCATGAGTGCTGACGAAGGCGTCCACCTGATCCCGCGCACCATCGAAAATTCCTTCGGCCGCTGTCCCTAGTTCGAGCGCGATCAACGTGTCCGACGCCCACCGGTGGAGCGTGGCCCGCAATTGAGAGTAGGTGTTGGTCGCATTGACAAACGCGTCGCGCGCTTCCCGCACTCCGGCGTTGATCGCGGTCATTACATCTTTCGTCGCCCCCGCCACTAAATAGTTCTCGGCCACGCCCGTGACCGCCGGTGCTTGTGTCTTCGACAGGACGATCTCATTCGCCAGTTTCTGGGCTTCGAGCGTAGGTAGGCTTGCTCGAGTCACAACGTTGGCTCCGTTGAATCGGTATGCGTACCTTGCACAACTTCCAAGATGTCCCGCAGGAAGCGTTTCGGGATAGCCGCGTTGCTCATAATCGAGCCATCGTTGGGCATCTGTGTCGCGCATCAGCCGGGCAAGGCGCTGGGCAAGCATGAGGCAGCGCTCGACTGCAGCGTCTTCAAGCTCCATCGCGTTCACGAGCTGCTTTGCCGTCGCCAGTGCTGCTGCCGTTCGCGATACCGCCGTCGAGTTCATGGTCGCATTCTCCAACGAACCGCTGGTCCGTGTCCCCCTATGTCGCCGGCCGCTAGGCAGGCAGCTATTCCGACGTCGAAACTCGAGGGGCACACCGACGCCTCGGGACGATTTGCCACACGCTGAGCGTCGTCAATTCTTCGTTTTGGGCTTTTCGTCAACTTCGTTTGGCGCGAAAGCGGCGAGGTCGACTGTCATCGTCGCGATGACTACCGACACGAGCGCAGCTGTCGCTTGCCCACCACGGCGCTGTCGACTCGCGCGAATTCGTCGGGGATAATTGTTCGAGGCTGCGGTTCGCGGCCAACTCGATTTTCGGAGCCCACCATGGGCCTCGGCAAGACTTGGGAATCAGGGTACGTATCAAAGCTTCAATTGAAATCTCGTTCGCGTTGTTGATGGCCCTCTGGGCGGCCGCGTTGCCAACCTTCGCTGCTGGATTGGAGCACGTCATGAATGATTCGAACGCCCTTGTGGCATGCGCTCTCGTTGAAACTGCGTCACTGCGGAGGCCGGTTGGAAAATCTTCAACGCGAACGAGGGATACGCCAAGGCCGAGAAACGCGCCCGACCCAAGAGATGACGCTGGGTGGTTCGACTCCACCTCTCCGCACCAACTCCCCTGATGACCGTCGCCATCGTCCCGCTCATCCTGAGAGCGACGGGACGAGCAAGCGCCAACACCGATCTGTCGCGCGCTCCCTTGTATGCCAACCAGGCTGGCCCTGCCGCTCTCGCTGACGTCGACGAATGTATTGCGCGGCGAGTGAAGGTGGTCAGCGGGTCAACCCGACGAAGGGCGCGCGGGGCACATGCCCACTTTGCGGCCACCGAGTCATCGCCAAGTGCGGGCCACAAAAGGTCTGGCATTGGGCGCATGGCCCGCACGAGAACGACTGCGATCCATGGGCAGAGGGCGAGACACGATGGCACCGCAGCTGGCAGGAGCGTGCGGAGCCCGACTGCTGCGAGGTTGTGATAGGCGAGCACCGAGCGGACATCAGGCGGCGCGACGGCCTAGTGATTGAGCTTCAGCACTCATGGATCGATCCGGCCGACGTGACGGAGCGGCAGCGCTTCTATGGCAACATGTGGTGGCTGTTCGACCATCCACCTTGGAAGAACTTCCGGGTATGGCTCTCGCGCGATGGCGTCGCGAAGTATCGGTGGATGACGCGTCGGCGCACCCCAGATTATGTAACCCTCCCCTTCTTCATCGACATCGGCGGACCCGTCATGAGAGTCGAGAGACTCGGTCCGCAGGGATGTGGTTCGGGCTGGGGCACGCTAATCACGCGCGCGGCGTTCATCGAGATGGCAGAACTCCGCCCGCTGACTGACGAGGAGAGCACGGCCACTAGCCATTATGTGCTGCATACTACGAGCCCGCGAAATCCGGCAGCCGACGACGATGTCATTGTACCGAGCCTTGAACTGGCCTGGTGGGCCGTCCGGGGAGGTGGTGCAATCATGATCACGCGTCACGATCTCGGAGGACGAACCACGACGGAGACAGTCCTTTATCGATGAGCAGCGTTCGACGAGCGAGGCTCAGGCGAGCCATGAGGGCGGCGCGGAAGGATCAATCACCTGCACGCCCTGTGGCGCGCTTTCCAACTCGCCGCGCAGCGGTTCGCGTGCAAGACCAGGGAAGTGGATCTCGACGTCGAAATGATCGGCCGCGAGAAACACAGCGCGCGCTCGGCCCAGGGCCGAGCTCACATTGATCTCCCAATTGCCGTCGGCGACGGGTACCCCGTCGACGATGACATTCACGATGGCCCCCAGCTCTGAATTTCCGAGGACCTGTAGACCATGGTGAGCCGCAAGACGATCGAGATGGAATAGAACATCATCGCGTTCACGATTCGAGAGATGACTGGCGACGAGAGCGGGCGCTGCGCGTCGAACGAGAGAGATCATCGCAACCTGCTCGTCGGTCGTCACGTTCTTCACCGCGACGCCTTTGCGGTCGACAAGCCCCGTCAAATCGCCTTTTGGGCCTCGATGGTACGTTCGGTGGATCAGGCAATGCCGCGCCTCCACGGTTTCCGCGTACACGGAGCACATGCGTGGCCACACGTCTGTGTCGCTGCTAAACGGTAGCAGCCTTCCCGTCCCCGCCTTCGCGTATTTCTGCTTCTCGGCTATCGTCCACTCTGCCGGCGGTGTCGGTACAGCTTGATTGAGACCCAGCTCGATCATGAGATCGAGCACCCGCCATGCAACCGCGAATAGCATCGGTCGAAAGCGCGCGACTGTCTCCTCGATTGCTCCGGCCGACATGTTTGCGCTCATCATGAGAGCGATGGTGTTGCCCGACTGGCGCAGGTCGAGTCCGCCGCCAACGGCGGGAGTTTCGAGGGCGCCTGTCTCCAACACAAAACGGTCCGTCTCGGTCGCCGTCTCGAAATCACGCAGGGTCTTGATCATCGGGTGGCTATCGCGCCGTGGGCGTCTCCAATACAGGACCGACCTAGTAGATCTCCTGGCATCAATGCGCCCTGAGCTCGTAGCCAGCCAGTTCCTTCGCGAACTGCGCTGCATTGGCTCTGAGTGCCGGCGACGCTTCTATATCTGCTACGAAATCCACCACCGCCGCCTCCAAGTCTTCGAGTAGCGAGATGCACGCGAGATTGAACACCTCGTCTCGACCAAAAGCGACAATGGTGTAATGCGGTTGCTCGGGATGCATCTGGGTCTCGTGCCACTGAATCATGTAGTGCATGGTCTTGCCCGTCGTTGAATCGCGAAGATCGCGAGGCAACGCCGTGTGCACTAGTTTGTGTCGCCAAATTTGAACTGCGACGCTGTGTGCTCGCCGGTTGGGCCCCATGTACTTCTCCATGAAGTCCACCATGCGTTGGGATTGATTCCGCCTGTCGTTCCCCTCCCAGTACGCCGAGAGGACATCGATGAATCCGAATACGCGATGTACGTAGCCGTAAAGTGTCTGGGCGTACCCCACCTCCCTTTCACGGCCCGGCACCACAACCTGCCGGAAGACGTCAACCGCTTCACGCCGCAAGTCTCGAACCAGAACGAGATTTGGGTATTCGTTCCATGCCACCTGTGCAGGCTATCTTGAGCCGCATCCACTTGCGAGCTGCGCGCCGCGCGTCACGGCGAGAATCCGATGCGCCGACGCGCCTTCGGCGATGGCGCCATGAGCTCGCGAATTGCGTCGAACACCACCTTGAACTGCGCGTCGTACCGCTTCTCAAGGGCGGTGAGCTTGCGGGCGAGTTCGGTGTTTCCGGCGAGCATGGCTCGCAATCGGACGAACGCGCGAACGACCTCGATGCTGACCTGCACGGCTCGCAGGCTCTGGAGGACCGCTGCAAGCATAGTCACACCGTGCTCGGTGAACACGTAGGGCCGGTAGCGGCGGCCGCCGTGGCTGGAACTTGAGATCCCAGTTTGGGATCTCAAGTTTGCCACCTCTTCGGGCGTGAGTTGGAACATGAAGTCCTCGGGGAAGCGGGCAAGGTTCCGCTTCACCGCTCGAACCAGAGAGCGTGTCTCAACAGCGTAGAGCGCCGCCAAGTCCGCATCGAGCATCACGCGCTCGCCACGCAGGAACAGAATCTTCTGTTCGACATGTGCGGGGACGATGGCAAGGCGGCGGCGGGCCATGGTTTTCACTTGTTTATCGCATCCTGCACTTCAGGTCGCGGCTCTTGAGCAGGGATTGACTCGGATAGCGACAATCAATGTCACACGTCATCTACGTGGGAGATCGAAACATACGCTGCCGCTATCGAGACGATTTCCTCGGTGTGAGAATGGCGATGGGCGGCGTACGCCGCTCGACGTCCAGCAAATCGAGCAGCGCCCGTGCACGCGTGAGATCGCCGGCATCGATCGCCAGCTTCGCGGCCACGCGAACAGCCTCGTCGGCGCTCATCGTCGAAGCCGAAACCTCCCGTCGCCTTGCGTCGTCTTGCGTCGCGCGATCCGCGTCGTCTTCGCAACGTTTGGCGACGATCGGCACATACGCAGCAGGCGATTCGATTCCCGGCGCCTCCACCATTCCAATAAATTCGAACCTCCATCCGCTATCAGCAGATTTAAGCTGTCGACCTTGCAGACGGCCTGGAAGTACGGCCTCCCGACCTCGGGCTTCTTCGGCGTGAGGACGGAGCCCGTGAGGCGCCGTAGGGCAAGGGCCGACCTCTCGGTGCGCGCGGCCAGGAGCTCGTTGAGGTTTTTCACGCGGCCCTCGATCCAAGCGCGAGGCGGTGGGGTGAAGGCATGGTCCTTCGCCGACTCCATGCTCGCCACGTCGACAGTGAGCGCCTTGACCTTCTCTTCGGCCTGACCGAGTGCGTTGGCGAGCCCGGGGGTGGCGCGGCCCGCGGCGATGAACTCGATGAAGGTGTGCACGCGCGTCTCGGCGCGGTTCAGCTCGATCTTCTTCAGCCGAAGCTCCTCGGGCACGTGCGCGAAGTGCTCCTTGATCTTCTTCGCCGTCCTCTCGTAGACCGCCGCGAGGACGTCGGGCTTCAAGACCTCGGCGGAGCTCGCCGCCGTGACGGCAGCGACCCATCGCTGCTCACCCGCGGCCGGCGCTCGCGACGAATCCGCGGGCAAGCGGACGAAGGCCCGGGCTCGGACCGCTGGTGTCGGTGGGGATGGTGACCAATCGCGGCACGCAAGCTCGCGCGACAACCGTTCGCCGCTCCGCCCGCGCGGGCGGCGAAGCCACGACAGCCCACAGCGGCTTCCGTCGGAACCAGGTCGCTCAGTTCTCGTCTGCGAAAGAGACCGCCTCGACGTTGTGCCCCTCCGGGCTGAGCACGAACGCTGCGTAGTAGGCGTCGTGGTACTCGGGGCGCACGCCGGGACCGCCGTTGTCCTTGGCACCAGCCTCGAGCGCCGCTGCGTGGAAGTCCCTCACAGCGGCTCGGGTTGGGGCTCGGAAGCAGATGTGAGTCGGCGGGGTCTGCCGGCCCTTGTGCGCCACCCAGAAGGAGCCCTTGCGCCCAACGCCGAACCCGACGAAGCCAACGGAGCCGCTCTGCTCAGCGGTCACTTCGCCCACGATCTGCATACCCAGCGGCGCGAGAGCCTTCGAGTAGAAGCTCTTGGCGCGCCCGAGGTCCTCGACGGACAGGGAGACGTGGTCGATGATCAGGTCCAGCTCGTTCACGCAGCCTCCATATCATTGCTCGGCGACGCAAAAAAGGGGTGGCTCGTGGCCCACGGCGACGCGCAGTCGTGGGAATCGCTCGGTGAGCGCCGCCAGCTGGTCGAGCGAGCGCGCCGCTGTTTCGGGATCGAAGACGCCCGGAGCGGGGCGGATGCGATGAGCGATCTGTGCGTGGTATGCGGCGGCGTCGCCAGTGATAAGAATCGGACCGCCGCGCGCATGCGCGAGGTAGGAGATGTGGCCCGGCGAGTGGCCCGGCGTGGCGATGGCCCAAAACGAGCCATCCCCGAACACGTCCAGGACACGGTCGAAAGGCACCATGGGTTCAGCGTCCCGGAAGTCGATCTTGTGCACGGTGCGGCAGGCAAAGTGATCGCCGGGTGGTCCCTCGCCAACGCCGAACACCGCCGGAATGCCGCAGTCGAGATCCGCGAGCCCCGATGTGTGGTCCTCGTGCAG
>DATHES010000182.1:0-122654 GCA_035318465.1 Polyangiaceae bacterium
CCCGAGGTTACGACCGACTCCGGCTGTGTCTGCAGTTACCCACCCAGTGACAATTCGTTCAAGACCGTTCTCGCGTCGCTGTCGTGCGTTTGCGGCGCCCCAGGCAGGCCCTGTGCAAACTATGATGTCGCTATCTCCAGGTGCCAGTCGGAGCCCTTTCTCGATCTGTTCGTCGAGAGAACATATGCGGCTTGCAATCTCGTCGCCGTGAGTTTCCATACCGGCTTTGTCGGCGGTGATGACGTTTACGACGCCATCACGCACGAACTCGTAGGCACTTCCTGGGGCTCCGACGTCCCGTTCCGGGACCCCTGTGACAGCACCGATGTCCACTTGGTCAAGGCCGGAACTCTCCCGCTCGCCCATTGCCAGGTAACGCAAACGAGGAAATTCTGCCCGCCGAGCGATGGCGGACTCGCGGGCGGCGCGCCGCTCGGTCTCTGATTCATACCGCTCCCACGTCCGCCCCTCGCCGCGCCGGCGGTTCGGCTTCCGTTCACGTACCGCCTCTCACCATCGTTTCGAGCCGCGTCACTGCGCGCGCGACGTCGGGCCTCTCGGCGAGCAAATGGCGCATGGGGTCACCGCGCTCTTCGATACGCGCCGGCACGGAGAGCATCGACCAGCGCGTCGGCGTCAACGTGGCATTCACTTCGTCCCAATCGAGCGGCGTCGACACGGTGGCGCCCTCGTGGGCGCGCACGGAATAGGGCGCGACGATGGTGCGCGAGCGACCGGTTTGTCCGGTGTCGATGTAGACGCGCTGGCCGCGCTCTTTGATGCGACGTTCCATGGTGCCGATCTTGGCGTGCAGGCGCTCGAGCAAGCGCCCGATGAGCTCGACCAGCGCCTTGGCAGTGGCAAACGTCACGCTGGGGCCCATCGGCACGAGGACGTGCAACCCCGACTGACCCGACGTCTTGGGATAGCCGACGAGACCGAGCTCGCCGAGGAGACGGCGCAACGAGAGCGCGAGCTCGACGGCGTGCGAAATAGGCGAGGAGCCGATGTCGAAATCGAACGTGATGAAATCGCACATGTCGATCGTCGCGGTGCGCGCGGCGAGGACGTGGATGGGAATGCATCCCAGGTTGGCGATGTAGAGCAGCGTGTCCGGGTCATTGACGAGAAAGCAAGTGACGCGACTGCCACCGTCTTCGTCGCGCGCAATGGTGATGGTCTTCACCCAGCTCGGTGTGCCTTGCGGGACGTTCCACTGATAAAAGTTCTTTCCGGCGATCCCGTCCGGGTAACGAACGAGCACCACCGGGCGATCGCGCAAATGGGGGAGAAGCGCGTCGGCGACGGCCGTGTAGTAATCGCAAAGGTCCTTTTTGGTGAGCTTGTCGTTCGGCCAGAAAACCTTCTTGGGATTGCTGACGACGACCCGCGACGGGTGCGCCTTGGGGTGCGGCGCGGCGACGTCGGATACAGGGTCACCGTCGAGCGCTCCGGCGGATGACCCATCGCCATCGGCTTCTACCCGATCACCCGTGACGCTGGCGTCCCCGGATGACGACATCGGCGCGGGCGGCGCCGCGGTGCATTCCTCGGGTTTCACGTCCTTGCGAATCCCGCGAAAGACGGGATGACGGAGCCGGCCTTCGCCCGTCCAGCCGCCGAATCGCACGTTGACCACGACCTCGGGTTTGACGAACGTACGGCGTCGCGGGGTCGGCTCGAACTCGCCCTCGGCCGGCGTGTGATCGATCGCGAGCGGCGCGAGACGCGCGAGCAGCTCGTCGATGGTGCGCTCGTCGAGACCGCTGCCCGCCTTGCCGCGCACGAAGAGCTGGCCGTTCTCGTAGCCGCCGAGATCGAGTGCCCCCAACCTTTGGCGCGTCCCCTCCCCTTCGGTAAAGCCGATGACGACGAACTCCTCGTCGCGGTCGCATTTCACCTTGACCCACTCGCCGGTGCGCTTGGGCCCCGACACGTACGTCGAGTCGGCCCGCTTGGCGACGACGCCTTCCAATTTCTCGCGCTGGCAAAACGCGTAGAGAGGTCGGCCGTCGTTGAGGAAGTGATCGAGCACGCGCAGCGCGCCTTTGCCCTGGATGAGCTCGGCGAGGAGCGCCTTTCTCGCGACGAGGGGGAGCGGGCGCAAGTCCAAACCGCCGAGCGCGAGCAGATCGAACACGACGTACGTCACCGGGTTGTCCGTCCAAATGAAGTTGCGCGCTTGCGGCTTTTGCGCCGTCATGCGCTGTTGCAGCCGCTGGAAGCTCGGCCGCCCATTTTCGTCGAAAGCGACGACCTCACCGTCGAGCACCACCCGCTGCGCGGGCAGGGCTCGCATGGCGCGGACGATCTCCGGGTAATGGGCATTGGCGGATCCGAGCTTGCGAAAGAAGAGCGCCGCGTCTTCCCCCCGCTTGTCGGCGATGATGCGAAACCCATCGAGCTTGAGCTCATAGAGCCAGCCGCGCCGGTCGAGCATGGCTCCATCCGCGAGCGGATCGGGGACTTCGGGGTTGATGCAGAGCATGGCTACGAGGTGCCGGCTGTCGACGGTCCCCTCTTTGGCGCCGAGCTGGCGCGCGCGCTCCTCCAGCTTTTTGGCGACCGCCGTGCTTTCGGCGAGCTCCTCCACGGTGAGTCCAGAAAGGATGCTGCGCGGCTCGGTGTCGACGATCGATTCTTTCTTGACATAGGCGTCCGGCTTTTTGAGGAGGAGCCACTCGTTCTGCGGCGCGCCGGCGCGGTGGGGCTCGCCGTGAACGTCGAGACCTTCGCGCGGCTTCGCGTCGGCCACGCGGCCCGCGCTCCCTTTCTGTCGCTTGCGACCCTCGCTGCCAGTCAAGACGAGACCGAATCGGCCGCGGAGCTTGTAACCGCTGAGCTCGAAGTCGATTTTGCCCCGCGCAACGCCGTCTTCCCCAGTTCCTTCGAGATAACGGACGCGTCCCCGATCCCACACGATCATGGCCCCCGCGCCGTAGTTGCCTTCCGGGATGACCGCTTCGAACTCGAGGTATTCGATGGGGTGGTCCTCGGTCTCCACCGCCAGCCGCTTGTCGGCGGGGTCCAGGCTGGGGCCGCGCGGCACCGCGAAGCTCCGCAGGACGCCGCCGAGCTCGAGCCGCAGATCCCAGTGCCGGCGCCGCGCATCGTGCAAATGGACGACGAAAACCCCGCCCTGCGTTCCGCCACCGCTATACGCAGGTTCAGGGCCAAACGGCTCGTTGGTGCGCGCCCTGTCCCTTTTGGCTTCGTAGGTAGCAAGCTTGGGCGAAGATTTGGGCAAAGCGAATATCCTCGGCTAGCATGTCGCCATGGCCGCCCGCGCTATCGGAACGGGGACGATCTCGTTCGGTTTGGTATCGATTCCCGTCAAACTCTACACGGCAACTGCGTCGGAAGCCGTTTCTTTCAACCTCATCCACACCAAGTGCAAAGGCAGGATCAAACAGCAGATCTTTTGTCCCACCGACAACGAGATCGTCGAGCGCAACGACCTGGTCAAAGGCTACGAATACGCAAAGAACCAGTACGTGCTCTTCACCGAAGAGGAGCTCGATGCGCTCGAAGCCGCAAAAACCAATAGCCTCGAGATCGTCGAGTTCGTGCCGGCAGAGACCGTCGACTGGATCTACATTTCCAAGACGTATTACCTCGGCCCCGACAAGGGTGGCGACAAGGCCTACAAGCTCCTCAGCGCAGCGATGGAGCGAACGCAGAAGATCGCCGTCGGTCGCTACTTCACGCGCGGCAAAGAGCAGCTGGTGCTCCTCCGGCCCTACAAAAATGGGCTCATGCTGCACTACGCGTATTACGCGAACGAGGTGCGAGCATTCGACGAGGTCGACACCGGCGCCGTCATTGCGACCAAGCCGATCGAGGACGAGCTCGCCGACAAGCTCATTGCGCAACTGACGATTCCCGAGTTCAACCCCGAGCAGTACCGGGACGAGTACGTCGAGCGCGTGAAAGCAGCGGTCGAGCAGAAGGTCGCAGGCCAGGAGGTCGCGATCCCGCCCGAGCAGCCGCCGGCACAGATCATCGACCTCTTCGAAGCGCTCAAACGCAGCCTTTCCGAGGCGGGTAGCGCGGCCAATGATGCTGCGTCGCCAGCGGGGAGCCGAGGGGCAGCCGAAGCTTCGGACGCCGAAGGGGCCAGTGGGGAGGCCAAACCGCCCAAGAAGGCGGTCCCCCGCAAATCGGCCCGCGGCGCCAAGCCGGCGACCGGTTGATGGCGGAGAACTGAGAGCGTAGTGCTAGGTGGACGGTCGAACGGCTACTTCGACCATCGATCGGGCTGCCTGAGCGTTTGGCGTCGTGTTATGCGGTATCGAGCCGCGTCATCACGATGCGCCGGTTTTTGCGCTCGGGGTGCGGCACGACCTCGAACTTGACCACCTGAAGCTGAGGCGGCGGAGGGGGCGCGGCCTTACGCACGGGGGCTGTACCGTCGGCGCGACGCCGAGGTCGGCGGGGCTGGCCAACCGGGATGTCGAATTGTCGCACCACGACGGCGCGCGCGGCATCCGCGGCCGCGGGCGAAGGGCGCAAGATTCTCGTCGGCTTCGGCCGTGCTTCTTTTTTCTGCTGCCGCGCCAGCTGCTCGACACCTGCGGCCCGAACCGCGGCGAGGAGATCGGTGACGAAGATTTTGCTCAGGCGATCGACTGCCGCGCGAAAGCTTTCCATCAGAGCGGCGATTACCCCATCGAGCTCCTCACTTCAAGGGCGCCGCGCGTTTTGTGACGAGACTTCTTCGCCTCTGGGCAACGATTCGGGGTGGGCCCGACCGCGCAACACCTCGTTACCGACATCCTCGAAGTGTCGCAGCAGCGTACGTGCAGCGCTCGGATCGTCTCGCCGGGCCGACGTTCGCCGGGCCGCTTCGGCGAAAGGACCGTACAGGCGGAGCTGCCCGAGGAGGTCCTCCAAGAAGCCGTCGTAAGCGCGCGCCTCGCTCGACGTCAGCGGGCCCCCGTGGTCGCAAGGCCTCCCTTCATCGGCGGCTACGCGACGGCGCGCACCCATCTTCAGCTTCATTTTCAAGGCGGCGAAGAGAAAAACCGCCGAGCCATTCATGTCCGCCGCCACATGCTGCCAATCGCGAGTGAAAGTGGGGTCGAAATGGCTTTCGAACTCCGCCCATGCGCGTCGCCGGATCGCCCGATGAAGGCTCATGAAAAATCCAACTTGCCCTTGGTGGTGCTCGGGGTCGATGAACTTGTCGAGATGGCATAGATCATGGACGGTGAAGGCGAGGGCATCGGCGTGAGGGTGGGTTTGGACGCCGTCCGGTAAGAGCGACACACAGCGGCGCCCCTCGGCTTGAAGCGCAAGAACGTCGGCGGCCGGCGGCACCGTGGTCAAGAGCTCGACCGGAAAACCGTCGGCCCAAGCCAGGAGTGCCCGCGCCACCGCGATCGACACGCGATGCATCCGTCGCTCGGCGATGAACCGCACGACCGGCGATGGCGAGGCCGTGGCAAGGGGCGGTACGCGCGCACCCTGATGAAACA
Organism: Polyangiaceae bacterium; assembly: GCA_035318465.1. Lineage (GTDB taxonomy): Bacteria > Myxococcota_A > Polyangia > Polyangiales > Polyangiaceae > DASWDH01. The sequence goes on from DATHES010000182.1 coordinate 5,478, forward strand.
GGCGTCCCGAGGAAGCGCGCACTTTGCCAATGACGTACGCGCACGCTCGCTCGGCGTCGGCGTGACTCGCCGTCATCGAACCGAGGACTGGTCGAGGATGACGCTTGACGCCGGACGACATGGAAAGATCTATACTCCAGCTCGCTTCGCGCTAGCACGACTCTGCCGGTCGTGCTGGTCTCGACCCACGGAGCACCCCCATGAAGAACAAGATCGCGGTGTTCTGGCCAGGTGACGCGCGCGACATCCCCAACCAGCTCGCCCGCCCCAGCATCGAAGAAGCGACGGCGCAGCTCGAACGCGCATTGCGCAAGCTCGGCCGCGAACCGTACCTCTTGCCAGGGATCCTCTCCAAGCCGCACCACGCCATCGAGAAGCTCGGCCCCATCACCGACCCCATGATTGCCGTCTGTGTGCATTGGCTCTACGCGCCTCATACGTGCGACGGCGTCGTCGGCAAAGACAATCCCTTGCTTTTGGCCAGCAACTTCTCCGGTCGATGGCCGGGCCTGGTGGGGCTTCTCAACACGGGCGCTTCGCTGGAGAGTCTCGGCCGGCCCTTTTCCCGCGCCTGGACCGACGCCCCCGATTGGACGACGGACGAGCGGTTCATGGATCGGCTCTCCGAATGGTGCAGTACCGGTCGCATTTCCTACGAGCAAGACGGCATTGCCTACCACGCGCCGATCGCAGAAAAAGCGGCGGCCATCGCGCGCGAAGTGGCCGCTGAAATCCGCAAGCGGCGGGTGCTCATCCTGATGCTGGGCGACACCTCGATGGGCATGATCAACGGCTACTTCGGACCACGGCTCCTTCACCCTTACGGCTTTGCCGAGCACAAAGTCGATCAGGCGTGGATCATCGACCGCGGCCGGCGCATCGAAGAAAAGCGCATCGCCGCGGCGTTGGCATTTCTTCAGGAAAAAGGCGTGACTTTTCATTGGCGCGCCGACAAAGCCGAGGACTTCGACGAGACTTCGACACGAGAGCAGCTGCGTGACTACCTCACGGTGCTCGACATGATCGACGAGTTTCACGCTGATTGCCTGGGTTGGCAGTACCAGCTCGGGCTGATTCCCCTGCGCCCTCCATCCGACCTCGCGGAAGGGCTCTTCAATGGGACCTGTCGTCCGGAGTCGAGCGGGGACACCATCGCCACCGCCACCGAAGCCGACCAGGGCAATGTCATTCCCATGGAGATGATGAAGCGCCTGCTCAAGAAGAAAGGACTTCATCAGGCGGTCATGTTCCACGACGTGCGCTGGGGCGCCGCCCACGAAGGTCGCTTCCTGTGGGTGCTGCTCAACTCCGGCTCGTGCGGACCGTACGCCTTCAACCACGACCCCGACACGCTGCGCGGCGCCCACTCCTATCGCCAACCTTCGCTCTACTTCCCCACCGCCGGCGGCACGCTGACCGGGGAGAGCCTGCCCGGCAAGATGACCTGGGCGCGCGCCTACGTGAAGCAAGGTGTGCTGTGGATGGATATCGGTAAAGGGGAGGTGGTGAAACTGCCGGCCGAGGTCCGCGATGCGTGGTGGAACGGCACGACGCGCGAGTGGCCCTTCATGGCCGCCGACATGGGCATCGGGCAGACGACCCTCATGGCCCATTACCTCTCCAACCACGTGGCGGTCGCTTATGGCGACATCTTCGAGGAGATGGTCGCCTTGTCGCAGGAGCTCGGCTTTCGCGTACGTATCCTGCGCGACCGGAACAGCTGATGGCCAGCGGGACCAAGGACTCCGCCTATGTCGGCATCGATGTGGGGACGGGGAGCGCCCGGGCGGGAATCTTCGACGGTCAGGGGCGACGACTCGGCATGGGGACCGCCCCCCTCGCCATCTTTCGCCCGCAGGAAGACTACGTCGAGCAGTCGTCGGAAGACATTTGGCGAGCCGCTGGACAAGCGGTCCGCCTGGCCTTGAAGGAAGCCGGTTTCGCCGAGAAGGACAGGGGGCGCATCGACGGCATCGGCTTCGATGCGACCTGCTCGCTCGTCGTGCTCGGTCCCGGAGACGAGCCGGTCACGGTGAGCCCCACCGGCCGCGACGAGCAGAACGTCATCGTGTGGATGGATCACCGCGCCATCGACCAAGCGCGCACCATCAACGAAGGGCGACACGACGTGCTCACGTACGTGGGAGGCGCGATCTCGCCGGAGATGGAAACGCCGAAGCTCATGTGGTTGAAACGTCAGTTGCCAGCGAGCTGGCAGCGCGCCGCGCGCTTTCTCGATCTCCCCGACTTCTTGAGCTACCGCGCTACGGGCGTCGATACGCGCTCGCTCTGCACGACGGTGTGCAAATGGACGTACCTCGGACACGAGCCCCCGGCGGGGAGGTGGGACGCGCATTTCTTTCGAGCCGTGGGGCTGGAGGACATCGCCGACGCGCAATTTGCCAAGATCGGCCAGGTGGTTCGGCCGATGGGCGAAAAAATCGGCGGGCTGACGACCAAGAGCGCGGCAGAGCTCGGCCTCGCGCCGGGGACGGCGGTCGCTGTCTCGATCATCGATGCGCATGCCGGAGGCCTCGGGCTGCTCGGTGTTCCCCTCGACGGCACGGCGCCCACCGAAGCGACGCTCGAACAGCGCGTGGCCCTCATCGGAGGAACGTCGAGCTGCCACATGGCCGTGTCGCGCGAGGCGAAGTTCATCAACGGTATTTGGGGACCTTACTGGTCGGCGATGGTGCCGGGGATGTGGCTCACCGAGGGGGGTCAATCGGCCACCGGTGCGCTCATCGATCACACCATCGACACCCACGTCCGCGGCGCCGAGCTCCGCGAAGGCGCCGCGCGAAAGGGAACCACGGTGTACGAGCTTCTCAATGCGCGCCTCGACGAGCTCCGCGCGCGCGGCGAGCATCCCTTGGTCGGCGAGCTGACGCGCGAGCTGCACGTCCTTCCGGACCACCACGGCAACCGATCGCCGCGCGCCGATCCGTCTCTGCGCGGCATGGTGAGCGGCCTCAAGCTGACCGACTCCGTCGACAGCTTGGCCTTGCTCTACCTGGCGACGGTGCAGGGCATCGCGCTCGGGACGCGGCACATCATCGAAGCCATGAACGCCAAGGGGTACGACATCCGCACCATCATCGCCTGCGGCGGCGATGCCAAAAATCCACTCTTCGTGCGCGAGCACGCCGAAGCAACCCGCTGCCGGCTGGTCCTCGCCAAAGAGCCAGAAGCCGTGCTGCTCGGAGCGGCCATGCTGGGGGCGGTCGCAGCGGGACGGTACCCTTCGCTCCTGGCCGCGATGGGAGCGATGAACGAGGCGGCGACCATCGTCGCGCCGAGTGAGGGCGACCTGGAACGCTACTACCAGGGCAAGTACCGCGTTTTCCAGCGCATGCACGGCGACCAGCTGGCCTACCGAGCGCTGATGCAGACGTAGCCGCAGAAGCGCGTTTCAAAATCCCAGATCGGCCAAACTGAGCTCGGCGAAGCTTCCCACGACGAAGTCTGCGCTCGCGTAGCGCGCGCGATCCATGTGCGGATCGGGAAACCCGATGACCCGCATCCCTGCGGCGCGTGCAGCAGCGACGCCGTTGGGGGAGTCCTCGATCACGACGCAGCTCTCGGGCGGCGCTCCCAGCTCCTCCGCCGTCACCAAGAAGATGTCGGGGGCCGGCTTGCCGCGCACGACACGCGGATGGTCGCCGCAGACGATGGTCGAGAAAATCGAGAACCAGGCGCGATGCCGGCCGGTCTTCAATTCGAACAATGCCGCGTCGGTGCTGGTAGCGACCGCGATGGGGATCTGGCGGCGGTGAAGCTCGCGCGTGAAGGCTTCCGCGCCGACAATCGCTTCGGTGTTCGCCAGGAGTTTTTCCAGGAGCGGCGTCCGCTGGGCGAGGTATTCCTCGGGCGTGATGGGAAGCTCGAGTGCCTCGATGAGAAACTCGGCCGAATCGAAGGCCGGGCGCCCGATGAGATCCGCTTTGACCGTCCAGTCGAACACCTTGCCGTGCTCGGCGGCGATGGCGCTCGTCACCTGGGTATAAAGGGGCTCGGTGTCGAGCAGGACACCGTCCATGTCGAAGATCACGTAGCGGATCGGGGCGCGCAGCTTCAAAAATCGACTCGACGACCGTCGCTAGCTCTTCAGGCTCGAAAGTACGGCGAGGATCTCGGCACCGTGCCCGCTCGGGTTCACCTCCGGAAAGACCTTGGAGATCTTGCCCGCGCGGTCGATGACGAAGGTCACCCGTTTGGCGGTCCCCATGCGAAGCGGCACACCGAACGCCTTGGCGATGGCGCCGTCCTTGTCCGGCAGGAGCAAGAACGGCAGGTTGTATTTGCTGGCGAAGGCGGTGTGCGAGGCGTTGTCGTCGGTCGACACGCCGAGAACCACGGCGCCCGTTTGCTGGATCTTCTCGTGAAGATCGCGGATCTCGCCCGCTTCCTTGGTGCAGCCGGGGGTGTCGTCCTTCGGATAGAAATAGACGACGACCGGTTTGCCCTTCAGCGCGGCCATGCTGACGTGGGTGCCATCGTGGGCCGTGCTCTCGATGAGCGGCGCGGGCGACCCTTCGATCGCGAGCCCCGTGGGAGCGGCGGCGGGTGCCGGACCGGCAGTCTTGTCCGATTGGCAGGCGGCGAGCGCGCACGCAAACACGAGAACGAGGGGCGAAAGGAGCTTCATCGATCGGAACTTTCGGCCGCTTCGCCGACAAAGCAAGTCATTTCTTGATGACCGACGGGCGGGGGGACGCGTCGTGGAGGTCGAGCTGCGCTCCCCCGGCTACTCGACGAAGATCGCCCCGGTCATCCCCGAGCTCGCGTGCACCGTGCAGTAGTACGGAACGGCGCCGGCCTTGGAGAGGGTGACCGTCACTTCCGATCCCGCGCTCGTGGCGGGGAGCGCGCTCGCCGGGTCGGGCGTGGCCGTCGATCCGGTCACGGTTCCGCCCACCAGCGGGTGGCTCGCGAAATTTCCCGAGAAAACGACCATGGCCCCGGCGCCGACGCGAACGCAGCGGGGCGTGTACTCGATGCCGGCGAAACTGATCGTCGTCGTGGCGTCGTTCGTCTTGTCGATGGCCATGCTCGCGTCGCAGCCGTTCACCATGACGGGCATACCGCTCCCGCCCGAGCCGCCGGTTCCGGCTGAGCCGCCGGTTCCGGCCGCGCCCCCGGTGCACAAACTCTCGCTCGCACACGCTGGGTCCGAATCCCCGCAGCCCACCCAGGTCGAAAGGACCACCAGGAGAGCGGCCGCCCCCACACCGATTTCGGTCGAACGCAGCACGAGAATCGATCCTAGCATGACGAGCGTCGTCGCCGTTTGCTCACTTCGTCGCTCGCGCCTATACGGACGAGAGGCGTCAGGAGATCGGGCAAGGTGCGAATCGTCGTTCTCGATGGGTACCCCATCGACCAGGGGCAGCTCGATTGGGACACGGTGCGAGCATCGGGGGAGCTCACCCTCTATCCACGCACGCGGCCCGACGAGGTCCTCGCGCGCGCCGCCGGCGCGGAGGCCGTGCTCACCAACAAGGTTTTGCTGGGCGGGGAGACCATCGGCAAGTTGCCCGGCCTTCGCTACGTGGGCATCCTCGCCACCGGGACCAACGTCGTCGACTTCGCCGCGTGCCGCGCGCGCGGGATCGCCGTCACCAACGTGCCTGGGTACTGCGCCCCGTCGGTGGCTCAGTTCGTGATGGCGATGCTGCTGCATTTTTTCGAAGACGTACCGAGCTACGTCGACGCCGTGCGCGCCAACGCCTGGGCCGCGCAGCCCGATTACGCGCTGTTTCTGCGTCCGCGTGTCGAGCTCGCGCACAAGACGATGGCGATTTTGGGAATGGGGAGCATCGGGAGCAAGGTGGCGGACTTGGCACGCGCTTTCGGCATGACGGTGCTCGCCGCCGCTGTACCCGGAGGAAGTACGGACGACCGGGTTGCGCTGGCCGAGGCGTTCGCTACCGCCGACGTCGTGAGCCTGCATTGCCCACTCACCGAGCGAACCAGAAAGCTCGTGAACCGCGACTTCTTGCAGGCGATGAAACCGGGAGCGGTGCTCGTCAACACCGCGCGCGGCGCGCTCGTCGACGAAGGCGCGCTCCTCGAGGCCCTCGCCGCGGGGAGGCTCGGGGGGGCGCTGCTCGATGTCGTCGAGGAAGAACCGCCGCGCCGCGACCATCCGCTTTTCGACGCGCGGGCGCCCTGGGCCGGCCGGCTCCTCGTCACCCCTCACGTCTCGTGGGGGACCGTCGAGGCCCGTCGCCGGCTCATCCAGATCGTGGGGGCGAACCTGGCGGCGTACTTGCGGGGGGAGCGTCAAAACCGGGTGGATTGAGACTGGACGCGGAAAGGCACGATTCGAAACCTTCACGGTAGCTCGGAAAGCGTAGGGAGAGCCCCGTCCACGCCTTGATCCGCCGGTTGTCGATCGCACGGTCGTGGCGAAGCGTGGCGGGCGCCTGGTCGATGGGAACGTGGGGAGGCAGGGGGAGGCCGAGCCGCCGGCACAGCCACGCGATCGCCTCGATTTGAGGTACAGGCGTGTCGTCCGCGGCAACGAAGACTTCACCGCGTCCACCGTGGGGCGCGCGGCGGAAAATGCCGAGAATCATCTCCGCGAGATCGGCGACGTGAATGCGAGAAACGACCCCTGTGCCCTGACCGGGGATACGAAAGTTTCCGCTCTGGAGGCGTAGATGAAGGCCGCGACCGGGGCCGTAGATTCCGGCGGCGCGAAGCACGGTCGCACCGGCGTCGCGGTAGCAGCGTTCGGCCGCGAGTCGCTCGCGGGCACGCGACTCGCTCGGGTCGACCGGTGTTGCTTCGTCGATCCGCCCTCGCTGCGCGCCGTACACACCCGTCGTCGAAATGTAGACGACGTGGGCAGCCGCGGTGAGCCCAGGCGCAATTTCGGCATCGGTTTGCCCATCGGGGGCGAAGGCGACGAGGACGTTGACGCTGCCGTCGACACGTTTGCGCACCAAATCGCCCGTCAACACCGGCAGCACATCGAGCTCGACCCCGAGGCTCTTCAGCTCGTCGCGCCGACCGGACTGGCGCGTGGTCGCCACCACGCGCTGGCCCGCGGCCACGGCGCGTCGCGCGACTTCGGTCCCCGCGAATCCGCACCCCAAGATCAAAAGACGGGGGGAACCCGAGAGGGTGGAAGGGCTCAAGACGGCTCCCCGACCGTCCGAACTGTCGATTTTGCCCGATTTGGTCCCACCCAATCAGACCGAAAACCGGCTAACTTGGAAAAACTCGCCGAAAACTCCCGTTGCGGTGAGCCAGTCGGGTAGGTGTAGTCGCACATTTACGAGCCCGCACGAGGCGCGGCATACTGGCGATAAAATGAAGTCTAGTCCAATGAGGGTCGCATGAGACAGGTTCTAGGTTTCCTAATAAGCGCGGTATTCGTGGGGGGTTGCGGTAGTTATCCGGCGCCGACCGAGCGCGTAGCGTCTGCCGAAGCAGGCATCCGCGGCGCGCAAGAGGTCGGAGCGAACAACGTCCCCCAAGCGGCGCTCTCGGTAAAGCTCGCGCAGGAGGAAGTGCAGAAAGCCAAGCAGCTGATGCAGGACGGTGACAACCGCCGCGCCGAGCTGATCCTGATGCGTGCTCAGGCAGATGCTGAGCTGGCACTGGCGCAAGCGCGCGAGGCGCAGGCGAAGACCGAAGCCCAAACAGCCGTCGACCAAGTGAAAGCCCTCCGAGGCAAGTAAGAGGTCGTCATCAAGTTTTCCGGACCCGAAGGAGATTGCTCGTCATGAACTCACGCCTATTCGTAGGGGCTTCCATTCTTCTCGTCGCGTGCGGGACCAACATGCCCCCCCGCGAACTCGTCGACGCGCGTGCGGCGTACGAAAAGGTCAAGACCGGCGAGGCGGCACAGCTCAAGCCAGAAGTCGTGCACGAGGCCAAGGTGGCGCTCGATCAAGCCGAGGCGTCGTTCGCCGACGATGCAACTTCCGACCGAACGCGCGACCTTTCTTACGTGGCCCAGCGCAAGGCGGAGTACGCCGCGGCGCAGGGCGGGCTCGCCGGCGCCGTCGCTCAGCGGGACCAAGCGACCCGGGACCTGCAGATGCTGCAGGCGCAGGGGCTTCAGAAGGCGCAGGGTGAGCTCAGCCAAACGCGCCAGCAGCTTGCGGCGACGGGCGAGAAGCTGGAAATGGAGAAGAAGGCGCGCCAAGAGGCCGAGAAGCGCGCGCGCGACGCCATCGACAAGCTCGCGGTGGCCGCGGCCACCGTCAAGGAAGAGCCTCGCGGCACCGTCATCACGCTCCCAGGTGCCGTGCTCTTTCCGACCGGCAAATGGGACCTCCTGCCTGGCGCGCGCGAGAAGCTCGACCAGGTCGCAGAAGCGCTCAAGAACCAGGCCGACCACAAGATGGTGGTCGAGGGGCACACCGACTCGCAGGGCTCGGAGGGCTCGAATCAGGAGCTCTCGCAGCGGCGCGCGCAGACGGTTCGCGACTACTTCGTTTCGCGCGGCGTCCCCAGCGACATCATCTCCGCCACCGGCGTGGGGCAGCATCGACCGGTCGGCGACAACCGCACCGCCGACGGGCGCGCCAACAACCGGCGCGTGGAGATCATCGTCCAGCCGGTCGAAAAACGTTGACCCACCGCGCGGGAAACGACTGACACAGCAGAGCTACTCGATGCCTCGACGCCTGCGCGCGGCGAGGCAATCCGCGCTGCCGGCTTGGAAATCGCGACAGATGTCCGGCCGAGTCTCGTAGATCGAGCAGCCACAGCCTCCGTCCACGAGCCGGTCGCGGAAAGCGATGCAGCGTCCGCCCACCATCTTCATGCTGCGCGCGATGTAGCCTCGTCCGTGCTCGGTGAGGACGGTCAAATGACGCACGCCCTGGTGGCCCAGGCGCTCGTCGTCGCAGGCCATGACATGAATCCACATCTCGTCGCCGTAGCAGCAGGCGCCGCAGGTGCGGCAATCGACGCTCGACGGCTCTGAGTGACGCGCGGCCTCGAGACCGGCGGGCGCGCTGGGCGTCGCGCCGACGCTCACGGCCGCACCTTGCGTCGCTTCAAACGTCGTTCCCTGCGCCCTTGCGCGGCCGCTGCGAGCGCGCGCTCCGCCTCGGTAACGAGCTCGAGAGGGGGCACCGCCACCGGGAGGCGGTTCTGGTCGATGGCGACGAAGCTGACGAACGCGGATACACAAGGCCAGCGGACCCCGGTGGTCGTCTCTTCACCTTCGACCTCGACCAGGATCTCGACGGAAGTCCGAAAGGCCGCGGTCACCCGTGCCTTCAGGACCACGACTTGACCGACCTTGATCGACCGTTCGAACTGCAGCTCGTCGATGCACACCGTGATGGCGGTGTGCCCGGTGTGTCGCTGGGCACAGATGGCGGCACACAGGTCGACCCAGGCCAGAATCTGGCCACCAAAAACATTGCCGTGGACGTTGGCGTGCGTGGGGAGCACGTACTCCGTCATCGTCGTGGTCGAGGCGTCGACGCGCCGCGCCGGGGGAGCGGGTGGAGACGAGCCCATCCTCCAAAACTAGCACCGCACCGCATTTTCAACGCAGGAGACTTCTGACGTCGACCGGACCCGATTTGGTCACCAAGAGTTTTTGCATCAGTTCGGCCGAGAAAAGCTCGCCTCCCGGCACGGCTCCGATCCGGCCCGCCAGAGCCGTGGCCTCGTCCCGGTCACCGAGGAGCGCTGCCACGACGGCGCCGTCGACCAGCCGCGCCCGGAGCATGCTCGCCGTAGCGGCGTCGGGCTCATCGTGCATCAGGCTCGCCGCGAGCACGCGCGACGCGCGGGTCTGGAGGTCGGAAAAAGCGGCTTTGCGGTCGGATGGCCCGCGCGGCTCGGGAGCAAAACGAAGCCAGAGGCGATCGGGAACCAAGTGGGAGATGACGCGACGATCCCAGGCGGGATCGAGCTCGACCAGCACGGGCCGCGCGTCGGCCAGGATGGTCAGCGCTTCTTCGCCGGGACGGCCCTCGAGCGAGATGTCCTGCAGCGCCTTCTGCAACGCCGGCTCTGCGCGCAAGAGGCGAAGCGCGAGCCGCGCGTCGCCCGTGCCAGGTACCGGAACGACGAGCACGTCAGGGCGCGAACCGTGAGCGAGTTGCGCGGCCCACAAACGCCACGCCGCGGAGCGCGATCGCACCAGCAAGATGGCAGCGGGCGGAAGGTGTTCCAGCGCTTCGTCAGTGAAGGCTTCGGCGCCGCGCCAGGCGCTGCGGTCGTTCGCAAACGACGCTTCCTCGGCCGTCGCCACGACGAGCGTCAGGTCCGTCATCACCAGCAAGATGGCAGCTCCCTTGGCCAGCGGGAGTCGCCAGGCGAGAAGGGCATTGGCGACGGTCTGCACGCCGATGGCCGCGCCCGCCGCGAGCGCCGCTGTCGCGACGACGTGCAGCGGGGCGAGCTCCTCGGCGAGAAGAAATCTCCCTTCCGCGAGCACGGAGGCGGCGTAGAGCACGGTGACCACGGCGAGCGGCGTGACCCCCCCGCGAAGCCGGCGCTGGGCCAAACCGAGCCCGAGTCCGAGCGCCGCCAGACCGACGAGGATCGACCCTTCAGCGCTGAAACGACCGACCACGCCGCCGAGAGGGCGCGTGGCGGGCGACACGATCTGGACGGTGCCCATTGCCCGCCCGATATCGAGGAAGGGGGCCTGCGCGAAGGGACGCACCCAGGCGGGTGAAAAGAGCAGCACGGCCGACGCCACTGCGCCGCCGAGGGCGAGCCATGCCGCCCGCGACGTCGGCCTTTGCTCTTCGACCCAAAGCCCCAGCGCGATTCCCACTCCGAGCACTGCCGCCGTCAAGCTGCTCTCGGCGAAGAGGGCGCCGGCAAGCATCCCCACGTAGGCGGCGCGTGGCGGGCAACGGAGCGCCTCCGCGGGCCTCGCGCCGAGGAGGGTCGCCGTCAGAAAGAGGGCGACCCCGCTGCCCCCGGGGAGGGCTCCTTCAGACTGACCGGTCGCCGAAAGGGTCGCGGACAGGGCAGCAATCGTCGCCAGCGCGTCGGCGAGCAGGGGCGCGTTCGCGTGGCGTGCCAAAAGATCGCGGGTGAAGGCGTGCACCGCCCATCCCGACGCGCCGAGCACCACGGCGGCCATGAGCGCCAGGCGAAAATGGACGGAGCCGAGCGGCAGAAAGAAAGACGCCTGGGCGAGCAGAGCCGAAACGCATCCGGCGCGACCGGAGCCGACCCAGCCCAGGCCCCGCAGCACGATGGCGTCGTCACGCCATACCGATGCCGTCCCCGCATGGTCGAGAGCGACCGCGAAAGGCGCCGCCGCCGCGATGGCCGCACCGATGCGCGTCCGCCAACCGGACGCGGCGACAACGTCGGCATGCGCGGAGGGCGACATCGCACTCACTCGTCGAGATCGCGGATACCCACGGGAGGATCCAGGAGACGCGCGGCCTTGGCCACGCCGCGGAAGACGTAGTCGACGTAGCTGTAAGCGCCATCCGACCAGACCAAGAAATCCGTGGGCAAGACGCCCTGCGGCGCACCGCGCGCAAGCTCCGGGTAAGAGAGACAAACGCTCTCCAAATAGACGGGAGTGGATACGTCGACCTCTTCCCCGGCCAGTTCGAGGGCCCGCAGGGCTCCTCCATGGCGCTCGGCGTCGAGCTCGTCGATGGGGAAAAACACCCAGTCGAGGAGGATCAGCTCGGGGTGCGGCGGTTCTTCGGGGTCCGTGCGAAAGGGCGGATGCGCGGCCAGTCCGAGCTCGGACGCTTCCAGGATCTCGCGCAGACGCGTGGTCGCCTTCGCCGACTCGTCTCCCTTCGTCCAGAAGACGGCGAGCGCCTCGATGATCACCTCGGTGTCCGCGTAGGCCCAGAGGGACGGGTCGCGCGAGCTTACGTCGAGGCCGGCTTCGCGGGCGCGGCGCGCCTGAAAGGCGGCGGCGCGGGCCGCGAACGTCGGACGGTCGGACAGCGCTTGATCCACCGACCAGTGGATAGCGTGATCCGCCTCCCGTACGTAGCGATGGCGGCCCATCGCGCGAAGGAGCGACGCGACCTCGTCGAGCGTGCGGGCCGAAAACGACCAGGCGAGCATGTGCCTCGATCTCTTACCACCGCTCACGCTTCCCTGGGCTATGCTCGCGCGCTCGGAGGCTTCACTTGGCGCGATTCATCGACGAACTCAAACGGACTCATCGCTGCGGCTCGCTCCGCGCCGCCGACGTGGGGTCGGAAGTGGTGCTCTTTGGCTGGGTAGCGACGCGGCGCGACCACGGGGGGTGCGTCTTCATCGATCTGCGCGACCGCGAGGGCATCACCCAGATCGTGTTCGATCCGGCGTACCACGACGCCCGCGTCGCTGCCGACCGGGCCGTCGTGGCCCGCGCCCACAAGCTCGCCGAGGACGCGCGGGCGGAGTGGGTGCTCGGCGTGCGCGGGATCGTCGTCTCGCGCGGCGCCAACGTCAATCCCAAGCTCGCCACCGGAGAAATCGAGGTCCACGTCGTCGAGGCGACCATTTTCAACCGCGCCGACACCCCCCCTTTCGAGATCGACGACGACATCGACACCCGCGAAGAAGTGCGCCTCGAATACCGTTACCTCGATCTTCGCCGTGCGCCGCTGCAGCAGAGCCTCGTGCAGCGCAGCAGGATCAACCATGTCACGCGCAGCTACCTTGCCAGCGCCGGATGCCTGGAGCTGGAAACGCCCTACCTGGTGCGCAACACGCCGGGTGGCGCGCGCAACTTCCTCGTCCCTTCGCGCCCTTCGCCGGGCAAGTTCTACGCCCTCGCCGAGAGCCCGCAGCTCTTCAAGCAGCTCTTCATGGTGGCTGGCTTCGACCGCTATTTCCAGATCGTGAAATGCTTTCGCGACGAGGACCTGCGCGTCGATCGCCAGCCGGAGTTTACCCAGATCGACATCGAGCTGTCGTTCGTCAACCAAAACGACGTCTTTCGCCTGGTGGAGGGGCTCATCTTCGCGGTGTGGAAAGACGCCCTCGGCATCGATCTACGCACGCTCTTTCCCTCCGGGCAATTTCCGGAGATGCCCTACGCCGAATCGATGCGCCTCTACGGCAACGACAAGCCCGACCTCCGTTTCGACATGCCCCACGTCGATCTCACCGAGCTCATGATCGAGCATGACGGCGGCGGCATCCCCTTTTTCCAGGAGATCACGGAGAAGTTCAAGAGCGGCGCGTTCCGTCGCGATCTCCCTCCCCAGATCATCAAAGCCCTCGTCATTCCCGCAGCCGCCAATTTTTCGCGCGCCGAATCGGACAAGCTCGAAGAGTTCGTGAAGAGTATGGGAGCCAAAGGGCTCGCCCGCGCCAAGGTCGGCGATGGCGGCGCATGGACGCAGTCGCCGCTCGCCAAGACCGTCACCCCCGCCGCCCGCGACGCCATCAACGCCACCGTCGGCGCGAAGACAGGTGACCTCATCTGTTTTCAATTCGGCAAAGAGTCGCAAGTGCAGACGGTCATGGCCAACCTGCGCGTGCACGTAGCCAAGAAGATGGGGCTCATTCCCGAATACGGGCACAATCACCAGTGGAAGTTCCTGTGGGTCGTGAACCCCCCGCTCTTCGAATACAACGACGAGCACAAATCGTGGGTGGCCGCGCACCACGCCTTCACCCGCCCACACGACGAGCACCTTTCCCTCATCGAGAGCGATCCCGGCAAGGTGCTCTGTTATCGCTACGACCTCGTCTTGAACGGTTTCGAGCTCGGCGGAGGGTCCATCCGCTTGCACGACCCCGAGGTGCAAAAACGGGTATTTCGAGCGCTCGGTATTTCCGAAGCCGACGCCCAGGACAAGTTCGGTTTCCTCTTGAAGGCCCTGTCGTATGGAGCGCCGCCCCACGGCGGCATCGCGCTCGGCATGGACCGTCTGTGTCTCCTCTTGAGCGGCGCGGAGAGCCTGCGCGACGTCATTCCGTTCCCCAAGACGCAAAAAGGAACCGACCTCATGACGGACGCGCCCAACCAAGTCACGCCAGAGCAGCTGGCCGAGCTCAAGATCCGCAATACGGATTGAGGCCGCGCGCCAGAGACGACGGCGGGGTTACTTCTTCGGCTGGAGCGTCGGTCGCAGCCCGACGGGTGCGGCCGACTTCGATCGCACCCGTTTTTCGAAAAACTTCCGTACGTCGTCCATGTGACGCAGGACTTGGAACTCGTGATGGAACACGGCCGCTATCAGGCCCTCTTCGTCGATGACGTACGTCACGCGGCGGTTGCTGCTGAGAATGGGACGCTTGACACCAAAGAGCGCCTGAATCTCGGCGCCCTTGTCACCAATCAGCGGAAACTTGACTTTCTCCGCTTGAGCGAACCTGCATTGCTTCTCGTGGTCATCGGTAGAAATGCCGATGACCTCCACCCCCAGCCGATGAAGGTCATCGTAGTTGTCACGAAATCGCCGTGTTTCGTAGGTGCAGCCGGGAGTAAATGCGTGAGGAAAGAAATAGATGACGACTGGCCTCCCGCGCAGCTGTGAGAGGACGAGCATCTGCCCGTCGGTGGCGAGGGCGGTGAAATCAGGGGCGCGGTCGCCTACGGAAAGCATGGCCCCGCAATATACATCGAAATGTTCGGCCTTTCTTCCGATGGGCGGAGGGGACGGCGTGCTCTAAGAGAGAGGAGCATCCAATGGGCATACTGAGTCATCGCCAGGTATGTGACCGCTGCGGCGGGGCGCCCAGCCGCGCCGTGCGTACGCGTCGGGTAGCCGATGTGGAGACGGTGTACTACCTCGCCTTCACCTGGGCATGCTCCGTGTGCGGGCATACCTGGATCGACGATGGGCTCGAGCGCATGAATGCGCTGGCCGAACAGGCTGCGCGCCGGGAAGCCCGTCAGGCGAGCCCCCTGGCTCGACGGGCCTCGTAACCGGCCGCGCGGCGAGCGGGGATCGTCCGGGGTCGAGCTCCTCGCGTCGAATCACTTGACCGCAGCGGCCTCCGGGCCTCACGATCACGATCCGTCCGGATGGCAGCTCGCGTTCTCGTCGTCGACGATAGTCCGACCATTCGCAAACTCGTGAGCGCGATTCTGGCGCGCCACGACTATGAGGCTACGCAAGCGGCCGACGGCCAAGCTGGCCTCGAGCGGCTCCGGGAAGGCGGCATCGACCTCGTCTTGCTCGACTTCGTGATGCCTCGCATGAACGGTTACCAGTTCTGCCGCGAGATGCGTGCCGACGACGCGCTGCGCCACCTGCCCGTCGTGCTGATGAGCGCCAAAGGGGACAAGATCCGCGGTCAGTTCGTGCAGCAGACCGGGGCCATCGACGCCATCACCAAACCCTTCGACGCGCGCGGGCTCTTGGCGGTGGTGGAGGGCGCGCTGCAGAAGACCGCAGAAGGCCGGATGCGGCGCATCGATTCCGTTCGCATCGAGCGCGATCCCGCTTCGTCCCGCCCTCCTCCCCCGAAGGGGCGCGACTCCGGCAACATCGTCTCCGACGAACAGCTGGTCAAAAAGAACATCGCCGCCGAGCTGGCCGAAAAACTCGCCGACGTGCTGGCCCCTGCACTTTCACAGATGGCGGAACCTCGCCGAAGCGACACCATCGCCATCGCCGGCACCATTCGCCGCGCGCTCGGCCCCGACGCCTTCGAGGAGCTCGGGCGCGCCGTCCGCGATCTCAACGACAAGGCCGAACGAGCAGAAGGGTTCGGCGGTAACCTGCGGGTCATCCCGCTTGCCGAGGTGTTGCAGGTCTTGCAGCTGCAGCGCCAGACCGGCACCGTCCACGTCACGATCGGCAAAATCGAGGTCGCCATCTCCTTTCGCGAAGGGCTCATCGATCTCGCCCGCAGCAAAGGAGCCGCCGACGAGTTTCGTCTGGGGCGCTACCTCGTCGAAGAGGGCGTCGTGAGCCAGACGGACGTCGACAGCATTTTTCAAGACAGGAACGGACCGCGCAAGCTCCTCGGGGGGACGCTGGTCGAATCCGGTCTCATGACGGAGGACGATCTTCGGCGCGCGCTCATCCGGCAAACCAGCGAGCTTATCTACGAAGTACTGCGCTGGCCGGACGGTCGATTCTCGTTTTCTCCTACGGCGCCCGAAGAATCGGAGCAGAACCGCCTGGGGCTGCCGGTCGCCTCGATCGTGATGGAAGGTTTCCGCCGCGTCGACGAATGGCGCCTCATCGAAGAGTCCATCCATTTCGACGAAGTTTTGCTGCGCGATCAGGTCGCCGTCGATGCCCTCGGTTCGGAAAAGCTCACCAGGCAAGAACAGCTCGTCCTCGACGCGATCGACGGACAGCGCACCGTGCGTGAAATCATCTCCAGTGTCGTCGTCGGCTCGTTCGACGCATGCAAAATCTTGTATCAGTTCCTCCAGTCCCGCCTCGTTCGGCGGCGCGCGGCTTGAGCGCGCGACCGTGATCGACATCACCCGGGCGAGCACGCTCGATGCAGGCGTGGTGCTGACCATCGACCGCGCGTGTTTCCGCGAACCGACCATCAACGTCGAGACCGAGCTGAAGCACCCTTGGTCGTACCTCTTCCTCGCGCGCCCGGAAGGCGAATCGGCGGCGCGCGCGTTTCTCCTGGCTTGGCTCGTGAGCGACGAGCTGCACGTCCTTTCCGTGGCGACCTCCCCGGAATTTCGCCGGCGCGGGCTCGCTCGCGCACTGCTCACCCATGCCATCGAATTCGCCCGGTCGCGCGGGGGAAGGAACGTGCTCCTCGAGGTTCGCCGCTCCAACCAGGCCGCCCTCGAGCTCTATGCGGCGTTCGGCTTCGTCACGGCGCGCATTCGGCCCCGCTACTACGCCGACAACATGGAGGATGCGATCGAAATGACCCTCGCCATTTCCCCGCCGCCCGGCTAGAGCTGACGACCGCCGCTAGCGCTAGCGCGTCAGTTCGGCGCCTTAGCACTGACCTCCGTGACCACGGCCGCGAGGCGGTCGCGATCGGCCAACTCGGCGCGCCGGCAAAGTAGTGCTACTAAGCAGCCGTGGTTTCGGCCAACGCTCTCGGGGCAAGCAAACGACGTCTGTTTCAGTTGCCTCTTTTGCG
This sequence comes from Polyangiaceae bacterium, assembly GCA_035318465.1. Lineage (GTDB taxonomy): Bacteria > Myxococcota_A > Polyangia > Polyangiales > Polyangiaceae > DASWDH01. Next base: position 22,467 of record DATHES010000182.1, read on the forward strand.
GCGCGAATCGATGGGACCGAGCTACCACCTGCTCACCTTCGAGGCCGGCCAGGAGATCGTCGCCTTTCCGGGGCAGTTCGCCATGGTGCGCGGCGCCACGTGGGGGCAGGCCCCGCTTCTTCCCCGCCCCATGAGCCTCCTCGAGCCCGGGCGCCGCCCCGCCATCCTCATCAAAATCGTCGGCGAGGGGAGCCGCCGGTTGGCCCACGCGTCGCCCGGCGAGCCCTTCGATCTCCTGATGCCGCTCGGCAATCGCTGGTCCCCGTGCCCGGCCGGGCAAAGGCCCATTCTCGTCGCGGGCGGGGTGGGGATCGCCCCGCTCCTGTTCTTCGCACGCGAGCTCGCGGCTTCGGGGGTCCGCGCCACCATGCTCTATGGAGGGCGAAGCGCGAGCGACCTCCCCCTCTCGGAAGAGGTCGCCGAGGTGTCCGACGCCCGCTTTCTCACCGAAGACGGCTCGCGCGGCACGCGCGGGCGGGTCACGGCCCTCCTCGAAAGCGCGATCGGCGAGACCAGAGGAAAGAGCAAGGTCTACGCGTGCGGGCCGGACCGCATGATGGCCAAAGTCGCCGAGATCAGTCGCGGGCTGGGCGTCCCCTGCGAGGTCTCGCTGGAGACACCGATGGCGTGCGGGTACGGCGTCTGCCTCGGTTGCCCGGTCAAGCGCACTTCGGGCGGTTATCTCTACGCCTGCATGGATGGCCCGTGCGTCGACGCCGCGGCCATCGCCTGGGAACCCTAGCGAGTAGCGCCGATCCATGCCGTTCGATCAAACCGTCAACATCGGCTCCCTCACCTTGAAAAACCCCGTACTGACGGCATCGGGAACGTTCGGCTATGCGCTCGAGTACGACGATTTTTACGACGTCGCTGCGCTGGGCGGGATCTGCACCAAGGGGCTCAGCCTCACGCCGCTGGTAGGAAACGCGCCCAACCGCATCTGCGAGACGGCCGCCGGCATGCTCAACGCCATCGGACTCGCCAACGTCGGCGTCGAGGCCTTTTGTCGCGAGAAGCTCCCCCAGCTGCGCGCGCGCGGCGTCACGGTCATCGCCAACATCTTCGGCACCACCGTCGAGGAGTTCGTGGCCATCGCCGAGCGAATCGAAAAGGACGAAGGGGTGCACGCGCTCGAGCTCAACGTGTCGTGCCCCAACGTGAAGAAGGGGGGCCTCCTCTTCGGCTGCGACGCCAACTTGAGCGCCGGTGTCACGAATGCGGTCAAACGTGTCACGAAGCTCCCGGTGTGGGTGAAGATGTCGCCCGAGGCGGGTGACGCCGTCGGCGTCGCGCGGGCCTGCCAAGAAGCCGGGGCCGACGCGATCACGGCCATCAACACCATCCGCGGTGCGTCCATCGACATCGAAGCGCAGCGCCCGCGCATTCATCACCGCACTGGCGGCCTCTCGGGGCCGGCCATCAAGCCGCTCGCCTTGCGCATCGTCTGGGATCTGGCAAGCGCCCTCGACATTCCCATCATCGGCATCGGCGGCATCGCCACCGCAGCCGATGCCATCGAATTTTTGCTCGCCGGCGCGACCGCGGTGCAGGTGGGGACGGCCAATTTTGCCGATCCCGAGGCGGGCGCCAAGGTGATGCGGGGTATTGCCGCCTATTGCGAGAAGCACGGCGTCGCCGTGCGCGACCTCATCGGGCGGGTCAAGCGGAACGGTCCATGAGCACCACCTGGCACCCCTCCTTGCTCGCCCTTGCCATCCTGGTCGGCGCGTGCGAACGAGCGCCCGAAGGCGCGCTGGAGAACGCCACCCCGAGCCCCAACGCCAGTATCCTTCCTGCCCCGCTTTCGTCCGCCGTCGAGACGCCGGCGCGCGGGGCAACGGGCAGCCTCGAACGCGCCGAGCTCGCCAGCAAGGCGGGGTCGAGCGAAGGAGGGACCGTCGTCCCGCTACCGATGCGGGTGGATCAGCCGCCCGACGACGACTCCTTGCCGCTGCGCGACCTGATCGGCGTCGCGCTCGATGGCGAATGGCGGTACTCCGATCCGGCGGTGCCGCTCAAGTTCCCCGAGATGAACCAGGCCGGTATCGAGGCGGCCCGCAAGTGGACGGCGCCGCGCATGAACATCGAGCTCGCGCCGCAAGGCCGGATGCGCGTGACGTTCACTTCGCGCGGATTGCCGTTGCGCCAGGGGGCGGAAGTGCGGTCCCGCACCGATCACTACGGCCACGTGCTCGTTTGGCCGAATGGCACCGGGTACCGGGTTCTGCCGGTAGGCGCCGTTCGCACGCTGCTCGGCGAGCGGCGCATCGATGCCATCCCCCTCGTCCGCCCCCTGACGTCGGTGAAGGGCGAGGGGCTGCGCCGCCTCGGGTTTCCCACGAAAAAGTGGGAGATCGCCACGCGCAACGGCAAGATGGTGCTCGAGCTGGCGCGCATCGCGGGAGCCGGCGAAAGCGGTGCCCTGTGGTGCCGATTTCTGTCCGAGATCATCGCTCTCGACCCCTCGGCGGCGCCGTGCTTCGGCGATGAAGTCCCGCTCCGCGCCCAGTTTACTTGGCCCCGCGGAGGAGGCGTCACCTTCGAAGCGATCGCCGTGAGCGAGAAGGTCGAGCTCTCGCCGAGCCTGCTGCTCGTCCCTCCCGCAGAGAGCGATTTTACGCCGGGCAGCCCGCCACCTGACGCAGGGGGGCCCTTTTTGACGAGTGACGAGCTCGCCGCGTTCCGCACACGGCCGGCCGAGGTGGCTGCTCTACTCGCCCCCGGGGCTCCTCGCGACGGGCTTCTTCTCCACAACGCGACGGACGTTGCGCGCTATGTCTTTCTCGATTCGGTCCCCATCGCCTGGGTCGACCCCAACCGGGATCAACTCGTGCTCGGGCCGCTGCGGGGCCGCTACCAGCTGCAGTGGCGCACCTTTCTCGGCGAAGCGGGCGACCCACCGCTCATCGTCGATCTTCCGGCGCGCGTTTCCATCGGGAGTGCCGACGGCGGGCGATGATGCAGATGGCGCGGCGCGCCCCGTGGCTCAGTTGTCGTAGTCTTCGCTCGAAAGCTCGACCTCGCCCAGACCGACGGCCATCATGCGCGCCTTGATCACGTCGACGGCAATTTCGAGCACTTCCAGGCGCATCGCCAGGGAAAAGAATTCCTCGTCGGGCGCGGGGGGCAGATCGCAGAGGTGCGCCGCGACCGCTTCGCGGTCCTCGTCTTCGAGCTCGAGGTAGGCGATGGGCCCTTCTTCGTCGCCATGCGAAATGGCGTCGTACACCACGGCCACGGGGTTCACCGAAAGGTAAACCGACTCGAAGCGCAATTCCCAGGCGGCAGGCTCGTCGGAGGGAAGGTGCCAGAAAGAGCGGAAATGCGCGCGGACGACCTCGCCGAAATAGGCGGCGGCCGAACGGGCGACGAGACCCATGACCTCGGGGTTGGTCGTGCGCGCCGCGAGAAGCTCGTCACGCCGCGTCGCCAGGTAGTGATCGAGCACGGGGAGTGTCTCCGGCCGAAAGTCGAGGCTGACGCCGACCGCCGCCCGAACGAAGCGCACGCACGCCTCCGCGAGCTCGGCGACGGCGGGAGGGGCCGCTTCGGGCTCGGGGGGGGGCGGGTGGAGGGCGACGACGTTGGACAGCGTGGCGTCGGACAGCGTGGCGTCGAGACCGCCGGGTGCGGACGGGCCTCGGCCCTCGACCTCGCGATCGGACGGGGGGGTTTCGCTCATGGCCGCTCATCTAGCCCCAGTTGTCGGCGCCGGCAACCTGCCGCGGGACGCTGGCGCCCGCTCGAGCGATGTGTCTAGAGCGAGCGTGGGGACCGATGTTCGCTCCGAGATCGATCTGGCAGCGAGAGTCCGCCCAAGTAGTGCTAGGATTGAAGAGCCATATGCGTTTGGGCATTTTCAGCGACGTACACGCCAACTACGAGGCACTTTCAGCGGTCCTCGAGGCTTATCGCTCCGAGCGAATCGACGTCTACTATTGCCTGGGCGACACGGTGGGCTACGGCGGATCCCCCAACGAATGCGCCGATCTCGTGCGGACCACCGCGCGACGGACGATCCTCGGCAACCACGACGCCGCGGTCGCCGGGCGCATGGACTATTCGTACTACTACGAGGCCGCGCGTCACGCCCTTGACGCCCACGCTGCTCTTTTGTCGCCAGACAACATGAACTGGCTGCGGCGCCTTCCCTACATCGACAAGCTTACCGACATCGACGTCCATCTCTGCCACGGCTCTCCCGTCCGGATCGAGGAGTTCGAGTACATCTTCGCGCCCGAGCAAGCGCGCGAGCTCCTACCGATCTGGGACGAGCTCGGGCATCTCACCGTCATCGGACATTCGCACCTCTGCAAGGTCTTCGCCTTGACGCCTTACAGCGTAGAAGAGCTCCCCATCGTCGACTTCATCCTCGAGCCTGAGAAGCGCTACGTCGTCAGCGTCGGTTCGGTCGGCCAGCCGCGCGATTACGACAATCGCGCCAGCTATACGATCTACGACAGCGACGCCAAGCGCTTCGAGTTCAAGCGCGTCGAATACGACATCGAGGCCGCTGCGAACAAGGTCCTCTACGCCAAGCTGGAGCGGAATTTCGCGCACCGGCTCTTCATCGGCGTTTGAACGTCGCAGCGGGCTAGCCCAGGATCGTGCCGGCTAAGCGCGGATGTTCCAGGTGCTCCCCTCGGGCGAATCGGCCACGTCGACGCCGAGAGCAATGAGCTCGGCACGGAGCTGATCGGCGCGGGCAAAGTCTTTGTTTTGCCGGGCCTCGGTGCGCTGGCGCAACTTTTCCTCGATGGCGTCCGTCGAGAGTCGCCGCGCAGCGAGGCGACGAGCGCGGGTGCGCTCCCGGTACGCGTGCGACGGCGTGCCGAGGAGCCCGAGAATGCCCGTGGTCGCGACCAGTGCCTCTCGGGCCGCGCGCGCTAGCTTCGACCCTTCGCGCACGAGTGTCGCGTCTTTCTTGCGCTTGCTCAGAAGGTCGCAAAGATCGTTGGCCGCTTTGGCGAGCTCGCCGAGCTCGGCCAGTGCGACCGGCGTATTGAGGTCATCGTCGAGCGCGGCGAGAATCTTTCCCTGCGCGTCGGCGATGGTGGGCCGTAGGGCGGCGAGGTCTTTCATCTTGGGATCGGTCTCGCCGGCCTCGGTGTACGGCGCGAGCCGCTCCAGCGTGCCGTAGAGGTAGTCGACGCGCCGCTCCGCTTCGTCCACGCCCGGAAAGACGGGCTCTCCGTCGTCCGTCTTGTCGATGTCGAAAGAGAGCGGGCCGCGGTAGTGCGCGGTGAGAAGGGAGTATCGCAGCGCTTCGGGGTCGTTGCGGCGATAGACGTCGCGCGGCTTGACGATGTTGCCGAGCGATTTACTCATCTTCTCCTTGTTCATGTTCAAAAAGCCGTTGTGCATCCACACCCGCACGACCGGCCCGCACCCCGGGCACGCCGCCTCGTTCTGGGCGATCTCATTTTCGTGGTGAGGAAAGATGAGGTCCATCCCTCCGGCGTGAATGTCGAATCCGTGTCCGAGCAGTTTGCTGCTCATCGCCGAGCATTCGATGTGCCAGCCGGGCCGCCCTTTGCCCCACGGGCTCGGCCATCCCCAACTCGCTTCGGTGCAACCTTTCCACAGCGCGAAATCGAGCGGATCGCGTTTGTTCTCGTCGTCACGCGACACCCGGGCTCCCGCTTCGAGCTCGTCCAGTTTGCGCCGCGAGAGCTTGCCGTAACCGGCGAAGCTCCGCACGGCGAAGTAGACGTCGTGGGCCCCCGACGGCATGACGGCTTCGTAAGCGTTCCCGTTGGCGATGATCTTCTGGACGAGCTCGATGATCTCGGGGATGTACTCGCTCACTTTGGGCTCGTGGGTCGGCGGGGCACAACCGAGCTCGCCCATGTCGGCCTGGTAAATGGCAGCCATCCGCGCCGACAGCGTGAGCGGCTCTTCGCCGCTTTGCTGGGCGCGGTCGAGAATCTTGTCGTCGACATCGGTGATGTTGCGCACGTAGACGACCTTGTAGCCGCGGGCGCGCAGGTGCCGCACGAGGACGTCGAAGACGACGGCCGAGCGCGCGTTGCCGGTGTGCGCATGGTCATAGGGCGTCACCCCGCAGAGGTAGACGCGAGCCTCCGCTGGATGCAGCGTGACGAGCTCCTCGGTCGTGCGGGTCAGCGTGTTGTAAAAGCGCGGCGGCATCCTCGCGCCGGTATAGCAAAAGAGCGGCCCTCTGGCCTCACCAGCCGCGACGAGCGCGATCCCAGCCGCCCGACCGGCGTTGTTCGGGGGGGCGCCATCCGCTCCATCGCTCGCTCGCGCGACGTTCCTTCCCGCGCGTGAAGAAACCGATGAGAACGAGGCCGGCGATGAACCCTCCGATGTGCGCGAAGAAGGCAACACCCCCCATCCCGTGTCTCCCGGGCCCGAGGGAGCTGAGGCCCGACCAAAGGTTCAGGCCGAAAAATTCGAGGGCGATGACCCACGCCGGGAACTCCAAGAAGATTCCGAACAAAAACCAAAAGGGAAAAAACGGGTTGAGCACGGTGATGGGCGACCGCGGATAGAGCACCAGGTACCCCGCCATGACGGCGGCAATGGCCCCCGAGGCTCCGACCATCGGAATTTGCGAGAAAGGGTCGATGCCCATCTGCGTAATCGCCGCAGCAATCCCGCCCAGAAGATAGAAAGCGACGTAGCGCAGGTGACCCATGGCATCCTCGACGTTGTCGCCGAAGATCCAGAGGGCGAGCATGTTCGATCCGAGGTGCCCCCACCCGCCGTGCATGAACATGCTGCTGAAGATGGTGGGAGCGGCCACGAGAGGCGCGACATTGAACCGGTAAGGAACGAAACCGAACTCGGTTCCCAGGTCAGCGTAGCCCGCTTCGACGAGCGCCGTCTCCCAGAGAAAGAAAAGAACGTTGGCAGCGATGAAGAGGTAGTTGACGAACGGAAACGTCCGGGTCGGCAGCCGATCGCGAAGCGGCAACATATTCGGGGGGTCAACCTAAATCGGCGTTCGCTCTGGCGCCATGAATTCTTCGGTATTACGGCATTCCGCGACTGCAGCGCCCTTGTTTTCTCGGGGTTCGCGCGTGACGACGAACGCGTTTCGCGGACCGCCCGCGCCGTTCACGCTGCATCGCCTCGACCGACCGGCGCGTGGTACGTTCGGCGACCAGGTGCGCTGCCGAAGGTCCTTCGTCCTCTTGTTGCTGTCGGTGTTCGTCGCGTGCGGGGGCTCGTCCCTGAAGGGGAGCGTCTATCGTGGCGGCGGACTCGCGTTCCGGGTGGGAGACACGCCGCCCGCGTGGAGGCCTATCAAGGTCACCAACACGCGGCTCGCCTTCCGCGACGAGCAAGCCGAGGCGACCATCCTCGTCAACGGCCGCTGCGGTCAAGACGGCGACGATGTGCCGCTTCTCTCGCTCACGCAGCACCTTTTCATGAGTTTCACCGAACGGGAAATGCTGGAACAGGCCGTCATTCCGATGGACGGCCGCGAGGCCATGCACACCGTCATGCGCGCCAAATTGGACGGCGTTCCCAAGTTCTTCGACGCCTACGTGCTCAAGAAAGACGGTTGTGTCTACGATCTGGTGGGCATTTGGGCCGTGGACAAGTTCGAGACCCACCGTGCGGCCTTCGAAAGGTTCGCCGTGGGGTTTCAAACGCTATCCGAGAAGGAATAGGATGACCGCCTGAGCTTGCCATCGGCCGATCACGATCGGCGGAACTAGCTGGCGGCGCGGCCCGGCAGGCGGTACTCCTGAAAGCCAATGGCGGACCTTACCCAGAGTCCCAGCCAGCACCCGGCGCGTCTTTCCGACCGCGTTTCCGGCCCGCCGTCGGGTCGATTCTCACTGCCCCCCGGCGTGCCGGCGCCGCCCCCCGATCCCACCCTGGTCGAGGCGGTCGGGGGACGGGTCAGCGCGTTTCTCGTGCACCTCGGCCGCATGTCGACGATCTTCTTCCAAGCGCTCGTCGCGATGTTCCGGCGGCCGTTCGAATTTCGCGCCATCGCCTACCAGATGGAGTCGCTCGGCGTTCGCTCGGTGGGGATTGCATCGGTGACCGCGATCTTCATCGGCATGGTCATGGCCGTTCAATTCGCGTTCGGCCTGCAGAAGTTCGGCGGCATGGAGTACACCGGGCGCGTCGTGGGACTCTCCTTCGCGCGTGAGCTCGCGCCGACGCTCACCGCGGTGATCGTGGGCGGACGCATCGGCTCGGGCATGACCGCCGAAGTCGGCTCGATGGCCGTCACCGAACAGATCGACGCCATCTACGCGCTCGGCGCCGACCCCATCAAAAAGCTCGTCGTCCCGCGGCTCATCGCCTCGGTGGTGGTGCTCCCCATCCTGGCCACATTTTCACTCGTGCTCGGATTTTCCGGCGCGATGATCGTGACCAGCACGCAGTTCAACGTCTCTGCCGGGTTTTTCCTGAAGACGGCCCTCGACACCCTGCAGATGGGTGACTTTCTCAGCGGCGTCTGCAAATGTCCGGTCTTCGGCGCCATCATTGCTCTGGTCGGCTGCTATTTCGGTCTCGTCACCACCGGGGGCACGGAAGGGGTCGGCAAATCGACCACCCGGTCGGTGGTCGTGATTTCGATTAGCATCCTCATTGCCGACTTTTTTCTGACCAAAATCTACATGTTCATTTGGTCGCTATGACATCCGCCCGCGCCCCCCTCTCGGCCCTCGGTTTGACGGCTCTGCTGTTGGGGGTGATCGCATGGCACGCCCACGCCCGCGCGGGCGAGCGACGGCACGAGCAGGCAGCCATCGATGCCGTCACGCGGCTGCTGCCGGCGCCCGATTTGTCGTTCGCCGGTTCGTCGCGCCATCTGCGTTTCCCCTCCCTGGAGGAGCCCGGCGCGGCGTTCGCCGATGCGCCCGCGATGCCCGATCTCGACCCGGCCGGCGCAGCCGTCGCTCCCCCGACAGCCGTGTACATGCACATCGAGACGCCGTCCCCTCGGGCGGCGGCGGCGCGGCCCCTCGGGCAAATCGTTCCCCGGTGAGACCGCGCTCGCACCTCGCGCTGCTCTCTTTCGCTTGGACCGCATTGGCGAGACGGCCGGGCCGCACCGTCGCGCTCCTCGGCGCAGTGGCGATGGTCGTCACGCTCCTGGCGGCGGTGCTCTTTGCCACGAGTGCCCTCAAAGGCGAAGCGGAACGCGGGCGCCGGACGCAACCCGACGTCGTGGTGCAGCGGCTCGCCGGAGGGCGCCCCGCGCTCATCGATCCCTCGACCGTCTCTTTCTTGCAGCGGCTACCCGGCGTGCGCCGCGCCGCTGCCCGGGTGTGGGGTTACGTCTTTTTGCCGTCCCTCAAGGCCAACGTCACCGTCATGGGACGCGACGCGCAAACCGGCGATCTCGGCGCCGTACGCGGCGTTCTTCGGAGCGGACGCGACGCGCGCCCCGGAGAACGGGGCGCGGCTGTCATCGGCCGAGCCCTCGCCGACATTTTGCATGTCCGCGAGGGCGACGTGATCAGCCTCCCCTCCCCCCGCGAGGACGCCCCCATCCTCAACCTGGTGGGCGTCTTCGATTCGCCCGTCGCGCTCTACACGAGCGACGTGATCCTGCTCGACGTCGACGACGCGCGGACCATCCTCGACGTGCCCTCCGATCGGGCGACCGACGTTGCCATCGAGCTCGGCAACCCGGAGGAAGCGGCCGTCGTTACCCGGGCCATTCTCGACAAGGAGCCCGACCTCCGCGTTTTGGACAAGCGCATTCTCGCCCGCACCTACCAGCTTACCTACGGCCGGCGCGCGGGCATCGTCATCGCCGCCGCGCTCCCGGCGCTTTTTGCCATGCTCATCGTCGCCTGGGAGAGGATGAGTGGCCTCAGCCCCGCCGAACGCCGGGAGATCGCCGTCCAGAAAGCCGTGGGATGGTCGACGGCCGACGTGCTCTACGCCAAGTTCTACGAATCGGTGCTCGTCGGGCTCTTGGCGTTCGGGGCGGGAGTTGTGCTCGCCTATGCGTGGGTCTTCTTGCTCGGAGCACCGCTCTTGCGCGAAGTCCTGTCGGGGTGGAGCGTGCTCTATCCGGAGACGGCGCTCACCCCGGCCATCGATCCTGCCGATCTGGCAGGTGTCGCCGCGATCGTGCTTCTGCCGTTTTTCTCGGTCGCCATCCTCCCCGCCTGGCGCGCGGCCATCGTCGACCCCTTGCAGGCGATGAGGTCGTAGCGCTCACTTCACTTCGATTTTCATGTCGCCTTCGAAAGGCTTGTAACGAAACCCGCAGATCCCCTCTTGGCAATAGACCTTGGGCGTCGGCTCTTGGCACTTCGCCTTGGGCGGCTCTTCGCATTTTCCCTTGGTGAAGGTTTCCATCATGGCGTGAATCTTGTCGAAGCTCGCTACGTTGATGGGCTTCGCACATCCCGGCCACTCGCTTTCCTTGCACTCCGGATCGGCCGTACACATGCTCGCCGAGTTGATGAGCTCGAAGGCGTTGTCGCGCAGCTTCTTGCACTCCTTTGGGTCCAGCTTGGAACAGGACGTCAACGTAACGAGGACGAGGGGAAAGAAGCAGGCGGCGCGGGTGAACATGGAACCTCCTTGGCGCCGCACCATACCGTATTCGGCCCGCGAGAAACTACTCGGTCCTCCTTTCCCGTGGCGCCGAGCCTGCCCGCCCTGAAAAGCCTTGACCCTTGGGCGCAGGGGCGCACCATGATATCGCTGCCGCCGAGAGCGATCATGGCCCAACCACGAGTTTTCACCCTCGAAGAAGCCAACGCCCTCGTCCCGACGCTGCATCGGCTGGTGGGGCGCCAGATGCTTCGGCAGTCGGAAATCGAGGAACGGTTGCGCCGGCTCGCGCGCGCGGCGGGCCGCAGCCTGCATGATCTCGAGATCGCACCGCAGGACAGCGCTGAAGTGCGGAATTTGAAGACCGACCTCATGGAGCGCATCGCGGCCTACGAAGAAGGGTGGCGCGAGGTGACATCGCTCGGCGCGGTGGTGAAGGACGTGCGAACGGGGCTCGTCGATTTCTACGGTCAGCTCGACGGGCGGACGGTGTGGCTCTGCTGGCGTTACGGCGAAGAGCGCATCGACTTCTTCCACGAGCTCGACACGGGATTCGCGCACCGCAAACCGCTCGGACCCGAGGCCCGCCAGAAGCTCCTCAATTGACGATGCCGGTCGATCGGACCAAGGCCGAACGTGCGATTTTCGACTTCCTCTGCGCGATGGGGCGCGATCCCCATCGCGACGCCGAGCTCGCGGGGACGCCGGCACGCGTGGTCGACGCGTGGACCAGCGACCTCATCGACGGCTACGACGTCGACGTCCCCGGCCTTCTGGCCGGCGAATCATCGCCGGCACCCGGCGGCGCCGCGGGTCTCGTCGCCGTACGAGGACTCGCGATCTCCACCATGTGCCCCCATCATCTCTTGCCGGCGCGCGGTACCGCCATGGTGCTCTACATGCCGGAGGCGCGCATCGCCGGCATCGGCACCTTGGCCCGCCTTGTCGATGCCTATGCCCACCGGCTCGCGCTGCAGGAGGTCATCGGCGCGAGCGTCGCTTCGGCGCTGATCGAGCACCTCGGTGCCCGCGGAGCGGCGTGCAAGATTTCCCTTTCGCACAGCTGCCTCGCTTCACGCGGAGAGCGTCAACCTGCCGCCACCGTGGAGACCCTCGCGCTCGCCGGAAGCTTCGACCGCGCGGGGCCCGATCGCGATCTCGCCGTCGCCGCGCTGGGGGAACCCGCTTGAGCGCCGCAGTCGTCACCGGGGCAAGCCGCGGGATCGGCCGGGCGACGGCGCTCGCCCTCGCCGAGCGGGGCCTCGATGTGGCCCTCTTGGCTCGGACGGCGGACGATCTTGCGGCCGTGGCCCAGGCGGTATCGCGGTACGGCGTCACGGCGTTACCCTTGCGCTGCGACGTCACCGCGGCGGCGGACGTGAAGGAAGCGGCGGCGCGCGTGCTCGAAACGTTCGGCGCCCCCGAGGTCGTCGTCAACAACGCCGGCGTGATCCGGCGCGCTGCCGTGCACGAAATGTCGCTGGAAGACTTTCGTCTCGTCGTGGACACGAACCTCACCGGCACATTCCTGGTCACGCGCGCATTCTTGCCGGCCATGCTGGAGCGCCATCGAGGACGGTTGCTTCAACTCGCGAGCATCTCGGCCACCCTCGGCTCACCGCGCGCCTCGGCCTATTGCGCGGCGAAGTGGGGCGTGGTGGGCTTTACCAAGAGCCTCGCCGAAGAGCTGCGCGGCACGGGTTTGGTGACCATGAGCATCCTCCCGGGCTCGGTGGACACTTCGATGCTCGAGGGGAGCGACTTTAGCCCCCTGATGACGCCAGAAGACGTCGCCAAGACCATCGTCTTTGCAGCGCTCGACGCGCCTTCGGCCATGAACGGAAGCTCGCTCGAAATGTTCGGGCCATGAAGCGCGCCGCGCGGCGCGACAAGGCAGCGAAAACGACCGTATCGGCCGTGGCAGAGACTACGGGCAGCTGGTAGCTTGCCTTATCTCAGCATGGATGTGGCCCCTCCCAGCCTGCGGGACATCGCGGCGGCTCTCGATGTGCTGCCCGTGTTTCCGCTTCCGCAGACGGTGCTCTTTCCCGGCGCGCTCTTGCCGCTGCACATCTTCGAGCCACGCTACCGCGCGATGGTCAAGGACGTCCTTGCCACGAACAAGGCGCTCGCCATCGCGCTCATTCGGGAGACAGGCGAGCGCGATGGCAACCGCAACCCGCCCATCGAGGCGGTAGCCGGCGTGGGACTCATCATCGATCACGCCGAGCTGGCCGACGGTCGATACAACATCCTCCTTCGGGGCCGCGCCCGGGTGCAGCTGGAGGAGCTTCCCTTCGTGCCGCCCTATCGGCGGGCGCGGGCGACGCTCCTGCACTCGACGGTGGGAGAGCCGCCCCCGCGCGACGTGGCCGCCCTCCTGGCCAGCGCCGCGGCGTTTGCGGCCGACATCCGCGCGCGCGATCCGGAGTTCGACTTTCGCATCCCGCCTCACACCTCGGCCGCCGCGGCGTGCGACCTCGCCTCACATCACCTCGTGCTCGACGCACGCGAACGGCAATCCATTCTGGAGACGCTCGATGTCGCCGTTCGCCTGCGCCGAGCGACGGAATCGCTGGCGCTCCAGCACGCAGCGCTGCAGGGAAGTACGCGCGGCCCGATGAATTGACGGGCAGGCCAAAGGCTCGATGGAACGGCGAAAGCTCGTGGCGCGCCTCAAGAAAGCCGATCTGCCCGTGGGTGCCATGCGGCGCGTCCTTTATCCTCCTTTTCACGTGCTCATCGTCAACCTCGGCGATGTGCCGTACGCCATCGACGATACGTGCAACCACGCCGGCGACAGCCTCGCGCGCGGAGAGCTCGCCGGATGCAACATCGTCTGCCCCGCGCACGGCTATCTCTTCGACGTGCGAACCGGCCATCTCGTCGAGCCGGTTGGTTTGTGCGACGCACAGCGCACCTTCGAAGTCATCGCCGAAGGCGACGAGTTTGCCATCTACGACCACGTGCTGACGCTGGTGCTGCCGTAGCCGTCCGCGGCGCGAACGCCAAAAGCGCTGCACGCGCGCCTCGACACGCTCGGTATCGTACGGTAGAGTGGTGGCTCGAAACGTGAGTCCCCCTCGTGGGTCTACCGACAGCGCAACGTGAACCCCGCCAGGCCCGGAAGGGAGCAACGGTAGCGGAAAGCGGGTGTGGTAGACCCTTCTCTTTCTTCTCAGGCGCGACATGAGCGTTTCCACGCCCCCTCGGAGCGGGATGTTTCTCGCGCGCACGGCTTTCGTGCTGTCGGCCGCAGCCGTGGCTCTCGGTCTTCGCAGCGCTGCGCACAAGCCCCTCGCGGCGGCCCTCGTCGCGTTGGTCATCATGACGATGGTGGTCCCCGCGTACCTCTCGCGACGACGGGTGCGGCAGGTGCTGCGCTCCGGCGACGTGCACTCGGTGCTGACCGCGTGGTCGGGCAACATCGCCAAGCTCCCCTATCGGGAAACGATGGAACCCCTCATCACCGCAGCCGCCTTTGCATCGTGCGGGTGGGTCGATCAGGCGCGCACCGCCCTCCGGCGATCGGCGCGCGGTCCGGCGTGGGACGCTGCTCTCGAGCATCGGCTCTTCGTGGAGACGCTCCTCGATGCCTTCGAAGGTGATCGCGCAGGAGCGCTGGCCAAGGCCGAGCGACTGGCGACGCTTCCCCTGCCCTTCGCAGGACCACTTCTGCTAGGGCGCGTGCGCGTGCTGCGCGACGCGCTGGCTGCCTTTGCACGGGCGTTCGCGCACGTGGGTACGCCGAGCGATGTCGCCCTGCTCGAACGCGCTTCGAAGAAGAGCCCGCTCATCCACTGGGCGATGCTCTACGCGGCCGCGGTGGTGTCGATTGATCTCGGACAGCTCTCCCACGCAAAAAAGCTCCTCGCCAGCGCGCCGCCCTGGCCAGAGGGTTCCGCGTTCTGCGCGTTCCACGAGGAGCTGATGGATCTGGTCGAAGGCTGACCACCGGCGCGCACGGCGCGCAGTAGGGCTACTCGGAGACGAGGCCGCGCAGTGCAGCGAAGCGCAGCAACTGGGTGCTCGAATGGACCGACAGCTTGCGGTTGATGTTGGCGCGATGGGTCTCCACGGTCTTGACGCTGATGGAGAGCGCTCCGGAGATGGAAGCGTTGGAGTACCCCCGCACCACCAGATCGAACACCTCCCGCTCGCGGTTGGAGAGTCCGTCCAATTGTCCGGGAGTGGCGCGGCCACGGACGCGGGTCGAAGTGAGGAGCGACACGGGGAGCTCGGGGGCAAGGTAGCGATCGCCACGCGCCACGGCTTTCAGCGCTTCGATGACCGTCGCGGCCGGCTGTGACTTGAGCGCGTAGCCGGTCGCACCAAAGGAAAAGGCACGACTCACGTAATCGTGAACGGCGTGGGCGCTCAGCATCAGGACCTTCGCCGGGTAGCGACTGGTCAGCTCGCGTGTCGCCGTGAGCCCATCGATGCCCGGCAAAGTCACATCCATCACCACCACGTCCGGTCGCGCAGCTTCGTACAACGCGCAAACCTCCTGCCCGTCCGCTCCTTCCGCCACCACCGAGAACTCCTGGGTGGATGCGAGCAGTGTTCGAAATGCTTCTCGAAATACGATGTGGTCGTCGATCAATGCAACGGTGACGGTCATGGTGATGTCCCTCATACTCCTCAAGAACGAATCGTTTATCGGCCAAAGGTCGACCGACTGCAAAGTGATTCTCGACCCCACGCGCCGTCCTTGATCGCCTCGGACGAATCGGGGCGATGGGCTTGATGATTCCGAGCCCCCCGGCGCGTTGATGACGCGAGTCGATGATGTCGCATCTGATGCCAACAAGCACCCCTTTCCGAGCACCGAACGACATCATCGACGCGCGGCGCTGGGAACCACCCGACTCGCTCATGACATACACAATTCACCTGAGCCCCCACCCTCCAGACCCCTCCATTTCCACCGTTTCCACTCCGGGTGCGGCCGAGGTTTGTCTTGCCCTGCGGACGACCGGCGCGGAAGAAGGGCGTCCAGCTTTGCAGGGCGAGCTTATTGCACGTGGATCGCTGGTGGCGCGAAGCATCGACTCATTGATGAGCCGATGAGCGACGACGAAATCACGTCCATCGCTAGCACCGGAAACGTACACTTGGTACCGGGCTCGCTGGATGACAATGGGGCGAAGAATGCAGACGAGGACCGACCGACGAACGAGAGACGGCCGACGGACACCGTGCATCGCCGCGGCGCGTCGACACGCTATGGGAAATCCGGCGCTGCGATGGCCGTCGTTGCATATTGCAACAGCGCATTGGGTGCAGCGAGACACGACGGTGGTGCGTAGACCGGAACGCGCGCGTGCCGGCCCGACAAAGGACGAGTGTCTCTCTCGGCTGGAGAACTTCAACGTGGATCGCCGACGGATGGTCTCGTCCCTTGCGCGTTGCGAATCGCAGCTGCGTGGCGGAACGAGTCGATCGTGATCGGACATGGCGAGCAACTGAAACCACAGTGCCGAGCGATGGGACGGATGGGCAGCGTTTTTGTGAGAGCGATGAGGGTAGCGTCGCACAGGATGGACTATGATCCGCGCGCGGTGCGGATGGGCTTCCACGAGATCGAGGGGTTTCGTCCTCGTAATTGCGACGGAAAGAGCGTCTGCCATCGCCTTTGAAGCATGACGGGGATGGTTCGCCTATGGAGTTTGCAGGCGGATTCTACGGATACGGGTGGGCAGGGTGAAAACGAGAAGTGGCACGATTGTCGACCAACGTAGCGCAGCCGCTCCGCGGCGGCGCAAAGCTGCAGCCAAGGTAACCAAGGTCGCCACAGCTTTGCTCGCTCCTCGGCGAGCGAAACGCAAGCAGGTCAACCCGCACCGATGGGATTGGTCGGCGCTGCAAGGAGCGCCGACGCCTCTGGCGCTGATCGAGGGCCGCCGGATCGCCGCCGGCAACCGCTCCTTCGAGGAACTGGCCCATCAAAACGCCAACGCGAGCTGGAAACGTCTCGGTCCCGAGGTCTCGACGCAGAAACCCTGCCGTGGCCTGACGCGCCTCTTGGTCAACGAAGTCGCCGCCCTGAAGGACATGCGAAACGACCCGGTGACGCGGGTCTACCGTCGCCTGGGCAGCGAGCAATACTTGGAAGCGAGCTACTGGCGCGCGCCGGATCGGGGAGAGGCGAGACAGGCCGTGGTGATGATCCACGAGGCGACCGCTCGCGTTCAAGCCGACAACGAGCTCGGACGCATGCGCGAAGCGTTGGTCCAGCACGAGCGCATGCGCGCCATCGGGGAGCTCGCTTCCGGCGTTGCCCACGATCTCAATAACACGCTGCACGCGATGAACCTCCGGCTCTCGCTCATCGAACAGAGCGAGGCGTGCCGAACGGCGCAAGGAACCAACATCGCCGCGCTCTCGCGGGCCATCAGCGACGCGGCGCTCGTCGTCGGGCGCCTCCAGGATTTCGCGCGACAGAAAACCGATCGCTCGCTCGACTGCGTCGATGTCTCGGCCGTGGTGGGAGAAGCGATCGAGATGGTGCGCACCACCATCGAAGGTGAAAGCTCGCTCGACGGCACGCCGGTGCGAATTCGCACACGGCTGCCCATGCTGCCGGCGGTGACGGCGCAGGCGTCGGAGCTGCGGCACGTCGTGGTCAACCTCCTGCTCAACGCGCGCGATTCCATGCCGAAAGGGGGCGCGATCGAAGTGGTGGCTGAAGAAAGAGGCGACCGCGTGGCGCTGGAAGTGCTCGACGAGGGGTGCGGCATTCCCGACAAGGACTTGGAAAACATCTTCTCCCCGTTTTTCACCACCAAGGGGGCGCGAGGGACGGGTCTCGGCCTCTCCAACGCGCGCACCGTGCTGGGACGACTCGGCGGCGAGATCTCCGCTTGCAACCGACACGGCGGAGGGGCCTGCTTCACCCTCTCCTTTCCCCTCGCGACGCGCGTGCGGCCACCACGGCCGAAACGCCGCCGCAGCGATCCGCCCCGCGAGCGCCGAGTCCTGGTCGTGGACGACGATCTCGACAACCTGCAGGCGACGAAGATGGTGATGGAACTGCAGGACCAAATCGTCGACATCGCGCAGAGCGGATCGGAGGTGATTGCCCGCCTCCTGGCCGGATCGCGCTACGACCTCGTCTTTTGCGATCTCGGCATGCCGGACATGAACGGCTGGGTCATCGCACGCGAGATTCAGAAGCTGGCGCCGGGGACGACCGTCTACTTGCTGACGGGCTGGGCACAGCACATTCAAAAGGACGACCCGCGCCGACGGTGGGTCAAAGGGGTGCTGCAAAAGCCCCTCCAACCCGAGACGATGCGGGAGCTCTTGGCCGACGAGCAGGCACCGCAGTCGCTCGAGCCGAGCCCGGGCTCTGATCAAACGTCGACCGAGCTGCTCTGACGCTAGGCGCTAGCGCCAGGCCAGCTTCGCCTTGCGGATACGACCCGAGCCGCGCAGGTTGTCTTCGGCAAAGAAGAGCCAATCACGGGCGACGACGGGGTTGGCGTCTTCAGTGGAGACGCCGGCGATGGCCGTGAGCCGTGCAGCGGGCTGAGGCGCGCCCCTTTCGAAGAGAAAGCCATAGAACGCCAGATTCTCCCCTTCGGAGCCGGCGACGACGACGCGGCAAGAGCGGTCGCATTCGAGCGCGAGCGAGCTGGCTTGCGCGGGGAGCGCGACCCGCACCGGTTCACCGGCGGCGCGCAGCGCGAAGTCGAGCCCCACCAGCATGGCCGTTTTTTCCGAGGTCGTCGCCGCGCCCGTGCCAGGCCCGGCGTCTTCGACCCAGCCGAGGGCCAATCCCTCGCCGACGGCTGCCAGCTCGATCCCCCTGGCGTGCTGTGGACCAAGGACGACGCGAGCGGGATCTCCGCGCACCGCGAGGTCGGCCGCGAGCAGGCGCGCCGCGAAGACGCCGTGAAGGTCGGGATCTCGGCGCGCCTCCGCCCACGCGACGACGAGGTCTTCGCCGCGCGCGATCATGCGAACGTCGGACGCCTCACCTTTGACCTGGGCGACGAGACGCTCATTGCCGATCCGCTGCAGGTCCTTACCGACCTTGACCGTGTAGACGCCAGGCAGGCCGTCGCGCGAATCGATGTAGGCGACGACGAAGCCGTCTTTGTGCCGCACCAGCGCCACGTCGGAGCAACCTTCCTTAGAGCGCGTCACCATCCGCTGCGCTTGCTTCTCGCCGCTGCGGGAGAGACGCGTCACGAACACTTGCCCGATGCCCGCATCCTTGCCGACCCAAGCGAGACCCGCGTCCCCCTGGGCCGACGCGCCCGCCGCGAGCGACACGCCTCCGATGGAATCGGCTTTCACCGAGATGACGTTGGCGGCGCCGAGCGCTTCGCCTTCCGCATCCAGCGCGCGCACCACCACGGTGGCGCCGCGCTGCTGCTGAGGACCGGGCGTCGCTCCTTTCTTCGCTGGACCGCGGGAGGAAGCTCGCAGCGCCGGTCCCCCGCCGTCGAAGTACGTCACCCAGGCCAGGAGAAATCGATCGCCCACCGCCAAGGCGGTAAGGTCGGCAATTCGTTCACCCTCCGAGAGCGCCCCCACCGCGCCCGCGCGTGGGAAGGCGGGCGGCGCGGGGCTCGCGCTGGGCGAACGCGACCCACCAGCGTCCGCGGGCGCTACGGACACCGCCGGTAACTCGCGCCGGTCGCCGACTTGGATTGATGGTGCAGGCTTGGCGGGGGAGCCGCAGGAGACAAGGCCGAGGACTGCGAGCACGAGCCCACCGAAGGGCCACGCAGCGCCCGACCACCTCGCCCTCGACTGCCGTGACATGCCCGATCCCTTAGCACCACTCTGCGCCTTTCTGGTCAAAGGAGCGATCATCGACGCATCGCGATCGGCCCTCCTCCGAGACCGGCATGAGGCGGCCCAAGCCTTCGAATCCAGTGTCTTTGACGAAGTCTTCATGTCAAAGATGATCGTACGACCATGAGCCGCTTCGAGTAGCACGATGACGCTCGCGCTGCGCCTGCTGATTTCGTTCGGTCTACTGGCGCTGGTGGCTACGGGGGTGGTCGGCATCGGCGCGCGAGAAGCGTGGCGGCGCGCCGAGGAACAGCAATTTGACGATCAGCTTCAAGCGGCGCGCAAGGGCGTGCTCAAAGAACTTCAATGGGAAGCGTCTCAGATCGGCGACGCCCTGCGTGCCAAGTGCACCTACGACACCTACATCGACCAAACCTTGGTCGAGCTCGCCGGTAATGAGCTCACGACCGGTCGCCGGCTCGCTTTGAGCGAGCTCGTCCCCCAGGAACGAAAGGCGCTCCACCTCGACGAGCTCGTGCTCTTCACGGGGACCGGGGAGATCCTCGGCTCGGGGGAGGACCCGGCCGCGCCCGGGACGTCCGATCCGTCGCTGGCGACCGACCTCGCTCACCGCCCTGAGTTCGAGTACCGACCCGCAGACGGCCAGCGGAAAGCCGCCCTCGTCACCCGCTGCTCGCGTCGGCTCGGCAGCCAGACCGTGGGTCTCGTAGGCGCCCGCCATCTCGACTCCACGCTGAACCGCATCGGCGAAGCCTATGGCGTCAAGCTGGCCATTTCATCGCAAAAGACCCCCGCCCCCGACACCCACGAAGCGAGGCTCCTCGTCGAGGCACCGAGCCGCGAGCTCCTCGGGCTTCGCGTCGTGGCAACGATCTCGAAACGGCCGCTCGAGGCGCGCTTGGCCTCGGTCGACGATCGGATCATCTTCGCGTCGGCCATCACCGTCGTCGTCGCGGCCGCGGCCGCGATCTTGCTGGCACGCAGCATCGCGCGGCCGCTCGAAGCGCTCGCGCGCCAAGCCGGTGAGGTCGTCCGCGGTGACCCTCGTCCCGTTGAAGCACGCGGCGGTCGCGAGCTCGCAGACTTCGCCCGCGCCTTCAACAAAACGATCGAAGACCTGGTGCAGCTACGCAAGCGGCTGGCGACGACCGAGCGCATCGCCGCGCGCCGCGAGATCGCACGGCTCGTTGCTCACGAGATCAAAAACCCGCTGGCACCGATCCGAGCGGCGGTGGAGACGCTGCGCCGGTTGCGCGCCCGCACCGATCCGGCCTTCGACGAGTACTTCGACGAGGCGACGCGCACCGTCCTCGAGCAGGTGCATCGCATCACCAAGATCGTCTCCGAGTTCACCGAATTTGCCCGGCTCCCGGCTCCCCATCCGGTCTCGGTGAAGGTCGACGAGGTCGTCAAGAGCACGGTGGCCCTCTACGCCGCGGGAGGGGCCGAGGTAAGTGTCGTCGTCCACGACGGCCCCACCATCCACGCCGATCGCGACCAGCTGGTGCAGGTGCTCACCAACCTCATTCAGAACGGCCTCGACGCCGCGCGCATCGGGGACGAGAAGCCTCGCGTCACCGTCGAGGTTCGATCGCAAGGGACGGATCGAGTGGCCATCAGCGTTACCGACAACGGACCCGGCGTCAGCGAGGACATGCTTCCTCGACTCTTTCAGCCTTACGCCACGAACAAGCCGGACGGGACGGGTCTCGGGCTCGCCATCGTGCAGCGCATCGTCCACGAGCACGGCGGTGAGATCGTCTACGAGCGAAGCCGCGATGGCTGCGCTGTGTTTAGGGTCGTGCTTCCAGTAGGTGGACCTGCCCTCCTACCGACACACCTCGAACCACCACCGGGCGGCGAGCTGCCGCGCGGCTGATCCGCCGGCCGAGCCGCCAAGCGCGCGAGCAAGCCGCGGTCAAACCGCTCTTTCGCCCCGGCGGTCGGCGCCGTCAAGAGCGAGGTGAGACGCTGACAATGCAGGCTTTTCGCCTTTTCTTCGCCCTTTCTTTAAGGTTGCGTCGAGCCCCTTCCGGCTCCTACGCTCGCTTCTACAATGCAGCTGACCTCTAGGCACCTCGTGGCATTGGTGATCGTCATCGGATCGCTGCTGTTGGCCGTGTTTCTCGTGAAGGACGCGGGCCCGTACGCAGGGATGGTCGGTGCGGTCGGAGGTGTCATTGGGGTCCTCTACGCGGCCGCCGGTGGCGCGGCGGGACCGCCGGTGGAAGTGCTCATCGAAGCCGTTCGCAAGGCCACGCAAGGAGAGCCGCCGGCAACGCCGGTCGGCATCACGGGCAGCGCGACGCAGGTGTTCGAAGAGCTGCGCCGCTTCGCCGACATCGTGGCGCGCGAACGGGAGACGGAAAAACAGGCCACCGCCGAAACGCGCGCGGCCGTGGACGTGCTCGACGATCTCATGAAGAGGCTCGGCGAAGGCGTCGGCACCCAGCTTTCCGCCAGCGAAGAGACAGCGCGGTCCATCAAGGACATGACCAGCGCCCTCAGGGACATCGCTCAGCACGTGGAAGTCCTCGCCGCCAGCGCCGAGGAGTCGAGCTCGTCGATCCTCGAGATGACGGCCACCAACGACGAGGTGGCGGAGAACATCGTCGAGCTGGCCGGCAGCGTGCGCGAGACGGTATCGTCGATCGAGGAGATGGCCTATTCGATCAAGGAGGTCGCCAAGAACATCGACGCGCTTTCACTCACCGCCGAAGAGACGAGCTCCTCCATGAACGAGATGGACGTCTCCATCGACCAGGTGCAGTCGAACGCCAACGAAACGGCGCGTCTCTCGGAAGAGGTGGCGCAAGACGCGGAGAAGGGCGCGGAGGCCATCCTGAAAACGATCGGCGAGATCTACCGCATCAAGGAGTCGAGCCAAGAGGCGGTGGCCGTCATCTCCAACCTCGGCTCGCGTATCGACGCCATCGGTCAGATCCTGAACGTCATCGACGACGTCGCCGAGCAGACCAACCTCCTCGCCTTGAACGCCGCCATCATCGCCGCTCAGGCCGGTGAACACGGCAAAGGATTTGCCGTCGTCGCCGACGAGATCAAGGACCTTGCCGAGCGCGCCGGAGCCAGCACCAAAGAAATCGCCGACCTCATCAAGACCATCCAGGCCGAATCGAAGAACGCCATCAACGCCGTCGAGCGCGGCGCCCACAACGTCGACCGCGGCGTCGAAGTGTCCAATGAAGCCGAACGCGCCCTGAAAAAGATCCTCGAGAGCTCCCAGAAGAGCACCAACATGGTGCGCGCCATCGCGCGTGCCACCGTCGAGCAAGCCAAGGGGAGCAAGCAGGTCACCGACGCCATCGGGCGCATCGCCGAAACGGTGCAGCAGATCGCGGCCGCCACCGCCGAGCAAGCGCGCGGCTCGGAGCTCATCATGAAGAGCGCCGAGAAGATGCGGACCATCACCCAGCACGTCGAACGATCGAGCCAGGAACAGGCGCGCGGCGGACGGCAGATCACGCAGGCCATCGAGAACATTTCGAACATGGTCAACCAGCTGAACACCAGCCATCGAAGCCAGACACGCGGCAACGAACAGGTCGTGAACGCCGCCGGCCGCATCGAAGAGGCAGCGCGTGCACAGGACCTTGCCCTGCGATCGCTGGTGGGCGCTCTGGAAAAGATCAGAAAAGCGCGCGCCGCCTAGCTGCGCCGCCCGGCCCCGAGGGAGCCAGAGCCGAGCTCAGAGCAGGCTCGTCAACCGTCTTCCAATAGAAACAGTTTGGAAATACGGTTACGTCAGTATCGTTACGTCGCGTCGAGCCGAGGACCCAGCGACGCAACGACTCCTTGACAAAAGTGCAAGCAACCATCCGCGTCGACCGACTCGATGCAGTCGTCGAGCGTTTGCTGATGATCGGTGTACAGGGACTCACCGTGTCGGCTGCGCACGGCTTCGGGCGAAGCAACCGCCACGACGCGGTGTTCCGGGGAGCCCTCTACAAGATCGACTCCCGGCCGAAGCTCGTTCTTGAATGGGTGGGGGCGGACGAGGACGTCGACGGCGTCATCCGCGCAATCGTGCGCAATGCTGGTACCGGCCAGATCGGCGACGGTAAAATCTTCGTCTCTCCCATCGAGGAGGTGATCCGCATCCGCACCGGCGAACGAGGTGAAGGGGCCCTATGAATTCCAAGTCGGCGCTCACGGGTATTTGGCCTCGCTAGACGACGGTCGGAAACGTTGCAGGGTTCAGGTTGAATTCGGTTACGTTCCAAAGCAATCAAGGCTTCGTTTTCATCTATGGTCGAAAGCTCCGCATCAACTCACGAACTACAGGATCCGCCGGACGAGCCCAAGACCATCCTGGTGGCCGTTGACGGATCCGCCGCTGCCGAACGTGTGATAGCGATGGCCGCACGTATTACCCGCTCCATGCCTCGAGCGATGGTCCACGTGGTGCACGTCTTTCGGACGAGCCGCCTCGATCGCGCGAGGCTGGGAACTCCGACCGGCAATGCCGACCTCATCGAAGACGCGAAAGAGCAGCTCCAGTACCACGTCCGCGCGACCCGCAAGCAATGCCGCGCAGAAGTTACCGGCCACTTTGCGCTCGGGGAACCGGCCGCCGAAATCCTGCATCTGTGCGAGAGTCTAGACGCCGATCTGCTCGTCGTTGGAACGCATGACTATGTCGGGTTCGAGCGATTTCTCCTGGGTTCGGTGGCCGAAAACTTGATGCGCAAGGCGGGTTGTCCTGTGCTTGTCGTTCGCGGGAAAACTCACCGATCCGCGTAAATTCAGCGTTCGAGCCACACGAGCGTGAGAGTGGTCACGAGGTGGATCGGCACCAGAATGGCGATGGCGAACATCGCATAGCGCGCGAAGCTCGGCATCGCATACCCGGCGCGTTCGGCGATGGCCTTCACCATGAGGTTCGGCCCGTTTCCGATGTAGGTCGTGGCGCCCATCACGACGCTACCGATGCTCACCGCAGCAAGGTTGATGGTCGAGACGCCCGCCACGAGATCGGGCTGACCGTGACTGAGACCGCGGGCAAGAGCCAGGAAGGCGGCGTACGTCGGGGCATTGTCGAGCAGCGAAGACAGGATGCCCGAGCACCAAAAGAGTTGCCACGCGCGTTGGATCGGAAGGGACGGCGCTGCGTGGGCAAGGTTGACCTCGATGGGCGCAAGACAGGCAAATAGGCCGGCGAACAGGATGGCGACCTCGACGATGGGCCCGAACGAAAACCCGTTTTTCCTGTGAACGTCGCGGGGGGTACCCCAATACGAGACCGATGCGATCCCGACCATCGTCGCCTCTCTGAATCCTGACGGAAGCAGCACCGCGGCGACGATCGCGAGGAGAAGCGCGATGTTCCGTTTGCCTTCGATGGAAAGCGGCACCACCTCGGCCCGGTCGCGCTGGCGAGCCTTTACGGGCTCGCGACGGTACGCGCGTACTTCGACCACATACATGACTGCGCAGATGATTCCCACGTAGAGCGCCCAGTATGGAAAGAGGCGCAATGTCCAAAGGAAGGGCACGCCTTCGAGATAACCGAGCAGGAGCGGTGGGTCGCCGAGCGGCGTGAGAAGCCCGCCGGCGTTCGACACAACGAGAATGAAAAACGGAACCAAATGCTGCCGGTGCTCGCGCTGCTGGTTGGTCCGCAGAAGCGGCCGAATGAGAAGAATGCTCGCTCCCGTTGTCCCGATAAGACTTGCCAGCACGCCTCCCGCGACCAAAAACGCGAGGTTGGTACGAGGCGTTGCTTCGATATCACCGGCAACGAAAATCCCGCTGGCCGTCACGAAAAGCGCGCCGATGGTGGCGACGAAGGACAGGTAGGATTCGGCGGCACCGGCGAGGCGATGGTGATGGCCTTCGAGCCATAAAAAGCCGATCACGGGCGCCGCACACGCCAGTGCGACGAGTGCCTGAAAGCGGTGTTTGCCCCAGGCATCGGGAAACGCAAGCGGAAATCCCGCTATGCCGAGCACCAGAGTCGCGAACGGAAAGACGGTCCACACGGGGAAGAACTGCGTCATCGAGCGGTGCTTTTCTAAACATCTTGCCGCCCAATTCAAATAGCGAATTTCGGCATTGAGCGAGAGACCTCGATCGGTGGTCGGCAAGAGACGCGCGAAGCGAGCGCTCTCGCCAGAATCGTGATTCGGCCTTCTGTTTCATGGTGGAGAAAAGGCTCGGCAATGTGCCGGAAGCATTCCTCGAGGTAATGAGCTCGAGAAGCGCCGATGTGTCCTGAAACGTCGCGCGCGTCAGCGCGGGTGAGGCGCCATGTGGAAACAATACAAAAAAACGTTTGTCGGCATGCAGCTCGTGATCTGGGCGATCACAGGGGGCGTCCTGGCGTGGCGCCACCTCTGGGATCTCGCGGCGATGTTCTTCGTGACGATGCAGATCGGCGCGGTGATCGGCGCGATGTGGGGCCAACGACTGAAGAGCAAGGTTCTCCGATCCTCGGACGCGGCCGCGGGGCGGGGATCCTGAGCCTCCGCCGTCGCGCGGCTCCGCAGCATCGAGGACGCGATGCCAATGGTGGACGTCCTGCTGAGAATCAACTGTCTCCAAAGAGGAAAAACGCATGAGCAATCTTCTGTTTAGCCAACGTCGGCGCCACTGGTTTGCCTTCATCGTCTTGATGGTCGCCTTGATCGGCACCTTGAGTAGCGTCCGAGCCTACGCGGACGAAGCTGCGCCCGATCCCATCGGTGCTGGCCAGACGGCGCCCAATGCGGCGTCCGTCCCGAATTACGTCAAGCCCGACCCGGACAAGGCGACAACGAAGGAGCTCGCGGCAGCGATAGACGCCGTCGCCCAGTCCACGTCGCGCAGCTACTTCTCCCTCAACTTCGTGTGGGTTCTGGTGGCCGGGTTCCTCGTTATCTTCATGCAGGCAGGGTTTGCACTGGTCGAAACGGGACTCTGTCGCGCGAAAAACGCATCGCACACGATGTCCATGAATTTCGCCGTCTACGCGCTAGGGATGTTCGGTTTCTTCGTGTCCGGGTTCGCCCTCATGTGTGGCGGTTTCAACGGAACCGCCATCGGAGGACCGGTCACGCTCGGCGGTCTGCCGACGCTCAATCACATGTTCACCGTGGGATCGTCGGTGAATGGGGATCACGGCTGGGGCCTCTTCGGCACGACCGGTTGGTGCCTGACCGGGAGCGGGTACGACGCTGCTGCCGTCGTGATGTTCTTGTTCATGATGGCGTTCATGGATACCACCGCGACGATCGTCACCGGGGCCTGCGCAGAGCGCTGGAGCTACAAGAGCTTCTTCATCTACAGCATTTTCATAGGCGGTCTCATCTACCCCGTCTTCGGTTGCTGGGTGTGGGGCGGAGGCTGGTTGGCGCAGCTCGGCTATCGTCTTGGCCTCGGCCACGGAGCGGTCGACTATGCCGGTTCCGGAGTCGTCCACCTTCAAGGTGGCGCGCTCGCCCTGGTCACGGCATGGCTGATTGGTCCTCGCATTGGCAAATACGGCAAGAACGGCAAGGTCAATCCCATCTTGCCGCACGACATCCCCATGGTTCAGCTCGGCACGTTCATCCTCGCCTTCGGCTGGTTCGGCTTCAATGCTGGCAGCTCGCTGGCTGGAACGGACGGACGAATTGGCATCGTCGCGGTCAACACGATGCTCGCCGGAATGGCGGCGACCTTGAGCGGGATCCTCTACATGTGGAAGGTCCACGGTAAGCCGGATCCCTCGATGATGTGCAACAGCATGCTCGCTGGCCTCGTCGCGATCACCGCGCCCTGCGCGTTCGTGACGCCGGTTTCGGCATTCATCATCGGCACCATCGCCGGAGTGCTGGTGGTCTGGGCCGTATTTTTCTTCGACAAGATCCGCATCGACGATCCGGTGGGCGCAATCAGCGTGCACGGCGTCAACGGCCTCTGGGGCGTGATCGCCGTTGGTCTTTTCTCGGACGGCACCTACGGCGCCGGTTGGAATGGCGTCGGTGCCACCGAGTATCTCGGCAAGACCGGACAGGGGGTGACGGGGCTCTTCTACGGCGACGGCAAGCAGCTGGTCGCCCAGCTCATCGAAGCTGGCGCAGGGGCGACCTGGAACCTCGTCCTAGGCGGCGCAATCTTCTACGTGCTCGGCAAATTCCTCGGTTCGAACCGTGTTTCCGCCGCCGTCGAAGTGGCTGGTTTGGACGTCCCCGAGATGGGCATCCCCGGATATCCCGAGTTCATCACGCCGGCGAGTCCCGAGGAGGTTGCCGCCGCGATGGAAGAGTTGTCCAGCGACCGAATGGGTGCGGGAGAGGCTGTGCCCAGCACGTGATTCGAGGGAGTTCGCGAAGGGTTGTAGTGACGCGGTAGCAACCTTCGTGTCGGCCGACGTAACTGGGGCGGGTCGATCCCCGCCCCAGTTCGGCGAGCGCGCTAACGCGTGATTGTCGAGCTAGGTCCGCAGCGCGCATCGCCGGGCGTCGCCACCGTGATGCCGTATTCCCCCACCGAAAGGCTCATGGGAAGGATGATGCTGCCATCGAAGTTGCCGTTGGCGTCGGTCGTCAGAGCACCGACCGCCGTCTTGGCTCCCGTGTCGAGACGGCGCAAGATGACGTCGACGCGCAGGTCCCCACACCCCGCGCCATCGACCTCGATACGCCCGTTGACGTGAACCTCCCCGCCGTGGCGCGCCACGCTGTCAGCGCCCGCTACGATGACGCGCGGGCGGGGGCGATCGTCGCCCTTGCGCTCGGGTGTTGGATCGGAGAGCGCCCGCTCGGCCGCGCTCGATTCACGCGAACGCGCATCGGACGACGGACCGCGCGAGGGATCGGCGCGCGTTGCTCCCGACGATGAGGAGGACCGACTCGAAGGGTCGGCCGACGGCGCGCTGCCCGGCTGCCCCGGCTGACCACCCGACGACGCTCGGCGTCCTCTTTCTGCCGCTTGGCTGCCCGAACCACTGTCCGATTGGGGCCATCCGAAGGCGTCGGGGGGCGGGCGGTGCGCGGGCCGACCATCGGCCGTCCCTTCGTCGATAGCGACGGCCGCACCGCCGAGATCGATACGTCGCCAGGTCCCGTCGGCCTCGACTTCGACCCACGCGTGCGCCTCGTTGGTGACGACGCGGGCCGAAATACCGAGCCCGAGGGCCGTGACCAGAAAAGCGAACGCGCGATGCCGGCAAACGCCTTTCTGCGAGAGCGCGAGATCGAGGTAGATGTCGCGATGGGCCGCGGGCGGGTCTTCGGAGGGGGCGAAGCCGCGAAAATACGACACCAGCCGGCGTACCGTCTCTGTCGGCGAGAGAGCGCGCGAGAGACCGAGGGCGGCTTCGACTTTGGCAAATGCACGCGCAGCCATGGGGGGAAGCGGTGGAACGGGGCGCAGGTTCGCCCACGCCGGCATCGTGAAATCGCCGCCGAACGCGGCGCGCGCGATGGCGACTTGCATCACCAGGCGCACGCGCCCGCGATTCGAGCCACCGCTCTTGGCGTACCAGTTGTCCGCGCCATCGCGCCATACCTCGACGGGGGCCGCGGGCGTCGTATGGAGGCGCAAGATGCGCGCGCCGGGTCCGACCGAAGGGATGAGCACGGTGGAGGCCGACTCGAAATCGACGGCCATGTCAGCGTAAAACTCTTCCTCCCCCACCCTCGCCTCGCCTCCCACCGTCACCCGCCCGAGCGTGGTGTCGCGGACGCGCAGCCCATAGTCGAGCCCGACCGTGTCGAAGGCGCGCAGGCGCTTGTAGGGCGCTACCGAGGGGGAGAAAGGGTCGTCGTAGCGAACCATGTTCGGCCGCCGCGTGTCGCGATCCGGCCGAAACACCGAAGGCACCGACGGCGAGAGCCCGTCGCGGTACGCGTTTTCGCCGCGTACCGGTGCGCGGTGCGTATCGGGCGCGTGGACGACGCCGCTCGGTGTGTCGATGGCGGCCGGCAAATCGCCCTCCGCCGTGGTCACCGACATCGCCAGATCCTCGCCGTCGTCGGGAGGGATGAACTCGTGCAGCACCGGGTCGTACGCGTGGGCGGGAAGAGCCGTCAATGCGACGAGGATCACGACGGAGAGGGCCGCCCGGAGATTGCGCACGCGCGCCCACGCGGCGGCCGCGCTCTCCACGCCGGAAAGACGCAACTGACGAAGCAGCATGCCGCTCATCGTGAACCGGCCTGCGCGCGGATCCCCCATCGTCCGGCGCGGTACACGTGACGCCCTTCGACGACGACGTAGCTCGGCGGGACCCAGGCGAAGCCCGCCGGTGGGCTCTCCCAATGGCCCGGGATCCACACGTATTGCACGCCATTCCAATGCCAATAACCTTCGACCCACACCATGCCCGGCGCGGCGGGCGCGCCGCGAATGTCGGCCAGCGGCGGCGGCGGTGGTCCCGCGACATAGACCACGCGCGAAGGGCGCTCCTCGATGGTCGCGACGCAACCCGCGCAGAGCAACGCCACCGCGAGCCAAAATAGCAGTCGCCGGAGAGGTCGTTTCGGCATACGCACGAGACAGGAGGGGGAGCGAGCCAGTTTACCGCTTCGCTGCCACACCACCACAATGATAAAGGTTCATCTTTGATGAATCACCACCGAACCAGTCGAAAAACGCGTCGCCCGAGCATCGCCCCTCTGTCGATCGCCCTCCTTTTGACGGCTGCCGCTGGAGGTGCGCTCGCGGACTACCCTCCCGCCCGGGAAACGCCCGTCCCCGCCCCCGGTCGCTCCGTCGCTTCCAACGACCAATCGAGCGCGATCTCGACGAACCCGGCCAATCTCGGGTTCTTGCCGTCGAGCGAAGTCCGCTGGACGTGGGTACGCACGTCGGAAGATTCGCGTGTGCCCGCCCGGGGCCACGCCTTCGATTTCGCGCTCGTTCTTCCGTGGCGCGTCGGCACGGGCCTGCGGCTCGACTTCGCCCGACCGGGGGGTCTCTGGCCCGACTACACCTGGCTCACTTGGGCCCTCGGCATAGCGCCGACGCAGGCGTGGTCGATGGGTTTGTCGATCCAGCACGCCTATTCCGATGTCTACACGCTCGATGGGCCGACATCGATTACGGTCGCCACCTCGGTTCGCCCTTCTCCCTACCTCGCGCTCTCCATCGTCGCGCGGGACTTGAACCAGCCCGACGCAGCCTACCGGTTCATCGATCGCAGCGTGGATCTTGCCGTCGCGGTGCGCCCAACCGGCAAGCGCAACATCGAGATCGGCTTGGAAGACCGCTACCTCGATCGCTACGGCGAGTGGTTGCCGCGCGCGACGCTCGGGATCGACGTCCCCTACGTCGGTCGCTTTCGCGGCGAAGTGAGCACGTCGGACCCCACCCGCTCGGGACGCTTCACCTATGTCGCCACCGCGGGGCTCGAGATTGGCATCGGCACCTCGACCGTCGAAGGGGGCGGTGTTTTCGGGAGCGGTCTCGGCAGCCGTGGCGAGGGGTTTTACGTGGGCGCGGCGATCACCGGTTACCGCAGCCCCGGCATTCCCGAAGCCTCCTACGCGCAACAGATACGCATCGACGAGACGCCGGGCGCGCGGACCCACGTGCATCTCTTGCGACGGCTCTGGCGTCTGGCGGCCGATCGCGATCTCAAGGCGGTCGCCCTCGTCATCAAAGCCGAACCCGCGTCGTCCCTCGCGCACGCCGAGGAACTCGGCGACGCCATCCGGCTGCTACGCGCCAACGGCAAAAAAGTGATCTGCCACCTCGAGGACGCGGCGGGGCGTTCGCTCTACGTCTGCGCGCAAGCCGATCGCGTCGTGATGAACCCGGCCGGGGTCATCCGGTTCGCCGGTCTTCGCACGCAGTACCAGTATTATGGCGCGCTCCTCGGAAAGCTCGGCATTCGTGCGCAGTTCGTCCGCATCGGGGCGCACAAGACCGCGCCCGAAGCCTACATGCGCGACGGCCCCACCGATGTCGCCCGCAGCGACCACCTCGATCTGCTGAACGAATACGAAGACGTCTTTCTCTCCGACGTCGGCGGCGGCCGGCATATCTCACGCAGCCAACTCAGCGAAACGTTCGCCCACGGGCCCTTCGTGGCGCGAGAGGCCGAGCAGGCGCACCTCGTCGACGGCACGGCTTTCGACGACGAGGTCGAGAAAGTGGTCCGCGAAGCGGTGGGGCGGCCCGTTTCGCTGCGCGAAGAGGCGCGGCCCAAGCAAGCGCCTTCGCGCTTCGGCTCGCAAAAAAGCATCGCCCTCCTGTACGTGGAGGGCGACATGGTCGACGGCAAGAGCCGCGACATCCCGCTCATCGACACGCACCTGGTCGGGTCCTACACCATCGCCAAGGCGCTCAAGGCATCGCGCGACGATCCTCGCATCGGAGCGGTGGTGATGCGCATCGAGAGCCCCGGCGGATCATCGCTCGCCGCCGACGTCATCTGGCGCGAGGTCGTGCTCACGACGAAAGTCAAGCCGGTCATCGTCTCGATGGGGAGCTCCGCCGCGAGCGGCGGCTATTACATCGCCAGCGCGGGCAGTATGATCTACGCCAATCCGCTCACCATCACCGGCAGCATCGGGATCTTCTACGGCAAGGCCGACGTGAGCGAGCTCTTTGCCAAGATCGGCGTCACCACCGAGACCTACAAGACGACGCCGCGCGCCGACGGCGAGTCGATGTATCGCCCTTACACCGAGGAGGAGATCGCCGAGCTGCAGAAGAAGGTGCGCCAGCTCTACGACGTTTTTCTCGACCGGGTGGCGCAGGGAAGGAAGATGTCACGCGACGCGGTCGATGCCGTGGGCCAGGGGCGCGTGTGGACGGGGCGGCAAGCCTACGATCGCAAGCTCGTCGATCGCGTGGGTGGAATCCGCGAGGCGCTCGACGAGGCGCGACGCCAGGCCGGGCTCTCCGACGATGCGCCCATCATCGACCTGCCCGTGCCCGAGGAATCGCTGCTCGGGCTGGCCCTGAAGCTCGCGGGAGCAAGCGAAAGCATGCCCAATGCGGCTTCGCTTCTGCCGAGCCAACTCATGGACGTGGCCCGGGCCATGGCGCCGTTCACCGTGTTCGCCCCCGATGAGCCGCTCGCTCGGATGGAAATCATCCCTCTTGGGGAACCGTGACCGACGCGCCCCTCATCGCCGCGCAAGATCTCCGCATCGACGTGGGGGGCGCCATCGCCATCGAGCGGGCGACCTTCGCCGCGCGCGGCGGCTCGGTCGCCATCCTCGGCGACGAGCACGGCATCCTCGCCGCCATCGCCGGCGCGGCCGAGGTTCGCGCCGGGAGCCTTTCCATCCTCGGCACCGAGGTCGGCGACGGTGCTCACTTGCGCTCGAATCTGGTGGGGATCGCGGCGCTCGACCCCCCCTTACCCCCGCGCTGGACGGCGCGCGAGTACCTCGTGTGGGGCTCACGGCTCGCCGGTGCGGACCGGACCACGGCGGAGCGCGACGCGGCGGCGGCGCTCGGCGAATTCGGACTGGAGGCCGCCGCCGGCCAGAAGCTGGAATCACTCTCGCTGACCGAACGCCGCGTGCTCGTGCTGGCGCAAGCGGTCATCGCCAAACCCGCGGTGCTCGTCGCGCCCGCTCCGCTCTCGGGCCTCGGCGGACGAGAAGCGGCCTACGTCGCGAGCGCATGGGCTACCGCGTCCCGTGGCCGCCTCTGGATCGTGTCCCTGTCGAACCTCTACCTAGGCTCGGCGGAGAGCGTGCTCGCGCAATCGGCCAGCGACCTGCTGCTCTTTGCATCGGGCAGGTTCGTACGCCAGGGCAAGCTCGATCGCCTCGAAAGCGGCGCCATTGGCTACACCATCACCGTGCGCAGCAAAATCGACGAGCTCAGGGCAGCGCTCCGAACCCGCGGCATCGATCTCGCGGGAGGGCCGCAGAGGTTTTTCGTCGAATTGCCCCACGAGATGAAGGCCCAAGATCTGCTGACCCTCTCCGTCGACATCGGCGCCCCCATCGTCGAGCTCGTACCGCGGATCCCGGTCGAGCCGTGACCTCGTTGATGGTAGAAGGAAATAGCGCATGAGCGACGTCCCCCGCGCCTCGCCCATCATCCTCCGCTCCGCGGCAGCGGCGCCTGCCCGCGTCTCGGTGATGGCCATGATCGGCATGATCGCGGGTGCCGTCCCCCTCCCCTTCCTGCCCGCCGCGGTGCTGAAGCGTATACGCGGCGCGCTCGCCCACGATGTCGCCACGCGCTACGGCCTCTGTCTCACGCAGGACGCGCGAGAAGAGCTGGCCGCGGCATCGCGCGCGAACCAAGGGGGAGCCTTCGTGACGACGGTGGCGTTCTTCGCGCGCCGCACCTTGCGCCGCTTCGGCGCGCTCGGCGTGCTCCCGCCACTGACGGCGTGGTTCGAGGTGTACGCTCTCGGCCTGCTCTTCGACCGCTATCTCTGTCGCATGCGCTCGTCGCAATCGCTGCGTATCCACGAGAGCGAGGCCAGGCGGGTTCGCGCGGCCATCGACCGCGCCGTCTCCGGCTCGCTTTCGCCCAAGCTCGAGCTCACCCCGCGCGATCCGCTGCACGAGCCGACCGAGGAACTGCGCAGCTTCTCGACGCGGCTGCTCGACGGCATCTTGCTCGCTGCGGCCGCAGTGCCCGACCACATGCGGCGCCGCCTCGAGACCGCCTTCGACCTTGCCCTCGCCGAGGACTCGCCCGGTGTCTGATGCTCGTCGATTCACCCTCTCCCGCCGGCAGCACCATGTCTGATGGCAGGCCGGGCGCCGCCGAGGCGCGCGCTGCCCTCACCCGCGCTCGGCGCGTGGTCATCAAGATCGGCTCGCGCGCCATCGCCACCGAGCCCGAGATCTACGATCGACTGGCGGTGGGCGTCCGTGACGCGCACGCGAGCAAGCGAAGCGTGGTCATCGTTTCCAGCGGAGCCATCGCCCTCGGGATCAAAAAGCTCGGCCTCGGCGCGCGGCCGAAGGACATGCCGCTTTTGCAAGCAGCCGCCGCAGCGGGACAGACCGTCCTCATGCGCCATTACGAAGAAGCCTTCACCCGGCACGAACTCGCCGTGGCTCAGGTCCTCCTCACCCACGCCGATCTTGCCGACCGCACACGCGCCAACAACGCACGCGACGCCTTGGCGGCGCTCCTCGACGTCAAAGTCGTTCCCATCATCAACGAGAACGACACCGTCGCGGTGGAGGAGATCAAGTTCGGCGACAACGACATGCTGGCCTCGATGGTGACGCCGCTCGTGAGCGCCGACCTTTTGATTCTTCTCTCCGACGTGCCCGGACTCCTCGACCAGCAGGGCCAGCGCGTGCCGCTCGTCCGCAACGTAGCCCGCGACGCGCGCCCGCTCGCCACCAAGGCAACGTCGGCGGCCGGCACCGGAGGCATGGCGAGCAAGATCGAAGCGGCGCGGCGCGGCATGCTGGCGGGCGCATCGGTCGTCGTGGCCGATGCCCGCGAAGCGGGCACCCTCGCCGCCATTTTGGCCGGCGAGGACGTGGGGACCCTCTTTGTTCCCTATCCGCAGCGCATCCAAGCGCGAAAACACTGGATCGCCTTCACCCTGCGCCCCCGCGGAGCGCTTTTGCTCGACCATGGCGCTGTCACAGCGATCGTGGAGCATGGTCGTAGCATCCTCCCCGTGGGGCTCTTGGGGGTGCGGGGCGAGTTCGGTCCGGGCGACGCCGTCACGCTTCTGGCTCCCGACGGCCGCGAAATCGGCCGCGGGCTCGCTCGTCTCGGCGCAACCGAGGCTGCCGCGATCGCCGGCAAGCGCGGCGATGAGCTCACCTCTTCGCGCGGCAGTGACGGCGATCTCGTCGTCGTCCATCGCGACGACCTCGTGCTCGCCTACGACGAAGGCGACGTCTGACCGCTCGGCTCTCGCGGCGCCACGTACGACCTTGGTCGGGCGGACACCTCACCCACGCGCGGTGTCGGGAGGCGAACGGCCCCGACGTGGGGGCGAATGCACGACATCGCTCGACCGGTCCCTGCCGACGTCAAACCATTGAAGTCTTTTGCAAAACGACCGTAGATACAGAGCGAGCGGTCCCGAGCAATGTCAACTTTTCTGACAAACGGACGGGCGAAAGGCCTAGAAATGGATCAAGGTTTATCTAGGGTGCGAGTGGTACGGACGTGAGACTTTGGCTAGGCGTGGCTTTGGTTTTGGCCTCCCTCGAGGTAGGTGGGTGCAGTAGCCACGTCCAGCCTCAGGCGAAACCAGCCGCGACCCGTACGCGCGTCGAAGAGCACAGGCCATGGAGCTTGAGCCCTCCGCTGTCGATTTCGATGCCGGACGAAGCGGTTGTTCACGTCGTTAGCCGTGGCGTCGGTTGCTCTGGGACGCTCATCACCGATCGCCTCGTCCTGACCGCGCACCATTGCGTCGTCGAGCGTGGCCCCGATGGGGAAATCCTCGAAAAGGATCTCCCCGCCAGCGCGCTCGAAGTGGAGCTCGGCGGCGATTATCTCCCGTGGGGAACGGTCAAGGTCCACGCGGTCGTCACTCCTCCGTGTGGCCACCAAGGGGGCCACGGCGACATCGCCGTTTTGGTTCTTTCGCGCAAGCTGGTGGGTCTCAGCATCATGCCGGCGCGTCTCTCCGAGCCTCCGCACCTTGGAGAATCGATCGAGCCGGTGGGGTTCGGCCGCTGCCCGATGTCGACCGACGGCGTTCATCGCATTCGTCGCGACGGTGGCCTCGTCGAGAAGATCGGATCGGGGTCGCTCTTCGCTTCGACCTCGATTTGCCCCGGCGACTCCGGTGGCCCGGGGCGAAACCGCTTGTCCGGCGAGGTGGTCGGCGTCGTGTCGGCCGGCGTCATGGACGACGACGACCAGACGCGCGACCCGACCACCTTCACCCGCCTCGATGTCTGGCGCTCGCTCTTTGCCAACGCGCAGCTCATCCTCGACGGTTCGAGCCCGGCCGAGGTCCCCCCCGTCGAGGGCTGCGATCGGCGGTAAGTCGCCGCGGCGGTCGATCGCTGCGCTCCGTGCCCCATCGAACGAACGCCGGCGCTGGCGGTTTCGCGTTATGCTCGCGATGGCGTGCTCGGGTTCGTCAAGTTCGTCGTCTGGTTCGCGCTCTTCGGGGTGGCCATGGTCGCGGGGCTCAAGGCGACGTGCATCGATTTCTGGACGATGCCGAGCGACGACGCGCTGTTGTCGCTGTCGGTCCTGCCGACGCTGGAGGCGGGCGACAAGCTCATCTTGCTGCGCATCGGCACGCCCGGCTTCGGCGACGTGGTCCGATGCCCCGATCCGGAGGCGCCGGGACGGTTCGTGGTGGGACGAATCCTCGGTGAACAAGGGGACCGCATCGTCGCCGAGACGAGCAGCGTCACCGTCAACGAGAAGTACATCGGCACACGCCGGGCCTGCACTCCACCCCAGCTTACGGTGCTCGACCCGAAGACGAGCGAAGCCGTCGAGCTCTCGTGCGAGATCGAGGACGCCGGAGGGACGGAGTACACGCGGCTACGCGCGACCACGCCCCCGCTGAATCCGACGCCGTACAAGGTGCGCGTCCCGGATGGGCATGTCTTCTTGGCGAGCGACAACCGGCACTACCACGACGACTCGCGCGACTTCGGCCCCGTTCCCAAGGATTCCTGTCACAACCGGGTCTTGCTTCGGCTGTGGAGCGCACGCGGCTGGTTCGACAACACCCGCCGCTTCTCGATCGTGCATTGACCCGCGCGCACGGCAGGAGGCGGCGAAGCCCCTGACGAGATGAGCCAGAGCACAGACGGATGCTGATAGCTGAATGCACTCCGTGCCGGAGGCACGGTGGGGGAGGGGCCCTGTTCCGGACTTGCTCCGGCGGGGAGGGGGCGAAGCCCCCGCAGGGCGATGTTGAGCACCGACGGCGCAGCCGTTCGGTGCTCTAGCGAGGCTGGACGGCGACGCGAACGACTTTCCATCCCGCCTGGACCTTGCTGAGCTCGATGTCCGCCGAGCGATGGTCTTGCGCCCCTTCACGCCGGATCTCGATGTCGTAATCGAAGCGGATGCGTTCGCCGCGAGAGCTCCGCCCCGTGCGCTTCCAGCTGACCTGCGCTGCCGCCTCGGCCGGCAGGTAGCCCTGTTCGCGCACCCCCCGCGTCAGCTCGAGCTCGCGGTCGAGCATCTCCGTCGCGCCGAACGCCGTGAATTGGCGTGCGCCCTGCTGGTCCATGCGCTGGAAATAGGCCTCCACGAATTGGTCGGCTACGTACTCGGGAGTCCCTTCGTCTTTGCAACCGGAGAGGAGCCCCATCGACAGGGCGACCGCCAGCAAGGCGAACGTGCGCCTTAGAAACGGGCGGCGGGCATGTAAGCTCTGGGCGGGGATCATGAAGAAGCGGCGGGACTGGCGCGCGGGTGGCCCTCGATCTGGCCGGGGCCCGACCTTGAACTGGGTCTTGCCCGGCGTAAAGAAGCCTGCGAGGCTATCCGTTACTGCCACAGGTCTCGGCAGCAGCAGATCCGGTACCGGAACGAGCGGATGGAGTTCGAGGTCGGAATCGCCTGCGGTCATTGCGACGCGTACAGTCCAATGAACACGCCCGCCTGCCGGGTCTGCGGGCAGGACCTGTCACTGCTTGGCGGTGACGGGCCACCTTCGCCGGCAAAACGAAGCGTGACACGCCCCGGTCAGACACCGGGCAGCCGCCTTGCTCGGCTGTCGGTGGGCCCGCCGGCCGGTCCCCCTCCTCGCCCGCGCGCGCCGGGCGGCGCACCCGCTCGCTCCTACACGCCCTCCAGCTACGAAGGGGTCGGCAACGGTGATCTGCGCCGCACCGCCGCCACTGGGCGAACCCCGGAGGCGGGCGCCGGGGGCGACAAAGCTTCAGCGGGAAATGTGGGCCCCGACGATCCCTCTCACAATTCGTCGCAATCCCTAGTAGAAAGCCCATACGCCCGACTCTCCCAGGAGGAGCTCATGGAGCAGGCTCGCCACTACGTGTGCAAATCGTGTTCGACCCCGGTCCCGCAAGGCCACAAGTTCTGCGGACGATGCGGCGATTCGGTGCCGGCCGAGATTCTCAATGCGCGCACGATGTTCTTCAGCGACATGCAGAACCCGGCCAAAGCC
This sequence comes from Polyangiaceae bacterium, assembly GCA_035318465.1. Taxonomy (GTDB): domain Bacteria; phylum Myxococcota_A; class Polyangia; order Polyangiales; family Polyangiaceae; genus DASWDH01. The sequence goes on from DATHES010000182.1 coordinate 60,736, forward strand.
AAGCTCATCTTGATTCGCGGCGAGGGGATGGATGGATTGTCGTTTCATCTCAAGGCCGAGCAGCACATCGTCGGAAAAAACGGGCAGCTGGTGTTCCCCGACGATCCGTTCATCTCGCCGAAGCACGCCAACTTCTTCTACCGCGACGGGCGCCTCGTGGTGCGCGACGAAGGATCGCTCAACGGCGTCTATCTGCGCGTCCGCGGAACGGTCGAGCTTTCGGCGGGTGATCAATTCCTTGCCGGAGAACAGCTCTTTCGCCTCGACGTCACGCCGCGCGCCTCCGATGGGCCCGAGCAGGACGGCACGTATTTCTACTCTTCGCCGAAGCACACGAGCCCCTTCCGCATCAGCCAGATTTTGCAAGGCGGTATGTTCGGGATGGTCGTGTGCGCGCGTTCGAACGCCTTGCAGATTGGACGCGAGGGGGGCGACCTGAATTTCCCGACCGACCTCTTCATGTCCGGCTCGCATTGCCGTATCGAGGAGGTCAGTGGCAAGTTTGCCCTCACCGACTTGAACAGCCGCAACGGCACGTACGTGCGCCTGAAGACCGAGCGGGAGCTGGGCCACGGCGACTATCTTTTCATCGGACGCAAACTGCTCCGCGTCGAGCTCAACTCGAACTGAAAGCGGAGCTCGGCCGTGCCGAGGGCGAGGTTCGGCCCGCGCGGTTCCAAAGGGGGAAACCGCTGGTCCGCCGGATCCACCAGGCTCTGCTACGCTTTCCTCGTGCGCGGTCGCAGAACGCTCGTCTCTCTTGCCGCCGCTCTCGGCTTGGTGCTGGTCGCCTTCCCGCGCGCGGGAACCGCGCAGGACTTCGACCCCGCTGGGCGGCGCCGTGGGACACCTGCGCCGTCGGGAGGCGACAAGCCGCGTGCCCCGCCCCGAACCCCGGACCGGGCCGGGCCAGGCGCGCCTCGGGCGCCGAGCGCGCCGCGACCGCCGTCGGGACCGAGCGACACTGACGGAAAATCGGGGCCCGGCGCGGCGACGCTGATCGCTCGGTATACGGCGATCGTGCTGTCTCAGCCGCTCTCGCCGTTTCCCCTCCAGCGACTGACCCAACTCTACCGCGAACGCGACGGAAACCTGAAAGCGCTGGTGGCCGATTTCGAGAAGCGCGCCGACACGCCGGGGCCCGAGCAATGGAACGCCGGTCTCGCGCTGGCCGCGGTGTACGTGGCCGATGGAAAGCCGGACGACGCGGTGAAGAAGTACGAAGCGGCCAGCGCGCTGAAGCCAACCGATCCCGCGCCGCTGCTCGCTCTGGGACAGTTGGCCCGGGCCCGCGTCGATCCCGCCCAGGCCAAGAAGGAGTACGAACGGGCGCTGCCCCTCGTCACCGCGCAGGACCGCGAGACGACGCTGCGCGCGCTCTTGGCCCTGTCGCTCGATCTCAAGGACTTCGACTCCGCTGGGAAATACCACCGCGACCTGGTGAAGCAGAATCCGGGCTCGCTGCTGGTGCGCGCGGAGTTGGCGCGTGAGCTCGAGACACGCAGCGAATACGATCGCGCCGAAAAGGAGTTTCGCGACGTCGTCACCGCCTCGAGCGGCGACAACCGCACCCTCGCCCCCGCGCTGCGCGATCTGGGTCGCGTACAAAAAAAACAGCACAAGAACGCCGAGGCGCTGGCCACGCTGAAAAAGGCACTGGCGGCGGCCGGTGGTGAGGCGGGGGTTCGGGGCGAGATCTTCGCGCTAATCTCCGATGTCTATCGATCGGACAACAACCTGGGGGAGCTCATCCGCTTGCTGGAGGAGGAGCGCCCCACCGATTTCCAGCGCATCGTCGCCATGGGCGCCCTCTACGAGGAGACCGGGCAGGTCGACAAAGCGCTGAGCGCATATCGCCGAGCGCTCGGCGCGTCACCGCGCAACATCGACGTGCGGCTGAAGGTCATCCATCTCTTGCAGGCGCAAGGAGAGCTCGAGCAAGCCATCCGCGAGTACGAGGCGCTGATCCGCGCGGCTCCGCACAACCCCGACTACGTGTTCGAGCTTTCGGAGACGCTCATCCAGCGAGGCGATCGACCGCGCGCGCTTTCCCTCTTGGCCGAGCTGGAGCGCCGAGCTGCGCGGGACGAAGACGTGCTGGTGCGGCTCGCCGACTTCTACGAGCGGGTGGAGGAGAAGCAGAAGTCCATCGACATTCTCGGCCGACTGGCAGCGCTCGCGCCGGGCGATCCGTCGCACTTGGTCGAGCTCGGCGATCGGTTTTATCAGCAAGGGGACAAGAAGCGCGCGCTGGAGACATGGGCGCGCATCAAAATCGTAGTTTCGAATCGAGCGAAAGCGCTGGCGACGTTGGGCGAGGTGTACCTCGACCACGACATGCCGAGCGAAGGGGTGGAGGCGCTGAAGGAGGCGACTTCGCTGGAGCCGCAGAACGTCGCCTTTCTGAAGGCCTATGCCGTCGCACTGGAACGCACGGCGACGGCGGCCGGAGCATCGACCTTGGCCACGACGCGCTTCGAGGAGGCGCGCACCATCTGGGAAAACCTCGTCACCGCGAGCAAAGGGGACAAGAACATCGCCCGCGAGGCGCGATCCCACATCGTCACGCTCTACGGGCTGCTCCGCCAGCTGGAACAGCAAGTGCAACCCCTGCAAAAACGCTTCGCGGGGCAGCCACCCGATCTCGAGGCGGGCAAGCTGCTCGCCGACGTGCAGATGCGCTTGCACAAGCTGCCCGAGGCCGAGCGCACGCTGCGCCGAGTCATCGATCTCGCGCCGGGTGACATCGAGTCGTTCTTGTCGCTGGAGCGGGTGCTCGTACTTCGCCAAGATCTCCCGGGGGCCATCGAAGTGCTCAAGCGACTGGCCGAGATCGAGCCCAAGCGCGCGCGCGAATTTTATCAGCGCATGGCGCAGTACGCCGCCGAGCTTTACCACGACGACGACGCCATCGCCTTCGCCGCCAAGGCCGTGCAGCTTTCCCCCGACGACGCCGAAGGGCATCGAAAGCTCGGGGAGATGTATCGAAAAAAGCAGGACAACGGGCGCGCCGTGCTCGAGTTGCGCGCGGCCATTTCCAAAAATGACAAGCTCTTTCCGGTCTACTTCGAGCTGGCGGAGCTGCTCATGGCGCGCGGGGAGGCCGACGAAGCGGACCGCTTGTTCCGTCGGGTGGTGCGCTCGGCGCCGGACGAGGAGCTCGTTTCTCAGGCCGCGCGGCAGTCGATGCAGATCAACCTCGGCAAAGGGTCGCTGGAGGTCCTCGAGCAGGACCTTCTCCCCGTCGCCATCGGCAATCCGCGCAAGACGATCTACCGACGCCTGCTGGTGGAGCTCTACGGCGCGATGGCGTTTCCGCTGGTACAGACGGTGCGCCTCGGGCAACCGAGCGAAGCCGCGCAGGCCAAGCGTGCCCTCCTTACCATCGGCACCAGGGCCATCAAACCGCTGCTCGACGCGCTTGCCGACGACAAAGAGGCGCAGCAACGAATCGCTGTCGATCTCTTGGGCTTCGTGCAGAACCGCGGCGCGGGCCCTGCGCTCTTCGCCTTCGCTACGGGTCCAGCCGAGCAACCGCTGCGCGTCCAGGCCATGCTGGCCTGCGGGTCGCTGCGCGATCCCGCGCTCCTGACGCGCTATGCCTCACTGCTCTTGCCCAAGGACGATGCCGCGCTTGCACCGGGAGACCCCATCGCCGTGGCCGCGGCGTGGAGCGTGGCGCGGCTGGGGGACAAGCGCGCCGCGCCCCTCTTGACCAAGCTGCTCGCCAAGGGCTCCCCCGAGCTTCGCGCCCTGGCCGCCATCGGCCTCGGCTTTTTGCACGAAAAGAAGAGCGCAGCCGAGCTGGCGGTGCTGGCGCGATCGGTCGAGGCGGGCAATGTCGCGCGCGCCGCAGCGGCCTTCGCCTTGGGGGAGCTCGGGGCCAAAGAAGCCATGGGTACGCTTCTCTCGCTGGCGCAGGGTGCGGAAGCCCCACCTCGTCAAGCGGCTCTTCTTGCTCTGGCGCGCCTCGGCGGTGACGCGGTCCCGTCCACCATCGCCGATGCCCTCTTGGCGGCCGATCCGGCCGTGCGTGAAAGCGCGGTGCAAGCCGCTCTCGTGTTGGAGACGCGTCAGTACCGAACTTCGGGCGAGCCGCTCCCGGTGCCCGAAGGGCAGATCGATCTACGCACCATCCTGCAGCGGCTGGCGCCCAGCGGTTACCGCGACAACGAGCGGGCGCGCGCCCTTTTGGCGGAGAGCGTGCCTCTTCGCCGCGCCGCCATCGCGTCGGCCACGACGACGGCCGAGCGCGCCCTCGCCTTGGCCGACGCGCTCTTGGCGCGCGGAGGGCGCCCTGCCTTTGCCCCCTTCACCGACGGGATCGAAAATGTCGAGCCCGATCTGCGCTTGCGTGCCGAGCAGGCGGCGGAGTCCATCGCCGCCGCGGTCGTCCCCGCGTTCGTGACGCTCGAACGTCACCCCGCGACCGATGTGCGCGCGCGCGCCATCCAGTTTCTCTCGACGCGCAAGGAGGACGAGGCGCAGAGCGCCGTCGTCGATGCGCTGGGGGATCCCGACGAATCGGTGCAGAAGCTGGCGGTTTCCGCGGTGGGGGCCGTGCCGGTCCCCGCCGTTTTTCGCGCCGTCGCCTCGATGCTGCAGAAGAGCCCCTCCTGGCCCCTGCGCGTGCGAGCGGCAGAAGCGCTCGGACGTTTCGGTCCCGCGGCGCGCTCTGTCGGTTTCGCCGCCCTCGCGCAAGCCGCGCGCTCCGATGGCTACGCGCTCGTGCGCGAGGCGGCCATGCGATCTGCGACCCAAGTGGATCGCAGCGCCGCGGCGCCCGTTCTGCGCGATGCCGCCGACAAAGATCCCGAGGCCAGACTTCGTTCGCTTGCCAAAGAGCTCGCGAGCCACGATCCTGCGCCGTGATGCGAAGGGGCCTCCATTTCGCGATCGGCGTCTTCGTCGGTTTGACCGGCTGCAAAGACATCGATCGATTCTCCACCGAACCGGGGGAATCGTACTGCGGCAAGATCGTATCGGCATCCATCGTCCGGCGCGGCTTCTCCGAGCGGGTGTGCATGCGCCTGACCTTCGACGCGCGTCGCGTGAGCGACCAGCCAGGCACCCTGTGGACCACCGATGGCATGTTCGCAGCGACGACACTGCGAGCGATCCCCCAGCTTTCCCACGATCCGCTGCTCACCTTCACCTTCGGGGAAGGGCGAGAGAAAAACTTCCTTTTTGTCGCCGACCCGGCCGAGTCTGAACGGGGACCGGCGGTGACGACCGTGATCTCGCTCATGCACTCCGGCGAGGTCGAGGTGCGCTTGTTGCGCGGCGCGGATGGCGGAATCGAGCCCCCCCTCACGACCGATGCCGGACCCGGGGTCGACGGGCCGCCCCTTTTCGGTGTTTTTTCACCGCTGCGGCGGCAGAAGGGGGCGTGCCGCGCCGAACCTGACTGCCTCTGGATGCCGGAATAGCGCAGCATGCTCACTTTGGGTATCGAGTCGTCGTGCGACGAAACGGCGGCCGCTGTGGTCGATGAAACCGGGTTCGTGCACTCCGACGTCGTCCGCAGCCAAGTCGCCCTGCACGCTCCCTACGGCGGCATCGTGCCCGAGCTGGCGAGTCGCGACCACGTGCGGGGGATCACGCTCGTCATTCGCGAAGCCATGACCAGCGCAGCGGTTGACTTCGACGCACTGCAAGGCGTCGCGGTGACGGCGCGTCCCGGACTTTCGGGCGCGCTGCTCGTGGGCGTGCAGGTGGCCAAGGGGATCGCCTGGGCGAGGGAGCTCCCGATTGTCGCCGTGGACCACTTGGTAGGGCATTTGCTGGCCGTTTTTCTGCGGAGGCGCGACCCCCGGACGGCGAGCACGGGGGCGAACACGGGCGCGAGCGAAGCCATCACCGAGAGGCTGGTTTACCCGTTCGTGGCGTTGCTGGCGTCGGGGGGGCACACGGCCATCTACCGGGTGAACGGGCCGCAGGTCGACGCCATCCACGAACTCGGCGCGACGCGTGACGACGCCGCAGGGGAGGCGTTCGACAAGGTCGCCAAGGTCATCGGTCTCGGGTACCCGGGGGGGCCGCTCGTCGACCGTTTGGCTGCCCAGGGAAACGCGGACCGCTTTCCGATCCCGCCACCCATGGCGCGGCGCGATTCACTCGAGTTCAGCTTCTCCGGCGTGAAGAGCTTCGTCGCCCGGCACGTGGCAGAGCACGGCAAACCGACGACGGACGCCGCGCTGGCCGATCTGTGTGCCGGCTTTCAGCGGACGGTCGTCGATTCGCTCGTCAGCAAGACGGTGCGTGCCGCCCGCGCCGAACACGTGACGAGCGTCGTTCTGGCCGGCGGGGTGGCCGCCAACCGCGAGCTGCGTCGAAGGGCAGCCGAAGCCTGCGCCGCGGAAGGGCTTGCGCTGCACGTCCCCCCGATGGCGAGCTGTACCGACAATGCAGCGATGATTGCCTATGCCGGGGCGCTCCGGCTCGATCGGGGCGAACGAGACGACCTCTCTTTCGCAACGGCGACGCGCACCGCGCTCCCACGTGTCACGCGCAAAGGAGGCGGCCGGCGCGCCGCCTCGCGCTGAGTGGAAAGCCCCGACTTCAAACGTTTTCGCACCCTGGAGCGGCCGTGCAGACATCCGGTCGGCGCGCGCTGGTGGCCAGCTGTCGCCGAGGGCGCCATGATGACGTGAATGACCGCAAGGCACCGCGATGACCGTTCGCTCCTCCGGCGCAATTGACAATGACCCGCTGTTGACAACGGCGGGAGACGTGCGATAGGCATGCAAATTACAAGAGGATTTTACGTGACAGCTTCCTCGGGCACACCGAGCTCCGGACTTCGTGAAAAAAGAAACGGCTTATCTTTTCGCGATTCAGGGTGCTTGACGATATTCGTTTGCATGGCCCTGACGGCGGCGTGCTCGGGAGACGAGCCGCAGACGCCTCCGGGATCCAGCTGCGCCAAGGGTGCATGCACCGATGCCGGGCCTGATCGAGGGTCAACCGAGGATGACGGCGGCAATGACGATACCGGGTCGACCGTCGAAAGTGGGTTGACGACGGAGGGCGGGCCTTTTTCCGACGCCGCTCGGGATGCAGACGGCGCGGCCAATGACGCGCGCCCGGCGGAAGTGGGCACGGACGTGCCTCGGCCGCTCGACGCCGCAGCCGACAACGCGCGTCCCCCCGACGCCGCGCTCGACAACGGGCCAGCCACCGACGTGACGCCCGACACGGCTCCGCCCGCCGACGGCAACGGTGGCGGCGCGATCGACGCCGGCGATCTCGACGAGGTGCTGCACCTCAACGACATCCAGATGGAGGGATCGCACAACAGCTATCACATCGAAACGACGGGAGGCATCATCCCACAGTGGGCCTATACCCACCAACCGCTCGACGTGCAGTTGACGACGCAAGGCGTGCGACAGTTCGAGCTCGACTTCCATTACAACGGGCCCGGCGATATGCCGGTGCATCATGTGCCCCCTGACATCGGGGTCACTTGCCCGTCGTTGCCGGCGTGCCTCGGCATCCTCAAGACTTGGTCGGACGCGCATCTGCGCCACGCGCCGCTGGTCGTGCTCCTCGAGCAGAAAGACGAGTTCGACATCATCAAAATCAGCGGTCACTACGACGAGGTCGACGCGTTACTGCTCTCGGTGTGGCCGCGCGACCGCATCATCACGCCCGACGAGGTGCGCGGCCAGCATGCGACGTTGCGTGAAGCCGTGACCACCGACGGCTGGCCGACGCTGGGCAAGACGCGGGGGAGGATCCTCTTTGCATTCATCGGGGACTCGACCGAATACATGAACGGGCACCCCAATCTGGAGAACCGCGTCGTGTTTCCGCGCGCGACCGTCGCCGACCCTTTCGCAGCGTTCGTCCTCCTCGACAACGCGCAGAGCAGCGAAGCCGAGATCACGGCCGCCGTGCGCCAGGGATTCATGGTGCGCACCCGTTACAACGGCGAGGAGCTGAAGCTCGTTCCCGCCGTGCTCGACGCGGCCCAGCGCGGCGGGGCGCACTGCCTGAGCGGCGATTTCCCGGCCGACTTCAGCCTCACCGGTGGGACGCCGTTACGCTGCAATCCGGTGCGAGCCCCGGCCGGATGCACCGCCGCGGCCGTCGAGCAACTCTAAAGGACCACGACTGCCCCCGCTCTAGCGCTTGGGCGCGCGGTGCAGCGCTTCCTGATCGCGCTTCTGCGCCGTGGCACTGTGGCGCGGCGCGTTCTTGCCGTCGCGCGGCGCGTCCGGTCGCCCGAGGGCGAGCTGCAGATCGTTTCCGTTGGGACTCACGAGGTAGGCGGGCACGCCTCCTTTGAACTGGAAAATCAGCTCGCTACCCTTGGCGTTGTTCGCGACGCGAACCGAAGCGATGCGCGGATCGCGCGCCGCCAGCGCCGAGCCGTTCTCCAGCGTGCGGCGGCCGGGCATGGTGAGCGTGAAACCCGCCGCCGATCGAACGCCGTGGAGATCCGCGATGTGGCCATCGGTCTTGATGCGCAGCACCATCGGGTGCTCGATCTTGCCATGGCCGAAGGGGGCAGCCTTGCCGTGCTTGCCTGACTTGCCGTCTTCGCCCTCCGCTTTGCGTTCCGCGTTCGGCTTGCGGTCGAATGCTTCGTCTCCCATCGTGGGAGAGCCTCCAAAAGCCATGGTGCGATTGATCGGCGACATCGCTTGGGTCACCGGCGCGACGGGCGCGGGGGATTCGGCGGTGGCGACCATGGTGGGCCCGAAGAGCGGAACTTTGGCCTCGACGGCGCCGCTCGCATTGGTCGGCGATTCGCTCGACTGCGCCGCGGGCGTCGCTGCCGGCGGATCGACGGGTCGGTCGGCACCGGGGGGGGCGCTCGAACCTCGCGAAAGCAAGGCGATGACGAACAGCGCGACGACAGCGGTCGCTCCCCCCGCCACAACCATGACTTTTCGACTTACTTTCGCGCGATTTTCGCTCTCCTCGCGCAATGCCTCTTCACTATCGGCGCCGTCGCGCACGACGCGCTTGCCGGTGGCGTGCAGGGCTCCCCCCGGCGGCGGCGACGTTTTCCGGCGCGGAGCAGCTGCGTCGCGACCTTGGCGCGACCGCTGGAGCCCCTTGGAGAGAGCGACCCCGAGGGCGGCCTTGGCGCGCACCGCGAGACCGGCCATTTTGACCATGGTATCGGCGGCGACAATCGAAACCTTGGAGCGCATCATCCTGGCGAGCTCGATCTCCTCGGGCGTTCGATCATCGGCCACGCTGGTCGTGGTCACGCGCACCGGCGGCGCGGGCGGCACGACGGACGCGGGGACAGCGGGGATGGGTGCGGGCGCCGCCGAGCGCGCGGGAGGCGGCTCTTCCGAGAGGGGCCTCGCGGTCGTCGCGGGGGACGACGCCGAGGGTGAAGGCGGGAAGTACGGTGGCGGAGGCGTCGGAAAAGGGACCACCGGCGGCGGATCAGCGCTCATATCGTCGTAACGCAGGGTCACGACCAGCTGCGGCACCCGCGACTCGCGATCGAGCTCGACGTCCACCCGGTCGATGTGGGCGGGACGCTTGCCCCCCTGGTCCACGTTCTCGAGCTCGAGCGCGCGGCCGACCTTGAGAAACTCGAGATTCGAGCCCACGAGCAGTTCCTTACCGACGGACCCGCGCACCCGGGCCTTCATCGGCGAGGTGAGCCCATCGATATGAAGTCGTACCCGCGTGCCTTCGTCGGCCTCGGTCCGCTGCCCGTCCGAGCCTTCGTCGCTCGGTTCGCCGCGATGGACGCCGCAGAGGTCCCACAGGGCCGCGGCGCTGGCGCCGTCGACGTTGGTGAACCGAATGCCGAATTCGCCGCCGCGCGCACCGTGCTTGGTCCACACGACGTCCGCTTCGGTTTGAATCTCCTGTGCGCCACTTCCGAAGCGGCAAAGCAGAGGCTGCCCCACCTCGGGCAGGTACGCCGTGCGCAGCTGCATGCCGCTGGCGGACAGGTTGACTCCCTGCGCTTCGAACGCGGCGCCCGGGTCGACGTCGCCGACCTCGACGATCGCTTCGAATGGGATACGTTGGGATTTCGCATCGCGCCGATCTTCTTGAACGTTCATCGGGTCCTCCAACCTGGGTCGATGTAGTCCACGTACGAGAGATTCCGATGCTTGGCCAAGTTTTGGCGTGTCGACTAATGCTAAGGGCTCCTGATGCCCGTCACGGTGATCGTCCGCTCTGGGGCCTTGCCCAAAAGCGGGGCCATGCCGCCGACGAGCGCGACCCAGCTTTCGATCACCTGCGACGCGCCACTGGTCGTCATCGGGAGGGGCGAAGGGTGCGACGTGCGGCTTCCGGACCCGAGCGTGAGCCATCGCCATGCCACCATTCGACAGCGCGGCCACGAGTACATCCTCATCGACGAGGGAAGCGCCAACGGCACGTTCATCGGCAACGTCAAGCTCGGGGCGCAAGCGCCGCGCATCCTCAAACACTGCGATCTCGCGCGGATCGGCCGGGTCTGGCTCGAGATCCGATTCGACAACCAAGTGCCCCCCGCACAGGCGCAGCTCGCCACCAAGGAGCTAGCCCTGGCCCTCGTGGCGCGGGCGCTCGACGCTCAAGGCGAGCTCGGGGGCCCGCGCATCGTCGTCACCGACGGGCCCGATCGCGGGAAAAGCCTCTGCCTCGACGAGCCCGGGCGCATTTATCTTCTCGGCCGCGGCCGCGAAGTCGATCTCGTGCTCGAAGACAGCGACGCTTCACGCCGCCACGTGCAGGTGCTCCGTCGCGCCGATCAACTCGTCGTTCGCGACCTCGGCTCGAAGAACGGCGCCGAGCTGGCCGGCGAGCGTCTCGCTCCGAGAGACCAGCCCTGGCGGCTCGATCAGGAGCTGCGCATCGGCAAGAACGTGTTTGCCTACCGTCATCCGGCGATCGAAGCCTTGGGCGAGCTCGAGCGCGCGGCGGACGAGAAGATCCGCGAGGGCGAGTCGATCGCGCCGCCTGAGCCCACCGCACCCTCTGCCGCGGATCGGACTTCGAACGAGAGTTCGGCCAAGGGCGGCGCAGCGTACCCTTCGAACGGCACCGGCCACGAGCTCGGCGGAGCGGCCCCCATCGCGGAACTACCTCGCCGCGCAGCGGCCTCGCGTCCCCGCAAACTCGGCTGGACCAGCACCGACTTCGTCGTCGTCCTGCTTGCCATCGGTGTGCTCGCATTGAGCGTCATCGGCCTCTTCTGGCTGCTGAAGGGGTGACCGGGGCCAGCCGACTCGCGTAAGGGCCCTGGCCCCGTCGTCACGACGCGCGTGATTCCCCGCGGCGCACGGCCGGCTCGAGGAACGAGGCTCATTGTGAACCGGTGGGACTGCTCGACGTTGGACCGCCATCGGGGGCCTCGAAATCGAGCCCGGCGTGACGCTCGGTTCCGCCGTCGCCTTGGGTGAGGCCTTTCACGGCCATCGTCACGTCGAGCATGATCGTCTCGCCCGTCGTCACCTTCACCACCCGCCGTTCGTCGCCAGCCGCGGGGTGCTTGAGCGTCACGTAGTGCGTGCCCGCCGCGAGCGGGATGGCGCGCGCGAACGGCGTCACGTCGATGCGTTGACCATCGACGATCACCTCGGCCCACGGGCGCGCCACCACGCGCAGAAAGCCAGCTTGCGCGGGCGTGAGCTGAAGGGGGCCCTGCTTACCGGCGTTGTCGGCCTCGGTCTTCTTGGCTCGCTGCTGAATGACGATACCGCCCGCCAGCGCCAAGACCAGCAACACGAAGTAGCCGCGCACCGTCGGAAAAAGCGAAGCGCGCGAGGTCTCGACGGGGGGCCCCACCTCGGGCGCGCGGCGCGGCACCGGATCCTGGCTGATGATCTTGGCGCGCACGAGCTCGTTCATCACGAGATCGCGTGTTGCGCTCGCCGTCTCGGCTCGGAGGAGCGCCTCCAGGGACGCGCCGAGCTCGGCGCTGCTCGCGAAACGATCGCCGGGAAGTTTCTCCAGACAGCGCATGACCGTGCGGTCGATGGCACGCGAGAGCCCCGGAGCCCGCGACGCGAGCGTGCGCGCCTCGGAATGACGGATACGCTGCGCCGTCGACTTGGTGTCCGCTCCATCGAAGGGGCGCTCGCCGGCGATGATCTGGTAGAGAACCACGCCCAGCGAGAAGATGTCGCTGCGGGCGTCGAGCGGCTCGCCCAGGATCTGCTCCGGTGACATGTAGGCCGGCGTTCCGAACGTCGATCCCGCCTCGATGAGCTCGGGGGACGAGGGCGCGGTGCCATCGTGAGCGATGCCGAAATCGATCAACTTCACCTCACCGCGCTTGGAGATGAGGACATTGGCGGGCTTGATATCGCGATGGATCACGCCGCGCTCGTGCGCATGCGATAACGCGCGCGCGAGCTCGACCCCCACCGCGAGCGCCGCGGCGACGGTGAGGTGCTCGGTCTTGGTCAGGATCTCGGCCAAACTGACGCCATCGACGTATTCCAGCACCAGCCACAGGGCCGCATCGGTGCGCACGAAATCGTAGACCTCGAGGAGGTTCTCGTGGTCGAGCTTGGACAAAAGCTCGGCTTCGCGCGCGAGATGCAAGGCGAAGGGTGAGCTCGGCGCGATGGTGGCGCGCAGCGCCTTGATGGCCACATGGCGGCCGAGAGGCTCCTGCACGGCGTGAAAAACGTCACTGAGGGGCCCCGACGCCACGTGCTCGATGACGCGGCAATTGCCGAATGCGGAGGCCATGGGTGCCACGGGCGGCACTCTATACTGGCAAAGGGGCGGCAGGTCGAATGAGACACCTTTCGGTCCCGCGGGGCGCCGCCCGCCCCCGCCCGGTGAACGAATTCCGCAAGGTGCTAGGCTCTCCGCGCCGAGGAACCTCTTTTGCCCACTCGAACGACAGCCCGCCTCATCGAAGAACGACTCCGCGCCGAGGTGGGCGCCATCCCCAAGCAAGCGCCACTGCGCATCGCGCTCTCTTATCCGTCCCCTTATGCGGTGGGCATGAGCTCGCTCGGGTTTCAGCGCATCTACCGCGCCATTCAAGAGACCAGCGGCATGATGTGCGAGCGCGCGTTTTTGCCGGACGGCGCGGTGTCGGGCGAAAAAGGGGAGCTGCCCGTCACCTACGAATCGAGGACGCCGCTCGCCGAGTTTCCCGTCGTGGCGCTGTCGGTCGCTTACGAGCTCGAACTCGCCGGGCTCATCCAGCTCCTCGAGCTGTCGCAGGTGCCTCCCCTTCGCGCCGACCGCGACGAGCGTCACCCATTCATCCTTGCCGGCGGGCCGCTCACGTTCAGCAATCCCCTTCCCCTGGGCCCCTATGTCGACGCCGTGCTGATGGGCGAAGCCGAGGAGCTCACCGGCAAGGTCCTCGCACTGATTGCCGGCGCGCCCTCCAGGGCGCGCGCGCTCGCCGACCTCGCCGGCCTTGCGCACGTCTTCGTGCCGGCCCACCACGGTGAAACGCTCCCTCCCATCGCCCAGTGCGACGACGCCCTCTTGCCGGCGTGGGGCCCCATCCGCACGCCGCTCACCGAGCTCTCGAACATGTTCCTCATCGAGACCGAGCGCGGCTGCTCGCGGGGCTGCACCTATTGCGTGATGCGCCGCTCCACCAACGGCGGCATGCGCATCGTCAAGAAAGAACGCATCCTCGAGCTCATCCCGCACGACGCGAAGAAGGTCGGCTTGGTCGGCGCAGCGGTGAGCGATCATCCGAAGATCGTCGAAATCGTGCGCGAGCTCGCCGCCCGCGGCTGCGAGGTGGGACTCTCGAGCCTGCGGCCCGATCGGCTGGATGACGCCTTCGTCGGCGCGCTCAAAGCGGCAGGCTACCGCACCCTCACCACGGCCATGGACGGGCCGAGCGAGCGCCTGCGCGACGGGCTCGAGCGCCGCGCCCGCGTTCGCCATCTCGAGCGCGCCGCCGAGCTCGCGCGCGCACACGGCATGCACCGGCTCAAACTCTATTTGATGATCGGCTTGCCGAGCGAAACCGACGCTGACATCGACGAGTGCGTCACGCTCGTCACCGCTCTCTCGCAGCGCATCCCCATCTCGCTCGGCATCGCCCCCTTCTGCGCCAAACGAAACACGCCGCTCGATGGCGAGCCCTTCGCCGGTATCGACGTGGTGCGCGCTCGTCTCGCGCGATTGCGCCATGGGCTCGAAGGTCGGGCCGACGTTCGATCGACGAGCGCCCGCTGGGCGTTCGTCGAGTACGTCCTCGCCCAAGGGGGCGCCGCCGAGGGACGCGCCGTGCTCGATGCCGTGCACGACGGCGGGACTTTTGCCGCCTACCGTCGAGCGTTCCAGGCCATCGAACCCCGCCGTCGGACTCTCCCGCGCGCCGGCCGCGTCGTGCTAGGACCCTCCGCATGACCGCCAGGACGCGCACGGTGAAGGGGGGAGCGACACGATGAAACCGGCCGCCCTCTTGCAGATGGCGTTCGTCGCCATCGCGGCGATCGCTGTCTACGCCTTCGTCACCATGGCCCGCGACTCGGAGACGAGGCGCGCCTGCGTGCCCATCTGCGCCATGCGCCCTGCCTACGCCGGCCGCAATCGCACCGCACCGGACTTCGCCCTCCCCGACGCCGACGGCAAGCAGGTGCATCTCTCGCAGTTTCGCGGCAAGACGGTCATTCTCAATTTCTGGACGACCACCTGCCAGCCCTGCCTCGAGGAGATGCCGTCCTTCGCCGATTTTGCCAAGGTCGTCGCCAAGCGCGACGACGTGGTGGTGCTCACCATCTCCACCGATTTGACGAAAGACGTCGCGCTCTCGGCACTGCAGACGCTGTTGCGTGAACCGAAGGCTCCTTTCTTGGTCCTGTTCGATCCCGAATCGACCGTCGTGCACGACAAATTCGGCACTGAGCTTTACCCCGAGACCTGGGTCATCGACCCCAAGGGCGTCATCCGGGCCCGCTTCGATGGCGCGCGCGACTGGTCGAACGCGCTCGTACTCGACCTCATCGAGTCTTTCCAGCGGCCGTTCACCTGCGGCCTCGAATTCCAGTCCGGAAAAGCCGTCGGCTCGGAAGCGTCGATCTGCGAGGATTCGGGCTGAGGCCGGGCCATGTCCGAGCGCGCCAAAAACCGTCTCGCGCGCGAAGCGTCGCCCTATCTGCAGCAGCACGCGCACAACCCCGTCGATTGGTTCCCCTGGGGTGAAGAAGCGCTGACCAAGGCCAAAACCCAGGACAAGCCCATCCTCTTGTCGATCGGTTATTCGGCTTGTCACTGGTGTCACGTCATGGAGCGCGAGTCGTTCGAGGACGCCGACATCGCCCGGCAGATGAACGACGACTTCGTTTCCATCAAAGTCGACCGCGAGGAACGCCCCGATCTCGATCACATCTACCAAATGGTCGTCCAGCTGATGGGGCGATCGGGCGGCTGGCCCCTCACCGTGTTCCTCACCCCCGAGCAGAAGCCTTTTTTTGCCGGGACTTACTTTCCTCCTCGCGATCGTTACGGGATCTCCGGCTTTCCCAGCGTGCTCACCGCCATCGCCGATCTCTACAAGACGCGCCGGGGGGACGTCGAAAAGAGCGCGCAAGAGATCTCCCATGCCCTGTCGCGCGTCGGTGAATCGAAGACACCGGACGCGGGCGCCGCGCGGCTCGGCCCCGATCTCCTCGAGCGCGTCGGAGGCAAGCTTCTCGGGCGCTTCGACCCGCGGTTCGGCGGCTTTGGCGGGCGGCCCAAGTTCCCCAACACGATGTGTCTCGACGTCCTTCTGCGCCGCGGTGTCGAAGAGCGCCATGAGCAGGCCGCCGAAAGCGTGCGGCGCGCGCTCACCCGAATGCGCGCGGGCGGAATCTGGGACCACCTCGGTGGCGGGTTTCACCGCTACTCGACCGACGAGCGCTGGCTCGTTCCTCACTTCGAAAAGATGCTTTACGACAACGCGCTTCTCTTGCGTCTCTACACCGACGCCTTTCGCGCGTTCGGCCGTAACGCCTACGCCGCTACCGCGCGCGACATCGGCGCCTATCTGCTCGGCGAAATGGAGAGCCCTGGCGGCGGGTTTTTCGCCTCCCAGGACGCGGACTCGGAGGGCGAAGAGGGGAAATTCTTCGTCTGGACCGAGGATCAGATGCGCAGCGCGCTGGCCGGCGACGAGATGGCGGCGCGCGCGGCGCTTCGTTATTACGGCGTGACCGCCGCCGGCAACTTCGAGTCGACCGGGGCCACCGTCCTCCACGAGAACCGGCCCCTCACCGCGGTCGCCACCGAGCTCGGGCTGCCGCTCGCGGACGTCGAGCAGGCCCTGGCACGCGCTCGCACCAAGCTGCGGGCCGCGCGCGAAAAACGGGAGAAAACGTTTCGCGACGAGAAGATCCTCGCGAGCTGGAACGGGCTCGTGATCGGCGCGCTCGCCGACGCTGCGAGCCCCCTCGGCGAGCCGTCTTTTCTCGCCGCCGCGGTGCGCGCCTACGACCGCGTCGAACGCGACCTTTCGTCCGAGCGCGGCGTGGAGCGCCTCGTCAAGGACGGCGTCGTCCGTGGCCCGGGTTTCCTCGACGACTACGCGTTCCTCGCCTCGGCCGCGCTCGACCTCTACGAAGCGACGGGCCATCACCGTTACGTCGGCGCCGCCACGCGCCTCGCCGATCAGCTCCTGACGCGATTCTGGGACGACGCCGGGGGCGGCTTCTTTTTCACGCCCAACGACGGCGAGAAGCTCATCACGCGCAGCAAAGATCCGTTCGACCAAGCCGTCCCCTCGGGCGGCTCCATCGCCGCCCTCGTCTTACTCCGACTCGCGGCGACGACCGACGAGAAATACGGCGAACCGGCCCGGCGCTACTTGGCAGACGTCGCTCCGAGCGCGCTCGACAACCCTTTTGCCTTTGGCCAAACGATCGGCGTTCTCGACCGGCTCGTGCGCGGGTCGACCGACGTCGTGATCCTGGGGGCGCTAACCGACCCCCGCGCCAAGGCGCTTCACGGCGCAGCGCTCGCGCGTTATCTGCCCAATCGCAACGTGGTTTGGGCCGATCCCACGAACACAGCTTCGCTCGCCGCCGCGCCTCTGCTCACCCGCGACAAGACATCGGAGCGCGGAGCAGTGGCCTTCGTGTGCCGCGGCCGCACCTGTTCGGCGCCCGTGAGCGACCCGGACGAGCTACGCGCACTGTTCGGTGCGACGTGATGAAAGCGCGCTGCCCTAGGCCTCCTCGCTGAATTGGCCGATCGTGATCTGGTATGGCGAAGAACTGACAGCGTCGTGCTAGGCCGACGCTCTGCCGTCGTTCAGGGCGCGTGGCAGTACGCATACTCGTCGATGAGCCCGGAGCCATTGGCCGAGCACACGAGACCAGCCAAGTTGAGGCAGGGCGCGGTGACCGTCGGATCGCACAGGATCTGCCTGGGGGCCCCGCAACCCAAGGTCGTCAAGGAACACAGGGCGTCCGCGCCGTTGCCATTCATGCCCTGGCTCGCACAGCAGATCTGACCGGTCGGACAATCGGCGGCATCGTCGCAGTGCAGTCTGTCCGTCGAGGCGCTGCAGCCCATCGCATTCAAAGCAAGACAGCGGATGTTGCCGCTCGTCAGGCAGCAAAATGTCGTGGCCGGATCGCACGTCGTCGATCCGCAGCGGATGCCGCCTCTGCCGGCGTCGCGCGCATCGGGCACGGCGTCGCGCCGCGCGTCCGCGGCGCCGCTGTCCACGGTCGTTCCCGCGGTGCCGCCAGTGCCGCCGGTGCCGCTGGTTCCCGAGACGCCACCTGTACCGCCCGTGCCACCCGCCCCACCCACGCCCGCGCCTCCCGTTCCGGCGACTCCGCCAGTGCCGCCGGTTGTCGAGCCGCCCGACCCACCCGTTCCTCCCGTCGCCGAGCCGCCGGTCCCGCCGGTCCCGCCGCCGATCCCGCCGGTTCCGCCCGTGCCCACGCCTCCCGATCCACCGGTGGCTCCTTTACCCGTAGTCCCTCCGGCGGTGGTCGGCGTGAAGAGATCGTCGACGTTGGTGATGCCCCCGCAGCCGATCCCGACGCAACTCAGCGCGGCAACTACAAAAAAAGGAATTCGCATAGGAGAACCTCGGCTAGGTAAGGCTACGGCGTAGCCTCATCTTGGACCCAGGCCAGGGGGAAAAGCAACCCGCTCAGTCCCCGCGGGCGGCGCGCTCGATTTCGTAGATCTGCATGGCCAGATCAGAGAGTCCCGATCGGGCGAAGCGGCCCGCTTTGCCTCCGCCAAGTCGCGGAAGAATCGAGACGATCCGGCGCACGGCATCGGCCACCCGGCGCGACATGGCCAGCCGCGCCATCACGGGATCGAGAAAGGCGTAAGCCGCGGCGACGCGATCGCGCTCCCCTTCACACGCCTCTTTCATCGGCTCGAGAAGGAGCAATGTGGAGAGAACGATGTCGTCGAACGGCACACCCCGTTCCACGGTGCGACGATCCACCTCGGCCAAGAGCTTCCACACCCGCGTGGCCGCACCGTCCCCCGGGTCGTCGTCGAGGAAGGTCGCCAACTCGGGAAGGAGCACGCTCAGGATGCCGAGCTCCCACGCGAGCCAGATCGAACGGTGAGCGCCGCCGCCGCGCAAGAGTCGCAGGATCTCCTCGAAGAGGCGCGGGCGCGCGGCCCGCGCGAGGGTCGCCCGGGTGAAGACCATGGCGTCGTAGACGTCGGGGTCGATGCCGAGGTCGAGCTTGGACGCGAAACGGATGGCGCGCAGAATGCGGACCGGATCCTCGCGAAAGCGCGTCTCGGGCTCGCCGATGGTACGCACGACGCGGCGCTCGATGTCCCCCATGCCGCCCACCCAGTCGAGGATCTGGCCGGCGTCGAGATCGTAGAAGAGCGCGTTGATCGTGAAATCGCGGCGCACGGCGTCCTCGTGCGGCTCGCCGAAGGCATTGTCGCTGCGGATGAGCAAATCGGCATCGCCCGTGGACCCTTCCAGCGCATCCACGTCGATGATGGGACTGCGCCGGAACGTCGCGACCTCGATGACCTTGCCGCCTCCGAAGAGCACATGGACGAGACGGAACCGACGCCCGATGATGCGCGAATTGCGAAAGAGACGGCGCACGTCTTCGGGGCGTGCATCGGTGGCGATGTCGAAATCTTTCGGTCGGCGATCGAGCAGCAGGTCGCGCACGCCGCCGCCCACCAGGTACGCCTGATAACCGTGCCTCGTCAGACGGCGCACGACCTTCTGCGCGTCGGGGTCGACGCGCGATTGATCGAAGCCTGCGTCGACGCGCGTTGGTTGCGGACTCCAGCGGGTATCCTCGTTCTGATTCGGAACGAGGAGTGGCGGGGAGCCAAGAACCATCGCCGGCTCTGCGGCGGTTGAAGATGCGGGGGGAGGGGCCTTGCGACCCATGATGAAGGACCGCGCCACCGGAGGGCAGCGCTAGAGATCGTGTTTTCAGTACTAGCAGACCTTTTCCGGCGTGACCACCTCGCGAGCGGTTAAGATTCGCGAAAACGAGAGGACACCTACCATGTTCGTGAGGCAAAGCGGGCTCACCGGCGCGATCCAGGTTCCCCATGGGCCGCCCCGTCCTGCCGGTTTCGTCGTCTTCGGCGCAGCGCTCGCGGTCGCTTCCTTGGCAGGGCCGGCCCGAGGACAGACCCCGCCCTCGACCAGTCCCTCTCCGTCCGGATCCGCATCGCCGGCGGGCCCGCCCGGCGGCTACCCTCCATCGACGCCCCCCTCCTATCCGCCGCCCGCGCCATCGCCGGGATATCCGCCGAACGGTGCGCAGCAGGGGCAACCACCGCCCCCGCAACCGCCCAACTACGGCCAGCCCGCCGGCTTCGGGGGGTACACCGAACCGCCCCTTCCCCCTCCGCCAAGGCGCTCCGAGCTCAGTTGGTCCATTCGTTTTCAGATGCTCGATCTGCTCTTCGGGCGCGCCACGGGGGAAGTCGAGTACGCGTTCGCGGGCCCGTTCTCGGTGGTCCTCATGCCCGAGTACGTGTTTGCCAATCCGGGCCAGGATCGGGCCTACGGCGTCACCGCGAGTGGAGGGGGGCTTGCGGGGGAGCTCGGCTTCTGGGTGGAAGGACGGCCGTTGCGCGGCTATTTCCTCAAAGCGCACGCTGGCTATCGTTCGATCAAATTCAAGAGCTCCGTCGACGAGGTCAGCGTGCCGGCCACGCAGATTGGCGCGATGTTCGGCTCACAGTCGATTTACGGCGGCTGGTTCACGCTTTCCGGCGGATTCGGCGTCGTTTACGATTTTCAGTCGCAGGACCGTGCCTTCGCGGCCATTCATCCGACCGGAGGCCCGGTGCGCTACACGATCGGCGCCTCCGGCCTCTTCGGCAACGGCTTCGACCTCTTGTCGCAGCTTGCCATCGGCGGGTCATTCTGAAACGTGGTAGCACTCGCCCTTCGCCCGCTGCCCGACGCGAAACGCGCATCTTCGTAGCCCGTAGCCCATGAATACCTTCGCCGACCACCCGTACGCCTCGTTCCTCCACCAGGTCGAAAAACCTGCCCGTTACGCCGGTGGCGAAGCGGGCCAGACGCGCAAGGATTGGTCTGCGGCCGAGGCGCGTGTGTGCCTCGCCTTCCCCGACGTCTACGACATCGGGATGAGCCACCTCGGCTACAAGATCCTCTATCGCGTTCTCAACGACGACCCGCGCCTGCTCGCCGAGCGCTGCTACACGCCCTGGGTCGACATGGAGCGGGAGCTTCGGCAGCGCGAGCTGCCGCTCGTCTCGCTCGAAAGCGCGCACGCGCTGTGCGACTTCGACGTCGTCGGTCTGTCGCTCCAGTACGAGCTCACCTACACCAATTGCCTGACGCTGCTCGACCTCGGTCGGATCCCGCTGCGCACTGCAGATCGCGGCGAAGGCGACCCGCTCGTCGTTGCCGGCGGGCCCACGGCGACGCATCCCGAGCCCATGGCTCCGTTCCTCGACGCCATCGTCATCGGGGACGGCGAGGAACGCCTGCCCCAGCTCGCCCTCCTTTGGACCGAGCTCCGCCGCCAAGGCGTGTCGCGACGCGAGCGGTTGGTTCGGCTCGCCCAGCTCGGGGGCATCTACGTGCCCTCGCTCTACACGGTGTCGCGGGACGCCGACACCGGCTTTCTCGTCGTCGACCCACCGGTCGCGGAGGCGGCCCCCTTTCCCGTCCCGCGCGCCTTCGTGCCCGACCTGTCCAAGTACCCGTTTCCCGACGACGGCCCGGTGGGAGGGCCCGAGGCCATCTTCGATCGGATGTCGATCGAGATCGCCCGCGGATGCACCGAGGGGTGCCGCTTCTGTCAAGCGGGGATGATCTACCGCCCGGTGCGCGAGCGCGATCCGGCGGAGATCGTCGATACGGTGGTGCGGGCCGTAAAAAAGTCGGGGTTCGACGAGGTGTCGCTCACCTCGCTCTCCACCGCCGACTACTCCTGCGTTTCGCCGCTCATCAAGAAGGTCGTCGAGAAACTGAAGCCGGAGAACGTCTCCTTGGGCGTCTCGTCGCTGCGCGCCTACGGCCTCGACGAGGACATCCTGGACGAGCTCGGGCAGGTGCGCGCCACCGGGCTCACCTTCGCGCCCGAAGCCGGCACCCAGCGCATGCGCGACGTCGTCAACAAGAACGTCACCGAAGAGCAGCTGCTCGAGACGGCCGACCGCGTTTTTTCCCGCGGCTGGTCGAAGATGAAGCTCTACTTCATGATCGGCCTTCCCACCGAAGAGGACGAGGACGTGCGCGGCATCGTCGCCACCGGCGCTCGCGCACTTGCCGTCGGTCGAAAGCACAAGGGCGGTCGCGCCAAGGTCACGGTGAGTGTCTCCAGCCACGTTCCGAAGCCGCACACACCGTTTCAATGGTGCGCGATGGACGTCCCCTCCGAGATCGAGCGCAAACAGCACATCCTGAAGGACGACGCTCGGCTCGCCAAAGTCGACCTTCGCACCCATCGCTGCGACGAGAGCGTGCTGGAAGGTGTCTTCGCGCGAGGCGACCGTTCCCTCGCCGACGTCATCGAGCACGCGTGGCGCAACGGCGCGCGTTTCGACTCGTGGGCCGAGCACTTCAAGATCGATGTCTGGCGCGCCGCGATGGATGCCCACGGTATCGACGCCTCGATTTTCCTGGGAACCATTCCGGTCACGGCCCGCCTCCCCTGGGATCACATCGACGTCGGCCTCGCGCCCGGTTTTCTCGCCAAGGAGTACCGCAAGTCGCTCCGCAATCGCCTTTCACCGCCGTGCGGAAAGACGATCGGCTCCTTCGTTCACTATACCAGCGTGGAAGCGGCCGCGGCCGACAAGCGGCCCCTCGTCTGTTACGACTGCGGTGTCGCCTGCGATCTTTCCCAGATGCGCACCGAGCGCATCGACTTCTTGACGAAGATGGGGGCTCTCCGGCGTCTGCCGGTCGTTACCCAAGAGGCCGTCGATGCCGACCGCGTCGACCCCGCGCCGCGCCAAGGCAAGGCGCGCGCACAACGGCCGCGCCTGCGCCCGGCAGGGGAACATCCACGACGCTACCGCTTCCATTTCGAGAAAACGGGACCGGCGGCGCTGCTCGGTCACCTCGATTTGGTGCGTGAGCTGCCGCGCGTGATGCGGCGCATCGGCGTGCCGCTCGCGTACTCGCTGGGCTTCCACCCGCGACCCGATCTTTCCTTTTCGCCTGCGCTTTCGGTCGGCGTGTTGAGCCTCGCCGAAGTCGTGGACATCAAGCTGCTCGCCGAGGTGGAGACGGCGTCGTTGCTCGCCGAGATGAATGACGTCTGCGCGCTCGGACTCGCCTTCCGCGGCGCTGTCGCGCTCGGTCCCGAAGACGCCAGCATTACCAAGATCCTCGGCGGAGCCCGTTATCTCCTCGCCTTCGCCCGCTCTGTTCTCAGAGACCATGGTGGCGAGGCATGGCTCGCCGCGAGCCTCGAGCGCTTTCTCGCTGCACCGGAATGGAAGGTGCGTCGCGAAATCGAGGGGCTGGCCAAGTACGTCGATGTTCGTTCGTACGTCACTGGCGCACGGCTCGGCGGCATGGACGCCGCAGGCGAAACGGCACGCGCCGGGCTCATCGGCGATCTCGCGGTCATCGAGGTCGATGTGAAACTCCTGGGATCAGGTGGCGTCAAGGCGGTGGAGATCGCCGAAGCCATCACCGGCGAGCAGGGCTTTCCCCACCGCGCCGTCCGCGCCGCGCTCTACGCCGAACGTGACGGCGCCCGTATCGATCCGTTGCACATCGACGCGCTCCGCCGCCGGCACGCCGGGACGGCACCGGGGCTCGAAGCCACGGTGTAGTAGCACCACGCTGTCTGATTCTCGCTCCCAGATCGCCGCGACCGACCGCTTTGGCCGACGCCGCGGTGCGGGCATCATCGGAGCAGGCATTCGCCCACTCAACCGCGTGACCGGACAGGACGGCCGACTTTTGGCCGCGAGCGGACGGCGCGACATTGGGTACCCTTGGCCACCATGTTGATGGGCGGCTGTTTCTGCAAGTTCGTGCGCTACCGCATCGATGCCTCTCCTTTCCACGAGGCCAATTGCCATTGCACGATGTGCCGCCGCACGAGCGGCGCGGCGTTCGTGACCTGGTTCACGGTTCCGCGACGGGCCTTCCGCGCGATGTCGGGCGAGCCGCGCTCCTTTGCGTCGTCCGACGATGGCACGCGCACGTTCTGCCCCCGCTGCGGAACGCCGCTCACCTTCTCGTCGCGACGCCTCCCCGACGAGATCGACGTCACCGCCGGCTCGCTCGATGAACCATCCGAGGTGCGGCCCAAAGCCGACATCTACATCGGCACCAAGTTGCCCTGGATCGTGCTGGACGACGACTTGCCGAGCTATTCCGGAGAGCGGCTGCCGTCATCGTGAACACTTGCGCAACCGCAAAAGCAGGATGCGACCAAACATGGCTCCGGACGGGAGCGGATTGACCTGCCAGGGCACGCCCGGCCAGTACGGGGACGAATACCTCCGCGCTTCGACCACGAACCCCGCGTCTCGGGCGTGATGCTCGAGGAGCCACCGCGTGACGGGCGTGATGTGTCCGTGGACCAGCGATGAATACGGATCGCGCAGGCGCCACGGATGATTGAAAAAGAGATCCCATTGTCCACACGCCGCGAAGAGAAAGCGCGACAGGAGACTGGTCAGGTTCGGCGTCGACACGATGGCGACGCCTCCCGGTCGAAGCGTCCGCCCGATCTCGCGCAGAAAGCGCCGCGGATTTTCGAGATGCTCGAGGATCTCGATCGCCATGGACGTGTCGAAGCTCGCATCGGCAAAAGGAAACGGCTCATTCAAATCGGCGTCGACGAGCGGCACCTTGGCTTCGAACTGCGGCCCGTAGCGCTCCACCGCCGTCACCGCATACCCGCGGGCGGCGAGGCTCGTCGACAATTCGCCTCGCCCAGCCCCGAGGTCGAGGGCACGTCGCGGGGCGCAGCTCGGCCCGCGCTCTTCGCCCTCTTCGAGAAGTGAAAGAGCCACTGCGTGCGTATCGGCATAGGCGCGCGGACCGCGCAGCGTGAGACGCGTGCGCAAAGCGGCCCGACCGCGCGCAAAGGCGCCGTTGATCGAAAATGCATCCATCGTCCACGCTCCGTCCAAAAAAAAGAGAGAAAAACGAACGAAGCCTGATACAGCAACCTCCGTACCTGACGAATTCGCGAGGGTACATGTATGCACGTCATTGCGGCGCCTCATGAAATAGCTCGCGCTTCTCGCGGCATGCAGCGTGATCGCGTGATTCGCAGGCACACATGAAGCTCCTTATTCACATGCGCGCGCTATGCGAATTGCATCGATGTGCCGTCCAGCCACGCTCTCCCTTTCCCCGTATGACGTAACATTCATCGCTACGCTGGCTTGCAATCCCGAGAGAGCGTGTATACTCGTCCCTGGTCTTGAGATTCGGAGCGCCCCATGGGAAGCACGAAGACTCGCAGTTTCTTGATGCGTGCCGCCTTCATCGGCGGATTATCGACGGCGCCACTCGCCTGCTTGTGGAGCATCGAAAACGATGATCCCGGCGGCCGTGATGGCGGCGGCCTCACGGGCGGATCCGCTGGATCGGGCCTGACCGGTGGATCCGGTGGATCCGGCGCAACCGGCGGAACGGGTGCGACCGGCGGAACCGGTGGGACCGGTGCAACCGGCGGAACCGGCGGCGGTGGAACGGGCGGCGGTGGAACGGGAGGAGCCGCGGGCACGGGCGGCACAGCCGGCAAAGGTGGCGCCGCGGGTGTGGGCGGCATGCCCGGCAAAGGTGGCGCCGCGGGTGTGGGCGGCATGCCCGGCAAGGGTGGCGCTGCGGGTGGGGCCGGCATGCCCGGCAAAGGTGGCGCCGCGGGCACCGCTGGTAGAGCGGGCGGCGCGGGCGCCGCTGGCAGAGCCGGCGGAAGCGTCGACGGTGGCGGCATGGGCGACGCCGCTGGAGGTGCAGCTGGCTCCGCGGGCAAGGGCGGCGCCGCTGGCGCAGCGGGCAGCTCGGGAGCGGGCGGCAGCTCGGGCGGCTCGAGCGACGGTGGTTCCGACGCTAGCTCCGACCGTAGCGGCGGCGACGCGTCAGCCGACTAAGTCTACTGTTTCAGTCTTGGTCGCCGTCAGTGCGATCGACGACTCTCCTGAAAGGTGACGTCGAGCTTGAGCTCGCGACCTCCACGGAGCACCGTTGCCTTCACGCGCTCACCCGGCCGTGAGGCGTTGAGCACGTACATCAGATCCTCGACGCTGCCGATTTGGTGCGACCCGAGGGCGATCAGGATGTCGCCGCGCTGCAGACCGCCGGTCTCGGCGCCGCCACCGGGCCGGACGCCGGCGAGCAACACGCCTCGCTGGCCACGCGGCGGACCGGCGTAGTCGGGGATGGTCCCTAGCGATGCATTGAAACTGCGCACATCGCCGCGCGGAGCAGGCGCTGGCGCTTGCTTGAAGGAAAGGCGCGCCTCCCGTACGCCGACCGCGGCGGCAAGCTCGCTTGCAATCTCCGCGATCTGCGCGGCGCCCGCGCCGTTGACCTTGTCCGCGGTATCGCTCGGCTTGTGGTAGTCGCCATGCGCGCCCGTGAAGAGGTGCACGACCGGCACGCCGGCTGCGTAAAAGGGCGTCTGGTCGCTGGGGCCGAAGCCGTCCCCTCCCGTCGTGCAATCGACGCGCGCCTTCGCGCACACGGCGCCGACCAAGCGTGGCCACTCGTCCGCCGAGTCGGTACCGAGCACGCTCAGCCGATTTTCTCGCAACCGGCCGACCATGTCCATGTTCACCATGGCCACCACCTCCGCCACGGCGATGCCGGCCGGCGGCGTGCGCGTGAAGTGCGTCGAGCCGAGCACGCCCGATTCCTCACCGGAGAAAGAGACGAACACGATGTCACGCCGCAGCTCGCCCCTGCGGACGGCGAGAGCCCGCGCCGCTTCGAGCAGGGCCGCCGTGCCCGAAGCGTTGTCGTCGGCGCCGGCGTGCGGCTCGTGTTGGTCCGGTGCCAAAGAGTCGCGCCCGCCGTAACCGAGGTGATCGTAGTGGGCGCCCATCACCACCAACCCGGGCAGGCGCTGCGCAGCGGGCGCACCGGCGGCAAGTCGCGCCACCACGTTGAAGGTCTCTTTCTGGACCGCCGAGAGCGAGACCTTGAGCTCGGCGCGCACCGGCATTTTCTTGGCCAGCCGATCGAGCATGCCGCCCAGCGCGGCACGCTTGACCATGACGATCGGCAGCCCGGCGTCGCCATATCCTTCGGGCTGCGGCGCTGCGAGCGGCGCTTCTTCGGGCGCCTTCCAGGCCTTGACGTTGGGAGGCGGAGCGGGCGCGTCGACGACGATGAGCGCCTTGGCCCCCTTCTCCCGCGCCGTCCACGCTTTGCGGCGAATGTCGCCGTAGCGTCGCTGCGCATCGCGCTCGGCGAATTTCTCTCCTTCTGGCACGAACCGCCGCACGAGCACGATCTTTCCTCTGACATCGAGCTTCTCGTAGTCGTCGACGCCGAGCTCCTTGGCGCTGATTCCGTAGCCCGCCAACACCACGTCCCCTTTGGCCTCCCCGCTCGCCGAGAAGCCGAGCGGCGCGATGGCGCTCGCCGCGATGGCAGCGTTGTCGAGCTTGAGCGACGTGTCGGCGCGCACGTCGACGCCGGTCGTGACGGGGAAGGACTGCCGGAAGCTCCCCCCATCGCCGGCGGGAGCGAGACCGAGCTCGCGATAGCGCCGCTCGAGGTAGTCTCCCGCCTCGACGAGACCCGCCGTGCCCACGCCTCGCCCCTCGCGCGCGGGATCGGCCAACCATTTCACGTCCGCCATGATGCGGTCGGCTCCGAGCTCGGTGATCCGTTTGGGAGGCGCGTCCACCCAACGCGCGATGAATACGTTGGTGTCCTCTGCGCCGGGCGCCGTCGCGCGATTCGAGGAGAACGCGAGGTACTGGCCGTCGGGCGAGAACATCGGAAAACCGTCGAACCCGGGCGCCGAGGTGATGCGCTCGAGGTTCGTGCCGTCGATGTCCACCGCGAAAAGGTCGAACTCCCGCCCTTTGGGGTCCCCGTAGTTCGAGGAAAAGAGGATCCGCTTTTGCGACGGGTGCCAGAACGGCGCGAACGACGCGGCGTCGAGGTACGTCAGCTGGACCGGTTCACCGCCGTCGGCGTCGGCGACGTAGATCTCGAGCTTGGTGGGGCGGACGAGCCCACGTGCCAAAAGGCGTTTGTACTCGTCGAGATCCTTGCCCTCTTTGGGCCGCGACGCCCTCCACACGATCTTGGTGCAGTCGTCGTTGAAGAAGGCGCCGCCATCATAGCCGGGGGTGCTGGTGAGGCGCCGCACGTTCTTGCCGTCGGCGTCCATGCGATAGAGATCGATGTCGCCGTCGCGCACGGAAGTAAAAACGATGGAGCCGTCTTTCTTGCACACGGTCCCTTCCGCGTCGTAGCCGGGCGCATCGGTGAGGCGGGTGACGCCAGTGCCGTCGGCATTGGCGCGGAAAATGTCGTAGCTGTCATAGAGCGCCCACACGTACCCTTGGCTGCGATCGGGACGCGGTGGACACGCCGTGCCGCCGAGATGCGTCGACGCGAAGATGACGCGCTGGTTGCCCGGTAAAAAAAACGAGCACGTCGTGGCACCTTGCCCACTCGAGACGGGCAAGAGCACCGGCGGATCGTCACCGACACGCATGCGAAAGATGCGATCGCAGCCGGATCCCGTCGGCCGCGCCTGCAGGATGAGCTCGACGCCATCGAAGGACCAGTAGGCCTCCGCGTTTTCCCCTCCATGCGTGAGTTGACGCAGATCGGCGAGATGCGCCTCGGTGGCGAGGACCGCCATTTTCGCTTCGTCTCGCGCCGGGTTGGGGTCTTTCGTCAGCGCGGAAGCGCCTCCGCAACCGGCGGTGACCAGCGCGATGATGCCGCGTGCCGCGAGCACCGATCTCGAACCCCGCCGTGGCCGCATCTTCACGCTCCGGGCCGGTTGTAGATGTGCGGAGGGCGCGCGTGGAAGAAGAAATTGCTTCTACTTTCGAAAAGTTGCCCGGTATGGCAGCCCCTCAGTAAGGTAATGTAGGACAATGAGGGTGCTGCCGCGAATCACCGCTTGGCTGATGGGGCTCTGCCTCTGGCTGACGGCAACGCGGGCGCGGGCGTGGGTGGAGAGCCGCCTCATGACCGACGAGGTCCGGGTGGAGGTCGACCGATCGGCATCGGCGGTCATCGACCACCGCATCACCATGCGCGTGCACGGCGGACCGCTCAAGTCGTTCGACCTCGCCACGGCCGACAGGGACGTGACACCGCTCGAAAGCACGGTTGCACCGGTCGGATCCGAAGGATCGGCGCCAGCGGACCTCCCGCTCGAACTCGTACCTAAAGTGGCGGGGGGGCTGCGCGTCAATGTCACGGGTCCCCGCGGCCTTTCGCGCGGCGTCTTCGTTTTTCACATTCGCTACCGCCGCGCGTTTCTCCCAGGCGAGGACCTTCGCCGCGACGGCGCCATGCTGCGCCTGCGCTGGACGGGCCCGAGCTGGACCGAGGGGCGCGACAACGTCGGCTGCACGTTCGTCCTGCCCTCCGGTCCGACCGAGCCGCGTGCTCCCGGCGCGCCGGCGCGCGGCGACCACGGCAGCTCGCTCGACGTCAATGAAGGCGTGTTCATCGCCGAGACCAAGCGGGCCGCGGACCATGACGAAGTCTTCCTCGTTCGGCCCCACGTCGCCCGCGGGGAAGCCGTGACCTGGACCGTTTACGTCGATCCGCGCGCACTCGGTGAAGTGAACGACCCCGGGCTACGCCCGGCGGCGCTGCGAGCCGCCCCCGCCCAGCTGCCCGCCGAGCAGCGGGTCGCCTACGGCGGAGCCGCGGCATTCTTGCTCTTCGGTTTCTCGCTGATCGTCGGAATCAAAGCGCGGCAGGTCGCTCGACACGCGCAGGGAGTCGCCGCGCCGCGTCCTCTGCTCCCGCTGCCGACTTCGCTGCGCGTGCTGCTGGCGGGTCCCGCACTGGCGGGGGGGGTCGCGCTGCAGCTTCATCTCGATGACCCTCGCTGGGGCACGCTGGCGGTACTGACGGCGCTCGCACTCGCTGCGTACCGGCGGCCGTTTTGGCGACGCGATCCCCGCGGGCCGGGCCAGTGGCTGCTGCTCGGCGACGCCGAAGCTTTTGCCGAACCGAAGCCCGTCGCGAGAGCTTGGCTCGACGCTGGAACGGTGACCGGTCGCGCCCTCTTCGTCGCTGCGCTGGCGGGTGCTGCCGGGCTCACGTACTTCGTGGGTCGCGCGTCGCCCTACCACGCCTATCTCGTCGCCTTCGACGCCACGGTGCTCCTTGCCGTCTTCGGGACGGGGCGGCTGTCCGATCTTCCGCCGCACCCCATCGCCGGCCCCGGACCGAGGCTCGGGCGCATCGCGCGCCATCTTCGCGCGCGACCGGGCATTCGCGCCGTCGCTTGGGCGCGTCTGCCGGGTGGCCGGGACGCGTTCGACGAGCTCCGCTTGCTCTGCGCTCCCAGGGTGCCCCTGCGCGGCTTTGTCGGCGTCGAGGTGGGGCTCGTCGCGGTGACGGGCGCGGGAGGGTTTTTCTACCTGCCAGAAGTCCTGGTGCGCGTCATCGATGCCAGCCCCTGCCACGAAGCGTTTCGCCAGCTGCGGCCGGGGGCACGCTGGCTGCGTGGTCGGCGCGCCGAGGAGCGCGTCATGAGCCTTGCGCCTCGACTGCCGACACTGGCCATGGCGGCGGCCCTCGTCATTCGCCTGGTCGAGCAAGCGCGTGACGGCGCGCCGCCCAGCATCGCGCCGCACGAGATGGCCTCCTCGAAAGGGGAACGGCGCGCACCCCCTCAACGGGGCGGAGGACGCTCGGTGCCGTACTCCGCGAACGCGGGAAACGCCGCCACCAGATCGGCGGGGAGCGGCGAATGCACCTCGAGCGCGGGGACCACGGCATCGCCCCTCCAACCGACGTAGCTCGCGTGCAGCGCGTGGCGCGTGAGGCCCGCCGCCACTGGACCGCCGTAGAGCACGTCGCCGGCAAGAGGATGCCCGATGGCCGAGAAATGGACGCGCAGCTGGTGCCGCATGGCCACGCCGGCGCGCGCTTCGACCAGCGCCCACTCTCCGGCCGAGCGCAGCACGCGAAAGGTGGTGTTCGCCTGCCGCGGGCGGTAGCGGGCCACATCGCGCGGGTGCACGCAGGGGTACATGCGCTTTTGATCTTTGGGGTGGTGGGCGATGGGGATACCGATCTCGCCCGACGAGGCGAGCCCGACGCCGTGGCAGAACAGCAAGTACCGCTTCTCGACGGCCCCGGCCTTGAGACCTTTGGAAAGCACTTCGAATGCGGCTTCCGATCGCGCCGCGAGGACGAGGCCCGACGTGTCGGTGTCGAGCCGATGGACGAGGCCCGGCTCGCGCGGCGAATAGCCCACCTTTTCCATCTCGGGGTAGTGCCCGACCAGCGCATTGGCGAGGGTGCCCGTCTCCCCGTCTTCGACGGGGGCCGTCGGCTGACCGGCGGGTTTCTCCACGACCACCGCCTGCACCGTTTCCAGGCGCACGACCAGCAACGCGCTCGACTCCGGCACCGCGTTCGGGCCGCGCGTGTCGGGCATGGCGATGACGACTTGATCCCCTTGCCGCGCGAGATCGCCCTTGCGCGGGCGCTTTCCGTTGATGCGAACGCGCCCTTCTTCGAAGAGCCGCCGCGCCCCTTTGCGGCCGAGGCCAGGAACGACGGCGATGACGAACTTGTCGAGGCGCTCCCCAGCTTGCGAAACTTCGACCACGAAGCGCTGATCGGACATGAATGACGCTACGACCTCTCTTACCCGAAATCGTGCGTAGAGCAATCCTGCGGCACGGTGCCCTGGCGGTTCTCCCATGACTGTCGTTGTAGGTCAGGGTAGCGGACCGGACACATCGAGCCCGACGACGGGTCGACTCGGCCCGAATCCGGGCGGCGATTCGGCGATGACGGCCACGCCAAGGCGCGGAAGTGACAACGCCGCGGCGGGCGGCAGAGGTGTCGATTTGCGAGTCCAGATCCAGGCCGCGATGCCTCCCGCAATCGTCGTACCCATCGTCGTCAGAAGAAACGCGCGGTCGCCCCCTTCGGTGCGATCGCGCACGATGAAGGGACTGGCCGCCGCGGCGCCCGCCAGGCCGCCGAGCCCAGCGCCGAGATCGATGATGAGGACGCGCGATGGTTCGACCTGAAGTCGCGTCGCCGCTGCACCCGCGAGCAACACGCCGGCCGCGGTTCCGATGCCGAGCCCTCGGTGGGGCGTTTCGCGGAAACCATTGTCGCGAATGGCAAGCTCGGTCATGCCGCCGAGCACGAGCCCAAACACACCGCCGGAATGCGTGAGCAGTGCGCCCCCTTCGCTCATCCCCCCGCCGATGGCGAGGGAAGCCGTGGTGAGACCGAGACCGGTCAGCGCCCCCACCACCGCGAACCCATATTCCGTCGATGGATCGACCTGACGGCGGCTTCGAGCGAGAAAAAGGCCGGACATGGCCGGCCACCACGCACCCGCCGAGAGGTACCAGGCATCGCCGAGCCCGACGTCCCACTCTTCGGCGATGATGGCCGACGCGCCCAAACCGAGACCGGTGCCGAGCGCCATCAACGGAAAAAGCAGCCGTGGGTCGTCACTGCCGCTTCCGCGCTGCACCGAGTAGCCGACGAAGCCGCCGAAGAGCGCGGAGTTGAAGGCGAGTGTGGCGCGGCCCTGCGAACGCGCCGGCACGGCAAAGGTCGGCCTCGGCTCGCGGTGCTGGGGCCGCGCCGGCGCCATTTCCGACATCGCCGGTTCGCGCCTGCTGACCACGTCCCGGAGCATGACCACCGTGCGCACCGCGAGATCGGCCGGCTTGATGGGCTCGGCACGCACGATCACCGTCTTGGTCCCCGGCGCGACGGCGGCCAGCCGAACCACCGATTCGGAGCCGCGTGCGTCGAGGCTCGGGTAGACGACCCAGCGGCCCGCCTTGCTCGCGCGCGCGATCAGCTCGACGTCGGTGAGCTCGCGGGTCTCTTGGGTGGAGCGTTCGGAGAGGTCGAGCGTGAGCCCGAGATCTTGAATGGCGTCGCTCAGCAGAAGATCGAGCTTCTGCGCCTGCGTGCTCGCCAAAAGGTCGCGGCTCGTGGGTCGCGCGCTGGCAGTCGACTCCGCGGCGCCCACGATCGCCGTGCGCAAAAGGAGCACTTCCTCAGCGGCGCGCGGGGCCTGGTCGGGACGGGTGTCGAGCGACGTCGACGCGCTCGAGGGCGGGACGGGCGGCGCCGACGGGGACGGTTCCTTCGCGGGCGCGAGCTCTTCGCGCACCGGGGGCTCGGCGGCTCGAACGCGACTGGCCGCCACGAGGAGCGAAGCCGCAACGAGGGCCCGTGCCGAACCGTGACGGTGGGATGACTTCACCGTGCGCATCAGAACATCACGATACCCATGATCCACGCGTCCCATAGGTTCGAATCATCCGTCCTGAACCGCCTCCCGACGGCATTGATGGTGGGGCGATAGTGCGGGTTGGGGATGCCGCTCGCCCTCACCGCGCCCGGGGTGGTGGCCGTGGCCGGCGTCTCGACGCGGCACGGACCGCTCTGCCCGATGCTGCCGCTCGCGTCGGAGTTACAGGCCTGATCGGCCGTGATGAGATGGCTCTGATCGCGCGTGAGTCCGCCGCCGGCAGTGAACTTGATGTATTCGCCGGCTTGCCAGGTCACCGAGAAGGAAGCGCGGATCGACGCGTATGCCGAGACGTCGGTGATGCCGGTGAAATAGACGCGCTGCGAGCCGGTATCGACGATGGTTCCCCCCGGCATGGCGGGGTCCGCCATGTAGGCGGCGTAGGCAGGGCGTCGCAGCGACAGCGCGCTCGACGAACCGAGCGCGTCGAAGAGCTCGCTGTAGTCGCGCCCCTCGGAACGATAAGAAGCGCCGACGCGACCGTCGAAGGTCACGCGCTGAAAGCTCTCGCGCTGTTCCCAAGGGATGACTTGCAACCCGACGTAGACCCACCCTTGCAAAGGGGGATGGGCAACGAGGGCCCCTTTGAGGTCGGTGGAGCCGAAATCACTCTTGGCCTGAGGAAACTCGAAAAGTGCACGAAAGCCGGTGTAAGGCTCGATGTACTTGATGCGCTTCGAGATCGTCGAGTGGAATTCGAGACCGGTCGTCCCGCGGGTGATGCCGGGTGACGGGTAGCCGACGAAGTTGCCCTCGTCGATACCGGGGACGTCGCCGGCGCGGCCGATACCGTTGCGGTTGACGTCGGAGGGATAGGCGCAACGGATGGGCCCTGTCTCCGGCTTCTCGGCGAACGCGGCGTTGCATGCATGCATCGGCTCGCCGACGCTGAACCTCGCCTCGACCCCGCCTATCCAGGTGGGTTTGGTGGGATCGCGGTACTGGTTCATGAAGCCGAAATCGACGCCCACGGCGAGGTATTCGACGCCGCTGCGCTGCGGCGAATTGAACGGCAACGTGAAGAGCGGCGCCCCGTCGTTGGGTCCTCCGGCGAGCACGACGCTTTGCTGGTTGGCGCTCCCGTTGAGATCGGTGAGCTTGCGATCGTTGGAGAGGATGATCGGCATGCGAAAAAAAAGCGCGATGTCCTTGTAAAGGCCGATGTCAGCGCGGGTGTTGAGGCGCGACGTATTCTCCTCGTAGGTCGCCACGTTCATGTTCGACCCCGTGAATCCTCCCGTCGAAAGCCCCGGATTGGCGGCGCTTCCGATGGTGGTTTCCCGGCGGATGTGGGCGCGCTTCCAGGCGTACTGGTAGCCGAGCGTCAGGTGGAGATCGAAGACGTCATCGCCGTCGAAAGCGTCGATGACGTTGGTGACCTCCCCGGGCTCGGAAAGCATGCGTGGTTCGCCCGCCTGACGCGGCTCGTCGGCGCGGGCCGATGACAGCGCCACGAACAGGGTGAGAGCACCTGTCGCGAGCCCATAGGATGTTGCTGGACGGCGGCCGGTCTTGGCTGCCGCATCGCTCATCGCCGTCTCCCGCTGCGCTCGGTCCGCATGCGCTTGCCCGACAGGGGACGCTAGCGGCGCGCGGGCAAGGGTGTCAATTGAAAGCGCTCGGCGATGCGAAGGGCCCCTTGGGACTTCGGGGGCCTCGGGGGCAAGTCATTCACCGTCCCCAGCCGTTCGTGAAGGCGCACCCGACGAAGGGGGCGGCGATGTCACCGGCGTGCCCTTCCATGTCGCACCCGCTGCCTCGAGATCGGCGCGAAGCGTCGCGTCGAGCAGCCCCGGCGCGAGCGCTCCGGCGGTCCAGGCCGCCTCACAAGCAGCGCGGGCGTTTTGCCGTGCCCTGACATGAGCGAAAGCGAGATCCCCGAGCGACGCGCGTGCTGCGTCTTTCGGCGAGACGACGAGCTCTGCCGCTTGGCGAGCGACGTCAGCCTGACGAACACAGGCTCTCACGAGGTCCCTGACCCATCGTGCAACGGCAACCGCGGGGCGACTCGCTTGGAAGGGGACCCCTGCCGCGAGCGCGAGCGCGCCCCCGGCATTGGCGTCGGCGCGCGAGGCCGACGCGGCCGCAGCGACCACGCCGGCCGCGGGGACGAAGGTCGCCCGCCCGGTGATGACGGCCACCTCGAGTCGATCGGCGTCCACACCCGGCACGGCGATCTCGATCTTCGCATCACTGAAGCGCACGACGCCGAGCGGCGTAGCAATCCACACCTCCGCGCCGGGTCGTACCCCCGCCCCCGGAAAGGCGCTCACTCTCCCGCGCGCCAGACGAACCGCTTCCTCTCCGCCTGGACAAGCCTCCGCGGTGGCCGGTCCGACGAGGGTCATCTCTCGTGTGCTCACGGTCGCCTGCACCGTGAGCTCGGTCCCGGGAGGCAGCTCGATGAGCTCCCCTTCCGGCACGAGGTCGCCTCGCGCCAGCGACCGCAGCGCCTGCGCATCGACGCCCCCTCGTTCGCCCTCGCCATCGTGTGTCGAGGGCGCCAGAGGGCGCGACGTTGCGGGCTTCGTGCCGTGCAGCGCCATCACCCGACAAGAACGACGCGTGGCGACCACGAATCCTCCCGCGTCGACGGATGCCGGGGTGAGCGAGGCACTGCCAGCGGCGAGCCCCGAGGGCGCGCTCGCGGCAGCGTTGCCCGCTTGCTCCCTCGTTTTTCGGCAAGAGCAGAGCACGGCGGCTGCAGACAACGCGGCGAAGGCGCCGCACCGGCTCGCAACCGCGAGCCAGCTTCCGTAGGTCACGGGGTTGCCGAGCCGGGTGATCCGCCCCCTGCCGTGCGATGTCGCGTGCCATACGGATCGGTCGTCTCTTCCTCCTCTTCCGTCAGATCGGGGAAGATCTCGGCCGTCACGTCCTCGGCGGTGAGCTCGGCGCGTGCGACGCGCAAATCTTTCGACGTTTGATCGAGCCGATCGGCGAGCACGCCCAGGAACTGCCAGAGCAGCTTGACGGCGAGCTCATGCTCCTTGCGCAGGATTTCGAAGAAATCCCCGCGACGAATGGCGATGAGCTCGCAGGGGCCCTCGGCATGGATGGTGGCGCTGCGCGGCACGCTGCGGATGAGCGCCATTTCGCCGAAGTGCTCTCCGGATCCGAACGTGCTCAGCACCACCTCGCCCCGTGACACGCTCACCCGGCCGGAAAGCACGGTAAAAAGTTCGTCCCCGCGATCGCCCTCTTTGATGACCAGATCGCCGGCGCCGTAGGCGCGCACTTCGGCCACCTGCATCACGCGCAACATTTCTCGCTCCGAGAGGCGCGAGAAGAGCGGCATCTTGGCAAGCACCTCGCGCTTGAGCGCGAGCTTCTTGGCGCGTTCGTTGTCGTCCTGCGTCCCCTCGCCGAGACGGACGACGATGCCGGTGATGTTGTCCTTGCCGCCCGCGGCGTTGGCAAACGCGATGAGCTGGGCGACGACGGTATCCCCGTCTGCCTGGGCCAGGTAGGGCGTCAGGTCCTCGGGGGTTTGCACGTAGCCATGCAGCCCGTCAGAGGCGAGCAGGAACTGGTCGCCCGGCAGAAGCTCGATGAGCAAGGTGTCGATCTCGACGCGCTCGTACACGCCCACCGCACGCGTGATGGCGTTCTTGTGCGCGACCTTTTCGATCTGATCGCGGGTCAGCTTGCCGCGCTTGATGAGCTCGTTGAAGACGGTGTGATCCTCGGTGAGCTGCTGCACCCTGCCACTGCGCATCATGTAGATGCGGCTGTCGCCCACGTGCGCAATGAAGCCCTTGTTGCCGACGACGAGCAGCGAAGAAAGCGTCGTCCCCATCCCGCGCTTCTG
Organism: Polyangiaceae bacterium; assembly: GCA_035318465.1. Lineage (GTDB taxonomy): Bacteria > Myxococcota_A > Polyangia > Polyangiales > Polyangiaceae > DASWDH01. The sequence goes on from DATHES010000182.1 coordinate 97,375, forward strand.
CTTGTCGCCTTGCGCTTCTTCGTGGATGCGCGCGCAGGCGCGTTGCACCGCGAATTCGAGGAGGTTCAAGATGTCGCGCGCCGTCACCTTGGCGGCGCCGGTGGCGCCATTTTCGTAGTCCTCGATGAGCTGCTTTTCTTTTTTGACCTCGTCGTGAACGGTGCGCACGGCCAGCGCGCTCGCGACCTCACCGGCGGCGTGGCCGCCCATTCCGTCGGCCACCACGAAGAGAGCGAGCTTCTTGTCGACGAGGTAATTGTCCTCGTTGTGGTCTCTGACTTTGCCTACATCGGTCGCGGCGAAAAAGCGGATATTGTCTTCGAGGCCCATTCGCGAGAGATCGCTCCCGTGAACGAGCATATCCCAAGCCTCTAGCGCCCCGCACTCTCAAACGGCAGCGGCGTCACCCGCCCACCTTGGCCGCACTCCGCGGCAGAGAACCGCAATCGAACGGCCCGCGCGCGCACGAGTGGACGCCGTCGGCGGGTCGAATGGTAGACTCCGCGCGCCGGGGCCGGCGCGGTTCGAGCCCATTCACCCACCATGCCAGAAGATCGAGCGTCGGAACCCCGCCTGAACGAGATTGCACGTCGTGCGCTGGGTGGCGACGTCGAAGGCGCGGTGGCCGAGCTTCGCGACGTGCTCGCGACCGCTCCCGAGGACGACACGGCTTGGCTCACGCTCGGCATGGTGCTCTCGTCGGCCGGCCGATGGCGCGAAGCCAGCGAAGCGCTGGCCGAGGCAGTCCTCCTCGATGGCGACGTGCTCGCGGCGCGGATGGCCTTCGCCCGCGCCCTCGAAAAGAGCGGGAAGCTCGACGACGCCGCGTTCCAGCTCCTCAAGGCGCAAAAGCTCGCCCCCGACGACCCGCGGCCGCTCAAGGAGCTCGGCGCCGTCTTCTACAAGAAGGGCCTGTACGACAAGTCGGTGCAGTTCCTCGGCCGCGCGCGTGGGCTTGCGCCCGACGATGCCCGCATCTTCTATGCGCTCGGTCTCGCTCAGGAGGCGCGGCGCGACCCGGGCGCGGCCATCGCCTCCTACCGCGAGGCGATCAAGCTCGATCCCAAGTTCGCCGATGCCCGAAAGACGCTGGCCGACGTGCTGGCCGCGATGGGCGAGCACGAGCAGGCCATCGCCGAGCTCGACGCGCTCTTGCTCATCGAGCGGACCAACGAGCAAGCCGCCGTCAATCGTGAAGTGCTCACCAAGGCCCTCGAAGAGATGAGCGCCCGCCGGCTCCTCGGCAAGACCGAGCGCGAATTGGAGCGTAGCGCGCTGGTCCAAGAAGGGCAGCTCAAGCGGCGCGGCGAGGTTCCAAGGGTGGATGACGACCCGCCGAGCGTGGCGCGCGTCCTCCGCTACGGCAAAGGCCTCGCCGAAATGCGGATCGGGTTGACGGCCGAGGGGGCGATGGCGCGGCTCATGCTCGTCCTCACCGACCCCGAAAAGGCCGCCAAAAAGAGAGACGACGTCTTTCGCGTCACCGTCGTCGGCACGAGCGGTCGGCGCGAGCCGGCCAACTATGCCACGGCCATCACGCTCACCTTCTTGCGCGAAGCGCTGGGCGCACCGATGACGCAGGCCAGTGAGCTCTATGCGCGCCTATTGGGTGGCGAAAAGAGCGTCGATTGGAGCGGCGCGCGAGTGGCCTTCGCCACCGTGCCCGATCCGGGCGGCAAGGACGAGAAGATACACGGCCTGTCCATCGCGCTGCTGCCGGACATGACGGCGTAGATCCCGGAACGCGGCGTCCGGGGCGCGCTCAGCCGCAATCTCTTTCGCACTGCTGCCGCTTGTTGGCGCACTCGAACTTGCAAGTGACGCGCGCTTTGTCGTCGTTTTTGAAGCGCTCTTCGCAGCTGTCGAGACAATCGGAGGCTCGGCGATTGCACTCCTCGGCACACGACGCAGCGCTCGGCGCGACGCCTCCAAGCGCCGGCGCGGCATGCGACACCATGGGAGCCACGACCTGACTCCCACCGACCAAAGTCATCGTCGCCATGATCGCGCGAACGTGCGACGAGGCGAGCGTCATCGCGGTGGCCTCATGCTGCCGCCGGCGCGGTCGCCAGCTTGAGCCCGTCGCTGCCCACCTCGAAAAAGTGCAGTCGGTTGAGATCGATGTGCATGGGGCGGGTCTCGTTCGGCGAAAGTCCGCGGTGCGCGTCGATATGGGCAACGATGCGGCCGTGGCTCGGCGTAGAAAGGTACACATCCATCTTGTCGCCGAGGGGCTCGACGACGCCCACTTTCATCGGCAAGACGTTGTCTTTCAGGTCGGCGGCGCCAATCGGGCGGTCGCTGATGGCCTGGGGACGAACGCCCATGACGACTTTCGAACCCACCTTGGGACCCAACGCCTCCTTGGCCCAATCGGGGACCGCCAGCTTGCCCGAGCCCTCGTCGAACCAGAGTCGGTCGCTCTCGCGGGCGATGGTCCCCTCGAAGAAGTTCATGGCCGGCGTCCCCACGAACCCAGCCACGAATCGGTTCATCGGGCGGTGATAGACGTCGAGCGGCGCGCCGCACTGTTGAATCACGCCGTCCTTCATGACGACCACGCGATCGCCGAGCGTCATCGCTTCTTCTTGATCGTGGGTGACGTAGATGGTCGTGCTGCGGAGATCCATGTGCAAACGCTTGATCTCGGCGCGCATCTCGCCCCTTAGCTTGGCGTCGAGGTTGGAGAGCGGTTCGTCGAACAGGAAGCACTTGGGGTCGCGCACGATGGCTCTCCCGAGCGCGACGCGCTGACGCTGGCCGCCGGACAACGTCTTCGGCTTGCGGTCGAGCAGCTGTTCGATGCCGAGGATCTTGGCGGCCTTCCTCACCTTCTGTTCGATGACGTCGCGCGGTGTCTTGCGGAGCTTCAAGGCGAACGACATGTTTTCGAACACGCTCATGTGGGGGTAAAGAGCGTAGTTCTGAAAAACCATGGCGATGTCGCGATCCTTGGGAGGGACGTCGTTGACGAGACGATCGCCGATGTGGATGGTCCCGTGCGTGATGTCTTCCAGGCCGGCCACGCACCGGAGGGTCGTCGACTTGCCGCAGCCCGAAGGGCCGACGAAAACGACGAATTCTTCGTCGGCGATGTCCAAGGTGAAGTTTTGCACGGCCTTCATGCCGCCGGGATACACCTTCTCGACGTCCTTCAGTACGACACGTGCCATGGTTTTCCGCTCGCTCGTCTTGGCCGGCGGCCACGCGGGCGCGGGTCATTCGGCCTGGCCGGATTCTTACCAACTTCTCCCCCCTGGCTCAAGCAAGGGGGCTTTCGCGACATGGTGAACCGGGTCACGCGCCCTCCATCAAGCCGAGGTCGAAGAGCGACGCGTGGCCCCCGCCGCCGACAATCACGTGGTCGACGAGGGGCGTCCCGAGCACCGCTGCAGCACGTGCCACCATGTTGGTGAGGGCGATGTCTTCGTCGCTCGGCGTCGGATCGCCGCTCGGATGGTTGTGCACGAGCACGAACGCGCTGGCGGCCTCGCGAAGCGCGGCGCGCAAGATGTCACGCGGGTCGACGGCGCAGCCGTGCAGACCTCCCTCGGCGACGCGCCTGGCCGCACGGAGGCCATTGCGGCCGTCGAGCGCAAGCATCCAGAGTTGCTCGTGGTCGAGGCTTCCGAGCCTCACGCGAGCCCAGCGTGCGACCTCGGCCGAGGACGCGAGGTTGAGGCGGGGAGCACTGCCCGACCGCATGAGCACGCGGCGACCGAGCTCGAATCCGGCCGCGATGCGCGCCGCTTTCGCCAGCCCAACCCCTGGGGTCTCCGCCAGAGCGTGCGGGCCGGAACGAGAAAGTCCCACCAAGCCGCCCCATTGTTCGAGCAAATCCGCTGCGACCCGCTGCACGGGCCGCCCTTTTTCGCCCGTTCCGAGAAGCACCGCCAAAAGTTCGAAATCGGCGAGGGTGTCGAAGCCCTCGGAGAGCCCGCGCTCACGAGGAAGGAGCGCGAGCGTCATCGGGCCCGGCGTGACATCGGTCGTCATGCAGGCCCCGAAGCACCTTCTGGACCAAAGGTCAGTTGTGGCGATCGACGCCGCGAGGCGAGGGCTCTCGGGCGGCGGCGCTGGCGAGAAACCGGCGCGCCGCCAAAGGGACCACCCGACGCGCAGGTGCCGTCGTTCCGGTGTAGGCTGGGGTCCTCGTGGAAAAAGGAGCGACCATGGCAGCGACCATCCCCGAAAAGTACCTCGACCTCTTTCAGAAGAAGGCATTCGCCCATCTCGCCACGCTCATGCCTGATGGCGCGCCGCAGGTAACGCCCGTATGGGTCGACTACGACGGCAACCACGTGCTGATCAATTCAGCGCGGGGGCGGCAGAAGGAAAAGAACATGCAGCCCAACGCCAAGGTAGCGCTGTCGATCATCGATCCGGACAACCCCTACCGGTACCTCGAGATTCGCGGAAAGGTCGACGCGATCACCGAGCAAGGCGCCGACGCGCACATCGACAAGATGGCCAAAAAGTACATGGACAAGGACAAGTACCCCTACCGCAATCCCACTGAAAAGCGGGTCATCTTCAAAATCCTGCCCACCAAGACGACCCAGATGGGCAGCTGAGGGGACCGGGCCGGGCGAGGGCGAAGCCCCCCAAGGATGACGAGCTAGAGCACCGACGGCGCAGATTGCCGAACGCACTCCGTGCCGGAGGCACGGTGGGGGTGGGACCCTGTTCCGGACTTGCTCTATTCGACGCGCTGCGGTTCACCCGACGGTAGAAGCTTCAAAAATGCTTCGACGGCGCGCCCGACGAGGTCGGCGTCCTGTCCGTCGAATGTCAACTTGGTGCGATACGAAGGATCGGACCACTTCGGATAGGAACCCACCTCGACTTCCGTGTGGATGGCCACCACGGCGTCCAGCAGCGGCTTGAGCTCTCCTTCGTCGAGCTTGGTGTAGACGGCGCGGCTCACGAAGGGGTGTGCGCCGCCGAGCCGCTCGCGTACGTGCGAGAGCTTCATGCGGAACACCTCGGGGATGCCGGGCAAAAGCCACACGTTTTGCATCACGATGGTCGGCCAGGCGACCTCGCTGTTGCTCGTCAACTCGGCGCCCTCGGGGATGAGCGCCATGCGCAAGTGGGCGTCGTTGCATCGCTCGCGGTAGTGACCGCGCAGCATCGCTGCCATCGTGGAGCTCTCCACGATGGCAACGCCGAAGGCGCGCGCCACCCCCTCGACCGTGAGGTCATCGTGGGTGGGCCCCACGCCGCCGCTCGTGAAGACGACGGTGTGCTTCTCGGAAAGGTTCTTCACCTCGGCGGCGATGATGTCGACCTCGTCGGGGATGGTGACCACGCGGCGCAGACGGATGCCGAGCTGACCCAGCGTCTTGGCCAAGACGAAGAGGTTTTCGTCCTGAACCTTGCCCGACAGGAGCTCGTTGCCGATGAGAAGGACGGCGGCGGTCTTCGCTGTCGGCCTATCCCCCATCGATCTTGGCCTCGAAGGGGCGGGTCACGGGCTCACCGTCGGCATCGACACCGAGGAGCTCTTCGATGCGCCGCTCGGCGCGATCGAGCCGGCGCTGAGAAACACGCGCCAGCCCGACCCCCTCCTCGAACAAACGAAGGGAAGCTTCGAGCGGCAGGTCGCCACGCTCCAGCTGCTCGACGATGTGACCGAGTCGGCGAATGGCATCTTCGAAGGAGACTTCGGAAACCCCCGCACCGGAATCGTGAGCCGCGGCGTCCGCCTCCTCGGCGAACGGCTCGGTTGAGCCGGCCCGCCCCGCTCCGTTGCTGGCAGCGGAGGCCACCAGCTCAGCGGGCAGGTTCGGCTTCGGTTCCCTCATGCCCCTGAGCGTCGTACCAGAGGGGTGAGGATGCAAGGCGGAACGACGCCGCGCCCGCGGAAACGCCGGGAACGACGAGCATCCCATCGGGATCGGCCACCACCGGGAGCGCGAGCCCGGTCGCGTCGAGCAGACGCCCCGCCCGTTCGCGCACCTCGGCCGCGCCGGCCGGTGAGCTCGGCGTCAAGGTGATCCAGGCCACGTAGCACCCGCCGACGCGCGCTTCGCTTCCCGCGCATCCAGCCCCGAAACGCCCGAGCGGCAAGGGGAGCTCGCCGCGAAGCGCCAGGCGCGCGGTTTCGCGGACCTGCTCGTCGGGGTCGAGCCTGGCCGCAAGCTCGAGCGTGGCCAGACGCTGTGGCTCGCGACGTCGACCGAGCGCGACCACGATCGCGCGCCGAACGCGAGCCGTTTCTTCGAAGCGCCAGGCGTTCGCCAACCGCGCGGCGGCATCGGGCAAGGGGCTCAAGGCGAGACCGAAGGCGGCGTGCGCGCGCAGCACGGGATCGGCGCTGTCGAGCGCTCGGCCCAAGCGGCGCTTCTCCAGCAACCGCTCCCGTGGACCAAGCGCCACCACCGCCAGCGGCGCCAATGCTTCGTCCGACTCGGCCCATTCCGCGAGACGACCGGTGGAGACAGGAACCGATGCATCCGGCGAAGCTGCAATGGCGATGGCGAGCGCGATCCTCGTGAGGGCGTCGCTCTCCGTGGCCAGACGTGCGCGGCAAGCGGCGACCGCCCCGTCGCCGGCGAGCAGCGAGGCACGCGCCGCGGCGCGGACGACCACGAGATCGGACGATCCCATGAGATCGCGCAGGTCGGCTTTGCCGAGGACGGCGAGCCCGAACGCACCCGCTGCGCGATCAGCTGCATCGCGCGAAGCGAGCAGCGCGTGCAGGCGATCGCCGAGCCCGCTTGGCGCGTCGCGGAGCGCAAGCGCCCGCACGGTCGAAGCTCGCGCGGCCAGCCGCGCGAGCTTCGGCTCCGCCGCGGCCGCTTCGAGAGCACGGCGTGCTTCGGCTCCCGGAGCCCGCGCGAGCGCAAAAGCCGCGTCGCCCGCGCGCTCTGGATCGCGCAGCAACTTCTCGAGCACGCGCACCGCTTCCACCCCGCCGAGACGTCCGAGCAAGACGACGCCTCGCCGCGCCCCGTCCCCGCCCGCCTTGACGGACTCTTCGAGCCCCGGCAAAAGCTCGGCACCGGGCGATTGCGCTGCGAGACCAAGCGCGGCGTCGCGCGTGTCGGGCGCCGAAAGCAGGGGCAGGAGCGAGCGGCGCCCGCGCGCGGCGCCGCTCGCGAGCAGGACCTCGACGCCCCGCAGCTTGAGGTAGGGATCGGCCGAGGAGGCCCAGCTCTCGGCGACGGGCACCTGCTCCTCATCGCCGAGGCGAGCGAGCGCCATGGCTGCCGCGACACGCGCTCTCTTGCTCTCCTCCTCGTAGTCCGTCGCATCCGGCCGATCGGACCCGCTCGCGGCCGACGCGCGCAAGAGCCCGCGCACCAGCGTCCCCTTGAGCAGCGTCATGGCGCGAACATCCCCCAGACGGCCGAGCAGCTCGCAGAGCGGCGCGGGCAAACCCTCGCTCCCATTTCCAAACGAAGCGAGTGAACGCGGCGGATAAGCGAGCAGCGCACGGCCAGCGGCTTCACTGGCGGGCCCGCCTTGCCGCAGCGCGCCCACCAACACATCGACGGCCCGCGCGTCGTCGCTCGCCGCGAGGGCCATGGCCGCCGTTCCACGCACCAGCGCCAAGAGCGGCACCCCACCGGTCTCGACGGCCAGCTCTTTGGCGAGCTGCTGGCGCACCGCTTCACGCGACGCAAACGGCGCGAGCCCACGCACGGCCGTGAGCCGCGCGCGCACGTCGCGAAAGACAGGTCCGCCCTCGGCAAGGACGCGCAGCAGGCGGTCCACCCCCTCGCGCTGGCCCGAGCTGGTGAGACGCTCGACACCGCGCACCCGATCCTCGGAGCTCTCGGAGAAAATGAGACGCTCGGCGATGGCCACCGCGAGGCGGCTCTGCATCGATCCCGATGGTTCGCGATCGGGCGAAGCAACGGCACCCGCGCCGCCCGGCGGACGCGCACCGCCGCTCGGCTGCGCGCTCGCCACCGTTGCGCCGCCCGCGAGCAAGCAGATGACCAGGCTCGCGACGACCCGCGGGTTCATGGTTTGGGTACGTCCTCGGACTTGGGCGGCGCACCCGACGCTGGTGGGGACGGTGCCGCGGAGGCCGGCGGCGCTGATGAGGGTGCCGTCGGTTCCGGCTGTGCGGGGGGCGCCAGGTTCGGCGCGGGCTGCCCCGGATTCGGCGGCGAAGGCGCAGGCGGCGCGGAACCAGGCTGCGCCGAAACAGGCGCAGCACCGGCCGGCCCCGAAGCGCCCGGCGCCGATTCCGGTTGCGCGAACAAGAGCGCGCCGAATCCGTTGGCCCACACGCCGGGTTGTGTCGACACCGCTCTCCACCCGACGGTTTCCGCCGCACCATCGCGCAAGGCGAAGCCCCGCACGGTCTCCACCGCCGCGAAGGCTTGCGCGAGTGCAGCCTGCTGGTCGAAAGCGGAATCCGTTTTGGGACGGACGCCGATGGCCACGACCCAACTCGGGTGACGATTGAGCTCGAGCGCGAGCGCCCGAAGCGTGGGGACGCTCGCCGGGTCGACCTCGGGCGCTTCGCGCGACCCTTTGAACTTCGTTGGCCGCGCGAACCGGACGGTGAGATCGTTGCCTTTCTCCTGGACCACGACCAGCGGCTTGCCCCCCGTGTCGGCGCATCCGTCTTCGTCGTCCACGCCGTTGAAAGTCTCGGGCTCGTCGGGGCACTTGTCGACGTTGTCCTCCCACGTATCGCCGTCGCGATCGGTGAGCGGACAACCGAGTCGAAAGCCTGGGGTTTCTCCAGCAGCCACGTTAGGACAAGCGTCGTCGGTATCGGGCACCTCGTCGCCGTCGTTGTCGGGGTCGGGGCAGCCGTCGGCGTCCTCGAACCCATCGACGTCTTCCGGCTTGCCCGGGCATTTGTCGAGCTTGTCGATCCGCCCATCACCGTCCGTGTCCGGGCATCCGTTGGTGCTCGGATCCTCGCGAGCCTCTCCCTCTTGGCGAGGGCACTCGTCTTGAGCGTCGGGGATGCCGTCTTCGTCGTTGTCGAGGTCGGGACAGCCGTCGGCGTCTTCGTAGCCGTCCTGATCCTCCTTGTCGTTCTGGCACTGGTCGTCGCCGTCCGGAACCCCGTCGTCGTCGTGGTCCTCGAAATCGGGACAGCCGTCGGCGTCCTGCACGCCGTCGCGATCCTCGGCGAGCTCGGGACATTGGTCGATGTCGTCCTTCACGCCGTCGTGGTCGGCGTCGTGCGAGCGGGGCGTCCACTGGGCACCGGCCACGACTTGCAGCGGGGCGCCGCCCCACGCCTGGGTGAGCGAGGTCTCGACGCCGAGGAGCACCGAAACATCGCCGAACGCCATGCGCGACGAGAGTCCCGCGAACGCCACTGACGCCGGCCTCTTGCCGGTCGCGTCACTGGCCCCGAGCATGGTGGCGCCGTGCACCTCGGCCACCCACGTGAGCCGACCCTTCGGATCCAAGCCGAACATCTGCGGACGCAGGACGAAAGCCGCGCCCCACGGCAGCTCGTTCTGGTAGGTGCGGTTGATGACGTCGCGCTGCCCCGATCGAACCTTCATCCCCGCGGTGCCTTGCAGCGCCAGGCCGATGAGCTTGTACTCGCCGAGCACCCGAAATTCGCCGGTCGACATCCCCTCGCCGAGGTACGACGACGTATTGCCTGTCGCGGTCGTGAGCCGCATGAGCGCCGACAAGCCGAAGCCGCCGTGCTCACCATATGCAATGATGTTGCCTTTGGCCGTCAGGGCGATGTCCCCGAGCGCTTGCGCGGGCGGCGTGCCTCCCACGATGGGACGCGCGATCGGGTTGTCTTCCCCTGTTTGGTAGAGGAGCACCGGCACGTCGACCCCGAGCGCGATCTTTTGGCCGATGCCAACGCTCCCCACGAGGTCGGTCGTCAATTGGTGCGAGACCAAGTTGGCGACGGCGACGCCATTGACGTCACGCAGTACGTCGGGACGAAGGCTGTAGACGAACCACGCGGCGGCATTCCACACCCCCGGACCGGGCGTGGGCGTCGGCTCGAGGTACAGCGAGCCGGCGGCAGAAAGCGGCGGCTGGAAGCGTCGCGAGTTCAACGACGGGAAGTCGGCATTCGCCACGCGGACGAATGCGAGCACGCAAGCTAGTAGGAGAAGTAGGAACCAAGAGCGCATGGCGCCGCGAGATTACCTTGAAGATCCGCCGAAGAGCGAGATCCGTTGCGCCCTCCCCCTTCCCGCCGCCCTCGATCCGCGCGCGTCACGAGATTTCGCGTTGACCCACCAAGCGAACTGAAGCACCAATCCGGGCATCGACACGGCACGGAGAGAGGGCAGGACGACGCCAAAGGCGCGCGACATCCTCGGACCGTCGGGGCCGCTTTCGCGCGGGTTTCGCGGTTACGAAGATCGCCCCGGTCAACTCGCCATGGCCGAGGCGGTCGAACGTGCCCTCGCCGACGACCGCGTGCTCGTGTGCGAAGCGGGAACCGGCACCGGTAAAACGCTGGCCTACCTCGTCCCCGCCATCTTGAGCGGTCGCAAAGTCGTCGTCTCCACGGCGACGCGCGCGCTCCAAGAACAGATCTTTACCAAGGACATCCCCCTCATCCGCGAAACGCTCGGTCTGCCGGTGAGCGCTGCGCTCATGAAAGGGCTCTCCAACTACCTCTGTTTGCGCCGCTTCGCCGAATTCCGCGCCAGCCCCGAGGCGAGCCAGCCTTCCTCCGCGCGCGCACTCGCTGTCCTCGAGGAGTGGGCCGCATCGACGTCGTCCGGGGACGTCGCTGACATCCGTGCCATGTCGGAAGACGAACCGCTCTGGCGCGAGGTGAGCTCATCGAGCGAGACGCGCATCGGGCAAGGGTGCGAGCACTTTTCGCCCTGCTTCGTCACGCGCATGAAGCGGGACGCCGAAGCGGCGCGCATCGTCGTGGTGAACCATCACCTCTTCTTCGCCGATCTCGCCCTGCGCGGCCCTCACGCCGGAGCGGCGCTCCCCGACTACGACGCCGTCATCTTCGACGAAGCGCACCAGCTCGAAGACATCGCCACCGATTTCTTCGGCGTCCGCGTCTCTTCCACGCGCCTTTCCTCCATGCTCCGCGACGCCGAGCGCGCCTTCGTGGCGGCCGGGCTTTCCGACAAGCTTCTCCGCAAGGGGGAAGGCGCGGCGCTGATCGACGTGGTACGCGATGCCGGGACCCGCTTCTTCGGCGAGGTCGGAAGAGCCCGTGGGCAGCAGGAGCTGCGCGCCCGCCGAGGCGTGGTGAGCGCCGAAGGCAAGGCCACCATCTCCCACGATTTCTGGGCCGGGGACCTGCTCGGCGCTTACCACAGGCTCGATTCCACGCTCGATGCGCTCAACGGGTATGCCGAAGCGCGACAGACGTCGGAGGCGGTGGAAGTCGTCACCCGGCGCGCGGCGCAGCTGCGCGAGGACCTCGCCACCATCGTCGACGGCGCGAACAACCAGATCACCTGGGCGGAAGTGCGCACCCGTTCCGCCGCCATCGGAGCATCGCCCGTCGATATCGCCGAGACGTTGAAGGGGCGACTCTTCGCCCAGGTGCCGGCCGTCGTCCTCACCAGCGCGACGCTCACCGCCAACCACAGCTTCGCGTACCTGCGATCGCGGCTCGGCCTCGACGGCGACGACGTTCCCGTCGAGGAGCTCGAAGTCCCCTCGCCCTTCGACTACCAAGCGAAGGCCCTTCTTTACCTTCCCCGCGATCTCCCCGAGCCGACCGATCCGGCCTGGCTCGCCGCCGCCGAGGCTCGCATTGCCGAGCTCGTCGAAGCGAGCGACGGTGGGGCCTTCGTCCTTTCGACATCGAAGCGCGTCATGCAAGCGCTCCACGTCGCACTGGCTCGCACTTCACGGCGCCTCATCCTCGTACAAGGCGAGGCGCCCAAGAGCGCCCTACTCGAGAAATTCAGGCAGAGCGCGCACGCCGTGCTGGTCGCGACGATGAGTTTCTGGGAGGGGGTCGACGTGCCGGGAAAGGCGCTGCGGCTCGTCATCATCGACAAGATCCCCTTTCAAGTGCCGTCCGATCCCGTCGTTTTGGCCCGCTCGACGGCGATGGAGGCCCTCGGCAAAAATCCCTTCGCTCACTACCACGTGCCGAGCGCAGCCATCACCTTGAAACAGGGCTTCGGCCGGCTCATTCGCTCGCGCAAGGACGCGGGCATCGTTGCTCTACTCGACAAGCGGGTGCACACGAAGAGCTACGGGCGCACGCTTTTGCAGAGCCTCCCGCCTGCGACGCGAACCGACGACATCGCCGAGGTCAAGTCGTTCGCTGCGCGATTGGCGCGCGAGGAAGATTGAACGGATCAAGGAAGCGCGGGGGAACCCGCAACGTTCACGAACAGGAACGGCAGAGCGCCCGCTTCTCGGGATGCTCGCGCATGTAGCGGCTCGCCTCTTCGATCGCGCAACGCAGCACGGTAAGCTCGCTCACGCCGCTGATGCCCCATGCCTCGTATTCTGCGAAGGCATGCGCGCACGCTGGTGACCAGCTCACTTCCACGATGGCGCCCGGCGGCGATGCTTCTACGTGGATGGCCACTCGACCTAAAGCGTCCGTGGTAGGTTCGCCAACCACCTTATAATTTACTGCAACCATACGTGACCCTGTATGCCATGGCGCATGTGGTCAGTCAAGTCATGGGTACCAGGGGCAATGTTGTCGCCAATCCAGCAAGGCCGCCAGTTCCACGTTTTGGACACTGTTTTGTCCGTGTCATCCCGACACTGACACACAGTCAACCCCAACGCTCGTTCGCTCTCAAGGCCGACCCTTGTGACGTGACGAGCGCCGCGCTAGTTGGCGTTGCCTCCAACGGCGATGCCCCTCTTCGGGCATCTTCGTTCCCGGTTCACGGTTTTCGCATTCGCTATCGAGAAGGAGCACTCCCATGTCCGAGATCACCGCCGTCATCGCCCGCGAAATCCTCGATTCGCGCGGCAATCCCACGGTCGAAGTGGAAGTCCAAACCAAGAGCGGTCAGGGTCGCGCCGCCGTCCCCTCGGGCGCATCGACCGGCGAGCACGAAGCGCTCGAGCTGCGCGACGGTGATGCCAAGCGCTACCTCGGCAAGGGTGTCACCAAAGCGGTTCGCAACGCGGAGGCCGTGCTCGGCCCAGCCGTGATCGGCATGGACGCGCTCGACCAGGCCGGCATCGACAAGGTCCTACTTCAGGCCGATGGGACTCCCACCAAGTCCAAGCTCGGCGCCAACGCGCTGCTCGGCGTCTCGATGGCCGTCGCCCGCGCCGCCGCGGACACGGTGTGCCTCCCCCTGTGGCGTTACCTCGGCGGCGCGCACGCGCGCACGCTCCCCACGCCGCTCATGAACATCTTGAACGGTGGCCAGCACGCCGACAACGGTCTCGAGGTGCAGGAGTTCATGGTCGTTCCCCTCGGCGCTCCCAATTTCGCCGAGGCGCTGCGCGCCGGCGTGGAGGTCTTTCACTCCCTCAAATCGAACCTCAAGAAAGACGGCCTCACGGTCGCCGTCGGTGACGAAGGTGGATTCGCCCCCCGCCTCGACTCGATCGAAGAGGCCATCCAACGCATCATTCGCTCGATCGAGACCGCTGGATACAAGCCCGGCGCTGACGTCAGCCTGGCGCTCGACGCCGCGGCCAGCGAATTCTATGACGCCAAATCGGGCGCTTACACCTGGGACAAGAAACCTCGCACGCGCGAGGAGCTGGTCGGCATCTACGACACGCTCTCGTCCAGGTACCCCATCGTCTCCATCGAAGACGGCCTGGCCGAGGATGATTGGGCGGGATGGAAGCTCCTCACCGAGAAACTCGGCCGGCGCCTTCAGCTCGTGGGCGACGACCTCTTCGTCACCAACCCCACGCGGCTCGCGCGCGGCGTCGCGGAAGGGATCGCCAACGCCATCCTCATCAAGCTGAACCAGATCGGCACCGTCACCGAAACGCTGGACACCATCCGCGACGCGACCAACGCCGGCTACCGTTCGGTGATCTCCCACCGCTCCGGCGAAACCGAGGACACCTTCATCGCCGATCTCGCCGTCGCCACCAATGCCGGGCAGATCAAAACGGGGAGTCTTTCGCGCAGCGATCGCGTTGCCAAGTATAACCAGCTGCTCCGCATCGCCTTCGAGCTCGGCACGGGTCAGGTGTACGCCGGCAAGACGCCATTCGCGAAACGTTGACCCGCTAGGGCTCTTCCATCGGCGTAGGTTGCGGTGTCGAAGCGAGGTAGGCGCCCCAACTTACGCCGACCAACGTCAGCGCGGCGCCGACGATGGCCATCCCTGCCATTCTCTCTTCGAAGAGCACCCACCCCAGAGCGAGTGCCGTCACCGGCGTCAGCTGAATGATGATCCCCGCACCGGCGGCGCTGACGAAACGGAGCGAATAGGTGAGAAGCAGCTGCGCGCTCACCGAGAGCAGCCCGATGGCGAGCAGGGTGCCCCACTCGAGCGCGTTCGGCGTGATCCATCGAGCGGCGGTCGGAAGCGCCGTCATCAGACCGCCCCCCACGCAGAACGCGGCGAAGATCTCCCACGAGCCGTCTGTCTTGCGCACCTCGCGAATCGTCGCCACCGCGGCGCCCGAGAGCAGCGCCGAACCGATCCCCACCCACTGCCAAACCCCGAGCCCGAGCGACCCAGGCGGCGCCGTGCCTTCGAGCACGAGCCCTACGCCCACCGTCGTCAACCCGAGCGCCCCGAATGTCGCCGGCGTCACCAGCTCGCCCAAGAATGCCACTGCGTAGACAGCCGCGAAGACGGGCGCCGTGTAGTTGAGCAGCGTCGCTACGCCGACTTGCAAGTGCTCGATGGCCAAGAAGTACAGCAGCACCGCGCTGCCGCCGAATGCACCACGCAGGAGCAGCCCGATTTTGTTGCTGGCCTTGAGCCGAATTCGGGTGGCCGCGACACCGCAGGCGATGAGACCGATACAGAACCGGACGAAGGCTACCTCGGGGCCCGGGAGACGGTTGGCGACCTTCTTGGTAAGGACGGCCATCACCGCAAAAAGGAGCGACGCCAGCACGAGCAGCGCCGAGGCTGGCGCGAAGGGGCGGTTTTTACCTGGTCCGTCGTCCGTCAAGGCGGCCTTTGGGCTCGACATCATTCCGTCGAGACGGCGTGATAGCACGCCCTTGAAGATTTTCTCGGCATCGGGTCATTGCCAGGGGCCGAAGGATGCGCCAAATGGTTCTCATGAAAGCCAAGGTCGCCGCCCTCAAAGTCAAGCCCGAGACGATCCTCGACGACATCGACCGCCTCTGCGCGCTGGCAGAAATGCCAACGGCCCTTGACCGCGGCGCGACGACCATCCTCAAGGACAACATTTCCTGGCACTACCCGTTCCCCGCCGCCAACACGACGCCCTGGCAGATGGAAGGCACCATCCTCGCCCTCAAGAAGGCGGGCTTTTCCGATGTCAGCTGCGTGCAGAACAAGACGGTCGTCACCAACGCCTTCAAAGGCGAAGACCTGAACCACTACGTCCCGCTCTTCAAGAAGTACGACATCCCCGTCCTTTACAACTTCAAAGAGGGCGACATGCGATGGGTGGAGTACCGGCCCAAAGCCCAGATGCACGTCCTTCATCGGATTTTCCCCGATGGCATCATGGTGCCCGACTACTTCTTCGGGAAAAACATCGTCCATCTGCCGACCGTCAAGTGCCACATCTATACGACCACCACCGGCGCGATGAAGAACGCCTTCGGCGGCCTTCTCGCCACCCAGCGCCACTACACGCACTCCTGGATTCACCGCACGCTCGTCGATCTCTTGGCCATCCAGAAAGAGATTCACAGCGGTCTCTTCGCGATCATGGACGGCACGACCGCGGGCAACGGCCCCGGGCCGCGTACGATGATCCCGGTGATCAAGAACTACATGCTCGCCTCCAAGGACCAGACGGCGATCGACGCGGTCGCCGCCAAGATGATGGGGTTCGATCCCATGAGCCTCGAGTACATCAAGGTCGCGCACGACGACGGGCTCGGCGTGGGCGACCCGCGCGACATCGAAATCGTCGGCGACGACATTTCCCGCGAGAGCTGGGGGTTCTCGGTGGGCGACAACTTCGCCAGCACGTTCGGCGACGCGATGTGGTTCGGCCCCCTCAAGAAGTTTCAGAAGCTCTTCTTCCACACGCCTCTCGTCAACCTCTTCGTGGCGGGGAGCGAGCTCTATCACGACTACTACCGCTGGCCGCTCAAGGACCGCAAGACGTTCGAAGATTGGAAAGCGACGACGGAGTGGGGGCGCCTCTTCGATCGCTATGGCCGCGGCGAAGCGGGCCCTCTGCGTCAACCCGCCGCGACCCACGCCACGGTCTGAGCGAAAAGCGACGCTTACGAGTTGACCGGAAGCCGCCCCCAGCGCCGACTGGGCGACAGGCCGAGCACGGTGAGCGATTCCGGCGAGCGCCGGAACACGAGGTGATCGCCCATCTCGATGTCGATGAACTCGTGCGGCCCATCGATGAAAAGGCGCCCCTCCCGGATTTTGCTGCGCACGCTGAGCGCCTTGCCGTCGGGAACGAGCACGCGCGTGAGGCGCAGCTTCTCCCCTTCGGGGGTATAGGGCTCGCGAACCACGAGCTGCAACAGCCCCGACGTCAACGGTAAGATCTTGCCGCCGCCGGAGCGCTGCGCCGCCGTGGACCCCGCCGCCGGGCCAATCCAGAAGCCGCTCGACTTCTGCTCTTCCACGACACGGCCGAGCGTCACGATGTAGCGCGAAGTCGCGGCCGGCGAGCGGTGACAGAAGAGTGCATCGTTCAAGATCCGGGTGGAGACGACGGCGTCGTTGACGAAGACCGACATGCGCGTGAGCTCCACCGCGCGCATCTTTCCCGCAAGGGCGCGGGGGATGGCGGACTTGGCCTGTCCCATCCTCACACCGCAAAAGAAGCCGACCGAATGCGAGGGCGCGCTGTTCACTCCGAGCAGCGGCGTAGCGCCCACCCGGTGCGACGCAGCGAGGAGCGTCCCGTCGCCCCCCACCGTGACGACGAGCTCGGCCCCGTCGGGATCGAATGGCGCGTGCCCGCGCCGCACCCAGGTGACGTCGACGCCCAAGCGGTCCAGCGTGGCTCCCACCTCGGCCAACGTCCGCTCGTGTTCCTCGTGCGATCGTCGCATGCGCCGCACGGTGGGGTCGTTCTTTTTCAAGAGGCGGGTGATGCGCTCGTCCTGCTCTTCCTCCACGAAGAGCCGAAACGCCGTTCGCTTCACGATCACGACGACCTTGGTGCCCAAAGCTCAGATCTCCGCGAGGCGACGCAGGGCGAGCTCCGTCTTGGCGTCCTCGATCTCCCCCGCCCGCACCAGGGCCAGAGCATCCTGCAAGGTCACGGTGACGAGCGCCGCTTGCCGTTCGAGCACCGAACCATCCTCGATGGGCGGCACCAAGGCGCTGGGGTCGACCTCCGCATGAAAAAAGAAGTGCCGTTCCCCGATGATGCCCGGGCTCGGAAAGACGGAGGGGCCGAGCGGCAGCATGGCTTCGGGCGGCACTTCGGCGCCCGTCTCTTCGTAGAGCTCGCGCGCCGCGCACCGCCGGAGCCCCTCTTCACTGCGTTCGTTCGGCTCCACGAGCCCGGCGGGGAACTCCCAGAGACCGCCCAGCGTCTCGCGCTCGGGGACCGGCCACGCGTCGCGCGGCCGAAACACGACAGGCGGGCGCAGCGCCGACCGCAGCAGAACTTTTCTCGCGCCTGCCTCGTCCCGAAAGTGGGGTGCGACCACGACGGCGTCGAGGGCCTTGCGCTCGACGAGATCGTAGAAGAAGGGCTCACTCACCGAGCCATCGGGAAACTGCGCGCGCAGCTCGAGGCGACGGATGGTGAGGTACGCCCGGGCGGGCGCATGCTCGGAGCGATCCTTGTCGATCGACAGTTTGATGCCAGGCAACGGCGGAAGAGCCCGCGGAGAGTAGGCTTTCGGCATGGTCGGAACGGAGCGCTGGCGCAGCGTAACCTCGCCTGCGGCAAGAATGGCAAGCAAAGAGGGTCCGGTGCCCTCCGCCACTGAAGAAATCCGGATTCGGTCGAGCTCGCCGGGCCACTTATAGAAACGACGTCACGCCGCCCGGCGCGAAGGTCGGCCGATCTCGGTCCTGCGAGGCCCGATCATGAAAAATGCAGCCCCTCTCGGACTCACAACCGCCCACCGGCAGCCGAGAAAGTAGCGTGGAGGTCCTCCGTTGCGGGGTCGCCACGTAGGGCTCCTGCATATACTGTGGGCAGGACCGATCCTCGCAGCCTTCCGGGCCCTTAGCGCCGATTTGGAGGGCAAGGTTCTGACCCAACGTAGCGAAAAGGACCACATCCACTACGCCCAAAGTCGCCACGCTTATGCTTTGACATTTCGAAAACTGCAATCATCGAGCAGTGCTTCGAAGGTTACAATTGCGACGAACGGAACACGCGAAATGTCTTTTTTTTCCGCTTCTTGAAGTCGGATGGCATTCGTGTCAAAGTAGGCGAATTCGTTGCAGACAACACTACAATTCCCATTGGCCCTTTCAATGTTAGCCAGCTGCTATTGGCATGGACGGGCGGCCCACTCACGGGAGGAGGAACCATGAGGATCGGACCCACCTCGACAATTTGCTTACTTTCCATCTCGGCAGCCTATGCGGCGGCCTTTGTTGCGTGCGGCGGTGATACTGGGAGCGGTGACAGCACGTCCGGGGGCACCATCACCACCAACACCACGAATACCACCAGCACGACGATCGTCATCACCGGCGTCGGTGGTGCGGGCGGCGCTGGAACGACCACCGGAGGAACCGGCGGCAGCGGCGGCAGCGGTGGTACCGTGGTCATCGACGGTGACGCGGCTTGCGTGGCCGAGCCCCGCGCGGGCGAACAGATCCCGCTCGATCTCTTCTTCATGGTCGACAAATCGGGGTCGATGGGATGCGCCGTCGGTCCGGCCGGAATGAACTGCACGTCGCCGCCGGCGAACAACCCCCCGGCGGTGAACCGCTGGACGTCGATCAAGGAGGCGCTCGTCGCCTTCGCCAGCTCGCCGGCAAGCAATGGGCTCGGCATGGGCATGGGGTTCTTTCCGCAATACAGCAACCCCAACGGTACGGGGACCTTGCGCTGCACTCCCCAGGACTACAGCACGCCGGCGGCGCCCATCGCGATGCTGAATGCTTCGGCCGGAGCGATTCAGATGGCCCTCGACGCACAGACCAGCAATGGCAACACGCCGACGGTGCCGGCGTTGAGCGGCGCGATCCAATACGCGACGTCGTACGCCCAGACGCATCCAGGGCGCACGGTGGGCGTCGTCTTTGCGAGCGATGGCGAGCCCACCGAGTGCAGGCAGAACAACAACGACATCGCGGGCGCGGTGCGCGTCGCACAGGCTGCCGCCATGGGGATGCCGCCCATCCGGACGTACGTGCTCGGCGTGGGTCCCAGCCTCAACAACCTGAACCAGATCGCCGTCGCAGGCGGCACCCAGAAGGCGTACCTCGTCGAAAGCGGTGGCTCGGCCGACCTCATCACCGCCCTCAACGACATCCGCAAGAGCGCGCTCACCTGCGACTACCAAATTCCGATGATCGCGGGCAGACCGCTCGACCTGAACCTCGTCAACATCATGGTCCGCGTCGGTCCCCCTCCGTCGAACGAGCAGCAGCTCGGCCGGGTCGACAGCCTCGCAGCCTGCGGAGCGAAGGGTGGATGGTACTTCGACAACCCCTCCGCACCGACCCGCATCCAGCTCTGTCCGACCACCTGCGACCCCTTGCTCAAGACGACGGGCAGCGGGCTGACGGTCCTCATCGGCTGCCGGGTCGTCATCCAGCCCCCGAACTGAGGTTCGGGTCTTACGCGGCTGAAGTTTTGCGGAGCGTGCCCCAAGCCGTGCTCCGGTTGCGACCTCCTCGTTTCGACGCGTAGAGCGCGGCGTCTGCCGCCTTGAAGAGGGCTTCCCAGTCGCGGCCCGCTTCGGGGAATGTCGCGGCTCCGACCGAGCAGGTCACCTTGAGGGGACCGCTCTGGGTCGCAAAAACGCGGCCTTCGACTTCCTTGCGCACCCGCTCGGCGAGCAGCATCGCCCCCTTGGCGTCGGTCTCCTCGCAGATGACCACGAACTCTTCCCCGCCGAAACGGGCCACGGCGTCGGTGGTGCGCTTGGCGCGGCGCAAGATCTCCCCGAGGCCCTGGATGACGAGGTCGCCGACGTCGTGTCCGTGGAGGTCGTTCACGTTCTTGAAAAAGTCGATGTCGACGACGAGCACGGACAGATGGCGAGCGAATCGAACCGCGGCGGCCACTTTGTCGGAGGCGATGTCGAGCATGGCACGCTTGTTCAAGAGCCCGGTGAGGCCGTCGGTCGTCGCCAATCCTTCCAGCGTCTTGACCATGCGCGCGTTGGCGAGCGACACCGCCATGTGTCGCGCCAGGACCTCGAGCGTCGGACGCACGGCATCGCCAAATGCCGATTTCCGCTTGGCGCCGAGGACCAGCGTGCCGAGCGCGCGTTCGTGCACGAGCAAGGGAAGGACGAGCATGGAGGGCATCGCGGGCGCGTGGAGCTTCTTGGCAAAAAGGACCTGGTGCGCCGGATCGAACTCACCTTTGTAGGGGAGTGCGTGACGATTCTGAACGACCATCGAACAGAGGCTGGCGTTGTGCGGAAAGTGCGCGCCGAGCAGCGCCTCACATCCTTCTCCGCTCACCGCCCTCACCTCGTGCGACTTGGCGGCCGGGTCGAAGAGCGTGACTGCGGCAAAGTCGAAAAGTGCCACCTCGCGGGCGCTCTTCACGCCCGCTTCGAGCACGTCCGCCTCGGTGAGCGCCGCGCCGAGCGCCTCGGCTGCCCGGTAGAGCTTGCCTTGTTCGACCTTGGCGCGTTCGAGCTGAACGAAGACGCGCTCGTTCTGAATCGCGCGCGCCATGTACCTGGCCGCAAAGTCGAGCGTCTGCTCATCGACAGGGGAAAACCGGCGGTCGTCGACGCGATCGACGAGAAGGACGCCGCGCGGCTGCCCGTGCTCCATCACCGGTACGCCGCAGACGGTGCGCACCGGACAGGGGCCCTTGTAATAGGGGAGCTTGTAGCTCGGTTTGAGTCCGTCGAGCACGACGCTCGCCCGCCGCACCAGAACGGCGCCGATCACGCCGTCGCCCGAGAGGAAGGGACCTTCCGCGACGTCATCGGCGGCCGAGGACAGCTCGCTGATCCGGGCGTGGGTTCCGGCCTCGTTTTGCCAGACGAGCAGGGCGGTATGAAGCCCCAGCGATTGCCGCAGGAGATCGAGAGCAAAAAGGACGGCCTGATGGATCTCCTCCACGCTCGAACGCGCGAGCCGCTCATCTTCGCCGGAACGCGCGGGCACGCGAGAGGACGGACCCTCGAGCGATCCGAGCAGCCGGTACGATCGCGCGGCGTCCCGCACGCGCACGAGCTCCGCTTCGAAGCGTGCTCGCCCACGCACGCGGATGCGCGCCACCTCGATGCGGAGAAAGACGAGGTTCTGCACTGCGAACGTGGCGAGGAACGCGGCATGGATGAGAAGCGGGGCGAGCGCCAGCTCGGCCAGCGCCGCATAGCGAATCGATCCCTCGAGTAGCAGGAGCATCGCCAGCACGAGGGCGGCCGGGACAGGACGCGCAAACGTGCAGACCACCGCCACGAGGACGTAGATGACCGGGTAGAGGGGCCCGGCCAGGCCGCCCGCACGAGCCAGCAGCCCATAGGTCGCCACGACGCCGAGGGCGCCCAGCTCGAAATCGCTCCAGGAATCCGCTTCTTTGGCCCGGAAGCGACGAACGCAGCACCAGGTAAGGACGGCCGCCCAGCAGAGGCCACTGAGAAGGAGCACGGGATGTGCGAAAGGGGCGACGGTATCCGCCACCAAGAGGCCGGAGAGGCCCGCGATCGTCGCCACGGCGAGCCCCCGGCGTGCGGCTCGCCGCAGGGCGACGCTGGCACGAACGAGCGCTTCCATGATGGTGCTCTTGGGGGTACCAAAGAAGGCACTTTCGGCCTAATTTTCGCAATTTCAGGACGATGTGAGGGCGCGCCGGCCCCGCTCGCACCCCCGAGCCAGGGCGGCCCTCGGAACGCCTCGCAAGCAGGGATCTGGAGCGGGCGCCCAGCTTGATCTTGATAATGAGAATCAAGAGCGCTACCACGTAGCTGTAGCGACGCTCATGCTTGCCCCGGCTTTCCCCCATGCGCGGGCTTCTGGCCCCTTCTTTCCGTGCATCGGCGCGCTGATGGTCTTTCTCGGGCTGGCAGCAGGGGGTTGCACGTCGCGCGCGGCGGCGGTCGACCCGTCGTCGCACGCGTCTTCAGCGGTCAACGAAGCCGAAACCGCGGCTGCGCCCACCGCGAACATCGAAACGGTCCACCGCCGAAAATGCGGCAACTGCCACACCCGGGTGGAACCAGGCTCGCTCCCTCGCGCCACGATCGAGGCGGCCATGGTCCGTCACCGCCGGCGCGCCAAGCTGACCGCCGGTCAGTGGGTCGAGCTCATCGAGTTCCTGTCGCCCGGCCGGCCGACCGAGCCAAGACACACCGCCAGCCTGCCTTAAACCGGGCGCTATCGTCCTTTCTGACCCGCGGCGCTTCAGAACGACGCGGTCGGCCGGCGTGCCGGGCAGGAAGCAAGGGGAGGCCCCTTGTGGGGAAACGTCGTCATCGCCGTCTTTGCGAGACGAGTTTGAAATTTGGCCCAGCCGTCACACGAATAGGGAGGGTGCTCGGGCCAACGGTCCGAAAAACCAATCCTCATCAAAAGGAGTCTCCCATGTTCTCCTCGGCACGAAGAACCTCGCTTCACTCCGAATTTCGCCTTTACACGCCGCCTTCCCCTCCCTCTGCTGCTCGACGTCGCGCCATCAAGGTCCTGCGAGCCGTCTTGATCGTCACGGTCACGACCCTCGCCGTCTTCACCGCGGGACGCATCTTCTTCGCCGGCGTTCCCCTGGGTGGCGTGCGCGATCTCCTCACGCTGTACGGCGCTACGGCCGCGCTGGCGCTCGGCCTCGCTGGCCTCTTCGAGCTCCCCGCTTCCGACGACGAATCGAAAGACAGCACCGATCAGAGCGGCCGGGGCGGCGTCTCGACTCGCGTCTCGGGCATCTTCCGCCGCACGCGCGACGAAGGTTTTCGCCTTCTCTCGAAGGCGATGAGAATGGCGCAGGCCGGGTGAAATTTTTGGAAGCCTGCCGCGCGAAATGGGGTGGACAATCGTCGGGACGAGCATGCCCACCTCCACCGGGTCAGATTTTGCCGCCTCGCCCGATGAGGTGGTCCCGCTCATGGGAGCCGTGCGCGCCGTCGCCGCAGCCGTCTTACGACTGCGGCAAGAAGATCCGGACGTGCAGGACTGCACGAGCGAGACGCTGCGGCGCGCAATGGAAGGTAGAAGCCGCCTGCGCGTCGGCGAGCAAATGCGCCCCTGGGTGCTCGGCATCGCCCGTCACGTCGCGCTCGACATGTTGCGCGCTCGCAAGCGCCACGGGCTGGTGCCAGACATTTCCTACACGCAGGATGGCGAAGAGGGGGTGTCGCGCACCGAGGCGATTCCCGATCCTTCGGCAGGTCCGGAAGAGCTATTGGAGCAAGCAAGGCGCCGCCAGCAGATACAGAGCGCCATGAGCGCGCTCCCCGAACCGATGGCGATGGCTCTCATGAAATTTCACCTGGATGGTCGGAGTTACCAAGAGATTGCCGAGGAGCTCCAGGTTCCTTTGGGCACCGTAGCCACCTGGGTGACACGAGGACGCAAGACGCTCGCCGAACGGTTGGGGCAAAAGGAGAAGCCTACATGAAGGCGCCGGAGCAGCTTCCGAGAGAGCTCGTGTGGACGAGCGAGGGGCACCTCAGCGAGGTCGCCATGACGGCGATCGCCGACGGAGAAGAGGCCATCTTGCCGCGCGACGCTTTCGGGCATCTCGGTCTCTGCGAGGTATGCGCCGCGGGCGTCGAAGGCGCCGCCTCCCTGTCGGCGGTCGTCAGTCGAGCGCTCAGCGCTCCTCTACCGGTGGAGGCGCGGCAGGCCGTCAAAGCCCGCATCGCGTTTCCTGTGTGGGCCGCGACGCTGGCCATCGCGGTCGCCGCGGTGGCAACGCTCCCCTACCTCGGTGGCCTGCGCGCGTGGATGGGACGGCTGTCGTGGGTCTTGCACGAGGGGACGCCCATTTTGACGCGCCATGCGGTGGCGCTCCTGCCCCGCGCCTGGAGCTGGCTTCCCGTGATGAGTCTTACGGCCGCGATGCTCCTACTGCTCGCCGGACTTTCGGTGGCGCGTCTCGCGCCGCGCGCGATCGAGAGATGAGGACGGAATGAAAACGATGGTCTGGATTCATCGCTGGCTGCTTCTTTTGGCCATCCTGCAAATGGCGGGGCTGGCGTTCGGCGCCGTGAAACGCGAAGGAACCTGGCCCGAAGCGGACAAGGCGATCACCCTCGACCTCAGCTCCGTTACGCGAGCGGAAGCAGTGCGCAAGGTGGCGGAAGCGGCAGGATGGAACATCGTCTTCAAGGGGCTGCCCGAAGACCGCATCGACGTCCATATCAAGAACCAGCCGGCCTCGCGCGTGCTCGATCTCGTCCTCTCCGATGCCGGCTACCTCGCCCGGCGCGAGGGGGATCTCATTCAAATTCAGCGCGACGACGGCGCCGCCCAGGATAATACCCAGCCCGCCCCGCCGCCCGCTCCCTCGGTGGCGCCTGCGGCGCCGGCCGCACCCACGTCGTCGACCCCCACGCGCGCGAAGAAGCACAAGCATCGTGATGATTCGAGCAGCGATCGCACGGTCTTCGGCGGCAGTCTGCGCGTCGAACCGGGCGAAGTCGTCGACGACATCTCGGTCTTCGGAGGCTCGGTCGATATCTTGGGCAAGACGACCGGAGACATCACGGTGTTCGGCGGAAGCGTGCACGTCTACCCCGGGGCGCACGTGGAGGGGGACCTGGCGGTGATCGGTGGGGAGGTGACCGTCGATGACGACGCCTCCATCGACGGCGATGTCGCGGCGCTGGGCGGAGAGCTGCATCGCGGCAGCCGGGCCAAGATTGGCGGCGAAGTCAAAATGCTGGGAGACGATTCCGACGACGAGGATCATTCTTCGTCAAAAGCATGGGGCCCCCGCCGGATAGTTCGAACGATTGGCGTGCAACTCACCAAGACGGCCTTCCTGTTTCTGCTGGGCGCGATCGTGATCGCCCTCGCCACGCGGCGGATGCAGCTCTTGCAGAGCGAGATCGCGCTCCGACCCATGCGCAGCATGGCGCTCGGCATCGCCAGCCTGGTCGTGGCGTTGGTACTCGGCGTGCTCCTGTGCGTCACCATCGTGGGCATCCCCGTCGCCCT
>DATHES010000183.1:0-4560 GCA_035318465.1 Polyangiaceae bacterium
ATGAGCGCCGTCGTTCTGCTCGCGAAGCAGTCTGCCGCGGTGAAGGTGCGTGTCCTCGCCGCGACGCACATCGATGCCCGCGTCGATCGCGAGTCCGCAACCGCAAACAATGTGGTGCTCCGGGGGATACTTCGTGACGATGTCGGCGCACCTATTCCCAATAGCCACGTGTCCATCTCCATTCACGGCGAAGGTGGCAAGGGACCAGCCTTTCCCCTTCCTCGCGCCGAGCGCTGCAGCCCCGCGGTCGCACCCGACGCTCACGATCCGCACGTCGCGCCCGACGAGTACGTCGTCGACACCGACGGAGCGGGGTCGTTCTGCATCCGTGGTGCGGTGGTACTTGCGCGCGGGGTGATGAGGCTACGCTTTCAAGGAGGCGCTTTCCTAGAGCGCAGCGAAACGGAGCTCCCCTTCGATCTCGGCCGTCCGCCGGTGAGCCTCGCCTTCGCACCGGAGCCGAGCGTGGTATCGCTCGACCGACCGACCTACGTGCAGGGTCTTCGCGTCATGGGGCGAAACCTGGCGCGAGGTGATTGGCACGTGACGTTGCGCGACGAGCGCCAGAAGGTGCTCGGCGCCGCCGCAGCGGACGAAGATGGGCATGCGCGCGTCGAGGTGCGCACCGAGGACCTCGCCGGCCCGGGAAATGGTTTTCTAGCGGCGGAGATCGACAACGTGCCCTTGTCCGCCACGACGCATGCCATCGAGCGGCACGCGCGCGTCGACCTCGATCTCGACGACCCCCGGCCCACAGGCTATCCGGACGACGGCATCGCCATCACGGTGCGCGTGCGCTCGGTGCGTGGCGACGTTCCGACCGGCGTCGTCGAAGTCACGGTCGGCGATCAACCGGTGGGCGCCGCGCGTGTGCAGGCTGGCAAAGCCACGGTGCTGGCTCGATTCGGAGCCGGGCGGGCGAAAATGGCAACCGCGCAATTGCGTTACCTTCCCGACACGCCGTGGTGGGAACCGGGCGATCCCCTCCCCGTCACGCTCCACGTGCGCCCGCCGAATCCATGGCGGCGAGCGCCCCTTTTCCTCTTGGCGCTGGCGCTCGCAGCGTGGATGGCGCGAAAGCCGCTCCTGGGGCGCTTGCGGATGCCGCGACGCGCGCCGAAGAGGAGCCAACCTTTGGAGGATCGGCAGGAAATGCAAGTGGTGCGACCGCGTAAAGAAAGTGGTGATTGGACCGGGCGCGTCGTCGACGCGCACGACGGCTCTCCCCTCGCGCGAGCCAACGTGTCCATCGTGGTGCCGACATTTCCGGGCGCCAACGACGACGCAGGAGGTGTCGTCGTCACGACGGCCACCGGCGAGAGCGGCACCTTCGCACTTCCCGCAACGTCGTTTCGGGCCGATGCCCGCCTTCGCGTCGAGGCGCCCTTGCATGCGACCTTCGAGCAACCACTGCCGCCGCCGGCCGAGCTCGCGATTCCGTTGACCTCGCGACGCCGTCGCTTGCTCGATCGACTCGTGCAGTGGTCGGCGCGCGAATGGGGCGGTGGTGTCCTCTTCGACCCCACGCCGGCGCAAGTCGTGGCGCGCGCTTCAGCCGAGGTCATTCCTGGCGACGTCAGCAAGCGAGAGCGCGCCGATCGGGTGAAGTCCTGGGCGCGCGCGCTCGAACAGACTGCGTTCGACCGTGCCGCCGTCGACGGACAGGCGGAAGATAGCGTCGTGTCGCGCGAGCCCGCGCCGAAGGGGAGCTACGAAGACGTCATCGGGGCTGCCCCGGACGCCAGTTTATCGAAGGCCGAGCGGCCCCCAGGATAAGGACGTAAGGGGTCGACTGCCGCCGGTCGACTGTCTATAGTTCGCGCCCCTCAAAGCGGAGCGCTGCCGTCCGGATGACTTACACGATCATTGCCGTCGTTGTGCTCGTCGTCGTCGTGCTGTTCGTCCTCATCTCGCGAAGGTCGAGCAAAGGCGAGGGGCAAACGCCGGAGAAACCGATCCTGCCCGGGCCGCCCGCGAAGCCTGCGCGGCCCGGCGCGCCGAGCGCCCCTCGCGTCGAGGCGAAACCCGCCGAAGCACCCAAGGAAGCCGTAGCCGCGACTGCCGCGCGACAATCCGTCGCCAAACAGCCCGCCGCCGTAGAACCGCAAGCCGAACCCGAGCCGCCCCCTCCCCCGCCCGATCTCTCGGTGCTGCGCAAGGGGCTGGCCAAGGCGCGAGGTGACGGCGGCTTCCTCGGACGCCTGGCCCACCTTTTCGCCGGCAAGAAGGAGCTCGATCCCACCATCGCCGATCAAGTGGAGGAAATCCTGCTCACCTCCGACGTCGGGGTGGCGACGACACATGCGATTCTCGCGCGTCTACGCGATGGCCTCAGCAAGAACGAGCTGGCGAGCTCGCAAGCGGTGTGGGACGCGCTTCGCGCCGATGCCAAGCGCATCCTCGGGATCGGCGGAGGAAAAGTCGCCGCATCGCACAAGCCCGAGGTCATCTTCATGGTCGGCGTGAACGGGGTCGGCAAGACGACGACCATCGGAAAGCTTGCCAGCAAGTTCAAGAGCGAAGGAAGATCCGTCTTGCTCGCCGCCGGCGACACGTTCCGCGCCGCCGCTGTGCAGCAGCTCGAAGTGTGGGGCAAACGCATCGGGTGCGAAGTCGTCAAGGGCAAAGAGGGCGCCGACCCGGGCGCCGTCATTTTCGATGCGATCCAAAAAGCGAAGCAAGCCGGCGTCGAAGTCGTGCTCGCCGACACCGCGGGGCGCTTGCAAACGAAGACGCCCCTCATGGACGAGCTGAAGAAGATCGCGCGGACCATGCAAAAGGCGATGGACGGGGCGCCGCACGAGACGCTGCTCGTGCTCGACGCCACCAACGGACAGAACGCCGTGTCGCAGGCGAAGATGTTTCAAGAGGCCATCCCCCTGACCGGTATCGTGCTCACCAAGCTCGACGGAACGGCCAAGGGAGGTGTGATCCTCGGTATCACTGACGAGCTCAAAATCCCGGTGCGTTACGTAGGTCTAGGCGAGCGAGCCGACGACCTGCGCGAGTTCAATGCCGACGAATTTGTCGAGGCTTTGTTCGGTGCAAGCGCGGAAGAAACGGCTGCTGCGTAGACCCCGACGCAGCGCGTTGCCGATTTCGTTCTTGATATCCGGAATTTGCGCATGATATAGTCCGCCGGGCTTGGCGGTTGGCGTTTTTCCCCAATAGTTCTCAGCAGTTATTGCCCTAAGGAATCGGAAGGGGTAGCTATGAACCAGGCTCGGATAGGTCTACTCGTGATGGCGGCGATGATCGCTGCTCCGAGCTTCGCCCACGCACAAAAGAAGAAGAAACCCGCGGCGAAGCCTGCTCCCGCGGCTCCGGCCGCTCCCCCGTCCGCACCCCCTGTGGATGCTGCTGCGGCAGGCGTGGCTCCGCTGCCGCCGGCGCAGGGTCCCACGGAGATCGACGCGGACGCCCCTGCTGGAGCTCCAGCCGCGGAACCAGGCGGCCCCGAGGGACCTACACCTGAGCCCGGTGACCTGGGAGAGATCTGCAAGATCGATCCCTCGGCGTGCCCCACGATGAACCTCGCCGAAGAGGCCAAGAAGGATCTCAAAGAGCAGATGTACGCGGTGCAGCAGATCTATGCGCTCCGCTACCATCGCTTCGAGATTCAGCCGGCGTGGAACGCGATCACGATGAACGATCAGTTCGTCAGCCATCCCGGCCCCGTCGTCGCCTTGAACTTCTACGTGACCAACGTCTTGGCCGTAGGTGTGAGCGGCGGTTACTACTTCAACAACGATTCGACGTTCAATTTCCAGACGCGACGCGCGGCCCGCGTCGCCGTGCCGCTCACCGAGTACCAGTGGCAGGCCGCGCTGAACTTCACGTACGTCCCCATGTACGGAAAGTTCGCAGGGTTCAGCGACTTCATCTTCCACTACGACGCGTACCTCGTCGGCGGCGTCGGAGCCATCTCGACCCGCCCCATCGCCGTCGTCGATCCCGACAACCGCTCCTTCAGCTGGGACAAGCCCAAGCTCGACTTCAATGTCGGCATCGGGCTGCGCATTTTCTTCAACCGCTGGTTCGCCGGTGTGCTCGAAGTCCGCGACTACATTTTCCTCGACAAGCTGGAGAACACGGAAGTCTACGCGGGAGCGGAAGCGCTCGACCAGAAAAACTGGTACGGGCAAACGAAGCTCACCAACAACGTTCAAGCCCAGCTCGGCGTTTCTATCTTTCTCCCATTCGCATGGGAGTACCGGTTGCCTAAGTGACTGCGAGCCATCCGAGACGACCCATGAAAGAGGCGACGATGCGGCGATTTCTCACGGTACTCTCCGTGCTCCTCGGTGTCTTCGCGAGTACCCGTGCGACGGCGCAGGAAATTCAACTGACGGGTCCCTTGGCGGGCGCACCGGCCGTGCGACAGCTGCGTCTGCAGCGTCAAGGAAGGGTGGAGATCGCACCCACCATCTCCTTTACGCT
Organism: Polyangiaceae bacterium; assembly: GCA_035318465.1. Taxonomy (GTDB): domain Bacteria; phylum Myxococcota_A; class Polyangia; order Polyangiales; family Polyangiaceae; genus DASWDH01. The sequence continues at coordinate 4,441 of DATHES010000183.1, forward strand.
CCTCGACGAATACCAGCGCACGATCCTGCCCGGTGGCCGGTTGACCTACAACTTGACCGACTGGCTTGCCATTGGCGTGTGGGGCGCGTTTGGCGCGGTCAAAATGCCGACCGGTCTCAC
>DATHES010000184.1:0-5539 GCA_035318465.1 Polyangiaceae bacterium
TTCGCGTCGAACAGCGTCTTCTGCTTCTTGCCGTTCTTCTTCTCCGGCTCGTCGCCAACAACGAACGGCAGGTGTTCCTGCTTGCGGTCGAGCAGCTCCTCGCGCTCGAGCGACGTGTACGGGCGCTCGTGCAGCTTTTCGAACGTGTCCTGCCGGACGATCCGTACTTCGAACCGGTCGTCGTCGAAGATCTCGTCACACGGGATCTCCTGCTCCTCAGTGCCGGTGTCGACGACTTGCGACAGCCGGCGGATCGCGAGCTTCAGGCCAGCGATCGGCGCGCCGACGGCCTTCTTCTGCTCTTCGACGCGGTCCTTCTCGAGCTCCTTCGCGGCGAGTTCTGCGGCGCGTTTCGCGAGTTCTTCATCCGACAGCTCGACTGGCAACTTTCGATAGATCGTTTGCGTGGGCATCGTTCTCTCCTTCGTGTCTAGGCGACGTTCTTTTCCGCGGCCGGAGCTGGCGCTTCGGTCTTCGCCGGCTCGCTACGGGGCATGCTCTTCATCGAGCGAATTAGGTGCGCGCGGTGGCCCTTCATGACCGACGTGTGGTCGTGACCCGACAGCTTGGCGATCCGAGGGTACGACCACACGACGGGGTCGATGGCCTTCAGCGCTGCCCAAAACTCCTGGCGCGCATGCGATCGAAACGGCTCGTGACCAGCGTCCCACATGTCTTCAATGGCGATCCGGCGCCGCTTGACGATGTCTCGCGCGATGTCGATGACGCCGGCCGCGTCGAGGTTCTCGATGATCTGGTCGAACGTCATGACTTGCCTCCGCCGAGTTTGAAGAGGATCGACTTGCGAAAGAGCCGGCGCGCCAACCCACCATCGTAGGCCGAGAGAACGCCCGCCTCATCGAGCCACGTCGTGACGATCGTCAGCTTGCAGGCGGCCTCCCGCTCGTGGACGATCTTCGCGACGTCGAGCGTGGTCTTGTCCTCGCGCCCCAGTTCGTCGATGACGAGCACGCTGGCGCGTCGCGCCCGCAGAACGTTGTCGGGCGCTCCTAGGCCGAGCCGGTGTTCCTTGCGCGACAGCGCAAGCTGCTGAGCATCCACGAACAGCCCGTACCGAGCGCGCTGAAGCGTCTTTGCGTCGCACGTCGGGAACGCGCCTGCCTCGATGACGTCGGCCAACATGGCGCACGCGAGCGACGTCTTGCCAGATCCGGAAGCGCCGACGATCGTCACGACGGGCGTCTTGCCGACCAGCGCGTCGCGCGCTGCCTCGATGACCTTGTCGGATCCGGCGACCCGCTTTGCAAAGTCCGGCGAATGAAGGCGCGCCCAGCGAAACTTCGCAGGAATGCTCTCGCGCGCCGTGGTGAGGACCGACGCCTGTCGCTCGAGCTGCTGCGCCTGGTAGCATGGACCGCAGACGCATCGGTTCTCCGCAAGCTCAACGTCGCACCGCTCGCAGGTGAATCGTCGGGCAACAGGGCCCGCCGGCAGCGAGGCGATCAGTCGGGCCTTCTCGGCGATCTCGCTGAAACGGTTCATCGGATCACCGTGGGCGCGTCTTCGTCTGTGACGGGCGGCGGCGCCGGCTGGACGGCTCTAGCTGGGCCGGGCCGCGACATGCGCTGAGCGCCGCTGGCGCGGTCCTTTTTTTCGAACCGGAGCCCCTGCATGACCCAGGTGATCCACGACGCCGCCCAGCTCTTGGAGATCGTCCCCTTGGCCGTATGGTGCGACGCGAACTGGACCGCCTCGTCGGCTATCCTGCCCACATCCCATCCGCGCTTCGCGGCAAACGCGATATCGGCCTCCGTGGGTGCCCACCCAGTGGGAAGCGTCGACCCCCGCCCCCCCCTCGCGCGGTTACTGTCACCATCTGGATTTCCGGAGAGATCCGGATCTTGCTTGCTCTTACTAACCTGTAGGGGGGGCGCGCCCGCCCGCGTAGGCGCAGGCGCGCCAGAGTCCGTACGAGGAGGCAACGTGGGCTCATTGTTGCCGTTCTGTTGGAACAGTGTTGGCTGCCTGTTGGCGCCGGCGTTTGCGCCAACGTGCGCCCCGCGGGTATCCCGAATTCGAACCCTTTCCCGTTCGCGCTTCGCTTCCAGGATGGCGTGCGATTCGTTCCATTCGAGGTACCCATGGATCTGCCAGCCAGCCACCTTGCCTCGGTCGCTTCGACTCCAAAGCGGGCGGCTGTCCTCGCGGGCTCCACGAGCGTCCTCGAGTTCCTTGAACAGCGGTTTCTTGTTCTGATGCTTGGTGAGGGTCGAGACCTCCGACTCAGGGACGAAGCCGTCCGTTTCGTGTTCGCGACAATAGGCAAGGGCAGATAGATGAAGACGGAAGGCAGCATCGGTCAGCGGCGCGATCTTAGTGTGCCGCGGAAACTTGCAGTCGATGCTCAGGGTGGACATTTTTATTCCGCCCTCGCATCCCCAGACGGCAATGGCGCGATGTATTTCGCACGCAGGGCCTCAAACGTGAGCAGCTTCGCTAGGTCGAAACAGCAATGCGCAGCGTCACGACACACCTCCGAGCCAGCAAACCGAACCACCTTCCATCCGAGCAGTTGCAGCTCGCGGTCTCGCGACTTGTCACGAATGGCCTGCTCCTTGGTGCGCTCGTGAAAGTCGTGACCATCGAGCTCGACAGCGATCTTCGCGGTCGAAGACAAAAGCGCAAAATCGAGACGGATCTGGCGATCGCGCAGGATCAGCTTCGGCTGCAGCCATACTCCGACATCGTCGGCCCATGGATGGGTGCTGGCTCCGATGAGGCAACCGCTGTCGAGTTTGGCATTGGCATAGAATCGATAGATTCGGCTATGCACATCAACGGCCAAGCCCGCATGGTCGGCCAACGGGAACCACGGAATGTAGAGCATCTCATCGCCGTGACGCTCCACCTCTGGAACAAACGCCGGCCACGCGGTCTCTTCTTCCTCGCGCGGCAGCGGGAGTCTGATCTGGAGAGCGAACAGTTGTTCTATTGGTGATTCGCAACAGGCCATAATAAATCGCAAATGCTCTTCCTCGCGGCGGAGACACTCGGCAATCTTCGCCGCGACCTTAGGGTCCAGTACGCTCACGAGACCTTGCTCCTTTCGAACAGCTGCCGGACGACGTCTATGAGCACGAGCTCCTCGCGGCAGCAGCCTGGACACTCGTGCGTAATGGCGCCGTCGGGGCCGACGACGTCGACCAGCATGAGGCCGTGGCGACAGCACCGGACCGACGGGTACTCGGCGGCGCGCGTCATCGCATGCTCCCGACATTGAATAGCGGCGCATCACCGACCACGCGCGCGCATGCGATCTCCACCGACTCGGCGTCGGCCTCGATGCCGATGCACCGAAACCCCTCGGCCGAGCAAGCGACGAGCGTCGAGCCCGAGCCAGCGAACATGTCGAGCACGACACCGCCCGGCGGCGTGATGAGGCGGCATAGCCAACGCATGAGGTCTGTCGACTTGACCGTCGGATGAGTGTTGCGTCGCCCGCCGCCGCGACCAGCACCGGTGCGCGGTGAGTCGAGTCGAGCCGCGCCATCTTTGCTCCCCGTAAGCTCGCCGCCGCTCTTGACGGGGAGGTGCTCGCACCCCTTCGCGCGGTCGGCGCGGTCGGCCTTCGGCGTGTAGAAGAACGGCGCGAAGGTGGTGAAGTACCGCGACGCGCCGCCTTCGTCGTCGTATCCGACGGTCGTATGCGCCTCGAATTTGCCGAGGGCGACACTCGGCGTCGCTTGCGCATTCTGACGAATGACGCCGCCGGTATGCAGCGCGCCACTTTGCTCGTCGAGCTCCTTGACCGGACACCCGTCGACGCATCGCCAATCGTCCACGGTTTCGAAGCCGTCGCCGTCGGTGTGATGCACGGGCGAAGTCGTCGCGCCGGTGAAAAGCGACGGTGGTCGGTTGTCGTTCCAGGGCGGGGCGGCTTTCACTTTCTTCTTGCCGACGAGTTCGCACCCTTCGGCGTGCGAAAATAGGAGGTGCGCAGGCCAGCGGCCCGCAGCGTTTGATTCCTGAATGCCTTCGCGGCGCCCAGACTCGTTGCCCATGACCCCACCGCTGCGGCTCGTCTTTTCCGAATGCGTAAACGCCCACGGCGTCCCAGCGACACGGCACCCGTCGATGTTCAGCGCGCCCGTCCCGTGCTCAAGCACGTTGCGCGCGATGCTCGTCGGCATCGGCTTGCGGACGAGAAACCAAAACTCACACGCCGGTTTGAGCGCTGTGCCCCATCCTTGCAAGGCGGCGGCGGCGGCGGCGGCGGCGGTTGCTGGCGCGGTTAGATCGGGGGCTTCTTGCCAGCCATTGCCCATTGCTAGACGCGCGTTCGTTCCGCCCGGGCGAGGGTGTTTTCCGATGACGTCGCGTTCGGCGCCGGCGAGCTTGTCGACGGCCTTGCTTACGTCAAGCGATTTTGGAAATCCAGAACCGAACAGATGGGAGATGACGTCGCGGATCTCTAACCCCGCGTCCTCGAGCGCGAGCGCGGTCCAGTGCGACGTGCGAGGCAACGCCCACACGAGCCCGTGCGCCCCAGGTTTCATCACGCGATAGGCCTCGCGCATCCGAGCGGCGAGCCACGCGACCCAAACGTCGCGCCCCCCCCTGTCGTGATCCCACGTCTTGCCCATGAACCCGATCCCCGCCGGCGGGTCGGTAACGAGCGCGTCGACGCATGCATCGGGCATCGTGCGAAGAACGTCGAGGCAATCGCCAAGCTCGACACGCCACCGGCACTCACCCGAAAGCACCCTGGCGATCTCTTTCGGCGCGCCAGTCAATTGCTCCCCCATTCCCGCTCCCCAGCGACGCGACGCCGCTGCGACGTGAGTTCGGCGCGCACGTCGGCCCGGTGCTGCTCGGCGGCCGCTTGAGCAATTCTCTGCAGCCTGGCTTCTCGCCGCGCGAGCCGAACGACATCGACGATCGCGCCGACGAACGCCGCCGTGGCAAGCGCGGGCCCGAAGACGATGAGCGAGAGGGCGCGGATCAATTGGGACCCCAGGTGCTTCGGGTTACGACGTCGCCACCGTCGAGCAATCGCGGACGCTGCCCGAACCACGGACGCCGGTTCGCGACCTCGCTGGCCGCGGCCTCGCTGCCGGCAGACGCCGGCTCGACGACCGTGATGGGGATGACGACTTCATCGGCGCCGAGCTGCAGAGCGGCGGCACGCGAGAACCCGCGCCGGTCGCGCCAATCGGCGTACCGCTCGAGCGTCGACAACAGCAGGAGAGCGAACAGATAGAGCGTGATGGCGATGACCATGGCGACAGACCTCCAGACCAGCAGGTCCCCCGTTACGAACAAGACGGCAGCTTTCATCGCCAGCCCCCGGCGCGTCGGACATCAACGGCGAGCACGGCACGCGCCAGCGGGATGACGTAAGCGTCCCGTAGCCCAAGCCGGATCGCGCCAGCGCGGAACTTCCTGATCGCGCGCCGCTCGATAACCTGCACCGTGCTCTTCGGAATGCCTAGGAGCCGGCCGATCTTCAGGTGCGACATGCCGCCGGCATCGGCGACTCGCCCGACGGCGCCGCCGCGCTCGCGGTATAGGCGAGTCC
>DATHES010000185.1:0-17599 GCA_035318465.1 Polyangiaceae bacterium
TTCGAAGAACGATAGTCGATCAGCCGATTCGATTGCAGTCCGAAAGCGCGGAAGCGCTTCATGATTGCCAGTTGATCGCGCGCTGGCCTAAAGTCAGGGTGGGGTGATCGGCGAAGGCGATAGAACGATGTAACGAACTGGCAACACAGCCGGGCTCCGCCAAATCACCACATAGGTGCGAGCGACCAGGGGATCGGCGAAAAGGCGCGCCTCCGTCGCGCGCGTGAACGTGATCGCGTCCTCCGCGGAGCGCTCGTCGATTTGAAAAACCAGTCGATCGGGTCCCCTCGCGGCCAGAAACGCGCCCGAGACCGCCTTCGATGTGTGCCCCCCGGGCAAGGCGGCTATCTCGGGATCGGTGGCACCCGCGAGATCGACGATCTCGGCGCTGGTGGCGCTTTCCACCCACCCCACGTCGATGGTGGCCACCGCCCTCGCACCGGCCAGGACCGGCGCTGCAGCGTCGATGAGTGCCAGGCGATCGCGCAGAACGTGCGCCGCTGCAGGGCCTCGCATCGCGAAGACGACCATCTCGGCGACGCAGCCGATCGAAAGGCGGATAGCGGTCACCCAAGCGCTTGATCGCGACGAAAGGATGTGGGCGGTCGCCAGCACGAGGGGCGGTAGAATGGGACAGACGAGACGGGCCAGCGGCATCCAATCGCCTCCTGCCAAGACGAGGACGGCGAGGTGAAGAAACGCGCCGACCACCAGTGTGCGCGGCCAGCCGGGAAGCTTCGACCATGCGAGAGGGCCGAGCGCCGCGAGCGGGGCGCCCGTAAAGAGAATCGCCGGCAGCACATACATCGCGCCGTGCGTGATATCCGACGGTTTGGCGAAAACGGCGAGCGGCGCCGGGCGTCCCCAGACGATCCACCGCGCAGCGGCCGCGGCGAGCCACGGTGCCACCACCAAGGACGCCGTGAGCCATTTGCCTCTCCGTGATTCCGCCGTACGGACGCGACCGGCGCCGAGCCAGAGGCTGAAGGCAATCATCTCCGGGCGAAGCCAGGCGCAGAGCCCGAGGGCGGCTCCGGCAAGGGGCGCCTTGGAGGAGCGCACCGGCACTACCGCGATAGCCGTCGACAGCGCGACCACCAGGCCCGTCTCGAGCCCGCTCCAGGCCCAGGCGCCGAGCGGCGCAGAAAAAAGGACGAGTAGCAGGGCGGCATAGCGGACAGGCGAGCCCCCCAACCGCGCGATGGCGGCGCCGAGGGTGCCTGCGGCAAAAAGCCATGCCAGCGCGCCCACGACCCGCGCCGCGCGGAGGGCGGCGAGCGGGCCTTGGTCGGCAAACGCGGCGAACAGGTACGGAAAGCCGAGCGGTGTCACCCCGTCGGTGCAAGGGCCACCCGCGTTGAATCGGTACCCCGAGCCGTGCGCGACGTTGGCCGCGTAGCGCGCGGGGATGAGCGCGTCGTCGACGGTGAAACCGCGGAGGTAGATGAGGGCCGGCAGCGCGGCGAGCACGCCGAGCACGAAGCCGAACCAGGCCTTCTGCGCGCGTTCTGCCGCGGGATTTCGCATCCGCCTCTTCGTACGGGGCCCTAGCCCCTTCGATTCGCCATGTCCACTCCTTGGCGATCCCTGCCGAAAAGTTCAGGCGATGCCCCGGTCGGTCCTAGTCTCACCCTACAGATGACGGCACTCCGGATCCTGAGCGGCACGGGAGCGGCTTCTTCGACGGCTCTCTCGAAGGAAAAACAGCGCGCCCTGGTCGATCTCCTCGTCGACGGCGTCAATTTGACGGCGCGCATCCCGGCCGCGGACCCTGCCCCGCTGCTACGCGATCTGGCCCTGGCGGTCGTCGAACTGGCAGCGCTTCGCAGCCGGCGCGCGGAGGTGCGGTGCTACAGCCCCGACGGCCCCTGGGAGCTCGGTCTCGAGCGCTGTGGGTCGCGCGTGCTGGTGTCGCTGTTTCGCGGGGGCGCGCATCCCGAGGTGGCCATGTTCGAACGGGAGGTGCCTCTCGCCGCCCTCGCCACCACGGTGGGAACCGCCATCGCCCAGCTCGATACGAAGAGCCTGCCCCCGTCGACCTCTTTTGCGCTCGAGCACGCCCGCGCCGAGCTCGAAACGGTGACCATCGAACCGGAAGAGACGCCTTCACCAGCCGCGCTGGTGGAGGTGGAACCAGAGGGCGAAGGGGGCTTGCGTTTCTCGGCCGAGCTCACGCTGCGCGAGCGCCCTGCGCCGGAGAAATGCGAGCGCACGGTGGAGCGAGCCGACCTCTTGGGGCTGCTCGTGCGCGGCAAGCTTCGCATCGGCGTCGGCGATCGGACGCGCACCTTCGGCGAGACCTTTGCTTTTCTCTTTGCCGAGCAATTGCTGGCCCTCTCGACCGAAGTGCTGGAAGCTTGGGAGCAGGGTCGGTCCTATTATCGCCGCGTCGACCTCTTCGGCATCATGCTCGGCATCCGCTTCGGCGCAGCGGGTAAAACGACGGGCGTGGCAGAGGACGCGCCGAGCCCGAGGGGCAATGGCGCCGTTTCCGGCGAGTCGGGACTCTGGATCTCGCTCGGTGAGCCTCGTTCGGGTCCCGCCCGCGAGGGTCGGACGTTCCGCGTCGGCGACGCCCCCGCGCTGGTCGAAGCGACGGTCGCGTTCGGACGCACCCTGGCGCGCACGCTCCTGCGCTACGACCCTTCCCAGCGGCAGAATCTGCGGCTAACGACGTTCCGTCGCGGATTGCGTCTCATCGACGAACGCCTGCGTGAGGCGACGTGCGACGACGCCAAGGTCAACCCCGCTCCCGAGATCTACCGCGCTTTTGCCGCGTCGATCCCCGCCGCAGCGGCGGCCTCCCGGTCCGCCGCCAAACTGCGCTTTACCCCTTGCTGGACAGCGACGTTCCCCGGTATCGACCTGCGGGCGACCTTTCTCTGCGGCGATCGGTTGATCGTCGGCGCTTCGCGGGAGACGGCCTGCGTGGCGAAACGCACCGGCGATTTTCTGTGGCGAAAACCGACCCAGCCCGCCGTCAGCGTGGTCACGCCGGCGGGGCTCGCGCGCCTCTTTCCCGACGGCAGCATGGCGCTGCACGACTTCGGCACCGGCGAGATCGTCCTCACCGCGCGCTTGGCGCCGCGGGTGGGAGGGTCGGTGGCCGGCGTCGTCGTGAGCGCCCCCGGCCTGCCGCGCATGCTCGTGGTGAGCGGCGGCAAGCGCTGTCTTTCCGCCGTCGATCTCGGCACGGGCGAGGTGCGGTGGCGCTACACGGCCGGCGGTGGAAGCGTCTTTCGCCTTCGTAGGGCGGGCAAGCTGCTCATCGTCGCCGCGGGGGACGCGACGCTGACGGCCATTGATCTGTGGTCCGGCGACGTCGTCTGGCGCGCGCGCGATCGCCTGCGTTTCACCTGCCATGTCGGGCTCGACCACGAGTCGCTTTTTGCCACCGCCGGCGAGCCCGACGCGCGCGCACGCGGAACGGTGCGCCTCTATCACCTCGACCCCTACGCCGGCGCGACGCGGTGGATGCGCGAGCTGCCGCCCGGTCCGACGCCCCTCGGAGCTCCGCTCGTCACCGATCGCGAAGTCGTGGTGGTGACGCGCGACCGGCGCGGTCTTGGCCTCTTGGCGCTCGATCGCGCAAGCGGCAAGACGCTGTGGTCGAGCGAGCCAGGACTTTTCCCGGTGGCATCGTCCTTCATCGCCATCGACGACGCCGTCATCGTCAACAGCGAGGCGGGTGATCTCCTTGCCGTCGCGACGTCGAGCGGCGCGACGCGCTGGCGACATCGGTTTCCGCGCGGAATGGAGGGCGATCAACCGCGCCGGCTGGAGCCCATCCTGCGCTCGGGGGCCCTCTTCGTTCCGCAGCAGCAGGTGCACGTGGTACGGCCGGGTGACGGCGCGGTGCTGGGTTGCGTGCCGGCCGAGCTCATTCCCGATCTCTTGCGCGTCGACGAACACTGCGACGTGTACGTGGCCGAGGAGAGCGGTCACCTGGCGGCCTTTCGCGCCGGCGCCAAGCTGTCGGTGGTGTAGGGGGTCTAGCCGCTCGCCGCTTCGCCGCCGTCGACATTGATGACGTTGCCGTTGATCCAGTAGGCGCACGGCTGGGCCAGCGCGACGATGGCCGCGGCCACGTCTTCCGGCTTGGTGAGTCGGTGAAACGGGTTCTTGCGCAGCGCCACCTGCACCATGGCGTCGTTGTCCGGGATCTTGCGCAGGGCGGCGGTGTCGGTGACGCCGGCGCAGATGGCGTTGGCGGTGATGCCGCGCGGACCGAGCTCGCAGGCGAGCTGCCGCACGTGCGCCTCGAGCGCAGCCTTGGCCGAGCTTACCGCGCCGTACCCCTTCCACACCGCCCAGGAACCGGTGCTGGTCATGGCGAAGATGCGCCCTTCGGGGCCGAGGAGCTTGCGATGCAGGAGGTCCTGGGTCCAGTAGACGAGACTGTGCGCCATCACGTCGCTCGTCATCTCGATTTGCTTTTGATTGAGCTCGCCTTCCACCGTGTCGGCGATGAAGGGCTTCAGCGAACCGAACGCGAGCGAATGGAGGAGAACGCGAACGTTCTCGTTCTGGCCGCGCTCCTCGAACCGGCGCGCAATCTCGTCGCAGACTTCGCGGCGCTTCGCCTCATCGGCGGCGTTGACGTTGAAAAACCACGCTTCGCGCCCGAACGCTTTGATCTCGTTCTGAATGCGTTCCACGTTGCCGAGCGTGGCGCGGCGGTCGAGGTGAACGCCGATGATATGGCAGCCGGCTCGCGCCAAGAAACTGCTCACGGCTTCGCCGAAACCGCTCGAGGCTCCGAGGATGAGCGCCCAGCCCGACAGGGCGGGGATCGGCATCGAGGGGGGCGTGGTCATGGTTCGGTGGGAACCCTACAACGCGCTCCGCAGCGGTACAACGCTCCTCACACGGGACGGCGCGGGATCCACGTCCCAACGCAGCGGCGCGTTGGGGCGAAAGGTGCTCACGCGCGAGCGCGGATGAACGCGGCGATGCGCCGCATGGGTACCTCCACCGGGCAGAGCGTTTCTTTTTCGGCCAGCTCGTCGTCGGAAATCCAGCGCAACGCTTCCCCGGCCACGGGAAAATCGGGAAGACTGCGCGAGGAAGCGAGCATGAGCGCCATCGTGCCGGGATAGGCCCCGCGCGAGCGCGCCATGCGTGCCCCATCCCCGCGGTTGCAGCGGGCGCAAGCGATGCAGCGACTGAAGGTCGGCAGCTCGGCCCTTTCGACGGCATCGACCTTGGAAAGGTGTTCGGCTTCAAAGTTCGCCTCGAAGAGCGCGAGCCCGCCGAGCCCGCTCGCGAAGATCCGCTTGAAGATCGTCTTGATCAGGGCCTGAGCGAGCAAGAAGAGCGCGTAGAGGCGGCCGCTTGTCATCGCCACCCACGCTAGTTTTTTTGCGACGTTTTGCAAAGGATCGACGAGATGCCGCCTTCACTCACGGCGGCCCGGGTGGCGGCGAGCCCGCGTGGTGGCTTCCCGCCCCGAGGGGGACCGGAGCGCGAGGCTCGACGCCGCGACACGCCTCGCCTAGCCTTCCCGCGCTTTGGCAGTTCGAGCGTGGTCCGGGAAGTTGGTGGTCGCGGCGTTGGCGGTGAGCTGTGGCCACGGCGCATCGCCCGGGCCGGGGCCGCTGACGGCATCGCGCGACGATGGCGCGGCCACCATCGCCGTCGAAAAGAAAGATGCGTACCCCAACATGGTGCGGATCGTGCGTGACGGCGATCCGCGCCCCGCCGTGGCCATGGTCGTCGAGACGAGCAGCGGTTCGTACGCCTCGACGGCGCTGGCCGCCCTGCTCGAAGCACGCTTGGCTCGGGCCGGATTCGCGGGAACCGATTCGCGCGCCGATCGCGATTCGTTCCGGGTGCGAACCTTGGTCGAATCGCCCACGCGCGCGGTCGAGTTCGTCGCCGCCGCGCGGGCGGCGCTCGCCGGTCGCGTGACGGCGGGCAGCCCCGAGTTCGCGCTCGTCGTGCGACGCGTCGCGGCCCTGCGACGCCATCCACTGGAGGCGCCGATCGCACAGGCGGTCGCCCGCTGCACCGGCGAGCTCGGCGTGTTGCCGAGCGACGCGTCGATCGACCCCTCGACGAGCGAAGGTGTGGCACAGCTCGAAGCGACGCGCGGCGCCGCCTACGGCGCTTCCCAGGTCGCTTTTGCCGCCGTGGGAGCGCAAGCACTGGTCGACGCTGCTGCCGGCGCCGTGCACCGCGGCGAGGCTTGGCCGCGCGGAACGGCGCCAGAAGGCGCCCTTCTCGCCGAAGATCAAGTCGGCGTTCATGCCTCTTCCGAGCGCGCGCCGGGCACTGCGCGCCTTACCCTTGCCGTGCCGACCCCCTCCGCGGACACCGCTGCCGCCGCGTCGCGCCGGGCCGGGGATCCCGAGGGACCGCTGGTCACGAGGCTCCGGTCACTGACGGTACCCTTTCGTCTCGTCGAAGCGCGGGCCAGTGCCCGCCCGCGTGGCGGCTGTCTCTCCGTCACGCTCGAAACCGCCCGCGCGACACCGGCGCATCTCGTCGCAGACGGGGCGGCCCTCGCCACGACCCTGGTGCGGCAAGAGCTCGATCTCGCGCGATCGAGCTCCAACGAACCAGGCATGGAACGGGGCGCCGCCGGGTGGCCGCTCGGGCCCGCGGGCCGCGCGGCGGTACGCCTGGCGAGTGACCCGCGCGAGGCCGCCGAGCTCGGCGCCCTTTGGTCGCTCAGCACGCCGGGGTCGGCCGACGACAAGCCGAGCTACGCCATCGCCCTCGCCCTCCCCTCGCCGACGGCCGATGCGCGCGAGGCGACGCTCGAGACGGGCGTGATTGCGCAAGCTGCGCGTCGTTTTTCCGCGGCGCTGGAGAGGGCCGCGGCAGCATGGAACGCGCCCGCCATCGAGCGCATGGGCCGGCTCGAGCGCGGTCAAGGGGAGCTCTGGCTCGTCCTGGCCAGCCCTTGCGGCGCGCTCGCGGAAGGGAGCAGCGATCCCGGCACGACGGCGCTCGCGTTGATGGCGGCGCTGGCCGCACAGCCGGGGAGCGCGCGGGGCGTGACCCTCGAACCATGGGTGGCCCCTGACGGCGTGGGCGTCGTTGCCCATGCGGCTCGCGCGCCGGGCGAATCGATGTCCGGACTCACCGCTCGTGTCGCCGAAGAGGCAGCGCAGGTGCTGGTGGCGGCCCCGTTCTCGTCGGCTGCGCTGGCCACGGCGCGGGCCGTCCTTCTCAATCGGATGGGCGACGGCATTGCGGCCGAGGGGCGGGCGATGAGCGCGCTCGCCGCAGCGCTCGTGCCCGGCCACCCATCGTGGCTCGCCCCCTTCGGCGCATGGGAAGAGCTCGCCAACGCCAGCGTCGACGCGGCATCGGTGCGATGGAGCACGCTCGCCGGAGGACCGCTCCGGTTGGCGGTGCTCGCCAACGAGAGCGAAGAGCAGACCGATCTGGCGGCGCGAACCGTCGACCGCTGGCTGGTTCGTGGCATCGACGGTGCCCGGGCGTGTGCGGCTGTCGAGCCACCTGGCGCCGCCAAGTCGGGCACGGTGCAGGTCACCCTGCCCTCGTCCGCTCCGCCGGTCTGGCAAGCGTTGCTCGGTTTTCCCGTGCCGCCCAGCGGGACCGCGGAGGGAGCCATGGGAGAGCTCACCTTGGCGGGCTTGAGCGGACCCGACGGGTGGCTCGGTCGCGCGACCGCGGCGGTATCCTTGGCGGCCACGGCGCAAGCGCGGCTCGTGGGAGGAGCGCGGGCGGCAGCGCTCGTCATCGACATCCGTGCCCCCGAAGCGACGCTGGATGCCGCGGTGGCGCAGGTCCGTGCGCTCCTGCAGCGCCTGCGACAGGGCGCGATAGCGCCCACCGATTTGGAACGCAGCCAGGCGCTCCGCGAGCGATGGGACCTCGAGGCGTCGCTCGACCCGCGCCGCCGCCTCCTTTCGTTGTGGCGCGAGCCACGCCTCGGCGCCGCATCGTCCCCCGCGGTTGCTCCCGCGGCGGTTGCGCCATCGCTCGAAGGGTGGCGCGCTTGGGCGGCCAACACCTTGAGCGACGAAAAACTGGTGGTCGTCATTGCGAGACCGAAACGCTGAGTCATCCCCTGCGCGCCCGCGCCCGTCCGAGATTCGTGATAGAAAACACCCCTCATGGCGCCGGCTCGCGAGCTCGTCCTCATCCTCGACTTCGGGGCCCAGTACGCCCAGCTCATCGCGCGGCGGATCCGCGAGAGCCACGTCTATTGCGAGGTCCACCCCCACTCACTGTCCCTCGCCAAGATCCGCGCTCTTGGCCCCAAGGCCATCGTGCTCTCCGGGGGCCCCTCCAGCGTGTACGCGCCGGACGCCCCTACCGCGGACGACGCCCTCTTCGACCTCGGCATCCCCATGCTGGGCATTTGCTACGGCGTCCAGCTCATGGCGCATCGTCTCGGCGGGCGCGTCGAGCACGCCGACGCGCGCGAATACGGCCCTGCCGAGGTGAAGGTGGAGGACGCCACCGGCATTTTTGCGGGCTTTACCAAGGGGGAGACGCTCCAGGTCTGGATGAGTCACGGCGATCGGATCACCGCGCTCCCCCCTGGCTTTCAGTCGATCGGGACCAGCGCCAACACGCCTCTATGCGCGATCGCCGAGCCGCGTCGCAAGATGTACGGCATCCAGTTTCACCCCGAGGTCGTCCACACCCCCCGCGGCGGCGAAATCCTGCGCGCCTTTCTTTTCAACGTGGCCGGGCTCTCGCCGACGTTCACCCCCCTCTCCTTCTCCGAGGAAGCCGTCGAAGCCGTGCGCACCAAGATCGGCCCCGCCGACAGCGCGATCTGCGGCCTCTCGGGGGGGGTCGACTCCTCGGTCGCGGCCGTGCTCTGCCATCGCGCCATCGGCGACCGGCTGACGTGCGTCTTCGTGGACAACGGCGTCCTGCGCGAAGGGGAAGCCGAGCAAGTCGCGCACCTCTTCCGCGACACCTTCCGGATGCCGCTCGTCCACGTCGACGCTCGGGAGCGCTTTTTGACGGCGCTGCGAGGCGTCACGGAACCCGAACGAAAACGCAAGATTATCGGCGGAGTCTTCATCGACGTCTTTGAGGAAGAGGCGGCGAAGGTGCCCGGCGTGAAGTGGCTCGTGCAAGGCACGCTCTATCCCGACGTCATCGAAAGCGTTTCCACCAAGGGACCGAGTGCCGTCATCAAGAGCCATCACAACGTCGGCGGGTTGCCCGAGCGGATGAACTTCGGCCTGGTCGAGCCGCTGCGGGAGCTCTTCAAAGACGAAGTGCGCGAGGTCGGTGCGGCGATGGGTTTGCCTCGCGAGCTGCTGTGGCGCCAGCCGTTCCCGGGCCCGGGACTCGCGGTCCGCTGCCTCGGGGAAGTGACGGAGGAGCGCCTCGTGCCGCTGCGCCGCGCCAACGCCATCGTCGAGGAAGAGATTCGCGCTTCCGGCTTGCATGCCTCCCTCTGGCAGAGCTTCGCGGTCCTCCTCCCGGTGCGGTCGGTCGGCGTCATGGGCGATCAGCGCACTTACGACGAGACCATCGCCGTGCGGGCGGTGCTGTCCAGCGACGGCATGACCGCCGATTGGGCCCGCCTACCGCACGATCTTTTGGCTCGCCTTTCGGCGCGTATCATCAACGAAGTGAAAGGGGTCAACCGCGTCGTCTACGACATTTCGTCGAAGCCTCCTGCGACCATCGAGTGGGAGTAGGGCGCCGGCGCGGCACCGACCGAAAAGCGCGATGCGTGGGTTCACCGATGGAGGTCGCCAAACGATGAAGACACGCTGGAGCGGCCGTAGGTTGGCAGGAAGAGCCGCCGTCGCGGTGGCCCTTTCGCTCGTCACGGCGTGCGCTTTCATTCCCTATTCTTCAACCCAGACCGTTTCCCTTCGCATGCAGGGCAATGTCGCCGATGCGCAGGTGACGGTCGACGACCTCCCCCTCGGCGCCTTGGCGTACGTTGCCTCGCACGGCGTGGCGCTCCCCCCTGGGCGGCACCGTATCACCGTGGAAAAGGCCGGATACTTTCCCTGGGACGCGGTCCTCGAAGCGCAGGACGAACCGATTTTTCTGCAGGTCAAACTGGTGCCCATTCCGGACTGACTTCATGGCGGTGGATCTCAACATCGATCTCGGCGAGCTTCCCGGTGAGCCCGAGGAGCTCTACGCCCTTTCCACGGTCGTCAACGTGGCGTGCGGCGGGCACGCGGGGGACGTCGCGTCCATGAAACGCGCGGTGGCGTTGGCGTTGCGTTACGGGCCCCGGATCGCTGTCCATCCGTCGTACCCCGACCGCGAGCAATTCGGCCGAGCGCGCATGGCGATCCCTCTCGAAATGCTCTTCGAATCGTTCGTCGAACAGATCACGACGCTCGGCATGATCACCACGGAGATGGGGGGCAGGCTATGGGGTGCCAAGCCGCACGGCGCGCTCTACCATGCCGCGGCCGAGGATCCGCAGCTCGCGGCGGCGGTGCTCGACGCGCTCGTCACGGCGTGCCCCGATGGGCTCGTCATCGTCGGGCCGCCCGGGGGACATCTCGAGGACGCGAGCCGCGCGCGCAAGCTGCCCTACGCGCGCGAGGGCTTCGCCGACCGGTCCTACGACGACAAGGGTCGGCTCGTTCCTCGCGGGGCTCCCCAAGACGTGCTCCTCGAACCCTCCGTATGCGCCGAACAAGCGCTGCGCCTCGCACGCAGCGGCACCGTGGAGACGATCTGCGTCCACGGCGACACGCCGCACGCCGTCGCCATTGCTCGCCAGGTGCGCGCCGCGCTCGAGCAACAAGCGCTGCTCCGTCTCGAAGATCCGGGGCCGGTCAGCGAAGAACCTTCTCCTCTTCAGCCCCCATGAAGATCCTCCCCTACGGGGACAACGCGCTTTTCGTCGATCTCGAGATCGAGGACGCACCGGACCGGCGAGAGCGCACGCAGGCCGTCGGACGCGAGCTTCGCCGCCGTCTGGCCAGTTCCGACATCGTCGTTGGAGCAGGAAGCCTCGCCATCATCGGCGTCGGCGCGTGGGACGATCTCGACGGGATCATCGCCGAAACCCTACGCGCCGATCCCGACGTCGACTTCTCTCCCAAGCTCCACATTCTGCGCGCCGTCTACGACGGCGCGGATCTCGCCGAGATCGCGCGTCAGACGGGATTGCGCGGCACCGACGTCGTCGCTCTGCACGCCGCGCGCGACTATGATGTCGAGCTCATCGGTTTTTTGCCGGGGTTTGCTTATCTCACCTCGCTCGATCCTCGCCTCGTCATTCCTCGGCGTCCGGCGCCGCGCCCGCGCGTCCCGAAGGGAAGCCTCGCCGTGGCCGGCCCCTACACGGGGATTTACTCGGCGTCCTCGCCGGGCGGGTGGCACCTCATCGGACGTGTGCTCGACGTCGAGCTCTTCGACCCCGCGCGCCATCCGCCGGCGCTCCTCGAACCGGGCGACAGGGTGAGGTTCGTCCCTTACCGCCCGGATTGACGCCTTCCATGCGCTCGCGGCCGCCCCATGGAAAATGAGATCCGCATCCTCACCGCGCCGCCCGGCGCGACCCTGCAAGACGCGGGTCGAACGGGATGGCTTCACGCCGGTGTGCCGCCCTCCGGTCCGCTCGACACGACCGCGCACGCGGCAGCCAACCTCGCCGTCGGGAACGATCCGCGCGAGGCAGCCCTCGAAATCCCGCTCGGCGAGCTGCGCGTTTTGACGCTCGGCTCGGCACGCCTCTCGATCGACGGCGAAGCCGCGGTGACGCTCGGCTCCGGCGAAGAGCTCATCGTCCCTGCCTGTCCCCGCGCCGTCCGCTATCTCGCCGTCGCCGGGGGCTTCACGGTTCCGCTCGTCCTCGGTTCGCGATCGACGCTCCTGCTCGCGGGGTGGGGCGGCTTCCTGGGACGCGCGGTCCGCGCCGGCGACGCGCTGCCCATTGCATCCCCCGGCGAACCGCCGACCCGCGCGGGCGCCGTGCCGACGGTCAGCGATCCCCCCGAGCCAGCCGTCTTACGCGTTCGCCCCGGCCCTCACCTGGCGCGCATGCCCGCCGATGCGCTCGCCGAGCTCACGGCGACCACGTGGCTCGTGTCGTCGCGCAGCGACCGCGTCGGTGTGCGCCTCGAAGGGCCCGCCATGGGACGGACGGGAGACGATCGCGGTCCCCCTGCCCCCATGATCCGCGGCGCCATCCAGATCACCACCGATGGAACGCCCATCGTGCTCGGCCCCGATCACCCGGTGACCGGCGGTTATCCGGTACTGGCGGTGCTCGGCCGCTCGTCGCAGGCGGTGCTGGCGCGACTGCGACCGCGGCGCGCCCTTCGGTTCGTGCTCGAAGCAGACTGATACGGCGCGGCGCTACCGCGGATGCGCGAGGGGGCGTGGCGGCGGACCGTTACAGATTGAAATAGCCGAAGATCCCCGCGTCGAGGCTGAAGCTGCGGAACGACGCGTCTACCGATGTCGTCACCCCGTTGGGGGTCGTGACGGAGTCGGATCCAGCGAAGCTGATGTTTCCCTGCGGTCCCGCGTAAAAACCGAAGTACTGCACTGGCGTGACGACGAAGAGGGCGTCCAGGGAAAGAAACCACCTGCTGCTGGCGCTGCCGCCGTCGTTGTTCTGGTTGGAAGAGCTGTTGCGCGCAAAGCCGGGCCCCCCGCGGAACCAGAAGCCCAGCGTATTGTTGAACATGAGCGCGTAGCCGACTTTGGGTAAGAAGATGAACGCAAATTGGGAGTTCCGATCGGTCGTGATCGTCGTGGTCCCCCCCATTGTGGTCCTTGTCTCCGAACCGCCGGCCGTTTGGAAGCCGAGGGTGGCGCCAATCGAAAGATTGGGGATGACGAAGTAGTGCGCCCCCACCCAAGGACCGCGGGCGGTCGGCGAGATTGGGCTTCGGTAAAAAAGCCCGAACTGGTTGTAGGTCTCGCTATTCTCGGTGTTGGCCGCCGTGTCCCAGCCGTGGCGCTCCACGGAGAAACCAAACAGGTTCTCTGCGGTGATCACCAGCTGGCCGTGATCGCCGAACTGTTGAGCTTGTGCGAACGCTGTTTTTTCCCCCACAACGGCAAGAAGTGCTGCCACGAAAACACCGACTGCAAACGCCGCGCCTGTAACTGACGAAAATGCTTGGAGTTTTCGGATCATTGCGGCATGGTATCATGGGTTCAGTGGTTTGGAAGCTTGACAATCAAGCGGTAAAGCGCGAGAAGCGCCCCCCGGCCTTACGAGGCCTGCTCCGGAGATATTGATGGCCAATCGCGCGATATGGTCGATGCGGCTTCGCCACGAGTGGCTGAAGACGCCGCTCAAAAAAGCTCGTTTCAAGAGGTCGCAACGCATCCGCGTCGGACTCGAAGACGCCCTGATTCGTAAAGGTCTCGCTTCGGCCGAGCAGCCGAAGACCAAGTAAGCCTCTACGTTTCCGACCGAAGCACGGCCACGCCGATGTCGGCGCCCATCCGAGGCGCGCGGCGCGCCGCAAGGCCGAAGCCGCGCCCCGTGATTTCGATCGTCTGATGGTAGGTGACGCCGTCGGGAATTTTGCTGGGCAGGTCGAGCTTCTCCAAGGTCTCGCTGTTGACGAGGGGTGTGACCGGGGCTCCGTACACCTTGGAGCCGGCCAGCACGAACACATAGACGAGCGGTGCCTTCTGGCGTCGCTCGCTGGAGCGCAGCGCTTCGGCGGTCATGTCGTGCTTGATCGCCTCTTCGAGGTGGAACGCGAAGCGACGCATCGACCAGCCGCTCGCGTAGATGCCACGTACCGTCCCCTGCCCGTCTCGCACGGGCGCCGCTACGACCCACTGCTCGTCGCCGCCGATGCGCGTACCGGCGGTCTCCGCCATCGATCCTCGCGTTTCAATGGCCTCGCCCGCCAAGACCTTGGCCATCGCCGGGTACGCCGCCACCAGGGATTTGCCGGCCAACGTGTCCGGCTCCTGATCGCTGCGCAGCACCGTCCCTTTTTCGTCGGTGACTGCGAAGAACGTGCTTTTGGCTATGGCGAGATCGCGATGCTCGTCGCGCACGCGATCGAGCGCACGGCGCGCGACGCTGGGATCGTCGAAGGCGTCTTTCTTGCCGTCCCACAGGGGGCCGAGCGATTTCGCGCCCTGGGGCAGGCCGCGCCTCAATTCTTCCACGTCGTCGTCGGTGAGCTTGGCGAGACGCTCCACGTGTGCCGTCGCTTTTTCTTCCGAAACTTTCGACGAATCGGTGCAGGCGGAGGCCGCGACCGCGAGGAGCGAAGCGAGACAGAGCGATGCCAAGGCGCGCCACATGACGGCCATCCTAGCATCGCTCGACCGCCGGCTAGAGCTTGCCGAAGTGCTCGACGAAAGCGCGATGAAGCGCCAGCGCAGGCTCGATCGAGGCCGCGGCGAGTTGACCGGGGCGGTACCCCGTCCGGATCGCTGCCACGTTGATGGTCGTACCTTCGACGGTAAAGTCGACACGCCAGTCTTTGACAGCGAGGCGATAGCCTTGTTCCCTCCGCCGGATCCGGCGGTAGGGATGCGGCTCGTGACCGAGCGACAGGATCTCGCTGACCTGGGTCGTGAGATCGACGCGAAAGTTGTCGCGCAGCCACGCTGCTTGCGCTTCGGCGGTGGCGCTCCACGCGACCGTGAACTTCGGGCCGGGGTCGGGCGTTTCGAGCCAACCGGTGTTGGCCGAGGGGACCACGTCGGTAAAAGGGACGTAGGGCTTGATGTCGAGGACCGGCGTGCCGTCGAGGAGGTCGACGTCGCGCACGTGCAGGGTGAGACCATCGACGGCTTCGAGGGCGAGCACCGACAAGCCGAGCGGATTGGGACGATGGGGAGATCGCGTCGCGAAGACGCCGCGTCGCTTGGTGCTGCGCGGGGGGAGCACCTTGGGGCGCCAGCCGGCGTTCAGATGGAACCAAAACACGACCCAGATGTGATCCCACGCCTCGAGATCGGCGAGCGCGTGCTCGAAGTTTTGATCCGGCAAAAGCTCGATGGTCCCGCACACGCCGCGCGCGGCTGCCGGCTGACGCGGGGTACTGACGCGATCCAGGAAGGGGCTCCGTACGAATCCGATGGGCGAAAGGGTAAGCTCCCCGAGGGAGCCCCGGCGGGCTGGGCGGCTCTTCTTCGGCGCGGTCACGGTCCTCGCCGATAGCATCGGGCGTTCCTCCTGGCACCCGTTTCGAGTTATGTTCCACCGCCGTCATGAACACCGCCCTCACCTTGCGCAATCTTGCAGTGGACGACGCGGCTGGTGTCGACGCCGTCGCCGCCTTCCTCGATGGCTTGACGCACGAAGCGCGTCTTGCCGAGACGCGCGCCTTGGGACGCGACGCCCAGCGGCAGCTGTACCGCAAAGCAGCTGCTGCCAAACCGCTCGCCTTGATCGACTTCGTGCCGCAAACCGTCGGCAACCGCGTCGAGGTCATCCACCACGGCCGCAACACGTTGCCGCTCCCCGGGAGCCTGCGTCATTTTCAAAAGCGTTTCAGCCGCCCGGATGCGAGCGAGACGCAACTCTACGGCTACAACGCCTCCCCTTTTCTGACGACCGTCGGTCCCGGCTTTTTCGTGGCGGTGCTGACCGCGGGGCGCCCCGACTGGGAAGCGCGCGGCGCGGTCGTCATCGACTATTTCCAAATTCCCGACGGCCCCGTGCCCGCAGGCTGGCCAGCGGTCATCCCCAACACGCAGGGGCTTCAGCGTTTCGTCTACCATCGCACGCGCGACTTCATGCGCCGTGTATCGACGCACGTCACGATCGGAGCGGCATTCAAAGAGGAGAAGTCGCTCGATCACTATTTCATTCTCTGCCGGCAAGCCTGACGCGACGTCAGGCGGCGCTACGCGCCAGGCGGCATCGAGCGAGGGCCCAACGCCGATCGACACCACGCGCGTTCTCTCCCGCCACGACCGTCTGCGTCGCGCCCGCGCACGCGTCGCGGTGGAGCGCATGCCGTTTCGCGTACGCGGCGCCGCCAGCGACGCGCTGTGTGTCGCCTCGCGCCTTACACGATTGGCGAAGTTCTTGCGTGCTCCCGCCGATATGGAACCTCTGCGCACACACAAAGTTTGGATCGCGACGAAAGGTTGCACTGCGGGCGTGCTGAGGGTCACGCGCTTGACGTTTGTTCCGTCAACGAAGCGGTGGACCGCGTCGCTCGCTGTCGGCGCGATGCTCATGGGCTGCAGCGCGGCGGATCTGAACGATGGGACGCGTGGTTCCTCGATCCGACCTTCGGATCCCTCTGATCCTTCGAGCGTCGCCGAAAGTCCGAGACTGCGCGCCAGCATCGACCCAAGGCGATCGCTGGCGGTGACCGACCAAGCGATCTTGACGCGCTTTTCCTTGCAGCGCGTCCTGGGTCAACTGGTGAGTCAAAGCGGCGTGAGCGGCCTCACTGCTCTCGGCCTTTTTCAGCAGTGGTGGGACGTCCAAAATCCGAAGCCCGGGCTCGGACGCGGGGCTCACTGCGACGATCAGGTCGACGCCACGCTGGGGCCCGTGCTGAATGGTTTCCCCTATTCGTGTCGCCCGGCTCCATCGGAGGGCGCACAGGCGAGCTGCGATCCGTTCGCGGCGGGAAGCGCGTGCGCGTACATCCCCATCGGGCTCTTCAACCGCTTCGACTTGATGCCCGAAAATGGCGCTTTTTGCGGCGAATACCGCATCGTGTACGGCAAACAGACCGGCATCGCCAACACCGACGATCGCAACCTCATCATCTTCGAAGCAGCCATGCCGAACCCGTTGCCACTGCTCGGGCTCGAAGGGTGTCGGTCGGTGGTCCAGTTCTGGGCGGGCCTTTCCGACGTGAACGACATCGAAATGCGCGCTGCGCGGCTCGAGCAGTTCTACTTCGAGGGCCTGCTCATCGCCGTGCCGCCCGTCCCGGCGGTCATACGCATCGAACATTTCGGCGACAACGCCACGGGGCGCGGCCAAATTCGAACCAACCAGTTTTCCTTCCCCTCACCGCGCATCTGGTCGCTCCGCGAGTTCAAGCTCCGGCGGGAGTGCGGGCTCCTCACCTGTTCCTCGCTGAAGGTCGTGCCGGTCACGGCCAAGGACAGTCCGCACGGCCCGCTCTTCGCCGTAGCGACGCACCCGAAAACGGCCGCCTTCCAGTCGTACCTGCCCGGACAGGTGCAAGCCTTGAGCGGCGCGACGATCCCCGACATCGACGAAGAGATCCCCGACACGTACAACTCCGGTCAAAGCCAGGCCACATCGCTCACCACGGAAACGAACTACCTCGCGAACCTCGGCGCGGACACGAGTCCCTTGCGCGACGCAATCGGGGCGAGCCTGGCCAACCAGGGTTCGACCTTGACCGTCGATCATATCGTTGCGCGCGTGCAAGCGCTCTCCTGCGCGGGATGCCATCGACTCAGCAACGGAGCCGATCTCGGCGGCGGCATCACCTGGCCGCCCTCCCTCGGGTTCACCCACGTGACGGAGCGCGAAACGGAAGTCGTCGACGGCAGCACGAGGTACCTCCTCTCCGAGGCGCTGAACGGGACGTTCCTCCCTCACCGACAAGACGTGTTCGAACGGTATCTATCGAAGTCGCTGCTCCTGCGGCTCCTTCCGCTTCGTCCGATCGGCGGTTTTTGCGTCCACTAGGGGCGCTCGAGGTTCGCGCGGAGCGTTCTAGAATACCGCTCCGATTTCGAGCGC
>DATHES010000186.1:0-4782 GCA_035318465.1 Polyangiaceae bacterium
CAAGTCGTGGACCTTGGTCCAGCGGATCGGCTCGCCGGTCTTGTAGCTCGCGCGCACTGGCTCCAGCATCGGACTATCTTTCCAGATGAGCTGGTGGCAGTTGTAACAAGTGGACGTCGGAGGGATGCCGGCCGTGGCCGAGGTCTCGACCGAGGTGTGGCAGTAGCGGCAATCGATGCCGAGTCCGCCCACGTGGTGCTCGTGGCTGAACGGAATCGGCTGCGTGAGCATCATGCCGTTACGAGTCGTGTACCCGGAGCGGTCCACAATCATGAAGATGCCGAGAAGCCCGGCCGCGACGAATACCGCGGACAAGATCGAGATCTTCGAGAGTGTATTCGTGCTTCGGTGGAAGATCTGGGACATCCACCCAATTCCTTCCCTCAACGGGACATGCGACGGACTTCATCCAAGGCAGCTTTCCCCGCGGCACGACGTCGATGTGCCTACCCCGCTACACCTCGAGGCGCCCGAGTATACGCTTCGTAGTTTGGCGAACAAGACAGAGAGTTGAGCCGAGTCGGACCTCCGGGCGATGGACGGCGAGGGGGAAGGCAGGCTAGCGAGACATTGCGTCGGACGCGTTTCGGTGAGCGTGATGTGCCGCGATGTGGGGCGCAGGGCGCTCCGATTCAAGGGGGCCGAGCCGCGTGAACAAGCTCCGGAAGCGATGCTGGGGCGCGGAGCCTGGTGACGAAGCCGGGACGCGCAAGCAGATTTTTTGCGTCAAATGCGCGACGGCGTTGACCGAGCGCCCATGGCGGGACTCGAAAATCACGTCGCGCGTCTCGCCTAAGACGGCGCGTGGTGGTCGGCGCGCGGGAGCGGGCGGTCTCCTCGGAATGCCTCACTTAGACATGCTTGCACTTCGGCGCATGGTTTCACGATGCATGTCTGGGCGTCTGTGACGGCGCTGTCGAGGAAGGCGCCGGAGGCGACGCAATCGTCGTCGGCAAAACCCATCATTTGGTTTTGGCACTCGGTGCGTCGCGCGAGGCAGGCATCCCGAAACGTGCGATCGATGTCGCGGTCTCCTGCGACGCCGATGGCTTCGTCGATGCATCGTTCCCAATCACGAGGGCATCCCGCGTCGGCTTCCCGCACGACGCACGCGTAGAGCGGGCCCTCGAACTCGTCGCGCAGTCGGGTGCTCCAGCCGGCGCAGTCCGAGCAGAGTTGGGGCATGGGACAGCGCGCGCACGCGTCGGCGCACGTCGCCGTGTTGCCCGTGGAAGGTCCGTCATCATTGCCGCAGCCGTACGCGAGGAAGACTGCCATCGCGAGGGCCGAGAGGAGGACGGTGAGACGGCGCTGGGACAGGATCAATCGGCCATCTGCCGTCGCTTGGAGCGACGCCATCGGCCGGCTGCGATCAGCGCCAAGCTCGAGAAGAAGAAGCTCGCGGCGGGCGGGGAATCGGAACTCCCGATGCGGCAGCTGCAACCGTCATCGGAAGGCGGGGTGGTGCCGCTCGCGCCCGATCCACCGCGTCCACCCGTCGAGCTCGTGCCGGCCGTTGCGCCGCTTGAACCACCGCTGCCGGTGGTACCGCCCGTTGCGCCGCCGGTCCCGCCGGTCCCCGTCGCGCCACCGGTTCCGGTGCCTGCTGATCCGCCGCTCCCCGACGTGCCCGCGCCGCCAGCTTTGCCTGCTGCGCCACCGGTCGTGCCGGCCGCGCCGCCCATGGCTCCCCCGGTGCCAGCGGCACCGCCGGTACCTGACGTGCCAGCGCTGCCTGCGGCGCCGCTCGTGCCGCTCGATCCTGCGGTGCCCGCGGCGCCGCCTTGGCCAGCGGCGCCCGCGGTGCCTCCCGTGCCGGCAGAGCCGTCACTGGCGTCTCCGACCGACACGTCACCGCCGTCACGGCCATCGGAGATCACATCGGTGACGGTGGCGTCCTTGCTGCCGCCGTCGGTGCCCGCGTCGGGGATGCCGCCGTCCTGTTGCAGGCAGGGATGCGTTTGGCGCCAGGTGTTGAACTGGGTGCGGAGGGCGGTGACGGCATTTTGGCCGGAGCCGTTCGCATTGGACAGTCTGAGGTACGAGCCGGGCGTTTCCCCCGCGAGGTCCACCTCGATACTGGCCGCGTCGGACGGGATCGATGGTCGGCACCGGGCATCGCCCTCGCTGTTTTGGGCGCCTGCCTCCAATGCGAGCATCATTCTTTCCGCCAGATCGCAGCCTCCTCCGGTGCGGAAAGCCGTCTCGGCCTGATTGATGACGCCGACGCCGGTGAGCACGTTGCCCTGAACCGAGTAGGTGAAGGTGCCGATGGTTCCTTGACGATCTTCTCGATACTGGGCGACCGACGTGCCGGTACCCGTAAACCCTGCGGCGCGGCCCTGGAGATCGGCGACGCCGTACTGGCGCTGGTTGAAGCTCGGATCGAACGACGTCGCGGTGATCTGTGAGATGACATCCGCCGGCGCGGTGCCCTTTTGCAGAAGCATGACGCCCTGGTTTCGCCCGTTGGCATTCGCCGCCGCTTGAGCGTTGATCCCGCCGTAGCCCGCCGCCGGACCGTAGACCACCAAAACGCCCTGCGCGCCGACGCACGAAGTCACGGCTCCGCCAACCGCCTGCGTCGCCTGATCGGTGGCGACGATGGAGTAGGTTGCCCCTGCCGGTGTTGCCACGAGAAGGAGCAAAGGAAGAAGCGAGGAGCTCGCAAGAATCCGACGGGAATAGGGCATGGTTTTTCTCCGCCGCGCGACCGTAGCGCGAAAGCCACGCCGGCTCGAGGAAATCCTACGTAGATCGTTGACAATCTGTTTGGGCCGCTAAACGGCGCTGACGTGGCGCGTTAACGGACACCCCACGCTGCCGTCAGACCCCTCTCCGGTGATGAGCTCTTCTCTCTCGCGCCTCTCCGACGAGGTGCGGCTGGAGCGGACCATGATCGAGCTTATCGAGGCGCCATCGTGTCGCGCGGAAGTGACGGAGCACGGAGCATGAAATGGCTCAACACCCCTGCGCCATCGTGCGATGACTCGTTCGATGAAGAGGCTCATCGCTTTCACCCTGGCTGCCCTGGCGCTCGCCGCCTGCGCTCGCCCCTCGTCCAAGCCGAGCGCCCCGCCAACCGCGCCTGACGGCGACGCGTGGCGCCGCACGATTCCGATCCTCGACGTGCACGGTCACATCGACCCCGACTCCATCGACAAGACGCTGGCGGCGATGGACGCGAACTTCATTGCGCGCATCGTGAACCTCACCGCGGGGGAAGATGCCGCCGAGTTTGCGGCCGCCAAAAAGCAGTTCGATGCAAAAGGAAAGGGGCGGTTCATCCTTTACGTCAATGACGTCTATGCGAAGCACCCCATCGAGGATCCAGGGTTCGGCCAACGCGTCGCGGCGACCATCGAAGAAACGGTGCGGCTCGGTGCCAAGGGGCTCAAAATTTCCAAGTCGCTCGGGCTTTTCTGGCGCGACGCGCAGGGCAAAATCATCGCCATCGACGACGCGCGGCTCGAACCGATGTGGAAGGCCTGCGCGCGCCTCGGCATTCCGGTTTCCATTCACAGCGGCGATCCCAAGGCCTTTTGGCTCCCCGTCGATCCCAGCAACGAGCGCTTCGAAGAGCTGAAGGACCACCCCAAATGGGCTTTCGGCGGCGGCGAGTATCCGGCCCGCGCCGAGATCTTGCGTCAACTGGAACATGTCATCGCGACCCACCCCGACGTGACGTTCGTCGGCGTCCACTTCGGCAACGACCCCGAAGATGTCGATCACGTCGCCGCGCTCTTGCGCAAGTACCGCAACTACAACGTCGACATCGCCGCGCGCATCCCCGAGATCGGACGGCAAGATCCGGGCAAGCTGAGGGCCATCTTCCTCGAGTTCCAGGACCGTATTCTTTTCGGCACCGACTTCATGGTGTTCGCCGAGGGGTACATCCTCGGTGCCGGACCGGTCGTCCATTCCGAAGAGCAGGTAAAGACGTTCTTCGACGCGCACTTTCGTTTTCTCGAGACGAACGCGCGCCAGATGGAGCACCCCACGCCGATTCAAGGGCGCTGGAAGATCGACGCCATCGGGCTCCCTCGCGACGTGCTGGAGAAAATCTATTTCAAGAACGCCGAGCGCATCATTCTGAAGCAACGCAGTTGAGCCCTCCGAGCTTGCCCGGTATGCTGCCGCCATGTCGGTATCTCCCGCGCGAAAGGCGCTTCGTCGGTCGACTGGATTGTCCAGCGTCGCGTGCCTGTCGATGGCGGGGTGGACTGCGCTAGCGACCTTCCTTGCCAGCGGATGCAACCGCAGCGAGCCTTCACCAGGGGCTTCGGCGACGCCGAACGCAGCTCCCGTCGTGGCAGCGCCGGCCGCAACTTCGAGCTCCCTTGCCGATGCCGTCGCGCCAGCGTCTTCGCCGCCCAAGGCCGAGCCAGGGACGTCGACGGCTTGCAACACGGACGCCGACTGCCGCACGTTCTCCGAAACTTGCGGCCTATGCTCCTGCCGCCCGTTCGCCAAGACGTCGCCCGATCCGAAATGCGCCGGCAAGCGCACGACGTGCCTCATCGACCCCTGCCTCGGTCAGCGCGTCTTCTGCCGCAAAGGAAACTGCACGCTCGGTGACCCGGGTGATGCTGGGGTTGCCGATGCGGCGGCAGCGGCAAGCAAGGACGCGGCCTCCGTCGACGCGCCCAGCAAAGGCGCCGGTTCGGCCGCTCCCGCTGCCAGCACGGCGCCGAAAGCCTCCGACGCCGCCGCGCGCGACTGAGTTCCGGTGGTTTTGGCCTACGTCGCCGCTGCGTACGCCGCGCTGACGGTCGTTCTCAC